>NZ_CP018093.1:0-640866 GCF_001885235.1 Francisella hispaniensis FSC454
ATGACTACATGGGATAAATGTTTAAAAAAAATTAAAAAAAACCTTTCTACGTTTGAGTATAAAACGTGGATAAAGCCTATCCATGTAGAGCAAAATAGTAACTTATTCACAGTTTTTTGTAACAATGAATATTTTAAAAAACATATAAAATCTAAGTATGGAAATCTTATTTTATCAACAATCCAAGAGTGTCATGGTAACGATTTAATTATAGAATATTCTAACAAAAAATTTTCTGGTGAAAAAATCACTGAAGTTATTACAGCTGGACCACAAGCTAATTTTTTTAGTACGACAACTATTGAGATAAAGGATGAATCAGAAGATACAAAATTAGTACAAGAGCCTAAAATATCGAAGAAGTCTAATACTAAAGATCTTTCTTCATCACAAGAGTTATTTGGTTTTGATGAAGCGATGCTGATTACAGCAAAAGAAGATGAGGAATACTCTTTTGGCTTACCATTAAAAGAAAAATATGTTTTTGACAGCTTTGTAGTTGGAGATGCTAACAAAATTGCTAGAGCAGCAGCTATGCAAGTATCGATAAATCCTGGTAAATTGCATAACCCTTTATTCATCTATGGTGGTAGTGGTTTAGGAAAAACTCACTTAATGCAAGCAATAGGTAATCATGCAAGAGAAGTTAATCCTAATGCTAAAATTATCTATACAAATTCAGAACAATTTATTAAAGATTATGTAAATTCTATTCGTCTACAAGATCAAGATGAATTTCAAAGAGTTTATAGATCTGCAGATATTCTTCTTATAGATGATATTCAGTTTATCGCTGGTAAAGAAGGTACAGCTCAGGAGTTTTTCCATACTTTTAATGCTTTGTATGAAAATGGTAAACAGATAATTCTAACCAGTGATAAGTATCCAAATGAAATAGAAGGACTTGAAGAAAGACTAGTTTCGCGTTTTGGCTATGGTTTAACAGTTTCTGTTGATATGCCAGATTTAGAAACCAGAATTGCTATCTTGCTTAAGAAAGCCCATGATTTAGGTCAAAAATTACCTAACGAAACAGCAGCATTCATTGCTGAGAATGTGCGCACTAATGTTAGAGAACTAGAGGGTGCTCTAAATAGGGTACTTACAACCTCTAAATTTAATTATAAAGATCCTACTATTGAGGTAGCACAAGCTTGTTTAAGGGATGTTATAAAAATACAAGAAAAGAAAGTAAAAATAGATAATATTCAAAAAGTTGTTGCTGATTTTTATAGAATTAGAGTGAAAGATTTAACTTCTAACCAAAGAAGTAGAAATATAGCTAGACCAAGACAGATAGCAATGAGTTTAGCACGTGAACTAACATCACATAGCTTGCCAGAGATAGGTAATGCTTTTGGTGGTAGAGACCATACAACAGTTATGCATGCTGTTAAAGCTATAACTAAATTAAGACAAAGCAATACTTCAATATCAGATGATTATGAGTTGCTTTTAGACAAGATTTCTCGTTAAATAAAATTAATAACTTTATCAAAGGGGTTTTAAAAAATGAATTTTGTACTAAATAGAGATGACTTACTAAAGCCTTTGCAATCTATGCTGTCAGTCGCAAATAGTAAGAGTACAATGCCTTTATTATCGTGTATATTATTTGACATTGATAATAATAATCTCAAAATTACAGCTTCAGATCTTGATACAGAAATATCATGTAATATAGCTGTTAGTTGTAACACAAGTATAAAGTTAGCATTAAATGCTGACAAAATTTATAATATTGTCAGAAGTTTGAATGAAAATTCAATGATAGATTTTAGAATTAATGAAAATAAGGTAACTATTGTCTCTAATAATAGTACTTTTAACCTTATATCATTAAATGCTGATAACTATCCTCTTATAGATAGTAATATCAATGAGCAAGCAAGTTTTGATCTTTCTCAGCAAGATTTTCATCATATTATCTCAAAAGTAGATTTTTCAATGGCCAATGATGATACAAGGTATTTCTTAAATGGGATGTTTTGGGAAATTAATGCAAATTTACTAAGAGCAGTATCTACAGATGGTCATAGAATGTCTATAACAGAGGCTATAATTGATAGTAGAGTGTTAGATAGTGCCTCTCAGTCGATAATACCAAAAAAAGCAATTTTAGAACTTAAAAAAATAGTCGGCAAAACAGAAGAAAATATCAAAATTTGTCTTGGCAAAAATTATCTAAAGGCAATATTTGGTAATTATGCTTTTATATCAAAGCTCATAGATGGCCGTTATCCTGATTATCAAAAAGTAATTCCTAAAAATAATACAAAACTATTAGCTGTCGATAAGCAGTTTTTCAAAAATTCATTACTAAGAACATCAATACTTGCTAATGATAAGTACAAAGGTGTACGTTTGAATATATCTCAAAATCAATTGCTTTTATCAGCTAATAATCCAGATAATGAAAAGGCTGAAGATAAAATCGAAGTTCAATATAATGATCAAGCAATGGAAATTTGTTTTAATTACAAATATCTTTTGGATATTATAAATGTACTTAGCGAAGAAACTATGACTATTTATCTTGATAACCCTAATATGAGCGCATTAGTAAAAGACGAAAAAGATAATAGCTTATTTATTATTATGCCAATGAAAATATAGCTAATAATTAGCCTTAACTTAGCTATTATTTTTCTAGAAAAACTATTTTGATAAATCCTTTGGAATGAATAATAAGGCAATAAAAAAAGGTATACATAAAAACATTATATATAACGCTGGGATTAGATAATTTCCAGTAGTAGTAATTAATAAAGTCATAAGAAAGGCAGCAGTTCCTCCAAATAAAGAAACGCTTATATTAAAACTTATTCCAAAACCACTATTTCTATTTTTAACAGGAAATAACCCTGCAGTATTTGCAAATATAGGACCTATTACAGCACCACTTATAATAGCAAGAGAAAAAATAGCTATAGATACTAATTGATGGTTTTTTATAATAGTTTGATATATTGGTAAAGCGGCTATAAATAGGACTATACAAGAATACATCAGAACTTTTTTACCACCAATTCTATCAGCAATATACCCAAATATAATTGAAGAAAACATTAATACTATTATATTAAGAGTACAAATCAGTAATACATGCTTAAAATCATAGTGTAAATAATGGCTTGCATAGGTGGGCATATATGAAATTCCCATAAAAACTAATACAGCTATTAATGATGATAGAAAGAAAGTAATAATCATATTATTCCATTCATATTTAATAGCGTCACTAATAGGATTTTTAACAGTTGATTTTTTTGTTTTGAGCTCCAAAAATCCTTGAGTTTCTGATGATTTATATCTGATATATAATCCCGAAAGAATAATTATAAATCCAAAAATAAAAGGAATTCTCCATCCCCACTTTAATATTTGATTATTGCTCAACAAATTTAATAAGCAATAACTAACACTGCTAGCCAGTAAAAGAGCAAAAAAAGAAGAACTTATAAGTAGAGCACCAGAAATATTTTGTCTATTTTTATTAGAGCTTTCTAAAATAAATGCAGCTGCTCCACCAATTTCCCCACCAACAGCAAATCCTTGTAATATTCTGATAAGCATCAGAAATATAGGAGCATATATACCTATAGAGGCATAGGTTGGAAGTAAAGCCATAAGTAGAGTTGGTATACCCATAAGTAATAACGAGTAGAATAATATTTTTTTTCTGCCATATTTATCGCTAAAATAGCCAAAGAAGAGGGCTCCTAAGGGTCTAATAAAAAAACCTAAAGTAAAGGTTAAGTATGTATATAAAAGAGCTATAAAGTATTCTTGTTGTGGTAAAAATAGCTTAGCAATAACTGGCGCAGCAAACATACCATACATATAAAACTCGTACCAATCTGCGATATTTCCAGCTAATGCTGGTAATATATTTTTTCTAAAATTGCTCTTACTCATGAAAACTTCCTTTGATTTATTAAGGTTTTTTTGATTCTAAATTCTATCATTATAATTTTTTAGTTTATTAAATGTTATAGTACTTTTTTTTAAAAATATTAGTCACATATTATATAAGCTTCTTTACAGTAAAATATTGATTATTTATTTTTATCTGAGTCATAATATAACTATTTTAAAATCAATATTTTATCAAAAATATGAAAAATATAAAAAAACCTAGTCTATTTACTGCTATAGCATTAAGTATCGGCACTATGCTTGGTAGTGGATGGTTATATGCACCTTATTATGCATCACAAGCAACTGGAGCAGCATCGCTATTCTCATGGATTATAGGAGCTTTTGTAGTTCTTTTGATGGCATTTTTATTATCTGAGCTAGCTGTAAAATATCCAACAAATGGATTATTTACTCGATTGGTAACTATATCACACAATCAGCATTTTGGTTTTGTGACAGGATTATCAAATTGGATGTTAGGACTTATCCTAGTGCCTTCAGAGGCTATGGCTACCACACAATATATATCTTCTATATATGAGCCAATTACACCTTATGTATTTAGTAATGGCAAGCTTACCTTTGTTGGAGTTTTAGTAGTTGCAGCATTCATGCTATTGTATACTTTGATAAACTATTGGGGTATCAAGGCATTATCAAAAATTAACAACTCACTGACATCTCTAAAGATAATCATACCAATAGCCACATCGGTGATAATTATGCTGGCAGCATTTCATTCGAGTAATTTTAGTGGAGAGAATGTTCGCTTTATGCCAGATGGTGTTAGTGGTATTTTTAATGCGATTGTTACTTGTGGTATATTTTACTCGTTTTTTGGCTTTCAAATGGCAGCTAGTTTTTCAGCAGAGTTAGAGAATCCAAAGAAAAATATCCCTATAGCGCTAGTTAGTAGTGTGCTGGTAGTGTTATTTATATATCTGATACTACAGATATCATTTATTGGTGGTGTGCCTGAGAAAATGCTAGAAAATGGTTGGGGTGGCTTAAACTTTCAGTCTCCTTTAGCTCAATTAACTGGGATATTAGGATTAAATGCTTTGGCATTGGTACTTTATGCAGATGCTTTGATTAGTCCATCAGGTACAGGTATTATTTATCTGGGTGCTAGTACACGTATGTTAAATGAAATGTCAAAAGCAAAGCAGATGCCCAGGTATTTTGCTCGAGTTACTCAAAGTGTAAATGTTTCACGTACTTCATTGGTATTTTCGTTTATTTGTTCTTTAATTTTGATATTTTTCTTTAGAAATTGGCAATTGATAGCTTCTTTGACAACGACTTTTATATTAGTATCATGTATAGCGTTACCTATTGCATACGCCAAAATTAAGAGTAACAAAGAAGATCCTTTACCATTAAGTTATTTACCTTTTTCTAGAACTATTGCTTTTCTAGTATATATGTTTTTGACGTACTTATTGATGATTGCAGGAGTGCTTAACTTAGCTATTGCTCTAGTTCTACATATAGTATTCTTCTTAATATATGCTTATATAGATAGCAGAGAAGATATTTCTAAAATTACAAAAATATTTGCCTCTTCATGGGTTATTTTTGCATATTTAATATCTGAATTGATATTTGGATATATATACGAAAATATATCTTCTTACGGATTATTTACTTTAGTATTTGTAATTATATCGTCATTTTTATATATTTTATTGGTAAAACAAAAAAATTATATCTCTAAATAAAAAACCTAATAAACACTAATTTATACTGCTAAAATTTATTATATTTCAAACAGTGCTTTTATAATTATGAATCATATTTTATTTTCTTATATTTTAGATGGTAAAGGTGGAGCAACTTCACTAGAGGTTGATGCTATCAATAAATCTATCGAAAATAATCAAAATCTTGTTTGGACACATTTAGATGCTAAAAGTCCACAAACTAAAGAATGGTTAAACCAACAGCTAAGCTCACTAGACCCTTATATTGTTGATGCTTTAGTTGCCGAAGAAACAAGGCCAAGATTTACACAAATAGATGATGGTATACTAATAATCTTAAGAGGCATTAATCCTAATAGACAGGATGCCCCTGAAGATATGATTTCAATAAGATTATGGATAGATAAAAATCGTATAATTAGTACACGCTTTAGATCTTTGAATGTGTTTGATGATATAAAAGAAAGTTTTAGAAATAAAATAGGACCTAAAAATTCGGCTGATTTTATAACAACGTTAATAGCAAAATTATCTAGTCGTATCGAGCCAGTTTTAATAGACCTTGACGATAGACTTGTAGATATAGAAGAGCAAACTATAGCAATAATAGATACTGATTTAAGAGAATCTATAGCTGAGTTACGTAAGCAAACAATAATTTTTAGAAGATATATAATTCCACAAAGGGATGTGATTGAACAACTAAGATTGAGTAGTTTAAGCTGGCTAGGAAGCTCACATAAACGTCATTTAGTAGAAATATATAATTATGTGGTACGTTATATAGAAGATCTTGAAGAGGCTCGTGATCGGCTACAAATTGTAAAAGATGAAATCAGTAATACTCTTAGTGATAAACTTAATAAAAAAATGTATTTTCTATCTATTATTGCAGCTATATTTTTGCCATTAAGCTTTTTAACAGGATTATTAGGTATAAATGTTGCTGGGATACCAGGAGCGCAAAATGTACATGCCTTTTGGATTTTTTATTAATATTATTTGTTTTAGTAATTTTACAAATATATTTATTTAAAAAATTAAAATGGTTTTGATAGTATTAAATTTTTAAGGCTTAATGATTCTGATATTAAACTCTTTTCTTATATCTTTTAATGGTGTATCTAAATAGCCATCATAGTTATACCAGTCCCATTTTTTAGTCATTCTAGAGGCTTTAAATGCTGCTAATAAACATATAGGTACATATCTTAGTATTACCAGATATACAACAAATTTATATTTATATTTTTTAAGATAGCTATTTATAATAGTTTTATAGTCAATAAATTTAAAAAATTCTTTATAACCTTTTAAGGTAACATTTGTACCGAATAAAGACCAAATATCATTTATAGCTTCACCCCTAATCTCAAAAGGAATAGTTGCAAACAGCACATGAGTAATATCATGATTTCTATACAATTTACTAGCTTGATCATGACCATCATTACAGTTTAGAAAAGGATAGTTATTATTGTATTCTTCTAAGCCTTGTTTTAGTGATAATTTACAATCTTGTTTTAGGTATTGCATTTTTACATTTTTGAAATAGCTAATTTATAGATTATTATATATAGAAAAATAACAAAAAATATACAAATAAATCTAGATTATTGAGAATTATCTTGAGTGGCTTGTTGGTTTTTATCGCAGCATTTTTTATTAGTTTGATTTTTATTGCAAGGACATTTACAGTCAGGGCCGCAGCCACAATTGCCTTTGCTATGGTATTTAGCAGCAAATAATACTAAAATTATAGATATAACTACGAGCCATGTATTTTCACGAACAGAGCCAGGGAAAATACATAGAATTAGTGTAATAATTTTTAGTGCTACAGCTACACCTAGAATCGTTAAAAATACAGCTAACGCACAAAACCAAAATTGCTTGCAACAAGATTCATTTTCTTTAAATGGACATTTCATTTCTATTCTCCTAACTCTTTTAATGACAATTATATTTTATCAAAGAAATATAGCTCTAGTATAGAAAATATTAATTTAGAAATAATGATTTAATGTTTGGTTATGTAGTTAAGGCTAACAGCAGAAAGAATAATTATCAAAGATATCCAAACAGTGATATTAGATGGATCATGGTTGATTAAAATTCCAAAGATAACACCAAACAATGGAACTAGATAATTAGTAAAAGAAGTAAAAACTGGACCTGCAAGTTTTATCAATGAAGCATAAAGGAAATAAACAATACCAGCACAAAATATTCCTAAATATACTAATGAAGATAATGCGAAAACAGAAGAGTCAATACTAGCATAGTTTGGTCTAAATATAGCTAATAAAAAGCATAATTGTATAGTAGAAGCTATAAGAATATTTCTTGAAACAATAATCGGATTATCATGAAAACATGACTTACTTAAAAGTAATAAAGCAAGGGCGAAAGATGTAGTCGCTAGCAATATCGCCAATATTCCATATATATTTATTGAATGATTTTCATTAGCTAAATTCGGATAAAATAATACTACAAGTCCTACAAAGCCAACTGAAATACTTAAGATGTTGGCAAAAGTTATTCTTGAGTTAATTACTAAAGGTCCTAATAATACGACAAAAAAAGGCACTGTCCCGGTTAATATGGCGGTGATTGAAGGGCTAGTAAATTTTTGTCCCCATGGAATTAGCATAAATGGCATAGTAGCTTCAAGAAATGCTATCAAAGAGTAAATAACGAAATCTTTTTTGAAAGATTTTGATTTTAAGCCTAAGAAATAGCAAACACTACAAAGAACAACACAACCAATAAAAGATCTTGCAAAAGCTATTAAAATAGGTGGAAAATGTTCTATAGCTTCTTTTTGGAAGATAAATTGAGATCCCCAAATTATACCTATAGCAAAAAGTAAAGAATATTTTTTTATCATATGTTTTAGAATGTCTAAATTTTAATTACTGAAGGTTATTCTATAAAAAAAATTGTCGGATAATAAACTTTTTATTAAAAAATAGTTTATTTGTATCTTTATAGCTTTTAGTTTAGAGTAAAAGATATACAAAAGGAGATAATATGAAAAAACATAATCAGTTTAGTAATTTTATTATCATTTAGTTTTTGTTACGCAAAAAATTTGCAGCCTATGCAAGCAAATATTCAAAATGTTCAGCAAGATCAAAATTATAGTGAAAATAGTCAAAAAGCAACTATCTTAATCATAGCATTTATTTGGTCAACATAAAAATCAAAGTTAGTTTTAAAATTTTTAATAGTTGAAAAAGTCAAAGAGTTTTTTATTATTTTGAGTTTTATTGATAAATAATGTTTTTTGTTGTCTTTTTACTAGAGGAGAAGAGCTAGATGTAGTATCTCTATCATATAAAGTACAGCCATTTAAGAGTATAATCACTAACGTATAAACTGATAATTTTTTCATTGTAAAAATAATGAAGGTAAGTTTTATTTAGCTAAATAATAGCTATTTAGCGATTATTATTCAAAGTTTTTTGGTGGAGGCGGCGGGATTTGAACCCGCGTCCACAAACTCTCGATCTTTGGATCTACATGCTTAGGCTAATCTATTTGAGTTTAGCTTAGCTACTCCCCAATTAGCCAGGGTAATAGTTAGCGAGTCTGTTAAATACAGCCTTAACTCCCAGACAAAAAGCAAAGACCGTCTTATGCGGAATATGAACGGATGTAAAGATAGTGTCATAAGAAAGACTATCATATCCGTGCGCATCTAGGTTATTAAGCTAGACTAGGCAGCTTTAGCAACAGCAGCAAAGTTGCTGTCGTTAGCCGCTACGCGGTTTGCTTTTTTGTTGCCAGTTATTATTGGCATTTGTACTGTTATTAACGAGGTTACGGTACTTCCTCGGCATGCACCTTAGATTTTGACATTCATGTCGAAACCATATTCGCCCCCATTTGGGTGGATACAATTTATACCTTATTATGTTAAATGTCAAATTTTAAGTATAATTCTAGAATAAAACGTAGATTGCCGAAGATAGTGCGATAATACCGACAAAAAGTATAAAACTATCAGCTAAAAAGTTTTTATAAGGCTTTAGATATTTGATTTTATATATGCTATAAATAGGCATAATAAACAGTATTACAGCCAAAACAAGGCCACCTATGCTAGAAATCATATCTAAAATATTTGGGTTTAAGTAAGCAACTAACCAGCATGATAAAAACACTACTGATAGTGTAATTGGTTTTATAGTTTTTTGATTGATTGAGTTTTTTGAAATTTTGCAAACTATACCATCTATACCTTCTTTTGAGCCTAAATAATGACCAAAAAAAGACTTACTCATAGCAACTAGAGCCACTAATGGAGCTATATAGTCCAGAGAGTAATTATCAAAATGACTTGCTAGATAAGATAATATTGAAACATTCTCTTCTTTCGCAGCCATCAAATCATCTGGCGAGAGAGTTAGCATTGAGCTAATTACAAAAATAACTACCGTAGCAATCATTAGGATGTTACTAAAAGCAATAATTCTCGATGCTTTTTTATCAGCGTTTTGTTTATATTTAGTTTTTGCATAAACTGCTAAGGATGAAATAATCGGTGAATGGTTAAATGAGAATATTAGTATTGGCATAATTATCCATATAGCCAATAAAACTCCAGAAAAACTATGATTATATTCAAAACTATTACGGAGTATATTGATATTCCAGTATGGAATCATCCAAAGCGAAAGCACTAATAATGCAATAATAAAAGGAAAAACCAAAAAGCTCATTACACGGATAATTAGCTTTTGACCGAAGTTAATGACAAATACTAGTGAGAGTATAGTAAAAAAGCTTAAAAGAAATCTATTCTCGATATCATAGTGAAGTTGATATTTGAAAAAACTAGCTAGAGTATTTGTAATACCAACGCTATAAACTAACAGTATTGGCAATATAGCAAATAGATATAAAATATTAAAAATAATACCGCCAAGTTTACCAAAATAGTCATCAGCGACTACTGTGATATCAGAGTCAGTATTTGGATTAGATATCACAAATCTACATAATGCACGATGTGATAAAAACACCATTGGAAAAATAAAAACTAATACTACAAGTATTGGTATAATTCCTGAAATTCCAGTTTGAATCGGTAAAAAAAGTATACCTGCCCCAATAGCCGTACCGTACAGGCTAAGTGACCACATGAAGTCTTCATTTCTTTTCATATTAAAATATCTAACTAAAAATAACCTATGTAGAAAGCTAAAACTAGCAATTCGTAAGCCTATTCCAAAAATAATTAATAAAATTTAATGTAAAAAAAAGAAATTGTCAAAAAACAAAGCTATAAATATCTAATTAAATTTAGTTTTATCATTTAAATACTAAAAATAACAGAGTTATTCTATAGCCTACTAGGCATAAAAGAGTACATTCTGTCACCCTTAACTCATTTCAGGATCTCAATCAAATCAATGCTTAATAGTGAGATGCTGAAATAAATTGACTATGACCTTTTTATCTGTAGGGAGCTATAATAAATTTAGCTATACGCCTGTATTTTAGATTTTCTAGAAAAGGAATTTTTAGATTCTCGAGATAACTAAATCAAACAAATCATTTAAACTTTAAAATGCTTGTATAAGCCATATAGTATTTGCAGTGAAAGGTTGTTTATCAAGTTTTTGAACTGCTAAAATTATAAATATAAAGATAATAGAGGATAATCTAATAGAGTTTTTCTCTGTACCAAAATAGGTGGCTAAAATGAGTAAGCAAGTTGGCATTATTGGTTTAGGAAATATGGGATCTGTTATTATAGATCATTTTGTAACCTCAGGATATAAAGTTTTTGTTCATAATAGGACTAAAGCGAAAGCTGAAAAATGGTTAGAAAAATCACAAGTCGTTTGGTGTGATTCTCCAAAAGAGTTGGCTCAAAACTGTAAGGTAATAATTTGTTCTCTATATGATGATATTGCTGCAAAAAATGTTTATCTTGGTGAAAATGGCTTAACTTCTATAAATTTATTAAGTCATACAATATTAGATGCGAGTACTCTTTCTGTAAGCTGTTTTGAACAACTTAATAAACATGTCACCAAAAATAATGGTAAATTAATAGATATGCCAATATCTGGAAATCCTGCGGCATTAGAAGAAAAAAGAGCTTCTCTTATGCTTGGAGCAACAGAAGAAGAATGTAAGAGTTTTGTAGATATTTTAGAAACTCTTAGTAATAAAGTATTGTATCTAGGTATTGCTGGGGCGTCACTTAAACAAAAACTTTGTATCAATGAAATGCTTTTTACTCAATGGTTTAGTTATTGTGAAGCAATGTTATTAGCAGAAAACAATGGTATTAAAAAAGAAGATTTTTTAATGCAATGTCACAAAGTGTTATATCATCACCTCTTTTGGTACAAAGAAGTCAATACTTCTTCGGATATAATGTAAATCCTGCTGATTTAAATATGATTTTAAAAGATATAGATATAATCCAAGATTTTGCAAATATAGATAACTATGTATAAAACTAATATGCATAACACTGTTCCACGGAGCAATTATGTTTTCTGATATATGCTTTTTTCTCAGACCATTTACTCTCTATTGGATTTAAATCTGGTGAGTATGGAGGTAAAAACTCTATAATATGCCCTGCATCACGAATCATTTTTAACATATCTATATTTTTATGGAATGTAGCATTATCCATTACTATAACAGTTGTAGTTTTTAAGATAGGTAATAAGAAATGTTTTACCCAAGTTGTAAACACAGTCGTATCAATATTGCTTGTAAATAGTCCAACAGCAAATAATACCTTGCCAATCAAAGCACCTATGACATTGGTTCGACCTCTAGCTCCCCAGTTGCATACCCCATAACATCTTTGCCCTTGTGTAGAGTAACCATGAGTTCGGGGCATATCTAAGGCATGACCAGATTCATCAAGATAACATATAGGTAACCCTTGATCTTTATAAGATTGAATCTTATTCCTGAATAATTCTCGCCTCTCTTCGTCTACTTTGGGGTGAATTAGAGTTTTTTTATATGTAATATTTAACTTTTTAAGGTTATAGCTTATACAAAACTCACTTACGACCAACCTAGTAGCTCTTTCTTGTAAATAACTATCAGGATAATCTATAACGTCTTGTTTTAGCTTATTCATATCAAGTTTTGTATTAGGTTTATTTCTAGTGCCTTTAGGAAGATTCCCTTTTAACCATTGTTGGATACTTCTAACACTTATATTAAATTTATCAGCCAAGATTAGAAAACTCATACCCTCTGATTTTAACTTTAATACCTTCTTTATAAAGTGATGTGAATAGGCCATAGCTTAAATAAAAAATAGTATACTACTTTTATTAATAGTTAGCTATAAATCAAAAACAGAAGTTAATTTATTACATAAATTTAGAGAAATAGTTGAATATGCTATTAAGAAAGATTTTACTAATCAAGATTTTTATGGGTTATATAGAGCTTATAAAGAAATCTATAAAAAATAAAAATTTAATTTTTAGCTATTAATAGAGATAAAAGAGCCATTCTAATAGGAATACTATATTTGATTTGGTCAAAATATTTTGCACACTCAAGTTTATCAATTGATCTATCCATCTCATCAACTCTAGGTAGAGGATGAAGAATTATAAAGTTACTAGTAGCTGAAATATGCTTTCTATCTAAGTAGCATAAATCTTTATTTTTTAGATAACCTTCTTCGTCAGGAAATCTTTCTCTCTGGACGCGAGTTACATATAGTATATCTAAGTCTTCTAAAACATCGGCACTAACTTTATCTAACTCAGTAAAAGAATTACCATTCTCCTCAACAAAATCTCTTAGCTTATTAGGGATTTGTAGTTCTTTTGAAGATATAAATTTAAACGAGGCATTATATTTAGCGAGGATATTGGTTAGTGAATGAACTGTACGTCCATATTTTAGATCTCCTAAGAAACCAACTTTTAGATTATCAAGAGAGCCTTTTTCAGAGTAGATAGTATATAAGTCAACCAATGACTGAGTAGGATGTTCATTTTCACCATCACCAGCATTTATCACAGGAGAGTTGACATATTTTGAGAACTCTTCAACACTATGTGGTTTAGGATGACGCATCACGATAATATCAGCATACTGATCCATCATTCTACCTGTATCATCAAGAGTTTCACCTTTTTGAGTAGAGCTAGAAGCGCCATTTTCTAATGATATTACTTTACCACCAAGTCTATTCATCGCCGACTCAAATGAAAACCTTGTTCTAGTGCTAGGTTCAAAAAATAAAGAAGCTAATATTCTACCTTCTAAATCTTTGATAGGCTCTGAATTAGCTAGTTTATCTTTGTAAATATCAGCTTGATTAAATAGTTTATTTAAATCATCTTTAGTAATTTGATCACCACGTAATAGCTTTTGAAATGATAGCATTTATTAATCCTCAACATTAATGTCATGCTGAATTTATTTCAGCATCTCACAAGAAGTATTGCTTTTATTGAGATCCTGAAACTAGTTCAGGATGACTGGTAAATAGTAGTTTTTTACTAACTATTAATCCATTCTTTAACAGTTTTAACATCAAAATCATTATTGATTTTGCGCATATCTTTAACAGCAATTACAAAAGCCTCAAAAGCTCCAATCGTTGTGACATAAGAAACTCTACTCATAATAGCAGCTCTTCTTAATGCTAAACTTATTTTCAGCTCTTGCCTTATTGATGTATTAACCAATAAGTCAACTTCACCCGCTTCGATTGCTTTGACAGTACTGTGTACTTGATTGTTACCAATATTATCAGAAGCCTTATCAAAAAGCTTACATTCAACACCATTTTCTTTTAAGAAACGCTCAGTACCTTTCGTCGCAAAGATATTAAAACCAAGGTCTATTAGCTCTTTAACTGGTTGCAGTATCTTAGGTTTATCAGTATCACTGACTGATATTAAGATATTTCCTTTTAATGGTAGCTTGTTAAAAGACATCTCTTGAGCTTTGTAAAATGCTACACCAAAGGTTCTATCAATCCCCATTGCTTCACCTGTAGATTTCATCTCAGGACCTAAATAGCAGTCGACATCAGCAAATCTGCCAAATGGGAATACCGCTTCTTTGACAGAGAAGTGTCTAGGTATAGGGTTGTTTAAGATAAATTCAGATAGTTTTTTACCAAGCATAAGTTTAGTAGCGATATTTGCGATACTGTTTCCAGTAGCTTTTGCAACAAATGGTACAGTCCTTGATGCTCTAGGGTTTACCTCGATTACATATAGCTCACCATTTTGATATGCAAATTGGACATTCATTAGACCTATGACATTTAGCTCTCTTGCTAGCTTGATAGTTGCTTGTTTAACCTCTTCGATTTGCTCATCCGATAATGAACGAGTAGGGATAGAACAAGCTGAATCTCCAGAGTGAATACCAGCTTCTTCAATATGCTCCATAATACCCGCAACAAATACACGCTCACAACCATCAGCTAGAGCATCAACATCTAGCTCTGTAGCATCTTCTAGGAATTTATCAATAAGTATAGGACCTTCAAGGATACATTTAGCATTTGTTTTAATGTATGTATCTAGCTCGTCTTGCGAATGGACAATTTCCATTGCTCTACCACCTAAGACATTAGATGGTCTTACAACAACAGGGTAGCCAACGTTAACGATCTTTTTCTTTAATTCATTAATTGTATAAGCAATTGTATTTAGAGGCTGTTTTAAGCCAACTTTATCAAGAAGTTCTTTAAACCTTTCTCTATCTTCAGCTAGATCAATCTTATCTGGATCTGTACCAAGTATAGGAATGTTGTTTTCATGAAGAGCTGATACAAGTTTCAAAGGAGTTTGACCGCCAAACTGTACAATAACTCCAAGAACCTTGCCTTTACGCATTTCATTTTTGATTATGTTAAGAACATTTTCAGCCATCAATGGTTCAAAGTATAATTTATCAGAAGTATCATAATCTGTAGAAACTGTCTCAGGATTACAGTTAATCATGATAGTTTCGATACCTTCTTCTTTGAGAGATTTAGCAGCGTGAACACAAGCATAATCAAACTCGATACCTTGACCAATACGGTTAGGACCACCACCTAATATTATGACTTTCTTTTTGTCCGAAATTTCAGACTCACAATCACGCACGATTTCTTCGTAGCTATAATGCTCATAAGTCGAGTATAAATATGATGATTGTGACTCAAATTCAGCAGCACAAGTATCGACTCTTTTAAATGTAGGGTAGATTTCTTTACCGAAACGGAAGTTTCTAATATATCTCTCAGTTCTACCAACAAGCTCAGCAATTTTCGCATCAGAGAATCCTAGATTTTTATAAACTGAGAATTCTTCTTTGCTATTTGGTAGACCAGTTTTTTTAAGTTTTTCTTCGGCATCTACAATAATTGCAATCTGCTCAATAAACCATGGATCTATCTTACAAGCATCATGAATTTCTTGCTGTGATATTCCGTATCTAAGCGCTTGAGCTACTCTTAGTATTCTCATAGGAGATAACTCTTCTAATGATTTTAGGATAGCTGCTTGGTTTTCTTGTTTGGTATTTGACTCACTTACACCAGCTATTTCAACTTGATCAAGACCTGTTAAACCAGTTTCAAGTGATACAAGAGCTTTTTGTAAGCTTTCTGTGAAAGATCTACCAATCGCCATCGCCTCACCAACAGATTTCATCTGTGAAGATAGATTTGATGGAGTAGTTGGAAATTTTTCAAATGTAAATCTAGGAATTTTGGTAACTATATAATCAATTGTTGGCTCAAATGACGCTGGAGTGACTTTTGTGATGTCATTATCAATTTCATCAAGAGTATAGCCAACTGCTAGTCTTGCGGCAACTTTTGCAATAGGATAGCCAGTAGCTTTTGATGCTAATGCCGAAGAGCGAGATACACGCGGATTCATCTCGATTACAACAAGCTTTCCATCTTTAGGATTCACAGCAAATTGTACATTTGAACCACCAGTCTCTACACCAATCTCTCTAAGTACAGCGATAGAAGCATCACGCATGATTTGGTATTCTTTATCTGTCAAAGTAAGTGCTGGTGCTACTGTGATACTATCACCAGTATGGATACCCATAGGATCAATATTCTCAATTGAGCAAACGATGATTGAGTTATCGGCTTTATCACGGATAACTTCCATTTCGTACTCTTTCCAACCTAATATTGATTCATCAATTAGCACTTCATTTGTTGGTGATAGGCTTAGACCATTTTTTGACAATTTTTTCAAATTCTTCTTTTGTATAAGCGATACCACCGCCACTACCACCGAGAGTAAATGATGGTCTGATAATAGCTGGTAAACCGATATCTTCTAGAGCCTTATAAGCTTGCTCCATCGTTTGTACCACAACATTTCTAGGTACTTCTAAGCCAATTTTTTGCCATGGCTTTGTTAAATCTTTCTCTATTTTCTGCTTTATCGATAGAGTCAGCCTTTGCACCAAGCATTTCAACATTATATTTTTCTAAAATACCAGCTTTGTCTAACGCTAATGCACAGTTAAGTGCAGTTTGACCACCTACTGTAGGTAAGATTGCATCAGGTCTTTCTCTAGCAATAATTTTGCCAACACTCTCAACTGTAATCGGTTCGATAAAGATCTTATCTGCAGTTGTAGGATCTGTCATGATAGTTGCAGGGTTTGAGTTTACTAGAAAGACTGTGTAGCCATCTTCTTTTAAAACTTTACACGCTTGAGTTCCTGAGTAGTCAAACTCACATGCTTGACCGATAACAATTGGACCAGCCCCTAGTACTAAAATACTTTTTATATCTGTTCTTTTTTGGCATCTTCTTAATTCCCTTTCTTACTTTCTGCTATCATCTCAGCAAATTCATTAAATAGATATTTACAGTCATGCGGACCAGGTGAACTCTCAGGGTGATACTGTACCGCAAAAGCTGGTCTGTCTTTGAATCTTAAGCCCTCAACCGTACCATCAAATAGTGAGCTCATATGAATCTCGATATTATCTGGAACCACATCGTCACATACCACGAAACCATGGTTTTGGCTTGTGATAAGAACTTTCTTAGTATCGGCATCGAGCACGGGTTGGTTCACACCACGATGACCTTTGTGCATTTTTTTTAGTTTTTAGACCAGCAGCTAGAGCTAATAACTGGTTACCTAGACAGATACCAAATATTGGCATTTTGACTTCTAGAAGTTTTTTGATAACTGGCATAGTGTAGTCAGAAGTAGCAAATGGATCACCAGGACCATTTGATAAAAACACGCCATCAGGATTATGCTTCATGATATCTTCATAAGTACTATCAGCAGGTACTACAGTTACTTTAAAACCAGCATCTACTAGGTTTCTTAGGATATTGTACTTGACACCATAGTCGATAACTACAACACTATACTTATAGCTTTCTTGTTGTTTGTATACTTGTTGACCTAATGAGAATGTATGCTCATTCCAATCATATTCTCTATTTGTAGTTACACTGATTGCAAGGTCTCTACCGTTTAGGTTTGATTTGTTTTTGATACGTGATCTGACATAATTTGCATCTAGAAACTCACCTGGTTTGACCGAAAGTATAGCAACTCTTACCGCACCTTCTTTGCGTACTTTACGTACAATTGCACGCGTATCTACACCACAGATACCTACTATATTTCTATTTTTTAGCCATGTATCTATATGCTTTTTAGCTCTAAAATTTGATGGGTTAGTTAAATTCTCTCGTACGATTAAACCCTTAGCAAATACACCTAGTGACTCGTTATCTTCGTTATTGATACCGACATTACCTATATGAGGAAATGTAAATGTGATTATCTGACCAGCATAAGAGGGGTCTGTAAGAGTTTCTTGATAACCTGTCATTGATGTATTGAAACAAATTTCGCCGTCTGTCCAACCACGAACCCCTATTGATCTACCTAGATAGTATGTACCATCTGGAAAAACCAATATCGCATTAGTCATATCGTTAGCTAATATCATAATAAAACAACCTTACTGTGATGAATGAAACTTGGAGAAAAAAGTATTTGAAAAACTTTTTTGTCATTACTTTTTACAAAGTTAATAGGCAAATTGAAAGTATTGTAGGCATTTGAGAGCTATATGTAAAGAGTGTTTTTTTAAGTTTTGCCTAAAGTTGAATTTGGTCTAGTTTTAAGGCTATTTTTATATTACAATTAATTTCTATCTCTTTTGATTTTTCACTTTTCTATAGAATTCTTAAACTAATCTATATATGAATATAAAATCATAGTTTTCATTTTTTAAAATGATAATATATTGTAAATATTAAAAAAAACGTACCTAAATCATTTATGAAAAAAATTTTTGCGACATTAATATTATTGTTATTTTTGATACCGGTAGGCTACTCAAGTAAGCTAGTTTTTGTATCGATGATTACACGCCATGGCGATAGAGCACCTTTTGCAAATATCCAAAATGCTAATTATAGCTGGGGAACTGAGCTATCAGAACTTACTCCAATTGGTATGAATCAAGAGTATAATTTAGGTCTTCAGCTAAGAAAAAGATATATAGAGAAATTTGGCCTTTTACCGGAGTATTATGTTGATCAAAGTATCTATGTGCTATCAAGTCACACAAATCGCACAGTGGTTAGTGCTCAAAGTTTGCTTATGGGTCTATATCCAGCTGGTACAGGACCGTTAATTGGAGATGGTGATCCTGCAATTAAAGGTAGGTTTCAACCAATACCAATAATGACCCTCTCAGCAGACTCGCACCTTATACAATTTCCTTATGAACAATATTTAGCTGTATTGAAAAAGTATGTCTATAACTCGCCAGAGTGGCAAAACAAGACAAAAGAAGCTGCACCAAATTTTGCAAAATGGCAACAAATACTAGGTAATAGAATCACAGGATTAAATGATGTTATTACAGTTGGTGATGTTTTGATTGTTGCTAAAGCACATGGTAAACCTTTACCAAAGGGTTTATCTCAAGAAGATGCTGATCAGATAATTGCTCTTACAGATTGGGGTTTAGCACAACAGTTTAAATCACAAAAAGTAGCCTATATCATGGGTGGTAAATTGACTAATAGAATGATCGAAGATCTAAATAATGCCGCTAGTGGTAAATCTAAATATAAAATGACTTATTATTCAGGGCATGATCTGACACTTTTAGAAGTTATGGGTACTTTAGGCGTACCACTAGATACAGCGCCAGGATATGCAAGTAATCTTCAGTTTGAGCTTTTTAAAGAAGGAGATATTTATACGGTTAAGCTTAGATATAATGGTAAGTATGTCAAATTGCCGATAATGGATAAAAATAATAGTTGTAGTTTAGATGCTCTAAATAAGTATATGCAGAGCATTAATCAGAAGTTTGGAAAATAAACCTATCAATATTTTTACTTTCTTAGATACGTTGTATAAAATTGCATAGTCATTCCTTCAGTCTTTCGATATTCAGGAATAGATTCTCTTTGCTTACTATCAATTAATTTAAATTCAATATATGGAGAGAAGTTCTTTATTAACTCAGCTTGAGTAGCGCTAAAAGGTGGAGTCTGCGATTTTTTATCATGCTCCATCACTAATAGGAGTATTTGTGTTTTATCAGAGCATACTTGTAGCATCATTTTTGCATACTTAGCTCTTAGGTTATTAGGCAAAGCGATATAAGCTCCTCGATCATACCAAATATCAAAAGTTGGTAGATTCGCTATCTTAGGTAAGTTAAAAATATCTGCTACATATATCTCAATATTATCACCTTTATAGAGTTTATAGTCATCACCTTGTATAACTTCATATTTGATATTATTTTGACTAAAAAATGATAAGACAGCTTTTTCTGATAGCTCAATACCAACTACTTTAACTCCCTTAGATAAGAAGTACAGCATATCTATACTACAGCCACACATCGGGATTAAGCATATTGAAGAATCATTTATATTCAGTTTAGAAAAGTGTTTAACCAAAAACTCATTTGGAGATTCTTGACAAAAACCGACATCATTATTTTGCCATCTATCAAGCCAATATTGATTATTATTAGTTTCTACCTTACTCATGCTTATAACTTGTAATTATTAACTTATTAGACATATTAACATGAACAATTATATAAATATTACTTTTAAATATGGTGATTTATATTATGGTTCTTTATAATTTCGATAGATTATAAAGGAGGAAAAAATGCAAAATCAAAGTTTACTTATCAAAAATGCTACAGTTGTAAATGAAGGCAAAACATTTAAATCTGATGTTTTGGTAGAGAATGGTAGAATTGCCCAAGTTGCTGCAAATATAGACAAACCAGCAGATAAGGTCATAGATGCAACAGGGCTTCATCTGCTACCAGGTATGATTGATGATCAGGTACATTTCAGAGAGCCTGGCCTTATGCACAAGGGCGATATCGAGTCAGAATCGCGTGCTGCTGTAATGGGCGGTATCACATCATATATGGAGATGCCAAATGTAAATCCAGCTACTACAGTAGTTGAGCGACTAGATGAGAAAAAAGAGCGTGCTGCAGCTAGGTCTCATGCAAATTATGCTTTCTATCTTGGTGCGACTAACGATAATGTTGAGGAGCTAAAGCGGCTAAAACCAAATGATGCTTGTGCTATCAAAATCTTTATGGGTGCCTCAACTGGTAATATGTTAGTGAATAATCCTGAGACTTTAGAAGGCTTTTTTAGAGATAGTCCACTACTAATAGTGACACACTGTGAAGATACGCCAATGATTACGGAGCTTGAGAACAAAGCGCGTGAGAAATACGGTGAGAATGTACCTTTTGACTTACATCCGGAAATTCGCTCGCGTGAGGCATGTTTTAAATCATCTGAACTTGCAGTAAATTTAGCAAAGAAATATAACTCAAGATTGCATGTACTTCATCTAACAACAGCTGAAGAGATGGTGCATTTTGATAATACTATCCCGTTAGAAGAGAAACGAATTACAGCAGAAGTTTGTGCTCACCACTTGTTTTTCTCACGTAAAGATTATGCTGATAAGGGTTCACGTATCAAATGTAATCCAGCAATCAAAGAAGAAAGCGATCGTCTGAAACTGCTAGAGTGTGTTGCAAATGATACTATTGATGTAATTGCTACAGATCATGCGCCACATACTTGGGAAGAAAAGCAAGGTACCTATTTCAAAGCTCCAGCAGGTTTGCCACTTGTTGAGCAGGCGCTTATCTCAGTATTAGAGCATTATCATAAAGGTTTCTTAACTTTAGAGCAGGTAGTGCAAAAGACAGCTCATGCTCCAGCTATAGTCTATAAGGTAAAAGATCGTGGCTTTATCCGTGAAGGCTATCATGCTGATTTGGTATTAGTAGATCTTAATGATCCGCATACAGTGACAGATGAATGTTGTCATTATAAATGTGGTTGGACTCCATTTGATGGCATCACTTTCCAATCAAAAGTTCAAACTACAATTGTAAATGGTGTAGTTAAATATCATAAAGGTAAAGTTGTGAGTGATCAAAGAGGACAGTGTTTAGAGTTTAATCATGAGTTTTGATACTGATAAAGAGTTAAGTTCCTTAAATATATCAATATGTACTTTTGAAAGCTTTAATGAGATTGATTCCTTTATAGCTTTTCATATATTATCAAGGTTAAAAAAATATTTTCCTGTTGTTAATGTTTATATGGTAAGTGACAAAAGTAATGTTACTTCAATGAATGGTATAACAATAACCATTGATAAAAGGATTTCTGAAATTATTAATGATGACATCATTATATTTGGAAGCTCTAGCAATACAGATAAAATCATAGATAATAACCAAATAATCTCTGAGTTAAAAAAAAGTATATCTCCTCAAAATCAAATTATATGTTCACAATGTTCAGGAGCATTGTTTTTAGAAAAACTAGGACTTATCCATGATGCCTCTGTTATTGCTACAGATATTAAAACAGCAAAAAAATTAAAACTTAAAGGTTATAATATTGCAGATAAGCCAATATGGGTTGATGATAATATAATATCTTCGGGAGGATGTTTATCGGCGATATATTTATCCTCATATATTATTAAAAAATATTTTGGTGTCAATATATTAGATAAGGTTTTGCAAGAAATTACTAGTACTAGTGAATTGAATATAACGATAGACAATATCCTTAAGATTATCAATTAAATCTAAAAATCATACAAAAAAGCATAAATATTTTTAAATTTTCGCTACTAACCGCTAATGTGCAGGAATTCCCCTTCAAATATTGAAGGGGTGGATTGCAAAGCAAGACGGGGTAGTATTTTCACTATTTAATATACTCATCAAACCAAGCGATCTGCTTAGCTAATATTTTCTTTAATGGTTCACCTTCATAACATTCATAATGACTAATACCCTCCAGAATCATTAGCTCTTTTGGGTTATTAGCTTTTTCATATAATATATGTGACTCTTCAATTGGATTTACAGAGTCAGTATCAGAAGCTACTATTAGTACAGGAATTTTTAAATCTCCAATATAGTTTTCAGGTTTATGCGACATAGTTTCATTAACTGTCAGAAATGGAATTTTAATATCAAAAGCATCATACTCTTTACTATATCTCTCATAAAAGCCTATAGATTGCTCATCTGTTAGTACCTTATGTAAAGGTACCATCATCTCTTTACCAGTTTTTTCTTTTTTAGCTAACATTTTATCTATCATACCGATGAATTTCTCTTTTTCTTCATCTGACATATCACCTGTAATTACTCTCTCACCATTAGCAAAAGTTAGCTGAACTGATAGACATTTGACAAGGTCATTTTGCGCAGCAGCTGTGATAGTATTAGCACCACCATAAGAAGTGCCCCAAAGCCCAATTTTATTAGAATCAACAAAATCTAAACTAGCTACATAATCAATTGCAGAATGAATATCTTCGATTTGTAGTTTTGGTACTAGTCGACCTCTTTCGCCTTCACTTTCACCAAATCCTCTATAGTCAAAGTTAAGTACAACATACCCAGCCTTTGCAAAAGCTTCTGCATACGCAGGTAGTAACACTTCTTTAAACCCAGCAAAACCATGACATAAAACTATCGCAGGATATTTGTTATTTTGATCAAAGTTTTCAGGTTTATATAGTTGTGCTGATATATTACATCCATGAGATGTGAAGTTTACTTTTTCCATATTTCTTCTAATTGCTAGTTATATATTTGTAACTTTATTTTAGCAGAAATTAACCTTGGTAACTTACAGAAGAGATTTTTATATACAAACTTATTACAACAAAAGAGTATACTAAGTGTAAGTAAACTCCATTATCAATATCAAATATGAATAAACAGCAAATAATTATAGCTACACAAAACTGGGTTAAGACATTTGTTGTAGGAATGAATCTTTGCCCATTTGCTAAACGTGAAGTTGTTAAAAATAGAGTTCGCTATTTTGTCTCAGAAGCAACAACTATAGAGCAACTATTAGCAGAAGTACAGGCAGAACTTGAGCTTTTAGAAAGTGATACGAGTATTGAGACAACGTTGGTTATTCATCCGTATATTTTACAAGACTTCTACGACTACAATGACTTTCTATATGATACAGATAACCTTTTGAATGATATGTCATTGGAAGGAGTTTATCAGATAGCAAGTTTTCATCCTGATTATCAGTTTGAAGGGGTAGACTCGGATGATGTTGAAAACTACACAAATCGTTCGCCTTATCCTATGTTGCACTTGATTCGTGAAGAGTCTCTTGAGAGAGCAATAGCAAACTATCCAAACCCTGATGATATACCTCAAAGAAATATCGATTTGATGAATAAGCTTGGAATAGATAAAGTTAAAGCTTTGTTAAAGTCTTGTATGGATATCTGAGACTAGAAAGTCGATTTGATAGCTCTTGACCTCATTAATAGGTAAAATGATATTGTATACGATGGGCACTATATCCAATAGTTTCAGATTGACTAACCATCTCATAATTAGGGACTTTTTATAGTAATATTTGTCTAATAATATACTCATTCAAAGATTCAGATATAACATCTAGAACTCTCTCGCCGACCTCTATTAGTAATAATATAAATAAGGCAATAAAGATTCCTAAAGCTCTATATGCACCATCATCAAAGCTAAAAAGTTCTGATTTTGTAGGAAAACAAACTATCATAAATACTCTATTTGCTTGTTCATAGGCATATCCATATAGTGGATGCTGTAAAGTAAAATATATAAAGATTGTTGAGAAAACTATAAATAGCGGAAATATCAAAATTGGTAAATAACTTGATATCACAATACAAGCGATACCACAAGAAACCCCTAATAAACAACCGAAAAATCGCCGATGAAATATAAGAACAGTTTTATTTATCTCAATCCCAGAGATAACTACGATAGTTATAATCATATTAATTGAGCCACCTGGGACATTCACAAACATCCAGAACAATACAGCTAAACTCATTGCGATAAATATTCTAGTTACATTTAATAGAGCATCTTTGTTTGACATTGATGGAGCTGGAGAGAACCCTTTTCCTTTTTTCATCGGTAATAACATCACAAAAACTAATGTGCATAAGACACCAACAATATTAGTAAGTATTCGATATTCAGTTAGATAAAAAGCATTGGCAGGCTCTACAATACAACCAGCTCCTATAAAAGAGATATGTAAGCCAATAAAAAGAAGAAAATAACCTTCCTTAGGATATGTTTTTGACAAAAACAAGAATATAGATCCTATTATGAAAATAATCATTACACCCACAAATGAAAATTCAACTAAGAGTATGCTTAGGTATAGTCCTATAATTGAGCCAATAATTGTTGCAACAATTCTTCTCCATGTTTTATAGAGTGTAAGTGATGAACCTGTAGAGAATATCACTATGGCAGCTGTAGCAGCCCAAAAAGGATAATCAAAATTTAGAGCATCATTAATAATAATCGCTACTGCGCCACATATGGAAATCGCTATAGATATTAGGAGTACTTCTAAAGACTCTTCTTTTTTAATATCATAAAACTTAGAACCATACATGAGCATCTCCACCTAGTCTAAAGTTTTTTGTATCTTTGGATAAAACTTCTATAAGTACTGGAAATCTGTAGTCTAATCTAACCCAGTCGATATTTCTTTCTATGTTATATAGAGCTGAGAAATTATTGTATTCTGGTCTAGTGATTCCCTTATCAATATCAACTATTCTGCCTGTATATTTTTTAAACCCTGTTAGGCTCGTTGTTATAGTGACTGTTTGCCCAATAGATAAGTATTTAATATTACTTTCTTTGACATTGGCTACTACATACCATTTATGAGTATCAACTATAGAAAATAGCGCTTGTCCTTGCTTAATAAAGTCGCCTTTTTCTAGTATAAAATTTGAGATATATCCACTAGTTGTAGCCTTGATAGTGCATCTACTTAAAGAGTATTGTTTTTGATCAATCTTTGATTGCGTTACTTTTTGATCTGATAATAGATTATTTTGTCTTATTTTTAGATTATCTACATTCTGACAAGCTCTAACAAATTGAGATTCACTAGATATTAGATTTTTTTCAGCTAGATCTTTCTGTTGATCAGATACTGCTCCTTCTTTTATTAGAATTCTATATCTCTCAAAATTTCTTTTTTCAACAATTAAACTATCTCTTGCTAGATCTCTTTGTTTTTCAGCAAGTTTTATTTTAATAATAATATCTTTGAGTTCTAGAGCTATTTTTTTCTCTTGAGATTTTAGTATATTGAGTTTTTTTGTGATGTATCTACAATCTAGTACAAATAGCGTATCACCTTTTTTTACATATGATCCTTTTTTGATATATATCTTCTCTACCCGCGCATTTTCAACACTATTTACTCTGGTAAAGTCAGCATATAGATAAGCATCTCTTTCAAAGCTAGCATCAAAGAATAAAAAAACACATATAAGAAAAATGATTATGAATAAAATTATTATAGTAGCCATTAGCTTAGATATTTTCATAATGGAATCTCTTTCGTTTATGAGCCTCTAGGGTACTGAAATAATAAGTGTCAGAATAGGCTCTTGGTTACGTTATAACTGTTGGTTAATTGTGTCTAATAGAGCAGAAGACCTAATTGAATCATCATGATCAGCACACTTAATCATAATTTTTGTGTTATTTTTGGATATTTTGGCGATAATAATTTCTAGGCGATCGTTTGGATCTTCATTATTAACAGCGGTTATTGTGGCTTTATTATTAATTTCACTATTTTCTAGTAAGTTATATGCATGACCGTTTTCATCGTAAGTAATCCCAGAACTGATAGAATTGATTGTTGCTTGATATACATCATTGAAATCATGATTAAGTTTAGCAATATAATATCCATTTTGATACCCTGTTTCGCTGTCATTCATGGAAGTACAGCCTGCAACAATGATTGTTGCTAATATTGTTAAAAGTGTTCCTAGTAATAGTTTTGAAAGCTTTTTCATAAAATTACTCCTTATATAGTGCATATTTTTATATCTAAAAATATCTTTTATATATTTTCACACTAAAATTGTTTTTAAAAAACATATAAAATAGCAATTATGTTTTTCCAAATAGGAAATAATAATATGGATAAATTTGACTGTATGAAAAGCTTCATACTAGTAGCTAAAAATCGTAGTTTTACAATAGCGGCAAGAAAACAAGGAATTGGATTAGCAAAAGTTAGTAAACAAATTAACTTTCTTGAAGAATGGCTATCATCATCACTATTCATACGCACTACTAGGAAAGTAGAACTAACAGCTAAAGGAGAGGTTTTTCTCAATTATGCTGAAGATATCATAAAACGTCTAGAAGATGCACAAAATGATATTGAAAATAGTGATATACAACCAAGAGGAGAAATTGCGGTATCGATAACTGCGGGACTTAATGTCGCTTTTTTTATTGAACACTTTGCTAATTTTTTATCAAAATATGATCAAGTAAAACTAAATATACATAATATTAATTCGCCACTTACAGTTTTAGAAGGGACTTGTGATATTTCTATAAGTTCTATAGATGTTTCTGATCCTAGATTAGTCAAATATACCTTTTGTTCATTCAAACGTAAATTATATGCTTCGCCTAAATATTTAGAAAAGCGAGGAGTACCTAGTTGTTTAGCAGATTTATCGAATCATAATACTTTGGTAAATACTCTTACTCATCCTAAGGGATGGCAGTTTGGTAAATCATCTGTAAATTTAAATTATGATTACCTGTCAAGTTCTACCGATGAGTTAAAAAATGCAGCTATACATGGGCTTGGGATTATATGGTCTATTGATCCTTTATTTAGGCAAGAGGTTAGCTCTGGACAGTTAGTCGAAATCCAAATCGATGAAGCTCAAGAGGATGTTAAGTTATATTGCTATTTTTTACAGACATCAAAACAAGATAAGAGACGAATACTAGCTGAGTACTTAGTCGAAAATGTAACAATATTATAATTATTTAATCGGTATCATAACTTCATTAGTACGTAAGAATGGTATTGTCCATGGTGGATTATAACCAGCTGCCTCAGGTTGACCGACTATCTCGTAGTTGTTGGCTTTTATCCATGTTTTAAGTTTAGTAGTATTAGTATCTATAGAGTCTTTGTCTAGGGAACCACTAAATGTAATTACAGCCATTTTTGTTTCTGGTTTTTCAACTAGTTTGACTTTATCATTAGTTGGTTTTGGAGCATTTTGTAGAGTATATTGAGCCGGTAATACAAAAGCTATAGTCCATGATTTATCATCGCTAGCTATCATTACTGGAGCAGTCATCTGAATTTTTTGTGATGATTGTTCTATTTTGACAGGAGCTGTCATTTGGATATCTTGCTTAGCAATATTTGCACCAGTTATGTATTTAAACAAGTAGCCGAAACCTTTATTGACAGCAGACTTATAGTCAGAGTCTTCGACAGTTACTTGAGCTTCAGTAAGAGGAGCATAAACTCTAACAGAGAAATTATCATCTTTTTTAATATTTGTGTATTTTGCTTGTGGAGTATTATTGATTCCAACTATGCTACAAGATGATAGTGTAAGTGCAGAGATTATTGTGAGAGATTTTTTTAGCATATCTTGAACTCCTTAAAATTTGCTGTAAAAGATATCTATATTAATAATTATAAATCACAATATAGCTATACAAGAGTTAAAGTTTTGTAAGGTTAAGTCTATTCTACTTATACAAAACTAAAAATAATGTGGGATTTTTAATATGAATAAATTGGTAAAAGTAGTGGCGGGAGTATTTTCGTTAATGTTTGGTTTTTGTTATGCAGGAGTTGATAAACCTCTTGGCCTTTTAGTTGAAAGAGCGGCTTTAATGCAAGGTGTTGGAGTATGCAAGCATAAATTTAACAGTCCTATTTATGATGCTGCACAAGAGATTAGAGTTTTACAAAATGCTCAAAACTTAGCAAAAGAAAATCATTTAGAGACTAACTCATTTCTTGCTTTCATTCAGATACAAATGGATTTATCTAAACAGATAGAGGATTACTATTGGAACAATGCAACCCAACAACAGCTTGAGCAACAAAGTACAGATTGTCTAGTTAATTATCGCGATAAGGTTAAAAAGGTTGATGAGCAACTCTATCCAGCGATAAGTAAAAATATTAAAGCGATTAGGAAAGATAAAAGATTAAATGTAAAGCTTGGTGAACTTGTTAAAAAACAAAATATTCAAGGCATTCCGCAAGATCCGAACTATATAGATTTGCTAGCAAATAGTTTACAAAGTATTAAGAAAGCTAAGTAGTGAGCTTATCGAACGAAAAACCTAAAGAAGAGTCAAAAATATCAAGTTTTTAGTTGTTTTTTATCCATCTTTGTCTTAAGTCTAAAGTGAAAGGGTACTCTTTATTCTTAGGCATTTGATGATAATTAAATTGCTTAGAACTACCTTTCTTATCAACAATAACTCTGTTAGTTTCATTACTGTAAGCAGCGTTACCTGTAGCTGATACAACCGGATCATTTTCAACAAGATCGCCTTGTGAGTGATTAAAATCCCAGTATCTGGTAATTCTACGCGATTCTGCTTCATATGAGTTAACAGGGAATGTCTCATAACTTCTACCACCTGGGTGAGAAACGAAGTAGTTAAACCCACCTATTGACCTATTATTCCATTTATCAACGATATCAAAAGTTAATGGGGTATCAACACCGATTGTAGGGTGTAAGGCTGACCAAGGTTGCCATGCTTTGTATCGAACACCACTGACATACTCGCCTTCAACATTTGTCTTTGATAATGGAATTTGCACTCCATTACATGCAACAGCATATCTCTCATCATTAAAGTTTTGGATCTTGAGCTGTAATCTTTCTACAGAAGAGTCTACATATCTTGCTGTTCCTTGAGAGCTAGATTCTTCACCTAGTACGTGCCATGGCTCTATAGCCGCTCTTATTTCACAGTGTATATTGTCAATAGTAGTCATACCATATAGAGGGAATCTAAATTCAAAGAATGGATCAAACCATTCAAGTTTAAACTCGTAGCCTTCATCATTTAGGAACTGTACAACTTCTCTGATGTCTTCTTTTACATAATGCTCTAATAGGAATTTATCATGTAGTCTTGTCCCCCAACGCACCAAGTCATGTTTATATGGTTTTCTCCAGAAACAAGATACTAATGCTCTTACTAATAGCATTTGCAGTAGCGCCATCTGAGAGTGAGGTGGCATGTCAAATGCTCTAAGCTCTAAAATACCTAGTCTACCTGAGCTACTATCGGGTGAGTAAAGTTTGTCGATACAAAACTCACTTCTGTGTGTGTTACCAGTAATATCAGTTAGCATATGTCTAAATAATCTATCAACTAACCAGAATGGTACATTTGAGTCATCATCTGGTATTTGTGAGAAGGCTATTTCTAATTCGTATAGATTCTCTAATCTTCCCTCATCAACTCTTGGTGCTTGTGAAGTAGGGCCAATAAATGCACCACTAAACAGATATGATAAACCAGGATGATGTTGCCAAAAAGTTATCAAACTTCTAAGCAAATTAGGTCTTCTTAATAGTGGTGAGTCACTTGGCTTAGCAGCACCTAGAGTGACATGGTTACCACCTCCGGTACCAGTGTGCTTGCCATCAATAGCAAACTTCTCCGTGCCAAGTCTACACTGTCTAGCATCTTCATATAAACCAAGTATATTATCACTTAACTCTTTCCATGAGTGCGCTGGTTGGATATTTACTTCGATAACACCTGGATCTGGAGTTACTTTTATTCTATCTATTCTATTATCTTGAGGAGGTTCATAACCCTCTATGATAACCGCCATATCTAACATTTTAGCAGTCACTTCGATAGATGCTATAAGATCTAAAAACACTTCTGTATCATTTATAGGTGGTAAGAAAACACAGAGTTTATTATCTCTAATTTCTGTAGAAATAGCTGTTCTTACAAAAGCGCTATAAGTATTATGAGGTGTAGTATTTGAACTAAGATTTTTTGCTCTTTGCTCAACGGGAGTTATATAGTCACCAAGAGCAGGGCATGATGCAAATAAATCAATTTCAAAGGACTTTTCAATCTCAATATGTGGTTTAAGATTTAGTGAGTCTAAAGGAAGTCTAAAGCCAAGTGGAGAATTACCTGCTAATAAAAATAAATTTCCTCTTCTGAATTCCCACTTAGAACTAATCCATTTTGTTTTACCAAAAGCTAAAGGTAAAACATATCCAACTTCTTCATCTAAACCAAAGCTAAGTTTCTCAGCAATAGTACGTCTCTCTAAAGGATCTTTTAGATTATATTTCATCGGATCTATATCTATAGGAAGTGCAGCCTCTTTCATTATGTAGTAGATAGGATCTTCAAATGCCGCGATAATATTTTGATCACTAATTCCTAAAACTAATGATAGTGTTGATAGAAACTTTTTAGCATCTGATGTTTTATATGGATATGATTTATTCATATCTGCTAACAAATTTGGGTCTTTCCATACAGGATTACCGTCTTTTCGCCAATAAACTGTTGTTTGCCATCTTGGAAGAGGCTCTCCAGGATACCATTTACCTTGAGCATGATGCAATAATCCACCATTTGTGGTAGATGCTAATAATTTTCTAGCTAATTTATTAGCTAATTCTCTTTTGTGAGGGCCGTCAGCTTCTGTATTCCATTGAGCTGACTCCATATCATCGATAGACACAAAAGTAGGTTCTCCCCCCATTGTTAAGCGGACGTCGTTTTCAACTAGATCTTTATCAACCTTAAAGCCTAAATTATAAATATCTTGCCATTGTTTTTCTGTATATGGCTTGGTAACTCTTGGAGATTCAAATATTCTTGTGACTTTATTTTCGTAGAAAAACTCTGTTTCACATACATCAGTAGCACCTTCAATAGCATGAGCACTATTATAATGAGGCGTACAAGCCAGAGGGATATGACCTTCTCCAGCAAAAAGACCACTGGTAGAGTCAAGACCAATCCAGCCAGCACCAGGTATATATACTTCTGTCCAAGCATGTAAGTCTGTAAAATCTTCTTCTGGTCCATTAGGTCCATCTAATGATTCAACATCGGCTTTTAATTGTACTAAATAGCCTGATACAAATCTTGCAGCAAGTCCAAGATGCCTTAGAACCTGTACAAATAACCAAGAAAAATCTCTGCAGCTACCTAGCTTTTTATCAAGAGTCTCTTTAGGAGTCTGAACTCCTGGTTCAAGTCGGATAGTATAATTAAGAGTATTATATATTTTTTGGTTAATCTCTACTAAGAAGTCTATTATAGATTTTTTAGATTTATCTATAGATGCGACAAAATCTCGTAACTCTTTTGAGTCATCTTCTAATTCTAAATAAGGAGCTAACTCTTTTTTCAAATCTTTTTTGTATTGAAAAGGATAATCCTTTGCTCCTTCTTCGACAAAGAAGTCAAAAGGATTAATAGTAATCATGTCAGCAATAATTTCAACATCAATACAAAACTCATCAGTTCTTTCAGGAAACACTAGCCTTGCTAAGTAGTTTCCAAATGGATCTTGCTGCCAATTAATAAAATGATTCTCTGGTTTGATTTTTAGTGAGTAAGTTTCTATTGGTGTCCTGCTATGCGGAGCTGGTCTTAACCTTATTATGTGCGGTGATAATGAAACTTTCTTATCATACTTGTATTGAGTTCTATGAGAAATAACTACTTTTAAAGCCATAATCAACCTGCCTTTTATACTTTTGTGATGAAAAATATAGATATAAATACCTACATATTATAATGATACATAAATTTAAGAATTTTATGAAAAGTAACTTAGTTTCTATAGATAAAAAATTATCCAATGTAAAAAGCAAAAAATTAGAGAAATCTTATTTATAAGCTTTGTAATATAAAATATTCTGTTTGAATATCTATGAAAGTAACAAAGTCAAAATCTCTGTACACGATGATTTTTTCATAACTTAAAGTCATAGTTTTAGTAGTTTTTTTCAACTTTTTTATCGCGTACAGACCTAGAGAGTACATTACTTGTTGATATACTTACAGAGTAGGGTAAAATTTATTTTTAATTTAACAAACCAAAATGGTGAGTATGAATGAATAGTTCTTTGTCTCCTAATGTATGTGATAAATTAAAGCTTCGGAAAAAAGCTTGGACGCTTCCTAAGTTGGATGAGGTGACACCACAGGAAGCGATCGAGAGCATAACCATCGCTGGTAAGCCTAACACTAATCCATCTGAGATCCTTGGCCTTGAAAGTCCGTCTTAAGTTGGAGGGTAGTGAGGTTCCTTGAGGATATGTGGCTTAAACAAAATATTTAGAGATGAATTTGTAGTAGTTATTAAAGTATTTAATTTGTTTAATTATCACTTCTAAAAAATTTATGAAAAGTAACTTAGTTTCTATAGATAAAAAATTATCTAATATAAAAAGCAAAAAATTAGAGAAATCTTATTTATAAGCTTTGTAATATTAAATACTCTGTTTGAATATCTATAAAAGTAACAAAGTCAAAATATAGTTTACTATCACCATAAATTAAACTAATATATAGTTTCAACATCGATTAATCGTTTGAGAAACTCAATGAAAATAATGTTCTCAGCAGATGGTATCTCTAAGTCAGATTTAGAGAAAACAGCCACTGTATCAAAGTATGTTGACTGTGTTAAGATTGGTCATATTCTATGCTCAACTCTATCTTTTAAAGAAATTCATGAGCTAGTAGGCGATAAAGATATTTTTCTAGATTTTAAGCTACACGATATTCCTAATACAGTTAAAACCGCAATTGAAAATTATTCAAAAGCTATTCCAAATTTCAAATACTTCACATTTCATGGTACTGCTAGTGATGAGATGGTCAAAGCAGCTCTTACAGCAGAGACTCAAGCTATACCATTAGCTGTGATTACTCTTAGTAGTGATGCTAATTTTGATAAGGCAGATAGTCTAGCAAAATTTGAAAGATGTGTGAATTTAGGTGTGGAAAACTTTATATGTCATCCACATTTAGTTGCAGATGTTAGAGCTAAATTTGGGGATAAAATCAAGCTATATGTTCCAGGTGTAAGGCTTGAGAGTGACTTAAGTGATGATCACTTTAATGCTTTGACACCTAAAAAAGCTAAAGAGCTTGGCGTTGACTACATCATCGTAGGTAGGCCACTACTTCGTGCTGATGATATTGTTAAGAAGTTAAAAGAGTTTGAGTGTTAAGATGCAAAATCAAGATCTTAAAAGAATAATAATTTCCCCACCTTTTGGTAAATATCTTAAATTTGCAGAAACTTCGAATGTTTATGGTTCTTTTACAGTTAATAGACGTTGGGGACTTATCAAACAAGCGATCAAAACTATCCGTAAAATAGATAAAAATGCATGGCGTAATAAAATTGGTTTGCGTAATCCGGGGTTGGCAAATGCAAATCCACCCAAAAGAGCTCAAGATATAATATCATTAGCGGCATTAGAGATATCCGACTGGCATAGTTTTGCAGAGACTTTAAAGTTACCAAAGTTTGCAAATCATAAAAATATTGAGATAAATATAGGTTGTCCTAATGCTAGTATTGTTGATTTTCCAGCTGAATTAGCTCCGATATTTGCTGGTAGAAATATTAGTATCAAAATGCCTCCAACTGTTGATCATAATGCTAAAATAAGAGAATATCTTGCGGTAGGAATTACAACTTTTCATTTATGTAATACTATTCCAACAGCTAAGGGCGGTATTTCAGGTTATCCATTACATGAGTATAGTCTGCCAGCTATCAAAAAAGCTAGAGAAGAGTTCGGTGATAGTATCACTATAATTGGCGGCGGTGGTATTTATACCTTAGATGATGCTAAAAAATATGTCGAAGCAGGAGCTGATCATTTATCACTAAGTTCTATAATGTTTAATCCTATTAGAGGTAAGAAATTAGTTAAAGAGATTGTTAAAAATTTTGGTTAGATTAATTTTTAAAAGCCTTTATTATTTGATTTCGCTACTTACTACGTAAGTTTTAGCGACATACTTTTTTCATGGCAGCCACACCCCGCCATTAAAATGGCACCCCTCTCAAGAGGGGAATTGTATGCAAAACTGCCTAGCACTACGCTATCGTAGTTTAAAGTAAATAGAAAATAAAAAACTCACTTCGTTCAAACAGTTTTATTTTCAAATTATTTACTTTTGAAACTACTAATCGCTAATGTGCGCCTTAAATTATCTAGTATTAGTGCTTATGTAAGAAGTTAGTAGCCTTTCTTTTTAAGTAATAGTTTATCTGTATTTTTATATGATTGTGGTGCAAAATTCCCCATCCATTCTTTAACTGCTTTGAAATTCTCAATAAAAGTTTGTTTGTCACCATCTGATACTTTTTCAGCATTAGCGTTTACAAATTCAGCAAATTCAGCGATAGTTTGCTGTCTTTGCTTATCTGACATAATAATATCAGCATATAAGCCAGGACCTTGACTAAAAAGCCTACCTACGATGTTTAACTCCATTTTATATACAGGGCTCGCTAGCTTTAGCATCTTTTGAATATCAACATTTTTATGCTTAAGAAATAACCCTAGACAGTAGACACTAAAATGCTCAATACCTTGGATAAAAGTCATTGCCTCATCATGTTCTTCAGCAGTCATTTTTTCGATGTTAAAGCCAATTTTCGCTAGATCATCGATAAAGTATTGATACTTATCTTGTTGCTTACCATCACAGACTACAATTACTTGGTTCTCAGGAGAACTAATTGTTGGACCAAATATAGGATGTAGACCTACTACAGGTCCATTATAATTGGCTAACATACACTCTAGAGGTTCTTTTTTAATACTGGTATAGTCAGCTAAGATAGTGCCTTCAGAAAGATAAGGTATAGTTTTTTTGATAATTTCATCGGTTAGATATATTGGCACAGAAAGTATTACAATATCTTGATTAGCAAGTTTTTGTTGAGGGTTTTGCCAGTCTCTTTCATCGAATATAGTTAGTGTATATTCAGGCAGGAATTTACTAAATATATTTTGAGTCATCTGCCCCATCTCGCCTTTACCACCAATTACACAAATTCTTTTTTGCATTTTTATACCTTAAAATTAAATGTTACAGGTCCATCATTTGTCAAAGATACTTTCATATCAGCACCAAATATTCCTGTTTGGACTTTATCATATTTATTCTTGAATATATTTACAAACTCATTGAATTTTTCTTTTGCTATTTCTGGGGGACAACCACTGCTAAAGCTTGGTCTATTACCTTTCTTTGTATCCGCAGCAAGTGTAAATTGTGGTACAAGAATTATCTCTGCATCAATATCGGCTAGTGATAGATTCATCTTACCAGCATCATCTTCAAATATACGATATTTAATAATTTTATCAGCCATTTTTTCAAAGTTTTGTTGAGTATCTTCTTTCTCAACGCATACTAGCGCTAATATACCTTTATTTATATCAGCAACTTTTTGACCATCAACTACTACATTTGCACAATTAACTCTTTGAATAATACTAAGCATGCTATTGTTTAGAAAATTTATAAATATTTTTAGATTGTATCAAAAAATAATTGATACAGTATAAGTCTTATAGTGATGATTAATAAATAATTTGGCTTTAATGTAGAATTACACTATAACGGTTTTATTGTTTCTTATATAAACTATGAAAACTAAAACAATTATAATTAAACAAAATATTGGACCAATTATAATAGGTACTTGCTTGTCGATATGCTCACCTAAAAAACCTGAAATAAATAGACATATTGAAGCACCAATAGAACCAGACATTATCAAGTAGGAAGAAACTTTTGGGCTAGAGTAGTTAGCATTGTTAATACCATATCCTAAAAGTGTCGGAAACATCGCAGCACAGCCAAAACCTAAGACAACACCTCCTATAATAAATCCAGTTAGAGTATTAGCAACTAAAAATATTATAAAGCCAATTAAAGTGATAAATGAGCTAATCATAATATACACAGCAGGCTTTATTTTTGTCAGTACAAACAAGCCAACAACTAAACGTGAAAGCGCGATAATTCCCCAAAATAAGCCGATGATAAGACCTACATCTGTAACCTTTATATGCTTTGCCTCTTGTAAGTATGGAGAGAACCAGTATGAAACAATATATTCGATATATACATAGATCATTATTGCTATAGCAATTAAGATTACACTAATATTTAAAAGTTTAGCTTTGGTCGAGTTAGCATGGTTATTAAGTTGTTTATTGATATTTACGCTGTCTTTTTCTTCAAATTTTGCCAAAGCTATAGTTATCAATAGAATTAAGTACAAACTGCCCATACCAATAAACACAGCTTGCCAAGAGAATTGCTGTACTATATGACCACCAATAAAAGGTACAAATGCAGATCCTGCTCCAAAGAAGAAATTTAGAACGTTTAATCGCGATTCACTCTTACCACTATTACTATATGCGGCATGTATTGTTTGACTAACAGCAGGTACGAGTAATCCAACGCAAGTACCATTTAAAAGAGCACAAATAGCATAGATATATAAAGGCCAAGCGCTAGCTATAGTAAATTGCGCAATAACACCGATAGCTAGTGCGATTAATAGAGTATTTCTACAGCCTAGCGAACTCATGGTTTTTGAGCTTAAAGCGTTACCTACTAGAAGTCCCAAGATATTCAAAACATCAATATAAACAATATGAGAAACATTAACACCATAATGACTAGATATTTGTGGTGATACTAGCCCAAGTATTGCTCCAAATCCACCTGTAATAAATGCTGCAAAAAAGCAAATGCTAACAGCTTTTAGTTTTAAGTTATCAGGAACTGTGAAGGTTGATAACTGGTTATTTGTATTAATTGATGCCATCTGTACATTCTCTGTTTTTTATTTCCATATTGAATTTAGTTCATATAATTTGATAGTTAGATCCTCTTGGTCTACAGCTGTTACTTTCATAGTATTTTTCATTACATTGGTTGCTTCAAATCTCATAGTAATTGATTCTTCTCCTTTATTAACAAAAAGCTCAATACTTGTTGTGTCTAAGAAGATATCTACAGATATTTCTTGCGAGCGTATATCTTTTATAAAAGCTTTATCTATAACTTCATTAAGACTATTTTTCACTAATATCTGATTATTTTGATAATGAATATTAATCACAAATCCTTGATTACCCTCTAAAAGATCTAGTTGCCAGTTATTATCCGAGCTGAAATCTAAATTTAGTTCGATAAGATTTGATGGCAGATTAATGCTTTGATTAAAGTTTACTGACTGTAAGTGTTGCACTCTGAGGTTTTTATAAGTATCAATTGGATACGATATAAGTCTATTATTTTTGATTCTAAACTGTCTCATTAAGCTCATTGCCCCAGCCGAATCCTCTTTAGCTCGGTTTTTATAGTCCTCCCAACAGTTCATCCAGCCTATGGCATATCTATTACCATTAGCTTCAAAAGTTTGTGGAGCATAAAATTCCTTCGCTGAATCTATATATCTAAGAGGAGTCTTAGGTATGAAATGTTTACCATCAAAATCACCAATATAGTAATACGATTGATAGTTAAAATCCTTTTTACCTTTAGTTTCAAATATTGACAAAATAAGAACATAGTTACCATCAAGGTAAAATAGATCTGGACACTCTAATGTTCTACCTGAGAGAGTTTTTTCTTGAAATAAGATACTATGATAAATCCAATTTTCAGCATCATCAGATCTATAGAGTACAACACTCGGATATCCATTTGCATAGGTGCCAATAACTAGGTAATAACAGTCAAATTTTTCATCAAACCACACTTTAGTATCTCTAAAATCATAAGAACAAAAATCTGGCTTACGATTTATTACAGTTTCGGTTTTGAGAAGTGAATTCCATCTTTGCTTTTGATGAGATTTTGTTTTTCTTATAAAGATATTTGGAGTATTGTCTAAATCTTCAAAGTGCTCTGTATAAGTCAGAAAAAGCTCATTATTGACAACTGTAGCACTTCCTGAGAAAGCGCCACCAATATATCTATCATCAAGATCGTTTTGTGGGTAAATAGCAATAGGTAGATGTTGCCAATGTACCATATCTTCAGATACTGCATGTCCCCAGTGTAGCATCGGTGTATGCTTACCATAAGGATAGTGTTGGTAAAACATATGATATTTACCTTTAAAGTAAACTAAACCATTTGGATCATTTAACCATGCTTCTTTCGCAGTGAAGTGATACTGTAGACGCTCAGTATTTCTTATATTCGAATTATCATGAGAATGATATGATTGCCATTTACCATGTTTTAGACTAAAGCAGATACCTCCTTGCTCAAGCAAAGAATCATCATATATCCAACCATTTTGAATATTCAAGTTTTGTATATCGCCAACTATTTCGAAAATATATTCTTGATCAGCTACTAATGACCATTCAACATGGTAATATTTTGATTTTAGATTTGTCGGTATTATCGCGACACATTCAACAATATTCCCATTATGTTTTAGTCTAAATTGACCCTGATTGACAGAGTTATAGTCAAAAGAGATTACAGAGTTATTTTTAATATTGATAGCAAAACAACTATTATTAAGTTTTTGTATGAGCATTGTTTTAAAACTAAAAGGATATAATCAAAGTTTATGTGACTAAATGATTAGAGTCAATTTTTAGATTATCTTAGCTATATTTTTTTTATAATTTGATTAGTAAATTCTTTAGTAGAAGCGAGTTTAGTTCCTTGAGTGTATATATCTTGAGTTCTAAAACCATCTTCAAGAGTTAGATTAATTGCATTTGCAATATCTTCAGCTTCTGAGACTAAGCCAAATGAATAAGAAAGCATCAATGATGCAGATAAAATCTGTGCGATTGGATTTGCTTTGCCATGACCTTTGATATCATAAGCAGAACCACCAGAAGGCTCATATAGACCAAACCCATCTTTGTTTAAGCTTATAGATGGTACCAGACCAATTGATCCAGGTAATACAGATGCTAAATCAGAAATAATATCACCAAAAAGATTACCAGTAACCATCACATCAAACTGACTAGGGTTAAGCACCATTTGCATCGCACAATTATCAACATACATATGATTAACTTTTACACTTGGATAATCTTTAGCTACTTCATTGACAATATTTCTCCATAGTCTTGATGTATCTAGGACATTTGCTTTATCAACGGATGTAAGTCTATTTGAGCGTTGAGTAGCTCTTTCAAATGCTTGTGCGACAATATTTCTAATTGTATGTTCATCATACTCAGCAATATCAGTTGCACATCTTACGCCATTTTCATCTGTAAAAGTTCTATGTTCACCAAAGTAGATATCTCTAGATAGTTCTCTAAAGATTTCAATATCTGCACCATTTGCAATACGACTATGTTTTAGTGGGCAGGCTTCTCTAAGAGCTGGAAAAATTTTGCTAGGACGAATGTTTATATTAAATCTAAAATGTTTTCTAAGGGCTAGAATGCTATTAGCTTCACAGCCTTGCCATTTTTCTTCATTTTGAGCTTCAACAGGTCCACCAACAGAGCCAAAAAGTATTGCGTCAGAGTTTTTACATATCTCTAATGTTTCTTCTGGACAGTGACTCTTATATTTATCATAAGCTGCGCCACCAACTAGAGCTTCTATATAGTTAAATTTATGATTATATTTTTTAGCGATAGCATCAAGAACTTTGATTGCTGATTCCATTACTTCAGGTCCGATTCCATCACCTGCTAATATAGCAATATTTTTTTCCATTTTAGCCTCTTTGTGATTGTTCAAATCTTTTGATTATATCTAGATGCTCAATAAGATAAGTCATATCATCAAGTCCTCTGATAAGGCAATCTTTACGGAAAGGGTCATACTCAAAGTTATAAGTATTGCCATTAGCACTAACTATCTGCTCTTGTAGATCAACAGTCATACTAAATTTTGGATCTTCTGCTTTATCACATAATTCTTTGACAGTATCTTTGTCTAAAGAGATTAACAATAATCCATTTTTAGCAGCATTATTGAAGAATATGTCAGAAAATGATGGCGCAATTATAACTTTGATACCTGCTTGAGTTAACGCCCAAACAGCATGCTCTCTTGATGAACCACAGCCAAAATTATCTCCAGCAATCAATATTTCAGAATTAGAATAGTTAGGGTTATTAAAAACAAAGCTACTATCTTTTTCCTTTAAGTTATGGAATAAACTTTTACCATAACCATCTTTTGTTGTTTGAGTTAGAAAGTTAGCAGGAATAATCATATCTGTATCAATATCACTTAGCCATAAAGGAATTGCGCTAGATGTTAGTTTTTTAAAAGCTTGCATTCTTATAGCTCCTTGTCTAATTTATCAACACTACAAATCTTACCCATAACAGCACTCGCAGCAACTGTTTGTGGTGAAGCAAGATGGGTTATACTTCCTTTACCTTGACGACCGATGAAGTTTCTATTTGAAGTACTAATACATCTTTGACCTTCTGGAACTTTATCATCATTCATTGCTAAGCACATTGAGCAACCAGGCATTCTAAATTCAGCACCAGCATCAGCAAAGATCTTATCTAACCCTTCTAATATTGCTATGTTTCGCACTTGCTCAGAGCCAGGCACTATATACATAGTGACATTTTTAGCGACTTTTCTGCCTTTTAAAATATTAGCTACAGCGCGCATATCTTCAATACGACCGTTAGTACAACTACCAACAAATGCCCATTGAATTTCCTTACCTAGGATATCTTCATCAGCATTAAATTTAGTATAATCATAAGCTTGTTGAGCTAGTTTATGTTGATGAGCTGGAATATCTTTCAAGCTTGGAATCTTAGCTGAGATACTGATAGCATGTTGAGGGTTTATTCCCCATGTAACCATTGGCTCAAGTCCTTCAATGTCGACTTTGATAGTTTTGTCATAGTGAGCATTTTCATCACTGATGAAGCTATTCCAATATTCTACAGACTTGTCAAAATCATTACCTTGAGGCACATATTTTTTACCTTTTAGATAGCTAAAAGTTTTCTCATCAGGAGAAACCAAACCAGCTCTTGCACCAGATTCTATCGACATATTACATAGCGTCATACGCTCTTCCATGGTCATATCTTTGATCGCTTGACCAACATATTCGATGACATAGCCTCCAGCACCACCAATACCAATATTAGCGATTAGCTTCATGATAATATCTTTAGCGGTAGCTGATTTTGAAGGCTTACCAACAAATTCTACTTTCATTGTCTTTGGTCTGTATTGCAAAATACAGTTAGTCGCAAGTACATGACCAACTTCAGATGTTCCGACACCGAATGCTAAAGCTCCAAAGGCACCATGCGTAGATGTATGAGAATCTCCACATACAAGAGTTGAAGCAGGTAGTGTGAAGCCAAGCTCTGGACCTATCACATGGACAATCCCTTGGTGTTGGCTTTCAAAATCATAAAAATCAATTCCAAACTCTTTAACATTGCTACGTAGCTTTTCTACTTGAGCTTGGGCAACTTTATCCTTCATTTCTAGACGATTGATAGGTGATGTTGAGATACTGTGATCTACAGTTGCAATTATTGATTTTGGATTATTTATAGGGATATTTAACTCTCTAATTTTATCGAAAGCTTGTGCTGAAGTTACCTCATGCATTAGCATTCTATCTATATACAAAATATCTGGAAAATCAGGTATTTGTTTTACAACATGAGCATCCCAGATTTTATCAATAATATTTTTTGCCATTTTATTTCCTATAGTTTGTTTCTATATATAGTTTGTTAGTTGCTACTATTAATGCTTTAAGCGAAGATATTTCAATATCTTGATCTATAGCAACACCTTCAACAGCATGGCTATTATCGCCAGTTTTAATTATGATTGTTGTTTCAGATTTAGAATTAATTCCAGCATCTTTTAGTGATCTAGAGAAGTAATCTGAAATATTTACATCAGGGATATACTCTTGGATACCTTTTAGTAAAGCCGATAGAGCAGAATTTTCGCCACGATCTGTAATTCTGTAGTCGGTATTACCAAAGAATCTTCCTTTAAGCTCAACATAGGTTTCACCATTAGATTTACCATAATCTATAGCTGAAACATCAATAGGTGATTTAATCCGTTTATAAGCCTGTATTAGCTCTTCATCGGTGATACCTTTTCTACGCTCATGATAAATATCTTTTATTTGCTGAGCTATAGCTGCTTTTTCTTTATCATCACAAATATAACCATTTTCTTCAATAATTTTTTTAGCATGGTTACCGCCAGATAGTGGACCAAAAATAAAGCTAATTTCATTACCAACAGATTCTGGGTGGAATGGCTGATATGCAAGAGGATTTTTTAATATCGCATTTGTATGTCCACCAGAAGTATGTCTTGCTGAGTTCAGTCCAGTAATAGGGTGATGAGGTTGTCTTGATAACATTCTTTTGCCAATAAAATCTGAAATAGTTTTAAAATGTGCAATATTAATGTCATTGTAGTAATGACAGTCTTTTTGCTTACCAAAAAGATTTATAAACATCACACACTGCTCTAAAGAGGCGTTACCAGCTCTCTCACCAACTCCATTGATACACCCCTCTACTTGTCTTGCTGGGCCATCAAATACTGCGTTCATAGAGTTTTCTAAAGCTAAGCCTAAATCATTATGGCAATGAGCTGACCAAATTATATTCTTATTAGGAAACTCTTTTTTGATGATTTCTGCATGTTTAGTCATATTTTTGACAAAATAGTTATCATTTTCACGCTCACATGCACCACCAATAGTATCAGGGCAGTTAATAACTTTAGCACCAGCAGATACAGCAGCCCTAAAAACATCAGTAACATAGTCAAAAGTATCACCTAGTCTTGAGTATCCTTCGGCACTAAACTCAACTTCAAAACCTTGATCACTAGCTAACTTAACTAACTCATAAACATTTGCAATATTCTGCTCGTTATCATTTTTGCTACCAAGGCTAGCTTGAGCTAGGTTTGGATCTACAGGTAAATACATATGTATTCTAGCTTTACCTATTGCTAAAGAAGGACGTAAAGCATCCATAGTGATTTCAACTTGGTTCTTTCTTAACTGGCATAATCCAGCAATAACCATATTAGAGTTTTTCTCAGCCATCCTTTTTGAGATAGTATTTACTATTTCAAAATCTGTATTACTTGCTGAAGGAAAACCTGCTTCTAATATATCGATATTTAGCTTATCTGCAAGATCTGCATATGTAATATTATCTTCAAAAGACATCCCAGCTCCAGGAGATTGTTGTCCATCTCTAAGAGTTGTATCAAAAATATAAATTTTTTGCTTATCCATACTGGACTCCTTATATGTAAGTTAGAGCTTCCTTATAAACCAATCCTTGCTTTAACTGTTCAAATACTTCTTTTATTTGATTAGTTATCGTATAGTCAGAACGCTTTAATTTATTATCATCAATGCTAGCTACTGGTGTTATCTCCGCAGCTGTTCCACAAAAAAATGCTTCATCAGCATTTATTAGTTCGTCAACTTTAAATAAGCGTTCTGTAACTTTATATCCTAAGTCTTTAGCAATTTGGATTACAATTTTGCGAGTTATACCATCTAGTATAGTTCCTAAAGGAGTTGTTATAACTTCGCTATCTTTTACAAAAAAGACATTCATTGCCGCACCTTCAGCTACAAATCCATCAGCATCAAGAAGTAGAGATTCATGATAATGTGTATCTAATGTTTCTCTAGTTGCTAACAAACTATTTACATAATGACCGCCAATTTTTGCATCACATACAGTTGAGCGCGGATGAATTCTGATATATTTACTGACTTTGATATCTACTTTATCTGCAGCCATATATTTACCCATATCTATACAATAAATAGTTATATCAACAGGATGATCTTTCGCTGGTAAAACATTAACTCCTCCTTCAGCAAAATATGCTAAAGGTCTTATATAGCAAGATTTTTTACCACTAGCTTTGACAGTATCTAATACAGCTTGACATAGCTCATCAAGAGTATATTTGCATGGCATACCTAAGACATTCATTGAGTACATAAATCTTTGCATATGTTCTCTTAGTTTTAGGATACCAACTCCATTAGGCGTATCATAAGCTCGAATACCTTCAAATACAGATGAACCATAGTGTAAAGAATGAGTATTTATACCAACTTTTGCCTCTTCATAGGAGATAATTTCGCCATTTTTCCAAATTTTATCTATCATATTGACCCTCGATATTTGTAATTATTTGTAAGTATTTTTTTATATAACAATGTCTTTAGTTATAGACAGAGGAGTTTTGTGCTGAGGGAGAGGAGTGCTTGAGAAGAATTACTTAGAGATTTGATTTTTTGGTTAAACATAGCAGTGGCTATATTGCCACCACTAAATGCTTTGACAGCAGAGAAATTATATTCCCGATGTCTTCGTATCTGTATACATGAATCTACTTTTTTATTCATTTTCCCTTAGCTTTGTGATTAAACGATATTTTATATATATAACATCGCTATTTAAAACTCGATATAGTTATTGTAGCTATATAATATTTTAGTGTAAACCTAGATTATAGCTTAATTAATGATTTTTTTTGAAAATGAAAAAATTTATGAATAAAAGTGATCATCTACGATCGGCGTATATTTTTGCTTGAGCTGCAGATAACCTTGCTATAGGAACTCTAAAAGGAGAGCAAGATACATAGTCAAGATCTAAATCATGACAGAAACCAACAGAATATGGTTCACCACCATGTTCACCACATATTCCCATTTTAGCATTAGGGTTTACAGCTTTAACACCTTCTTTAGCTATTTGCATCAGCTTACCAACACCTTTAGGATCTAGTCTAGCAAATGGATCAAAGCTTAGTATACCTTTCTCAAGATAATCTTTAATAAATTTATTAGCATCATCTCTACTAAATCCAAAAGTCATTTGGGTTAGATCATTTGTACCGAATGAGAAAAACTCGCTACCAGCTTCAGCAAGCATACCAGCACCTATAGCACCACGTGGAGTTTCAAGCATTACACCAACTTTGTAATCAATATCAATTTTTTCACGCTTTAGGATAGTATCAGCAACTTCTCTGACAATACCACTTAAGAGCTTAAACTCACCAAGAGTACTAACTAGAGGAATCATAAGCTCTGGCTTAACTTCTATACCCATACGTTTACTTGATATTGCAGCATAGATTATAGCTTTAGTTTGCATCTCAATGATTTCAGGATACGTTACAGCAAGTCTACAACCTCTATGACCCATCATAGGGTTTACTTCGCTAAGTGCTTCTATACGTGCTTCTAGTTCACTATAGCTAATATTAAACTCACGAGCTAAGTCATCAATCTCATCTATCTCGTGAGGCAAAAACTCATGTAAAGGAGGGTCTATAAATCGGATTGTTACAGCTAGGTTATCCATAGCTTCAAATAGCTCTTCAAAATCTTGTTGCTGTACTGGAAGTAGCTTATCTAGAGCTCTTTGTCTTTCTTTTTTATCTTTAGCCAAGATCATTTGTCTAACATAAGAGATACGATCCTCTTCAAAGAACATATGCTCTGTTCGACATAGACCAATACCTTCAGCACCAAATGCTCTTGCTATAGACGCATCTTTAAAAGTATCAGCATTACATCTAACACGAAGTTTACGTACGCTATCAACGAACTTCATAAACTCTTCGAAATCTTTAGTAACTTCAGGATCAACAGTCTTAATAATACCTCTATAGACACTACCTTTTGTTCCATCAAGAGATAAATAGTCACCTTCTGTAAATACTTGACCTCTTTCAAATGTTATAGTCTTCTTTTCTTCATCAATTCTTGCTGATTCTAACCCAGATACACAGCATTTGCCCATACCGCGAGCAACAACAGCAGCATGAGATGTCATACCACCACGTAGAGTTAAAATACCATTACAAGCATTCATACCTGCTATATCTTCAGGAGAAGTTTCGATTCTAACCAAGATAGTTTTCTCTTCGCCACGTGCTTTTGCTGCAAGTAGTGATTCAACATCAAAGTATATTCTACCACTGGCAGCGCCTGGTGAAGCACCTAAAGCAGAACCAAGAGGACGCTTAGAAGCTAGAGCTTTCTCATCAAATTTAGGGTGTAGTAATTGCTCTAATAAATGAGGCTCAACCATCATCACCGCTTCTTCATTTGTGATTAGCCCTTCTTTAGCCATATCAACAGCTATTTTCAAAGCTGCTTTTGCAGTTCTTTTACCATTTCTTGTTTGTAGCATGAAAAGTTTACCATCCTCGATAGTAAACTCCATATCTTGCATGTCTTTGTAAACTTTTTCTAAATTTTTAGCAATTTTCACAAAGTCGTTAAAAACTTCTGGCATTTTATCTTTTAAGGTTGAGATATGCGCTGGGGTTCTGATACCAGCTACAACATCTTCTCCCTGCGCATTAATTAGATATTCACCAAAAAGCTCATTTTCACCAGTAGATGGGTTTCTAGTAAATGCTACTCCTGTACCAGAATTATTACCAGAGTTTCCATATACCATTTCTTGGACGTTAACTGCTGTACCCCAGTTATTTGAGATATTATTAATCTCTCTATAGATGATGGCTCTTTCAGCATTCCATGATTTAAAAACAGCTTCTACAGCAGCCAGAAGTTGCTCAATTGGATCAGTAGGGAAGTCTTTACCGACTAAATCTTTATAAATTTTCTTATATTCTGTAACTATATCTTTATAATCTTGAGCTGGTAAATCACAATCATTTTTCACCTTTCTTTTAGCTTTTTTATCTTCTAGAACTTTATCAAAAGGTTTCTTCTCACAATCCATAACAACATCTGCAAACATCATTATGAATCTTCTATAGCTATCATAAACAAATTGCTCATTGTTTGTCTTTGCTACCATAGCTTTAGCAACAGTATCATTTAGTCCTAAATTAAGGACAGTATCCATCATCCCAGGCATAGAAACTCTTGCACCAGAGCGTACTGATACTAGTAGAGGATTATTGCCACCACCAAAAGTCTTACCAGTTCTTTTCTCTAAATCTTTTATATGCGCAAATATTTGTTCTTTAACTTCATTACTTAACTTTTGGCGATCATCATAATACTTAAGACATGCTTCTGTAGTTACGGTAAATCCATCTGGTACAGGTAGACCACTATTTAGCATTTCACTAAGATTTGCACCTTTTCCACCTAGTAAATCACGCATAGACTTATTACCTTCGCTAAAGGCATAGACAAACTTCGACATAAAAACTCCTCTCAAGTTTTTTATAAATTAATTTGAAAACAGTACACTCTCAAGCATACTTAAGTCTTATCCTATCACATTTTAATAGATATATTAAAGAGTTTTATTTTATTATTTCTATTATAAAATAGACTGAGAATAATGCTTTAATATAAAAGCTTTCTTCATTTATTAAGTGTTTGATATATTTTAAAGAGATCTTTTTTTGACTTTATAAAATAATTTATAGAGTTAGTATTTAAATATATGTGATTTTTATAACTTTCCATATTGGTTAAATATTTATTGAGTGAATAATATTCAGTTATATTTACTGCTTTTTTAGACTTGCTAAAACATTATCAGCTTTAGATTCGATAATATTATTGATCTGTGACTGGGATAAGCTAAAAGTTTTATCAGACTTAAATTCCATAGAATCATCATTTTCAGGAAATATAGCGGTTAATATACCCTTATCATTCTTATATATTATCGCCTGATTCGCTTTTATTACGACATCTCCAATAGCTAAGGTAGCGTTGGGTTTATCAATTATAGATCCGTAGCTTGATAAAGAGTATAAGCTCAAGATGATTAATAAAAATAGTATTCTCATTTTAAAATAGCTAAAATTAATTATTGTAATACGTTATTGTACCAATGACATAAATAAATCTTATAATTTTTACACCAAATATTTCTAGCTATTCATAATCTGTAAGAGTGGAATTTGTATATTTAAGAATAATAAAACTTTAAGCTTATTATAATTCTAATTTTTTTAAATTTTTTAAAGGTCTATTTTTAGACAGTATATTTTAAATTGGAATTTTAAGAGCATTTCTTACTACTACAACTAGAGCAACCGGTAAGATTTGCCACGAAATTTATTTTTGTTGATAAATATTTCATCAAAAAAACTATCCCAATGATGTATGCCATAGCTATAACAATACAAATGATAGCACTACTAGGATGCTCAGCAATATTGAGTAATTGATAAACAACAACAGCAGCTACATATGCGATAGAGACGCTCCAAAGTACTGATAAAATTGCCCAGCCACGTGTAGATTCTCTTACCATTGCACCAACAACGGAAATACAAGGTATATATAGCAATACGAAGAGTAGATAAGCAAAAGCAGCCGATAATGAACCGAATTTTGTTACCATATTTCCCATCGCACCATTATCCATATTAGCATCAGCTTTACTGGCTTCTATTGGATTCATAAGAGTTGCTAGATCTATACCTTTGATATTATCAATAGTTGTATTCCACGATTCTTTGATACTATCTATTAGACTAAACTTATCAGGAATGACATTGTCTTCACCTTGAGTATAAATAGTATTTAATGTTCCAACCACAACTTCTTTAGCAAGTGTACCAGTTATTAGACCAACAGTTGCTGGCCAGTTATCATCATTTATGCCCATAGGATTTAGAATTGGTGTAATTTTTTTACCGGCATATTCAAGTGCTGTGGTTTTATTACCAATATATATACTATTTAGACTACCAACAATTATAGCTACAGGAACAATAACTTTACCTGCCCTAATTAAGAAGGATTTTAGTCTATTCCAGCTATAGATCATCACTGTTTTAAATGACGGTGTATGATAGTTTGGGATATCCAAAATAAATGGAGCAGTACCACCCTTTAAAAATGTGAATTTGATGATATAGCCCGTAATTATAGCTCCAACTATACCAGCTAAATATAGCAAGAATATTACAGTAGCACCATTATGAGGAAAAAATGCACTAGCAAATACCGAAAATATCGCAAGCCTAGCACCACAAGACATAAATGGCGACATCATCAAAGTCATCAAGCGATCTTTACGTGTTTCTAAAGTCCTAGCAGCCATGATTGAAGCAACATTGCAACCAAAACCAACAATTAACGGCACAAAAGCTTTGCCGGATAAACCAATAGATTGCATAAATCTATCCATAACAAAAGCAGCTCGAGACATATAGCCAGAGTCTTCGAGTATTGACAAAAATATAAATAAAAAACCAATCTGAGGAATAAATCCTAGTACGGTATTGATACCTGTACCTAAACCATTTGCAAGAATACCTGTAATAGGCGTCGGTAGACCAAGCATGTTTGAGTAATATGCTAAGCCATCAACAAAAATTGCATGAGATAAATCATCAAACATTGGTTGTATTGCCCCACCTAATGTAATTGAAAATAAAAACATCAGATACATCATCAATAAAAATATTGGCACACCTAAATATTTGTTCATGCAAAGTGCATCGAGTGCTTTAGTAAAGTTAAAGCGAGAGACTTTTTTATTTTCAGTAATACTAGCCACAATTTCAGCGACAGCATTATACCTGACTTTAGCAACATCAATGTCAGAGTTTGATTGTAAAAGAGACTTTAGGTTATCTAGTTGGCTAGCTGTGATCTCTTGTGAGAGTTGTAGCTCTCTACCATCAATTAATTCAGTAGCAAGCCACAGACTACCAATATCATCATTTCTCTGTGTGGTTATTTGTTGTGCTAACTCAGAGACTATCCTTGGATAGTAACTTTTTAAGTTAAAACTAGAGATCTTTTGATGATCTGCTAGCGTTTCTTTTAACTCTTTAATACCAATACCTTTCGCTGCAACGACTGGTAATACTTTACAGCCTAATGCTTTCTCTAATCTATCATAGTGAATAATAAGTCCTTTTTTATTGGCAACATCAATCATATTAACCGCTAATATAACTGGTAGTCCAAGCTCAATAAGTTGCATAGTTAGATAAAGACTTCTATTTAAATTAGAAGCATCTAGAACATTGATAATAGCATTAGGTTTCTCTTTAACTATGAAAGAGTAAGCTATTTGTTCATCAATAGAATTTGCATCAGATACTGATAATGAATAAATTCCTGGAATATCAACAACTTCAACTTTTTTATCTTTTGAATTAAAAAAACCAGTTTTTTTATCAACTGTAACTCCAGACCAGTTACCAACTTTTTGGTTAAGTCCTGTTAAAGCATTAAAGATTGTTGTTTTACCGCAGTTTGGATTGCCAACTAAAGCATATTTCATAATCAATTCTCAGGGATTTATACTGTAGATTCTCTAAAGAAAGTGGGGATATTATATCAAAATGATTATTAATTGGTAGATGTAATAATGATAATTATTATCAAATATTTATTATTATATTTGAATTACCTGTGCTATCGGTATTATTATGATTATAAATCATATCACATTGAGCATAAGCTTTTATTATTCCTGAAGATATCCTTACCTTAATACCTTTTTGATATTGTGGCAAAGTTGCTGTTATTACTGAGCAATCATCTGAAAAAGAGTTTTCAGCCTTACATACTTTGATTTGAGTTCCTGTAAATGAAATATAGAGCTTTTGGTTATTTTTAAAGAATTTATCATTATTGCGATAGTAGGTTAATGTAGCAGTTGTAGTTTTATCTTTTATCGCATCAAAACTAAATGCTTGGATATCATTATTCCAATCATTAATAAATGCTTGATACTTACCATTGTCAATTACACATTGAATATATTCACCATATCTTGGATTGGCTTTTATGTCAGCTATTTGTTGTTCCTGTTGTTGTTTATAAGCTAACTCTTGGGCCCTTTGTTTAGCATCAATATCGGCTTGTTTTTGAGGAGTCATTTTTTGCCACGTTTCATCAGATATCCCAAGAGGGTGAATTGTACAGCTAGCTACCAATAAGCTAACAATCATTAAAATTAGTATTTTTTCATTTGTCGTAATTATTTTAAATTGATAAAAGTTTTTGTCGATAAAATTTTAGTTCGGCAATTGATTCACGAATATCATCTAAGGCTTTGTGAGTATTTTTTTTCTCAAAGCCTTTGCTATCGCCCCAATACTGATTAAGCAGTTTTAGAGTAGTGACATCTAGCATTCTGTAGTGACAATAGTCATCTATTTTTGGCATATACTTTGCAAGGAATCTTCTATCTTGCCAAATTGAATTGCCGCATAAAGGAGAGCTTTGGTATGGTACAAACTCTCTTATAAATTCTAAAATTTGTTGTTCGGCGGCTTCTGTAGAGATTGTACTAGCTTTGACTCTTTGTGTAAGTCCTGTTTCAGCATGAGTTTTTATACACCACTCATTCATAGTAGCTAAAACCTCATCAGGCTGATAGATTGCAATTGGCTCTGCTTCAGCGATTATATTTAGATCTTTATCAGTAATAATTGCAGCTATTTCGATAATTCTGCAGTTATCAACATCAAGACCTGTCATTTCAAGATCAATCCAGATTAGATTATCTGCTGATTGCATGCTTAGTCCTTTACTCTAGATACATAAGTTGAAGTTCTAGTATCAACTTTTATAATCTCACCAGTTTGTACAAAAAGAGGAACTCTAACAACTGCACCAGTTGATAATGTTGCAGGTTTACCACCTGTACCAGCTGTATCACCTTTTAAACCAGGATCTGTTTCGACAATCTCAAGATTTACGAAGTTTGGTGCAATAATAGAAATAGGTTGACCATTAAAAAGAATTACTTGGTATTCATCCTGATCCTTAAGCCATTTTTTTGTCTCACCAAGAGCTTCTTCAGAAACCATGTATTGTTCAAATGTCTCAGGATGCATAAATACATAGCTATCGCCATCAAAATATGAATATACAGTTGTTAGTTCTTCTACATCTGCAGCCTCTACAGATTCACCAGATTTAAAAGTTTTTTCAACTACTCTATCATTAAGTAAGTTTTTTAGCTTAACTCTATTAAAGGCTTGACCTTTACCAGGTTTGACAAACTCATTCTCAACAATAACCATAGGGTTACCATCAATCAAAATTTTTAAGCCACCTTTAAACTCATTAGTACTATAACTAGCCATTTTTAATAATCCTCAACGTGTTTTTTAATAATAAATTTAATTCCAACATTCAGTAGGGGTTTTATTTACTATACCACCATTAACCTCAATCTCTATATTTCTACATGGAGTATCAGCTGTTTGTGAACCTTGTGCTACCGCGGTTATTACATAGCTTACGCCTAAACACTCAGAATCACCCGAACAGTATGATAGATGGTAGTAGTTATTTTGAGTATTTTCATGATAGAAACTATTTATATCGCTACCAGAAGGAAATGAGCCAAAACGGATCTCAAAATTATCAGCGGCACTAGCAGCTGATAGCAGTTCAGATGTTGCTTCGCTACGATGATTTCTAAGTATGTAATTGTTATACATAGGTATACCTATAGATGCAAGAATAGCTATAATTGCTATTACCACCATTAACTCAACTAAAGAAAAGCCCTTTTTATCTAACATCTGATAAAAGCCCTAATATATTTGTGGTTCGCCGTTTGGTCTAGTTCTGTAGCGACGATGTTGCCATAGGTATTGTTCCGGATATTTTCTTACCGCATCTTCTAGGAATTTATTTGTCATTTCAGCATCTTTATAAGAGTCACCTGTAAACTCGAAAGGCTCTCCAGTTACTATTTTGTATTTTTTAAGACATTTTTCTCTAACATAGTATGCTGGAATTACAACAGCGCCTGTTTTTTGTGCAAGCCAAGGAGTTACAGTTAAAGTTGAGCATAATTTACCAAAGAAAGGAGCAAATATCGAATTCTCTAATCCTGTGCTTTCTAAACCAAAGTCTTGATCAGGAGCATACCACATTGTATAGCCTTTTTTTAAACTTTTAATCACAGAAACAAAGTTTTTACTATCAAGGCACTTATACAGGCTTTTTTCGCGATACTGTTTAATTAGTTCTTCTATAAGATCGTTACCATTTTTTTGGTACATTACTGTAAAAGGAGAAAACTCTTGCCCCATATATCTACCGATTATCTCGATACAATGAAAATGAAAACCTAAAATAATTAGTTTTTTTTCAGGATCATTGTGATATTTTTCGAATCTTTCCCTAGAGCCTTCTTCCCATTCAAACTCTATTTTATTGAACCTTTTTTTAGAAAGAAACCATGCCGCCGTTGTTTCAGCACCAGACAGTACCATTGAATAATAGCTTTTTTTGACTAGTTTTTTTATTTCTTTGTTAGATTTTTCAGGAAAAGCTATTTTAAGGTTCTCACGAGCAATATCATTACGACTTTTTAAAAAAGGTTTAATAATAAATCCAATAGTTGACACTATATATTTATGAGTAAATAAAGGTAATTTTGAGCCGCAGTTCATTATACCAACGACAATCCAAATCCCCCAATTTTTAGGACTAAACTTGTTATTATTCATTTGCTTCTTAACATTAAAACGCTATTGACATTCTAACATATACTTTAGTAATCATAAATACTAATAAATTTTTTCTTCACCTGGTGGTCTTGTTTTATAGCGGCGATGTTGCCATAAGTATTGTTCAGGGTGTTTTTTAATTATTTCTTCAAGGATTCTATTTGTTAGTTTCGCATCTTCTAGATCATTACCACTAAATGTTATTGGCTCTCCAGTTATAATACGATATCCAGAAAGGTCGGGCTTTCTGATATAGTAAGCTGGGATCACAGTAGCATTTGTTTTTTCTGCTAACCATGGTGTTACAGTTAGGGTAGTACAAAGTTTGCCAAAAAATGGCGCAAAAACTACATGTTCCTTAAAATCTTGATCTGGAGCGTACCACATAGAGACTTTTCTTTTTAAACTTTTGATAACTGCGATGATATTTTTTCTTTGGAAGCATTCAATCACATACTTTTTGCGTGATGAGGTAATGATATATTCCATCAGAGGGTTATTATGGTATTGATACATCACTGTAAACGGACTATAGTTCTCACCAATATAGCGACCAGCTATCTCAAGGCAATGAAAGTGAAAACCTAGTACCAGCAGAGTTTTATCTTTATCATAATGAATTTTATCAAATGATTTTAGGTCGTTATCAAAGGGAATTTTGTTAAAGTTCTTTTTAGTCATAAACCAAGCGATTAGACTTTCAAAACCTGCCATGCTAGCTGATTTATAACTTGCATCAGCTAGTTTTTTTATTTCTTGATCTGATTTTTCAGGGAAAGCAATCTTAAGATTAGTAATTGCTATTTGTTGCCGTTTTTTTAGTAGAGGTTTTGCTAGAAAACCAATACCTATTGCAAGACGCATTAATATTTTGTATGGAAGTATATTTACTAGAATCTTGGCGATCCAAATTATAATCCATACACCCCAATATTTTGGTTTAAGTAGAGATTTATTCATGTATGTTTATTTTTTATGAGTAGCTTGATAGTGTCTTGTAATAATCCACTGTTGTGAAATACTGATTAGGTTGTTCGTCAGCCAATATAATACTAGACCAGATGGGAACGATGCAAATAGGAAGGTAAATATTACTGGTAAGAACATCATTACCTTTGCTTGCATAGGATCAGCAGGAGCTGGTGATAGTTTTTGTTGTAAAAACATCGACAGCCCCATTAGTACTGGAAGTACAAAGTATGGATCTTTCATTGATAGATCATGAATCCAGAATATAAAAGGCGCTTGTCTTAGTTCTACAGACTCAAGTAGTACCCAGTATAATGAGATGAAAATTGGGATCTGTATAAGCATAGGTAAACAGCCACTAAGCGGATTTACCTTCTCTTCTTTATACAACTCCATCATTTTCTTACCAAGAGCTTGGCGATCATCTTTGTATGTTTCTTGCAGACGCTTAATTCTAGGCTGTAGCATTCTCATCTTTGCCATAGAGCGGTAGCTCTTCGCAGAAAGAGGGTAGAAAATAAGCTTAATCAAACACGTTACTAAAATAATTGCTAAGCCCCAGTTACCAACTAGAGAATGTATATGATTCATAACCCAAAAAATTATTTCTGAGAAGAAAGACAACATTCCATAGTCAAGAGTTTTTTCTAGATTTGGCGCTAAGTCTACTAGGTTAGCCTTTATTATTGGACCAGTATATAAAATAGAAGAAATATTTTCTGACTGGTTTGGTGCTATTGTCACACCCGTAAATGCCCCAGCTTCAAATACATCGCCATTTAGGTTTTTATAATAAATTTTTGCATTGGTAGATTGTGGTATCCATGCGCTTACAAAGTAATGCTGTAAAAATGCAACCCAACCTTGACCATCACTATTTATTACTGTTGGCTGACCATTGGTTTTTGAGATATCTTTAAAGGATTCTTTTCTAAAGCTATCTTTAGCTGTAGAGTATGCGACACCTGTAAAAGTATAGCTATGAGCGTTTAATAAGCTAAAGCTATCACCAGCAGGATCAAAATCTCTAGCAAATGAATCATCAACGATTAGATTAACTGGTGCGGATGTTGTATTTTTTATACTTTGTGACACTGTTATATTATACTTAGTATCATCAAAAGTATATGTTCTAATTATTTGTAAGCCATCAGTATTAGCAGTTAGAGTTAGGATTTGCTTACCATTTTCTGTTTTGATGCCTTGGCTTTCAAAATTGATGCTAATAGGCTGCTTATTTACGACTATCGTGCTCTTAGCAATGTATTCAGAACCTGATTTATCTGTAAGTAGACTCATTGGAGTCTTATCATCAAGACTAATAGTATAGTCTTTTAAAGACGCCGATATAATTGCACCATCTACTAGACTGACTTTTAGATCTTTGAAAACGCCAGTATTAATTGTGATACTTTTAGCATTATCATATTTAGAAAAATTAGTCTCTTTAGCTAAAGAACTTTTTGCATCAGTTGCAGTTATATTGGTATTTGTGGTTGCATCTGCATTGTCGTAATGACTATTATTTTGTGTTTCTGATGTTTGCTGTTTAGTATTGTCAGCAGGGAATGTTTGCTCCCATTTTCCCATCAATGAGATAAACATTATTGCTATTGTGACTAATAGTAATATTCTTATATGATTAGCTTTCATTGTTTATTTTAACCTTTTTTATTTTTACAAGGAACCGGGTCATAGTAGACTCTTTTTGAGAGTGGATGACACCTCAAGAGCCTACGTGTAGTTAAGTACAATCCCTTTAGTATACCATGAGTTTTCAGAGCTTCTAGAGCATATTCTGAACAAGTTGGATAATATCTACATCTAGCAGGTATAAAAGGACTGATACAGTAGCGATAGAGGTTGATTAGCATCACAAAAGGAACTAGTGTAATTCTTTTAAAAAATATTCGAACTCTGTTATAGATTGCCACAACTCTTCCTTAGTAGCTTGTGCTGCTGTTTTCTTACTTAGCACTATCAAGCTTTTGTGATCTAAGAGATCCTTGTGTAAACGAAATGATTCTTTAACTATTCTTCTACAAAGATTTCTTTTGGTAGCTTTTTTTATGTTTTTCTTTGTTAAGATCACACACAAGCCAGGGTCTTTTATGTTTCTCTTAGCTAAAAGAAACGTGAAGTGTAGCGTACCTAATTTGCTTTCTACGCTATCAAAAGCTTGTTGGATTTCACTTTTATCAAGTATATTTTGCTTTGTTAGGCAAAAATTATGCAGCAAGCTTTGCTCTACCCTTAGCTCTTCTGTTTCTGATAACTTTTCTACCACTTAGAGTTTTCATACGAGCACGGAAGCCATGAGTTCTCTTTCTTTTTAGGTTTGAAGGTTGGAATGTTCTTTTCATTTTATTTTCCTCTTAAAATTCTAATCTTTATTTAATACATTACAGAAATAGTTTCGATATTCTATAGAAAAGCCCTAAATTAGTCAAATACTATTTACTTGGGTTTGTGCATGGTATTAGGTTCATTTTACTTAGCTCGTCCCATGATTGATCGGGACACTCTTTGGGTTGTTCGGCAGGGAAGCAATAACCTTGCCAACCTCTATAATTTTCAGTACTTAAGCATTTTTTAAATTTTTTGACTTTCAAGTACGCGGGTGTCCATGTTGATGAGTCTGAACCAACTAACTGTTGATGTTGTTTTGGTTGATCTATAGTCGGAATATTATCTTCTCTTATGTCTTTACCTAGAGGAGTTGGTGTTGCATTCATTGCCATTGGCGTAGCATGATCACTTGGTTTGACTATTTTAGTTTTTTCAGTTGCTGTACTTATTACTATACTAGAACCGCTATTGCTTTGAGTTGATAGATTATTTGTAGTTATTTCATCACTAAACCCAGATACAAAACAAAAACTACAAATAAGTAAAATAGATATTTTTTTCATTTTCTTAATTAGATTATTGATTAGGTAGTTCTATAATATTTATTTTCTCTTTTGTATTCAAGCTAATCATTGGTACTATGTTATAATCTTAAAATAAACTCTTTAAAACGTTCAGTCTATGAAAGATTTGTATCATGTGATTGGTTTTCCAGTGAAGCATAGCTTGTCACCAGCAATTCAAATGAGGTTAGCACAACAATATAAACAAGATATGCTTTTTACAGCTATTGAAGTTGCACCACAAGACTTGGAAGCAAGAATTCAAGAATTTAGAGATAATCCTCAAGTTAAGGGCTTAAGCATTACTGTACCTCATAAAGAGAGAGTTTATGCTTTATCAGATGATGCTGATATTACTGCTAGAGCTGTTCAAGCAGCTAGCAATGTTATATTCACAGCCGAGCGTAAAATGATTGCTTTGAACTATGATGGGCTTGGTATAGTTAATGATATCAAAAATAATTACAATGTTGATTTTGCTGGTAAAAAAGTACTTGTGATCGGCGCTGGTGGAGCAGCAAAAGCAGTTGTTGCAGCAGTCCTTAAAGAATCGCCACTATCTCTTAGTATTACAAATAGGACACAAGCAAAAGCAGAAGCTATCAAGGAGCTTTTTAAAGCTCATGCTGAGATTGAAATTATCGATTTTCACAATATTAGTGATTCTTTTGATATAGTTATTAATTCAACATCATCTAGTATTTATGGTGAGTTACTTCCTTTAAAAGATAGTAATTTCAATAAAAATTCTTTTGCATATGATCTAATGTATGCTAATGATGGCACTATTTTTACAAAATGGTGTCAAGCTCATAATATAGCAGCAGCAGATGGTAAAGGTATGCTTAATGAGTTAAGTATTGCTGTATTTAAATATTGGCGTGGGTTGTGATTAAAAATAAGGATTGTGCTAAAATATTTATATCAGTTCATCATTATTATATTTGCTACAGAAGGCTAATTTGAATAAAAAAATATTATTTCTTGGAGTTGGTGGCATAGGAGTATCAGCTTTAGCTATTGCAGCTAAAAGGCTTGGTGCTGATGTTGCTGGTTATGACAGTATTCCAAATAAACTAACAGCAAAACTCCAAACTTTAGGAATAGCAATATTTACTAGCCCTAGTGGTGTTGATGTTGCAAATTATGATATTGTTGTATATTCAAGTGCTATACTTAATAATCATCCGCTGTTATCACAAGCTCGAACTTTAGGGATACAGTGCTTGCAAAGAGCGATGTTTCTAGCGGTTTTAATGAAAGACTTTAGTTATAGTCTTGCGGTTACTGGTACACATGGTAAAACAACTACCTCAAGTATTTTGGCGACATTGCTCTGTGAGTTAGATAAGCATAGTAGTTTTGTTGTTGGTGGTGTTGTCAAACATGTAGATTCGAATATACAAGTTAACGGGACTGATAAATTAGTTATCGAAGCTGATGAAAGTGATGCTTCATTTCTCTATCTGAGCCCACAGGTTGCTATAGTCACTAATATTGATTTAGATCATATGGCAACTTATAAAAATAGTTATCAAAACTTACTTGAAAACTTTGCAAATTTTATTAGTAAAGAAAGTGTAAAGAGTATTTATCTATGTGCTGATGATCAAGGTTGTAGAGATTTACTAGCTAAATATACTCTGACAGACAAAAATATTACATCCTATGGTTTTTCTAATGATGCTGATGTACAAATATATGATTATCATATTGCTGATGAAATTACTCATTTTAAAATTATTTATAAAGGTGATGAGTTAAGTTTTAAGCTTCAGCTACCAGGTAGATATAATGTCCAAAATGCGACAGCTTGTATTATCGCCTGTCTTGATTTAGGGTTTAAATATGAAGATATTAACAATGCACTAATTACAGTTGCTGGGGTAGCAAGACGATTTGATATCTATACGAAGATAATTTCGGGATATCAAGTGACAGTTATTGATGATTATGGACATCATCCTGTTGAGGTTGCTAATAGTCTAAGCGCAGTTAGAGATAGATATCCAAATAAGAAGATTATTCATGTTTTTCAGCCACATCGATACACGCGCAACAGAGATTTGATAAAAGATTGGCCAAAGGCTCTTGCGCTGGCAGATCAACTTATTCTATTACCGACATACTCTGCAGGTGAGCAAGTTATAAAAGGAGCAGAGAGTCAAGATATTGCTAAAGGATTATCTCAGTATCTACTTGCTGATAGTTTTGATCATGCAATATATTTTTTAGAAGAGCTTGCTAATGATGATACGGTTGTATTGGTTCAAGGTGCCGGAGATATTACAAACTTAGTGGAGATGTTGGGTGAATAATTTGGAAAAAGCAACCCTTTATGTTGTTGCTACACCTATAGGTAATTTAGAGGATATCACTTATCGAGCACTAAATGTTCTAAGTAATGCTGATGTAATTCTAGCAGAAGATACCCGTGTCACAGCAAAGCTTCTAGCAAACCTTAATATCCGTAATAATCAAAAGTTAGTTTCTTGCCATGATTTTAATGAAGAGTCGCGTGTACAATATGTTAAAGAACTTCTCGATGCAGCTAAAACTATTGCTTTAGTAAGTGATGCAGGAACACCATTGATTTCTGATCCTGGCTATAAGATAGTAGCAAACTTGCGTAAAGAAAATTACAAAGTCGTGCCAGTACCTGGAGTAAGCGCATTAATTACTGCTTTATCAGCGGCAGGGATGCCTTCGGATAGTTTTATTTTTAAAGGTTTTTTATCAGCTAAGCAAAACAAAAGACAACAGCAGATTCGTGAGTTTCAACAAATAAATACCACAGTAATCTTATATGAGTCAGTACATAGGATAAATTATCTTTTAGAAGATTTTTTAGAGCTTCTGCCTAATACTAATATTGTTGTAGCAAAAGAGCTTACCAAACAATTTGAGAACTTCGTCTTTGGTTCAGTGCAACAGGTTTATGATTATTTTCAAGCCAATCAAGATACTCTTAGAGGCGAATTTGTGGTAATTATTGACTGTAATTTTGACAGTAATCTAAATGATAGTGATAATCTGAAAATAGACATCGATGAACTTCTAAAAGATCTGCTTGATGAGATGCCGCTTAATAAAGCTGTAAAATTAGTTACAAAAATTACTCGAGCTAAGAAGAACTTTGTTTATGAAAAAGCATTAAAGCTTAAAGACGCTAGTTTACCTTAAATTTATTGGTTTCTAGCTTACTATAAAAACCAGCTAAAAATTGCTTTTTAGCATTAGTTTTTTTAAGAAAATTATATTCTGAATTATATAGCAAAGTCCCAATGATATAGCTAATCTCAGCAACTTGCTCTACTGAAAGTTTATATTTCTCTCCTTCTAAACCTGCTTTCATTCCCTTAATAAACTCTTGTTTAACAATAATCTTTGAGGTTGTAGAATTGTTTGGAATTTCAAAAAAGTTATAGCCTAAGCTATAGCTAAACTGAGAATTAGTAATTTGTTGAGGTAAAGACTTTGGATCAGTGCTAAGAAGCTGGTTTAATCTATCTTTTGCTATAAGTTCATATTTAGGCTTAAGCTGATTATAATGATCATATACTCCTTGTAACACTGTTTGAGGATTATAATGAATATTTTCTGACTTAGGACTAAAGAGCTCTCCTTTTTTTAAACTATTTGCTCCAGTAATATATCCCATGCAAAAGCTTATCTTATTTTTATCACTATCTTTGATAGCTAAGTTCTCTGAGTTATTTGAGATTTTGTCACTGAGAGCTTTATAAATTTCAGTTAAGGAGTATTTTTGTTTGGTACCACTTATAGTTCGTTGTTTAAACTTAGCTGCTACTGTAGCACCTTTGTTATAGTAACTAGAAGTTTGAGTGCTGGTTTGGGAGCAAATTCCTAGTGAAGAAAATAGCACAGAAAGTGTCATAGCTATAATTTTAAAAAATCTTATTAGCATAAGGAAAATACTCCTTTATGTTAAATAATTATTTTGTTGCTATACTATAAACACAAATTTCGAAAAAGAATACTCTATGTTACAGCGTGGATTGTATACCTTGAAACAGATGTTTAAACATCGTAAAAAACTTTGCCGATTATCACAAGGATACCAGATTGATAGTATTGTAAACCTATCGACCAAGTTATTAAGGCAACAAGGAATTAATTATTTAGCATTAGACTTTGATGGTGTTTTAGCAAGTCATGGCAAGTCTGAAATGCATCCTGAGGTTATGATTTGGCTTAAGGATTTTGTTACTGAATTTCCCCAAGAGAGAATATTTATCCTCTCAAATAAACCAACTGAAGCTAGACTTAAGTATTTTAAGGTTAATTTTCCTAAGATTAGGTTTATTGCTGGGGTCGCAAAAAAACCATATCCAGATGGACTTAATAAAATCATCCAAGTAGTAGGTTGCCAAGCAAAAGAGTTAGCTCTTGTTGATGATAGATTGCTTACAGGCTGTCTAGCATGTTTAATTGCTGGTTGCTATCCAATACTTGTTACTAAGCCCTATATAGATACAGATAACTATACTAAAGAGGAAAAATTCTTTAAATTTTTGCGTTATATTGAGCAAAAGATCTTTCTATGAATTTTAATATCTAGTATTTTATTTGATTATTACTTAACATTATATTAGTAGTTTTAAATTTAAATTTATTTATGAAAAAAATATTCTAGTAGTAATTTTGCTATCACTGTGGTGCAATGCTTTTGCAAGCTATACATTTACACAGACATTTTTTAGTTCTTATGATCATTCAGTAGAGAATAATTTTGCCTATAAAAATGATGATTATCGTGATGATGCCAAAATAGAGAAGTATAATCAAAAATTTAGCAAAGATGACTCGGATAATTATAATTGTTCTTTTGATAGTTCTGGTCAAATAAGATGTGGTGATTACAAAATCAAAAATCCTAAATATGAAGATAAAGATGTAGCTAAAAAAATCAAAGCAAATTTTAAAAAACTTCAAGATGTTAAAAATATTAGTAAAGGTGATGATTTTAATTGTGCTCTAGATGATAAAGATGATGTATATTGCTGGGGTAGCAATAAAAGAGGTCAGCTAGGTAGTGAGACTGATAAGACTAAAATCAAAAAACCTTTAAGAGTTGATATTGATAGTAAAATTAACTTTAAAAAAGTATATACAAAAGCTCACTATGCTTGTGCTTTAGATGAAAATGGCTACGCGTATTGTTGGGGTGATGGTAGTAACGGTGAGGTTGGCAATGGTGAGAAAGGACATTTCACAACACCACAAAAAGTCAAGACAGATATTCAATTTATTAGACTAAGTATGGCTAGAACCTACACTTGCGGTGTAGCTAAACAAACCAACCAAGTCTACTGCTGGGGTAAAAGTAAAAAGGGTCAGGCTAATCTTGACTCTGCAGTACCTGTTAAGATATAAGCGATGATTCAAGATTCTAAACAATTTCTGACAAATTCTAAAAAAACAAAGATATTAGATGAGATTATTAATCAGTTTGAGAATTGTGAAGAATTTATCATAAGTGTTGCCTTTATTACTTTTAGTGGTATTGTATGTATCTTAGAGGTATTACGTCAGCTAAAAACTAAAGGAATAAAAGGTAAAATTCTTACAGGCTGTTATTTAAATTTTACCGAGCCAAAAGCGCTTGAGAAACTCCTCGAGTTTGATAATATTGAGTTAAAAGTTCTTAATAATGAAAACTTTCATGCTAAGGGTTTCTTTTTTCGTAATAAAGATAGTTGGCAAATAATTCTAGGTAGCTCAAATCTAACTCAATCGGCTCTTACAATTAATAATGAGTGGAATTTGCTTTTTAAGACAACTTTGAATGATGTGACTACACAGCAAATTCTTGCAGAGTTTGATTATCTTTTTTCTAAAGCAAAATATCCTAGAGATATCTTAGATGAGTATATTCAGGTATACCAGCGTACTAGTAGGTTTGTTAACATAGGGATTGATCGTATAAGCTCTATAATAAAGCCAAATAAAATTCAATATGAAGCACTTGAAAGTTTACAGCAGCTAAGAGATGGTGGCAAAAACAAGGCCTTAATAATAAGTGCTACTGGTACGGGTAAGACTTTTTTAAGTGCTTTTGATGTTGCAAGAGTTAAGCCAAAAAGATGTTTATTTATAGTGCATCGTACAAATATTGCTATAAAAGCAAAAGAGACTTTTGCTAAAGTTATTGGTGATAAAACTTTAGGTCTATATACAGGAGATAATAAAACTTCAGCAGAGTATTTATTTGCCACAGTACAAACACTTAAAAATCCAAAAGTTTTGACTAATTTTAAAAGCCAAGAATTTGAGTACATAATCATTGATGAAGTTCATCATGCCGAAGCTCAAAGCTACAAAAAAGTTTTGGCACACTTTGAACCAAAATTTTTGCTTGGAATGACAGCGACTCCAGAGCGAAGTGATACTGCTGATATATTTAAACTATTTGATTACAATATCGCTTATGAAATTAGACTTCATCAAGCCCTAGAGCAAGATTTATTATGTCCATTTCATTATTTTGCTGTTGAAGATTTGTATCTTGAGTCCGAAGAGATTTTAGCTAAAAATTTCGCTAAGTTAGTGAGTGATGCACGTGTTGAGCATATCGTCGAAAAGATCAACTTTTATGGTTATAGTGGTCAATCTAGGGCGGCATTAATGTTTGTCAGTAATGTGGATGAGGCAAAAGAGCTTGCTGCCAAGCTTAGTGATAAAGGTATAAAGGCTAAAGCTTTATCAAGTCAAGATTCTGAGCAAATACGCCAAACAACTATAGCACAGCTTGAGAGCGGCGAACTTGAGATTATTGTGACAGTTGATATCTTTAATGAAGGGGTTGATATCCCATGTATTAACCAAATTATCCTTTTAAGACCTACCCAAAGTGCTATAGTTTATATCCAACAGCTAGGAAGAGGCTTACGTAAATATAAGAATAAGAAATTTGTTATGATCCTTGATTTTATTGCAAACTATACAAATAATTTTCTTATTGCTATAGCTTTAAGTGGTGATAATAGTTATGATAAAGATGAGCTTAAAAAGTTTGTTGTATCTCCAAATAATTACCTAGCTGGCAAAAGTACCATTAGTTTTAGTAGTATTGCTAAAGAGATTATTTATAGGAATATCCAAAAAACAAATTTTTCACAGTTAAAAAATATCAAAAGAGACTATGTTCAACTTAAAAAAGAGCTGGGTAGAATTCCAAGCTTGGTCGATTTTCAGTGGTATAACTTTATCTCTCCAGAAGTTATTTTATCTACCAAGGATACTTACTATGATATTTTAAAAGCTTTTAAAGAAGACATTATTAATTTAGATATACGCCAGTATAATATCTTGAAGTTTCTCTCAAAAGAATTTACTCCAGCGAAAAGACTTTATGAAATATTGATATTAGAAGAGCTTTTAAAATTTAATTCTATGACTATATCTGAGCTTGAAACTTCAGTAAGAGCTAGTTTAGTTGACTTTGAAGAAGCTAGTTTTACTAATGCTTTATTACACCTTTCTTTACAGATATTTACTATTAACGCAGGTAGACAGGGTTATGAGCCATTAATATCCATTAATGCTCTAAAGGTTAGACTTTTGGTTGCTGATTTGATAGTCGAGAATAGCTTTTTGTACAATCAAATTATTGATTTAATAGCTTACAATAAGCTGATTTATGCTAAAAAATATCGTAAAAATAAATCTCATGGATTAGTAATGTATGCAAAATATACTAAAAAGGAAATTGCTCATGTGCTTAACCAAGATTATACAAATGGAGGCGTAAACCTTGCAGGATATAGAGCCTTTGGTAACAAAGCACTCTTATTTATGACATTTGATGAGTATAAAAAATTTGGTATATATGATAATAAATTTATCTCACAACAGGTTTTCTCATATTATTCTAAAACTGCAAAAACCCTTGATGATCCCTTAGAAAAAGCACTTGCTGAAAATAGCTATCAAAGCTATGTTTTTGCTAGAATAAATAAGCATGATAGTTATTTTTTTCTAGGTTTGATATCTAAATGTTTAGAAGCTAAAGAACTAAATACTAGCAAAAAACTTGTCAGCTATATTTTTGAGTTACAAAATCCAATTCCTAAAGAAATCTGGCAGTATTTTACAACAATCTATAAAAATAAAAATTGATGTTTAATTAAATGCTTTTTTATTTTTGTTTGTTATAATGGAAATTAGAAGGAAAAGTAAATAGGGAGATTCCTAATGGCGTATAATAAGGTTTTATTAGCGGTAAATGTCTACGAAAACGCTGATATTGTGATTAACTCAGCTGTAGATTTTGCTAAAAAGAATAATACTCAAGTTTTGAAAGTTGTCACAGTTATTGACTGTGTAGCTCCATTTGCACCGTCGATAGTTGATTTTCAGCATTCTATTGAGCGAGAGGCAAAAGAGGCTTTAGATAAGCTGGTAACTAAAATCTTAGGAATTAAAGTTGAGCAAGAGGTGCTTGTCGGTAACCCAGCAGCAGAAATAGTTGCTTATGCAGAAGAAAGTAACTGCGATGTTATCGTTTTAGGGTCTCACGCAACTCATGGTATTAATCTACTTTTAGGTTCTGTTGCTAATGCAGTGTTACATAAAGCTAAGTGTGATGTATTAACTGTAAGAGTTAACGATGATGAAAATGCAGATAGCAAAGCTCATAATTATAAAAGGCTGCTTGTACCAACAGATCTTGAAAATGACTCTTGTGTTGTTGTTAATAAAGCGAAAGATATTGCCAAGCTATATGGTGCAAAAATTGATACAGCTTTTGTGATACCAAATGATAGTATTTCATTAATGACTTATGAAACAGATAAAGTTGAAAGTGCACTTGATAAGTTTGCTGAGAAGAATGGTATAACTGGTGAAAAGTCTGTGATGATTGGTGGCATCTCAAATAGTTTATTAGAAAAAGCGGCAGAAAATAAAAATGATCTAATTGTTGTCGGCAGCCACAGAAGAGGCGCTATCGGTAGATTCTTTTTGGGTTCAACTGCAAACAGTATTTTGCATCAAGCAGATGTTGATGTTTTAGTTGTAAGGCTTAAATAAATAGTAATTTTTATTATTTACTATCAAAAATAAATTCTAAAAAAATATCCTAATATACTCTAAAAACTATATTTTGAGCAAAAATATATTTAAATAAAAATACAATATTTTGGGAATGATTTAACTATGAAAAAATTATTAGTACTTTTGGCAAGTTCTGCTGAATGGTATGAGTTTACCGTGTATTCATTTTGTGCTGGCTATATTGGCGCAGCATTTTTTCCTGGTGATCCATTTGTTAAGTTTTTAGCAGCTTTTGGAGCATTTGCGGCAGGGTTTTTAGCGCGTCCTTTAGGAGGTATAATATTTGGTTATATTGGTGATAAAAAAAGCCGTTCTACTGCTTTAGCATTAGCAGCATTTTTTATGGGAGTTCCTACTGTCGGTATGGCGTTGTTACCATCATATGAGACTATAGGCATTTTAGCTCCGTTATTACTTGTAGCATTTAGAATATTACAAGGTATCGCAATAGGTGGGCAATATAGTGGTTCGGTAGTTATCTTGGTAGAAGCCGAATCTACACTATACGCTAAGGCTAAGGCCGGGGTAAATGTAATTACTAGTGCTTTTGGTGGGATTTTATTAGCAATCGTGACCTTTCAGGTTACTAGGTATCTGATACCAGATGAAACTATGGCAAATGGTGGTTGGCGGATACTTTTTGGTATAGCAATTATACTGGTAGTGTTATCATTTTTTATTAAGCATACCGGTGAACAAAAAAAATCACACAAGTCTGATATTAGCTTAACAAAGATTATAATTAAAAATTATAAAAGCTTAGTTTATATGATTTTGTTGTGTTTTCCTGGTGCTGTCGTTGCGTATTTTCAGATCACGATTTTACCTAATATCATTAAGGAAATTCTCAAGCAAGTTGATGTTAATGTTGCAATACTTACAACCATTAGCATTATAATGTTTATCATTACATGTAATATTGCTGCAAGATTGACAAAGTACTTCAAAATAAAAACTATTACAGCTTTTGGTTTAGTTTTGATGATTGTATTATCGTTACCTATGTATGCCTTGTATAAGGTAAATAATGATTTATTGATAGTATTCTTTGTAGTTATGGGAGCAGTATTTGGTATATTCTATGGTAATATTATGGTGCTATTTACAGAATGCTTGCCAAGAGAAATTCGCTATACAGGTTTTGCTTTAGCTTATAATATAGGCTTTGGCATATTTGGTGGATTATTACCATTTTTATGTTTTTTCTTTGCAGAAGAAGTATCAGACTATATAGCTGTTGCGATGATATGTGTAAGTGGAATTGTTGGTTTAATAACACTATATAAGCTTGAACCAGAGAGTCTTAAAAATTCAATAATAAATACAAATGACATCGAGTAACTAATTATTTAGGTGCTATTTATGAATCATTACTTTTTAAACGAAAGTTGTTTTATCTACAGTGTTAGTGATAAATTGTCTTTAGAGGATAATCTTAAAATCTTAAATATTTATCAGTATTTTATTAAGGATAGTAGTTTTTGTCGTAAATATGCTATTTATGATATTGTTCCGGCATATAATTCGATTGCTTTTCACTTTAGTTATCAGTATATTTATGATTTAGAGAGAGCTATTTTAGCTAAAATTAGAAATATAAACCTTAGTGCTAGTATTAAGGCAAAAACTCATTATATTGATGTCAGTTATACTGGGATTGATTTGCAAAATGCCGCTGAAATACTTGGGCTAGATGTTACCGAGATTATAAAAAGGCATACTCAAGTTGAATACCATATTGCAATGCTAGGATTTAAGCCATATTTTCCATATTTGTTAGGCTTAGATCCAAGCTTAAGCTTACCGCGTTTGGCAACACCACGAAATAGAATCGCTGCAGGCTCAGTTGCAATTGGTGGCTCGCAAACTACAATTTTTCCAGAGCAGTCGCCAAGCGGATGGAATATTATTGGGATATCTGATTTCAAAGATTTTGCTAAATTTAGTCCTGGCGATAAAATAATTTTTAGGGAGAAATAATGCTTTTAATAAATTGTGATTTAGGAGAGCGGGGTGTTGCTCATGCTATTGATGATAGGCTTGTTGACTACATTGATATAGCAAATATAGCTTGTGGAGGTCATGCGGGAGATAAGGCAAGTGTTGATTACTATGTAAATCTTTGTAGAAGAAAAAATGTCAAGATTACCGCGCATATATCCTATCCAGATAAACAAAATTTTGGTAGAAAAGTGATTGATATTGACCATAGTGTTTTATGTGAATCTTTTGATCAACAATTTGCATTATTTGATGGTGAGATTAGGGCTATAAAACCACATGGAGCTTTATATAATCAGTTAAATGTTGATCAAGAACTAGCAAAAACTTTCATACAATGGTGTATTAAAAATAATATAGATGAATTGCTTGTTAGTCCTTTTGGTGTGGTCGCAGCATATGCTAAAGAAAAAGGCATAAAAACCATCAAAGAGAGCTTTGCAGAAAGAGGCTATATGCTTGATAATCATAATAATCCAATGCTAATACCACGAGGTCAGCCAAATGCTGAGATTGATGATGTGATATTAGCTGTAGAGCAATATAACCAGCTCAAACAAGGATTTATCAAAATTACTGGCGAGAAGATCACTTTTAAATCTCAAACTATATGTATACATTCAGATAGTAAGATAGCCTTAGAATTAGCACAAGAGTTGTATAAAAATAAAGGTTAAGTTTATGCAAGATATTCTCTCAACAAAAGGTGGTTTGATCTTTACTGTTTCACTACGCCAATATGGCTTGCAAGATAAAGGCATATCACCTCAAGGTGCCCAAGATCAGCTTAGTTTTACTACAGCTTATAATCTTATCGGTAAGCCTACTAATTTCGAAGCTATAGAGATGATCTACCCAGCAGAAATTACAGCTAATCAAGATGCTTTAGTTTGCTTATGTGGTGCAAGCTATGAGGATACTTATATAGATTCTCATACAAAAGTGAGCTACAATCAGGCTTTCTTACTTAACAAAAGACAGAAGTTAGAATTTAAGGGTATAAAAAAAGGTTTTCGGACACTTATTTTAGCAGTTAAAGCTGAGCCCCAAATGCAAAATTTAGTAGCTAAGACAAGATCATCACAACTTGCAAGTTATATAAGCGAGAATTACCGCAATAACCTAATAAGAGTGCTTAAAGGTCCAGAGTACAGTATCCTAAAAAATAAATCGTTTTTTGAAAATACTTGGACAATTTCAGCAAACTCTAGTCAGATGGGCTTATCATTAGATGGAGTTGCTCTTGATACACAAAAAATTGAAATGATCTCCCAGCCTGTAACAGATGGTACAATACAATTAGCTCCAAGTGGTCCAATAGTGTTGTTGCGACATCGTCAAACTGTTGGTGGGTATCCGCGTATAGCAAATGTTATAGAAGCTGATATTAATAAGCTATCACAATTTCCACCTAATACTAAAGTTAAGTTTAAACTAGTAAGTTTAGATGAGGCGATACAAGAAAATATTAGATTACAAAAACTTATCGAGTAAATATTTTTATTTTGAGTTATCTACTACTAGACCTGATTTAGGATCTAAAATCAGTTTTGGTGTTTTTTGGTTTTTATTAAAATCAAACATGTTTAAGATATTGTTTGAGTATTTATCATTACTATACTTACTAACTGAGCCAATACCCCAGTTATACTCTATAAACTTAAGTACAGATGCTTGATTAAGTAATGAATGATCAACATAGTTTGCTTTAGCATAAGGAGAAATAACAAGCATTGGTAATCTTGGACCATAACCCTGTCTTCCTTTGATATCGCTAAACTGTGATTTTGGACTGTAGACATGGTCATAATCACCATCAGAGTCATCATAAATAATTATAATTGCTGTACTATCCCAGTCTTTTGATTGTTGGATTCTATTAATAGTATTGACTAACCATTCTTGCTCATCTAGAGGGTTTGAGTAACCTCCATGACCATCTTGGTAGCCAGGAGCTTTTAAGTAACTTACAGCAGGCATATTGTTTTGATCAAGAGTCTTCCAGAATTCACTTATGTCGTACTGATGATTAGCTTGGTCATTACTACCTATATATTTTTCATCACTTGGTGCTAGATGATGAGGGTTTGACGTTTCTTCCCAGTAGTTAAAAGGCTCATGATGAGGTATATAGTCTCTTGATTTTACACCGAATTTATTAGTACTCATTGCATCACATATTGCTGTTTTACCAGAGTAGCTTGTTGGTTTGAATCCGCCTTGAAACCAACCCCAAGTAATACCTTTTTGAGTTAGATAGTGTCCAATATTATAACCATCAGTAATTTTTGCTACAGCTGTATTTGTATCACCAGATTTACTTGTACCATAAGAGCAATCATCGTAGTATGGGTTAGGATCATCAATGATATAACTATTTTCAATATTTTCTAAATTACCAGTTGGACTGATTGCCGGACCATTTGCACCAGCTATAAGGTTAAGCGCTCCAGGTGTTGAAGGACCAAAAGTTGTACCAAATGTATTATCATTTAGGGCAAAGTTTTGTGCGTAATTCCATAATGCTGTGACAGTGTTACCATCATAATATCCCATAACTTGGCCATCACAGTTTTGTTTATAGGTGCCATTATCATGACCACCATGTTCAACAAATTTGTTCATTAATCCACCATTAAAAGAAGAAATTTCTTGATGATACTCATGATTTTGTGAACAAGGTTGGAAATTTCTATCTAAGCGATAAGGGTTTTTTGTATTAGGATTGCTCTCTAATAATTGTTTTGTCAGACCATTAACATTTGGAGTATTTTCTTTGGCTACAAATTTTGGCTCGCCATCTGGATTTTTGGCATTAGGATACATCCCAAAGTATCTATCAAAAGAGTTATTCTCTTGAAATATTATAACTATGTGCTTTATTGGCGTAGTGGTTTTTAGGATATTTGCATTACTAAATAATTTTTGGAATATTTTTGCAAGAGTTCCATAATCATTTGGTTTGCTATTATTTATATCTGTGGCAAAAGTCGTTGCTGCTATACCTATACTTAAAATTCCTAAAGTAATTTTATTGAGTTTCATATGATACCTTTAGTTGTTAGATTCAAAGGAAATATTAGTAAGAAAATTAAATAAATTATTGCTAAAAAATTTTTTTTAAGAAAAAGATTTAAATATTTATATTTTTGCTCTAAAATATTTACTTTTTTATATAAAACATCAATATTTAAAATAAGAGGGTGATAATTATATTTTAGACTTCGGTGTAAAAGCAATATTTTTTTGGATATTTTTTTAAAAATGATTTCTTGTTGTTATTATCTATTTTTTTGTTATAAACTTTCAACTGTTGAATATATAAAATAAGTTAGTTAGGAGATTATATAAATGCTGCGTAAGCTGGTTAAAAAACTGATTCCAAGTCAAGATAAAATCTTTTTTGATTTAATGATAGAAGCAACAGAGGCTGTTGAAGACTCGGCTAGAATTCTTGATAAGCTAGTTAAAGAAGAAGATAATTTGACTATCTCTGAGTTATCAGAAGAGCTAAGATTAACAAGAACAGTAACAGTTGAAGTAGCTAATAAAATCGATCATGAGTTAGCGCGTTACTTTGTAACTCCTGTTGATAGAGTAGAGATACATAATATCACTATTTTGCTTTTAAAATTAAATCGAAGAATTGTTAAGATTCATCGATATATGCAAATTTTGATGGAAGAAGAGCGTGGCAATGTAAATATATACTTAGCTAATAGTGTTGAAACACTTCGCAAAATGACAAAAGTTTTAGATGATATGATGAAAGCTTTTGTCAATGGTGATAATAAAGAGCTTAAAAACCTTTATATAAGACTTACAGCCTTAGATGAGAATGTTCTAGAAGAATTAGGTCATGCGCTTAAGAAATTTTCTCATTATGAAGAAGGTGATGTAATTTTTATTATGAAAGTTAAAGATATATATAAGGCTATAGAAAATGCAATATCTACATGCACATCTATAGCAGAGTCTATTATGCGATTATATGTTAAAGAAGTTTAACTAACAAGGTAGATAAGATGATTACATCAGTGCTTATAGCCATTATTGTAATAGCATTGTTTTTTGAGTTTACAAATGGTTTTCATGATGCAGCAAATGTTGTTGCAACACCTATTGCAACTAAATCACTAACTCCTTATCAGGCAATAGCTTTAGCAGCATTTTTTAACTTTTTAGGAGCTTTCTTTGGTACAGCAGTTGCTGCAACAATATCAAAAGGACTTGTAGATACTAATGTGGTTACAGATATTGTTTTGATTTCTGCGCTACTTGGAGCGATAAGTTGGAATTTTTTTACTTGGAGCTTTGGGATTCCTTCAAGCTCATCACATGCTTTGATAGGTTCTCTAGTTGGTGCAGTGATTATTAGCTCAAGCTATCAGAATGTAAGCTATATGACGGTAGTTAATAAAGTTTTGATTCCAATGGTTACTTCACCTGTTGTGGCATTCTTTTTGGCATTGATAATATGCATAGTGCTACTAAATATTTTTATGCGATTTTTTAGGGTTAGAACTACAAATAAATACATAAGAGAAATGCAGGTATTATCTACTAGTTTACTATCTTTCTCTCACGGATCTAATGATGCTCAAAAAACAATGTCAATAATAACACTAGCTTTACTAAGTGCAGGACTTGTTAAGACTACTCAAGTTCCTGACTGGGTCATTATACTTTGTGGTGTTGCTATGGGATTAGGAACTTTGTCTGGCGGTAAAAAGATAATTAAAACGCTAAGTGCTAAGCTATCAAAACTAGAACCGGTCAATGCAGTTTCAGCAGAGTTAAGTTCTGGGATCTTAGTTTTAGGGGCTTCACATATTGGTTTACCAGTTAGTACGACTCAAGTTGCATCAGGTTCTATTATGGGTGCTGGTTATGCTGACGCTGGCGTAAACTGGAAAGTCGTCAAGAAAATGGCAATGGCTTGGATTCTGACTATTCCGGCATGTATAACTGTTACTAGTATAATATATATGGTTATTTTTAATATTTTTGGAAATTTCTAAAAGCTAGAAGAATATCAGTTATTACTAAAAGAAAAAAACTTAACATGAAAAAATTATCTTAATAATCTTCCTATTAATTATAGGTGTAATACTTAGCTTTGCTGGTTGGAAAGATGGAGGGTATTTATCTCAAGACCAACTTGTTAATACAATCGATTTAATCGGAGCGCCTCCAGCTACTGATTCTTTGGCTTTTGCTAATGACAAAGCTATATTAGAATCTACTTTTAGTATTGATAAAGACTCATATCGCTATCAACAGGCTATTTATCATGCAACTAATGATGATAGTATTATTATTGCAGATTTTAGTAAGGCTTTGGTCAAAAGATTAGCGAAAATGATACGCCAGCTATTTTCAAACTATTAAATAAAGCTACTATAGATGTAAATAATGCTAAAGATATTGCTAAAGACTTTTATAAGAGAAAAAGACCTTATGTATATTTTGATAGATAGCCTTGTGATTCTTCTGAAAATCCTAATAGTTATGCTTACCCTTCGGTACACTCAACAAGATCATGGACTTATGGATTAATTTTAGCCCAGCTGAAAAAAGTAGAGTCATTTGTGGTGTGCATTGGCTTAGTGATATTAAAGCTTCACAAACCGTAGCTATGAGTGAGTTTGCAGTATTACAATCAAATCAACAGTATAAGCAAGATTTTCATAATGCTCAAAAAGAGCTAAAATAATATTATCGACAAGTTATATTAACTTTAGTATGAATCAGAAATTCTCTGGATAAATCTTAATCCTTTGGGTTTAGGTTATAGCGGCATTTTTAGTTATTGATATAACATAACTACACCAAAGAGTAGTACGTCATTCTGTCAGGCTTGACCACGGAATCTACACAAACAATTTAGTTTTAAGCTATTTCAGTTAGTATTAGTACTACTTTTATACCTAATAGGTTATTACTATATTTTGAAAACTCTTTTATAAAAAAATTTCTCTTAGGATAGAAAAAGACTATAATTTAGCATACTCAAAAACCATCACTAACTTTAATGCAAACAAAAATAAATAAGCTTATGGTATCTATCCATTGGATTACAGTCATTCTTATAATTTTAGCTTTTGTCACAATAGAGTTCAGAAGTACTTTTGGTAAAGAGACATTATTCCATGATGTTATGAAGACGTCACATTTATATATAGGATTTTTAGTACTATTTTTGACTATTTTACGCTTGATTGTAAGAAAGTTTGTTGAATTCCCAATTATTGGTCAGAGACTTTGCTATAACAAATTTAGGGCGATAGTCGCTAAAATTGTCCATGGTTTTCTGTATGTTTGGTTAATAACTATGCCTATACTAGGTTGGTGTATAATAAGTGCAAAAGGAACTTACACAATTCCATTTGGTTTACCGTCAATTACGCCAGTTTTAGCAAAAGTTTACGTTGTCAAACTCAAGGATATCCATGAGATTTTTGCATATATTGGCGTAGCTGTGATATTTGTGCATGCGACGGTGGCTATTTCAGAATATTATATTTTAAGGTTAAGATCTAAGAAATAAATTGTTTTAAAGATATTGAACTTGTATTTTTTTGATACCGGATCTGACGATTTTTATAAGCTCTTCGGCATATTTAGAATGCTTATATACAAGTATTAAGTGCGGCTCTAATGGAAATTCTATTTCAAAGCCTTCTATTTTTACGATATTATCATTATCTTTTAGTACAGCATCATAGTAAAATTTTGGCATAAAGCCTATAGTGTTTTCACTTTTAAGTAGATTGGCTTTTTGAATTTCATTATCAACGGTAAACATAACTTTATCAAGATTGAGTTTGTAGTGCTTATCGCCATGTTTAAATTCGTTTATACCCAAAGAAAAGTCATATCTGTTAAAAACAAGTGGTGCTTCTAGTACTTTTTCAGGATTATGATGTAAATCTTTTACAAACTCTCTATTACCATATACATAAGCTGGTAGCTTAACTGCATCTACTGATGAACAGACTATCCAGTCATCAAGATCTATATGTTCAAGATGTTTATTAAATATTTGTATAACATTATAAGAATCGAACTGAAACTGACTACCATTAAGGTTGTCAACTTGGTAGCTATCAAGAGCAAAGTTAAAAGCATCATTATTTATTTGCTGTATTTGTGGTAAGGCTAGATCAATTATTATTTTGATAAATAATGGTGTACCAAGTATTTTTATCGATTGACGTTGTCTAAAACCACTTTGCTTTACATTATGGATTGTGTTTTCAAGGTCATTAAATATTTTATTACAAGAGTGAAAGTATTTCATACCATCACTAGTAGGTGATATACGATTCTGTACATTTCTTATAAGCTTAAGATCAAGATATTTTTCGAGTATCTCTATTTTATTTTTTATGGTGTTTAACTCTACATTATAGTATTTTTTCACTGAGCTATATGATCCTAACTCTACTAGCTTGAGAAAATAGCGAGTCGCTTCAATTATATCTTTATGAATAGCACTCATTGGATATGTCACTTTAGTACAGTTAGTTTATTACTGATTATAATAACATCACAGTATAATTTTCTAAAGAATTAAAAGAAACTAACAAAATTATTGATAGCTTCTCTTTCAGTGCGATAATTATTTACAGCCGCACTAGTATCTTCATAACCTATAGCTATACCACATAAAAGAATATAATCATCAAATCCTGTTAATTCTTTTTTAACTATATCTGGGTAATGACCTAAAGATGCTTGTGGACATGTTGCTAAGCCTAAATCAGTAGCAGCTAAAAGAATCGATTGTATCAGCATGCCACAGTCCATGTAGCCACTAATTCCAGTATTTGGGTCTTTAAAAATAAACATTGCAGTAGGCGAATTAAACGAAAGATAGTTCTTCTTCCATTGTTCAATACGCTGTTGCTTATCTTCTCTAGCTATACCTAGAGCATTATATAAATCATGTCCACACTTAATTGCGCGCTCTTTAAGCTTACCTTCTAAAATAACATCACCATTGTAATCATATTCCATTCGAGGTTTTTCATTATTATTACAAGCTGCTAGAATTTTATCCATTAGGTCTATTTTCTTTTGTCCACTAACTACAGCTATTTTCCATGGTTGAGTGTTTTTACTAGAAGGCGTCCACCTTGCAGCATCAAAGAGTTGTTGTAGCTTTTGTTGAGCAATCGGTTTATCTAAAAATTGCCTAACACATTTACGAGTTTTTAGTGCTTGTAGAGTTTGCATAATTTCACCAATTATAGTTTATTGTCTATGATTTGCTTCAACCTTCAAAATATATACTCTACTTTGTTTAGCTCCAAAAAGTCAAATTTTAACTAGCTAATCAACAATCTAAGCATAACTTAGGCCCATAAGTTGACAAAGAAAATACTTCTTTGTATATTTTATTTTTGCCTCTTTACAAATTTAATTTGATAAAGAGGATTATATATTGAAGTTTAAAAAGGAGGTAAATATGAATTTAGCACGAATATTTACAAAGAAAATTTCTTTATCTAAGACTCTTAGTGAGAGACCTCAGGGACTTAAATGCTTGATAAAGAATCATGCTGAAGAAAACAAAATTAAAAAATAATTTTTTATTCTAAAAGCTATATAATAGTTTCTAAACGCTCAAGGAGGATAAGAAAGTGTTTACGAAGAAATTAGCTTTTACTTATTTTATTACAGTTATATTAATTTTTAATTCTGGCTGGATTGATAGCGTAGTTTTATATAACTCTTTTGGTGCCAGTGTTGCAGTAATGTCTGGAAACTTAAGAATTCTAGGTCACAGTATAGCTGGCTCAGATTGGATCTTTATGTATAAAGTAGCAATACTTATAGTTGGGTTTGTTGTTGGAGCGGCTATAAATGGTGTTATTATGAAAACTGATACTTATGTAATATCAGAAGATCATACTAAAACATTAGTTTTACAAAGTGCCGTAATGCTTACAGGTACTTTGCTTATAGATATTTTTAATAACCATCGTGTTATTGATGATTTATTTTTAGCAATCGCTATGGGGATGCAAAATAGTTTTACCACGTTATTTTTTGGAGGTTTTGCTCGAACAACACATATGACAGGAACTACTACTGATTTGGGCATTGAGATAGGCAGGGTTCTACGTGGTAATATGGATAATCTTTGGAAGATACCTTTTTTTATCACATGTATGACAATGTTTGTAATAGGTAATGCTGTGGGCGTCATTTGGGTTCAGATTACGGGAGAGTATTTTACATTAATGCTGTTCCCTTCGGTGATACTACCTATTTTTGTTGGTATTGTAATTTTATTGACTTACAATATGAAAGTTAAGAATCACAGTCTTTAATTTAAAGTTGGTAATAAATCAAAAGAGCTCATAATTTGTAAAATAATAATTAAAATCGCAATAAATATTATAAATATCGCTATAGCAGATGTGCTAACCAAGGCTTTTTGCTTACGGTAGTTAATAACCCATAGCATCATAACTGGTAGCGCAACCTGAAGTATAGCAACAAAAATACTGGCGTAGCCTAAAGCTGTTTTAAAACCATTAGGATAAGCTATAGCATAAATATATGCTGGCAAGAAAGTTATTATAAAAGCAAGTATTTTATGTTTGTGTATATTTTCTGATATTTTATAAGTGCTGCGATTAAAATCAAATAGTCCTAGAGCTACTCCTAGAAAAGATGTTGCTAAAGCAAAAAAACCAAATAAAAAAGATATTGTTGAGATATAGCCAGAACTAGTACTAAAGTGATTGATTATCACTGAGGTTATTTCACCAGAATGCTTACCTAGTATGCCAGTTGGTGTTGCAACAGGAAGTGAACCAAGAGTAGCAAAAATCCATAATAGATAAACGATCAATGGTATTGAGCTGCCTATTATAATAGCCTGGCGTAAAGATCTTTTATTTGATCCTACATAGGTTCTAAGCGTAGGAATTATATGATGAAAACCAAATGAAGTTAGTAGTATTGGAAACGCTGCCCAAATAAAATTTGGATTTTTAATTTGATAGCTAAGATGATCTAGAGAAATATGAGGTATAAGTACAGCAATTAATAATAAAAATGCTAAAAGTTTACCAGAAAACATAATTTTATTAATATGATCAACAATCCTAGTACTGATATATATAAAAATTCCAAGGATAAGGATAAAGATAATACCTGTAGTTTTTTCTGATAAGGTAATCCCAAGACTCTCAAGAGTTGTTGAGATGAGTGAGCCACCACCAACAGTATAAGCAGCTACAAGTGAATAAAGTAGTAGCACATAGCAAATCCAAACAATACCAACGCCAATTGGACCAAGAGTTTGACTTGTCATTTCGACAAAATTAGCACCATCATCCATCTTCAAATTAACTTCTGCTAAAACTAAAGCCGTGAAAGTCATTAATCCCCAAATACAAATAATTAGTATAGAGCCAATCAAAAAGCCACAACTAGCTACAGTAGCGGGAATTGCCAACATTCCAGCACCAATACAAGTGCCAGATATAATCATCGCCGCACCAAATTTTCTTGATAAAATCATATTAATTTGTGTTAAAGTTGGAGTTTAAAATCACAACTCTATCTTTTAAAGCTTATAATATAATTATTATAGCTTATATAAGATTGTTATTTCTATAAAATGGACATTATGAAAGATAAAATTAAGCAAGCTCTTAGTCAACTAAGTATTCAAGCAACTGATATGCAAATTACCCAATGGTTAGACTATCTCAAATTATTAGAGAAATGGAATAAAGTCTACAATATGACCGCGATTAAGAAGCTTGATGATATGTTAGTTAAGCATTTATTTGATAGTTTAGCAGTTGCTAAGTATATCAAAGGTGGCTCAACTGTTGATGTTGGCACTGGAGGAGGTTTGCCTGGAGTGGTTTTGGCGATACTATATCCGCAACACCAGTTTACTCTTATTGATAGTATTGGTAAGAAAATTATGTTTCTTAAAAATGTCAAAAAAAGCCTGAATTTAAATAACATTAATCCACTAAATATACGGATTGAAAACTTTGATGGTAACTTTGATAATATTATTTCGCGAGCATTTAGTTCGGTGGATACATTTTATGAATTATGTAAGCAGCTCTTAACTGAAGATAATCAAATGTTAGCAATGAAAGGTCCAGATTTAGAGGAGCGAAACTTAGAATCTTTGCCTTTAAATATTGAGAAATATAGTATTAAAGTTCCTTTCTTAAATGCTGAGAGAAATCTTATTGTAATGAGGAAGAAGTTATGATTGATAAAGAATTTATCCAAAAATCATATACTAGTATTATGCAAAATATAGACTCAAAGGCTAGGCTTTTGGCTGTTAGTAAATATCAGTCTATAGATAAAATAATGTACTTGGCAAGTCTTGGGCAATTAGACTTCGGTGAGAACTATTTTCAGGAGTTAGAGCAAAAGGCTCAAAAGTTACCTGGTCTAAGATGGCACTTTATCGGTTCGCTCCAGTCGCGTAAGATAAAACATATTGTTAAATATGCTAGTTCAATTCAAAGTGTCGAAAAGTTAGAACAACTTGAAAAAATTGACAAAGCAGCAAAGCAATTAGCCAAAAAAATAGAGGTTTTTTTACAGATAAATATAGATGACGATATTAGTAAGTCTGGTTTTGAATCGACACAGTTAGAGGAAGTTGTCGCAAGTATAATCAAAGCTAAAAGTTTTATAAACCTCAAGATAGTTGGGTTAATGTGTATCCCTGCAAAAACTAACTCTCCAGAGAAGAGTTTTGCAAAGATGAAGCATTTTTTTGATACTGTCAACTCTAGATTAAATGATGATCTAAAGCTATCGAGACTATCAATGGGGATGAGCGCTGATTATAGATTAGCTATACAATATGGTAGTACGGATGTGAGAGTAGGTAGTAGTTTATTTGGTGCAAGAACTGCCTAACCTATTCTTTTATTTACATAATTGGCAAATATCCTTTTATATATCTCATTTACTGTTAGTACAATTCCTACCGCTATAAGTGTTTCTAGTGCTCTATCTAATGCAATAGTATATAAATCTGGTTGGGACAGTGAGATCATCTCCCAGCTAATAACTATACATGAAGCAAAAAGTGATAATATTAGGTAGTAAGAAATGGAACAGCTTACTAAGAAAAAAAGGACAAATACTAAGAGAACCTGAAGGTAATAATGGTTTTTAAAGAGAGTCATCAATATTGCCATTATGATTGGACCTAGAATATTAGCTATACCTCTTTTAAATGCAGAAACCTTGACTCTTTGATAAGTGTAACCTAAAACTAAAACTATAGTCATCATAATCCACCAGGGATTGGTGTTAGGTATATATAGAGCCATAATTTTAGTTACGAAGTATCCAGCGACAAGAGAAGCCAGAGCAACGATCATCACATGATGGTATATGTCTTTGACTTTTTCTCGCTTAGAATATGGCTGATCTCTATATAGCAAAATATTTATTAAGGCATAATAAAATAGGAGTATAATAGTTATTATAGTGGCTGAAGCTATAATGACACTTAGGTTTAAATGACTGTGTCCAAAAGTACTTGAGATATATCCGATAAAACAGAATTTTGTCAGTATTTCAGGCATTAGTTTAAACTTTGTTGGTAGATAAAAAGTTAAAGCACCAATGATAAATGTAACGTATGGTACTAGCAGCGGTAGCTGAGATATAGTTGTTCCGATAATTATAGATATATTTATAGAGATGACAGTGACTATAATATATGTGTAGCTTTTCCTATATACTCCATGAATTGGGGCAGCACAAAATGCTGCAATTCCAACCAAACTAAAAACAAAAATCTTGGGTAAAATAATATAGCTTAAAAGACCAATTAACCCTATTAGTATAGTTAGTAAAAGAGATTCTATAATTATTTTCTCGCGTAGGATTAATTTTAATGTTATTTGTGACTTCATAACTACTTATTTTGTTAGAGAAGTATTGTAATGATAATTGATAAGGTAAAAGATATAAAGAAGCTATTATGCCACTAGATACAAATTTGACTATTTATGACTAAGTTTACAAACTCTTTCACTTTTGGTTGTACAAATTTGTTTTTTGGATAGTAAATATAGATATCTTGCTGATCGAAAAAATCATCTTTTAGTAACTCTATAAGTTGACCATTTCGTATTTCGTTCTTTACAATGTATTCATGAACTGAGCAAAGCCAAAATCTTTCAAAACACATTCTTTTATAAAGTCAATATTATTAGCTGAAATGCTATATGGCAATGTCTGTGGATTTATTTTGTTGTTCTTAGTATTAACAAGCGCTGTGGTTCTAGATTTATGAGGTATATAATTGTGGTTAGCTAAATCTGATAGGTTGCTTGGAAAACCATTTTTCTTTAGATATGTAGGACTTGCGCATAATATGTATCTTGTTGTTGCTATTTTACGTGCTACTATGTCTTCTGGGGGTGTCCAATTGACCGCAAAAATTATATCTACTTCATTAGCTTTGAAGTCAGGAATTTTTTCTTCAATGCTCACCTCAATTTTAACCTTGCTAAATTTCTTTGAATATTCTTTGATGAGGTTAATAAGAATATTTTGTGCAAAGAATGATGAGGTGCTTATTTTTAGAGTGCCTGATGGCTCTTTATGAAAAGATTCTGCTAAATCACGAATATTATCAATCTCACTTTGGAGTGTTTTACAATAATTGAATAAAAGCATACCTTCATGAGTTAATGATAGCGAACGTGTTGTCCTGTTAAGTAAATCAACCCTTAGTTCTTTTTCTAATTGTTTAATAGTATGACTAACGGCAGCTTTTGAAATCCCTAGAGCTTTCGCTGTATTAGTAAAGCTACCATGGACAACAAGCTTATAAAATGCTTCAAAAGGCTTATTGATATATTCTTGTGCTTGTTCATTGTTAAATAAATCTAAACTTATGTCAATATATACTTGTATTGTAAAATATATTTTTTAATTTACTATATCTCATAATTAAATTTTTATGAAGAGGATTAAATTATGAAAACTTATAAAATTATAATTTTATTGGCTTATATAAGCATAGCTAGTGCTTCTGCTGTAATTATAAACCCAGCTTTACCTAATATTGCGAAAGACTTTGGTTTGTCGAGTGGTGCGGTTGAATGGTTGGTAAGTATATTTTTATTAGGCTATGTGCTAGGTCAAATAATATATGGACCAATTGCAAAGAAATATGGAGATGTCATAACCCTAAGGGTAGGGATGATTGTAAATGTTATCGGTGTGCTAATTTGTTTATTAGCTTCTTCTATGACAATGTTGCTTATAGGAAGATTTGTAACAGCAATAGGAGCATCAGCAGGGCTTGTGTGTACTTTTATCATATTAAATAACTCAGTTGCTGCTGACAAAGCCAAATTAGCTTTATCTTTTGCAACTTTATCTTTTGCTATATCACTAACGCTAGCGACGTTAATAGGTGGGATAATTAGTGCTTATACTCATTGGTATTATTGTTTCTATGTACTATTGATACATGCTGTAATAATGTTTGGTGCTAGTTTCTTATATGAAAATAAAAAAGATTTTGAATTTAATTTAAAGGTATCAGCTATTTTTGAAGGTTATAAAGATGCTTTTAGTAGTTTTAAATTAGTGGTATTTGCATTGACATTAGGTGTTATGACGGTTTTTAGCTATTGTTATTCTGCAGCTGGACCTTTTATAGCTCATAGTATGTTTGACCTAAACAGTGCTCAGTATAGTTTATGGACTTCGATGACTATGATTGGTATTGTGCTTGGTTCAATGTTAATTGCTAAAATAATAAATAAACATGACACTCATAAGATACTTATTGTTGCATTAATTTGTTTTCTTGTGTTAGTTGTAGTTATGGCATGTTTAAAAATTGCTAATTATATGTCGCCGTTAATATTTTTTGTATTAATAACTTTGATGTATTTTGTGTGTAATTTTATATACCCTACAGCATCATACCTTGCATCAACTGCAATTGAATGTAAGTCAAACGCATCTGCAGCAATGAATTTTATAAATATGCTAACAGCTGTTGTAGCGGTTTCTATAATGGGTTATATACCGTTTGAATACATTTGGAACTTTTTATTGATGTGTGCAATACTTCCAATTATTTGTTTTGTACTAATTATCTATAATAAATTTTAAAACAAGTAATCTTTCTAGATATATCCTTGATAAGAGATTTGGTTGAGAATTTCTTTTTTTAAATTAAATATTTTAGAAAAGTGTTCTCTAGGTTTGATAAAACCCTGTCTATCTTCCTCTTTCCTTTGTTTGTATTTCGGTGTCTTTTTTTAAAACTAAAATCAAGCCTTTTAATACAATCATAAAAAGTACTTCTAGGTATTTCAGGTGCCTAAAGCTTCCCTGATATCTAAAGCACTAGCATCTGGATATTCTTTTAAGTATTTTAATATCGCTTCTTTATCTGTAAAAGTTGCCAATCTACCACAACCTAAACCTTGTTTGGATCTATACTCACCAGTTGTCTAATACAGATTTATCCATGATCTAGTCGTATTGATATCTATATTAAAAAATCGCTTAGTTGCTTTTCTGTTAAGCCTTCTTTGTATTTAGCTATTACTATATCTCTGAAATCTTGGCTATATGATGACATTTTTTCTAAATATTATAACTCTTATGTCAGGTAACCATCGGACTAACTAATATATTAAATTGAAACACCGCACATTTTTGGAGATGATAATGATTGCTTTGACTGAAGTACCTCTTTATGAGTTCTAACGGGATCAATAAAAAGTTTATTTATATAGTCTAAATCTAATTCTGATAAAAAACTGCTATTAATTCCAGTATATTCTGGAGGGATACTAGTTGTTGTTGGGAAAACTAATTTTTTTGGATATAATCTCCCACTCCATAAAGAACTTTCATCACTCATAGTTTTAACTTTTGAATGATCAATAAACTTTAACATAAAACTATCTTTAGGAAAGCGTAAACTATTTTCTGCAGCCGGAAAATCATTTTGAACCAACCATTCAACTATATTATTTTGCCTAGTTATTAATTCATCTTCTTTAAATGAAGCTGTTAAGAGTATAGGTATAATAATCCCACCTAGCTCCCTATAACGTTCAATAAACTTTAATCTATGTTCCAACTGCGCATTAGTATCTAAAGCGCTGAGTGATACCCTCATTTCAGCTTTAGTTAAAGCAATATATTTTAACAAAATATCAGGAACTTTAGTAAAAGCCTTTGTTATAAATATAGTTAATAGATCATTTTTTCTTAAAATATTAGCTATTTTATAAGATAGCAGCCAATTCCAAGATGGATCACTGTTCCAGCCACAACGTAGATACTTCTGATTTTTAGGTAACCTTAATAGATCTTTCTTTAGAAGATCTTCATCTATAATATTAGTAATTTTTTTACCAAAATCAAAACCTTTTTGCCAACTACTTTTAGCAGCAAAACACATTCCATAGCAAGCAGATGATTTAGGAAGGCACCCCATAGATACATCGGAAACTAAACTATTAAAAGGTAATCCTCCTGCAATACCTGCTCTTATTTTGGTACTAGAATATGGTTTTAAGACTTCATTATTTTTTATAAATGTTTTGTTACTATTAGATATAGCTTCTTGTATTATTTTCTCAGTAAATTGACTCAAACTTAAATCCTTCATAATATTCCTTACTCCTTAATTATTAAGCCAGGTATTTTTGTTTGAAAGTTATTATCAGGATAAATTTTCATTCCTTTTAAAAAACGGATTCCTTCAAAAGCCTCCCTTCTATGAATAAGCTTACTGTTATCAAATAATAATAAATCTCCCATATCCCAAAAATGTGAATAAATATTTTCTGGATTAAGTATTTTTTTTAGAAGAGTATCTTTAATTTTTTCTGACTCTTCTAACTTTTTTCCTTTATCAAGAAAATCTATTGTATTTTCACTAATATATAGTGAGTCTCCTGTGTTTGATTTTAAAACAACAGGATGGGATACAACAATTTTTGGAACATTATCATGATTATAAGCTGGCTTTCTAGTAGAGCTTAACTGTTTTATTTTTTCAAGGATTTCTTTAGGTAAGACAAGGTTATCTATCAAAGTAGATGCAAAACTTGTAGCACCTGTATTATGTTTTGGAGGAATTATGCAATGTAATATAGATATTGATGCTGGATCCACTCTAAATTCCTGATCAGAGTGCCAATAATCCGTAGTATTTTCTGGAAACCCAAGCAAATCATTCTTTAAAGTTTTTAAATTAGTTAGATAAGCAACGTAGCGTCTTTGTTTTGACAAGCTAATATTCCTAGCAGATTCTTCTAATTTACCATTGCCTATTTGTTTAGCAAATCGTATAAGTTGCTCATCACTCAAACACTGTCGCTTAATTATAATTAGGGGATAATAAGTCAAAAGTTTTTTAATTTCTTTTAGAATATTATCGGATATTTCTGAAATATTATTACATCTTATTTCAGCAATAAAATTATATTCAGTCTCTAGAACTTCAATCTTATCATGGTTGCTAAATTTCATCTAAGCACTCAAAAATTTTAATAAATACTTAAAGAAAAAATAATATATTTTTCTGGACTAATGGTATAATAAAGTCGGTATTAAAGCAATAGATGATATAGTAAAGTTTGACACATATATCCTACTAGATATATAGGTAGTATACTTTTTTCGTTTAATCTATGACGTATTCATATCACTTTATAAATATGTTAATAGCTGTTGTAGCAGTTTCTATAATGGGTTATATACCGTTTGAATACATTTGGAACTTTTTGTTGATGTGTACAATACTTCCAATTATTTGTTTTGTACTAATCAATCTATAATAAATTTTAAAACAAATAAGCTTTCTAGATATTATCTATTCAAAACTAGTAGCATTAAAACGTTGAACTATTTTATTATTTTGTAGGATAACGATACTTTTAGCAGGAATATTTATTTTATTATAACCCTTAGCAGCATCAGCGAAATTAGCAATTACAATAATACCATTTGAGAACTCTGTAGACTGGAGTAATCTATCGTTGCTTAAATAGTTAAAACTAGTCATTTTCTGTTGTACTAAAACCTTATGCCATTTTGACCAAATTGGTAGATATTTACTTAAGAGATTTTTCTGCTGTTTCCAAGTCGCTCTATCTAAATGTAGCAAAGGAGGGTAGTTATATAAAAATGTTTTTAAGATATTATTTTTTATCTGTGATGGGAATTTAAAAGTATTATATTCCCAGTGATCAGAAGTAATAATACTATTATTGTAAACCATTTGATAAAGAGGGACTTCAAAAATGGGATTATAATATATATAACTTAGAAGAGGTTTTAGAGGTGTGGGTTTACCATATCTAGGAGGAATACCTGACGCAGACCAGTAGCTTCCCATATAGTATTTAGACTTTTTATTTTGGCGCATGTCTTTATCCCAGATTCCTTGAGAAACTATACCTTGACCATAAACTGCTACTGGTGCAATATAGTCTTTACCATCCTCTGTGCCAACCACTAGATTATAGTGTTTTGCTGCCCATTTGAAATAATCTATTTTATTTTGAGCATCTTGAGCTTGAGACATTGGATGTTTAGTAGAAAAATCGTTATATAGAGCTCTGCACCATCACTATCAAAAAAACCATGAATTAAATTTTATATTATATATGTTTATAGCTTTATTTAAGCGTCGCTTGACTTGAGGCATTGCATATGAGGAGTTTAGTTCACGTTGCCCATTTAAAAATCCTTGTAAATATTCTCCATTTTGTTTAATTATAGCAGCATCATTAAATAAATTTTCTTTAGTATCAAAATAGGCTGTTGGCATAGAGTCAGGATCTTTTTCTATCAATGAGTTGTAAGAGTCATATGGTGCAATAAGGTATCCGACATTTTCAGCTTGATTGATAACATTAGTATGATAGATACCATCAGAAACATCATTTAGTCCCAACCAAGCATTTTTTAGACCAATATTTTGTAGCTGTTTTATCATCCATACTGAAACGCCGTTTCCCCATTGAGAAACAGGAGCCATATACTTAGAATAAGCTGACTGTATTAGATTTTTATTAAGCTCAATAGTGTTCGCAGGTGTTCTAGGTTCATCGATTAATTTAGCTGCAGTAGGATTAAGCTTAATTGAACTAAGTTCTTGTTTATTCCATAAACTAGGATATTTTACTAAATGTTTAAGTGCGTTATCAACATTTGATTTTAGAGACTCATAAAGCCATTTTTGTTTTGCAAATTCTTCGAGTGAATTATCAGAGTGTTCTTTGAGTATTTTATTAAAGTATTTTGTAGGATTATTTGTTTTGCTTGCAAGTTGTTGTTTAACAAACTGTTGGAATCCTTTCCAGTTAATGTTTGTTTCTCCAACTAGTTCATCTCCCCATAAATAAATAAATGGAGCGCCGTAGAGCTTTGTAACTTCTGGAACTATTTTAGCTTTTTCGGAGAGTGTTACAAACTGAGCTTGATCTATTTTGTGTTGACGATAAGTATTAGCAATCACTGCAGGATTATTCTCAAGTATTTTAATTGTAAACCCAAAAGGTTTATCATCATTTAGGATATTAAAAGTATGTCTAAAATGTAGAGCTAATTTTTGTTTACCTGTAAACCAGAAATTATTATCAAAAATATTATTAATTTGATAATAAATAGCATACTTTTCGAATCCTGAAGTTAAAAATTGCATTGATAAACTAGCAGTACCATTTAAAGGAGCTTTTTCACTAGTAGTCGATATTAAGTACTCTATCCAATTTTTATTATCTGTTGGGATATCCCATCCTTCAAGCATAGGCAATAAAAAAGATTTTGATCGATTAATAATAGGGAATGTGATAGTTTTATTTTCTGTTCTTGCTAGTTTTTGATTATTTTTGAAGCGTACATTTAATTCATCATTATCTAGTTTAAATTCAACATTAATATTATCGCGTATAAAATCTAACTCTTTTTTATTTTGTATTATAATTTTGAAGTCTTGTTTTGCCTGTGCGGCAGAAATAGGAAACTCTAGAGAGTTTTGTTTAAGGTTTACTTTTAAGGTTGCTGGATTAATAATAAAACAACTATCTTTTTTACAAAGATTTATAGAGTTGGAAAAAGCTGTGCTTGATACAAATAATGTTAAAGCAAATATATGTTTTAGATTCATTATCAAGAAAAAATTTATTTATAGTATCTATAATGTTATATAGATAGCTTTTTAATTAAATAATTTTTATAGCAAAGTTTAAATAGGGTTTTAGATTAAGCTGAAATACTGGCTATTACACTAGCTATCAAAAATCTAATATAGTAAAATTTTCTTAAGAGACAAGCTTAGAGAGAACAATGACTTCTTTAGACAAAATCAATAGTTATTTTGAAAGTAGTATTCAAGCTAAAATAGAAACTGCTAATGCCTTGCCACCAGCTATAGCACAAGCTGCGAAAGCAATGGTTTCTTGTCTAGAAAATGGTGGCAAAATACTAGTTTGTGGCAATGGTAGTTCAGGGGTTATCGCACAACATTTTACTTCTAAACTATTAAATCACTTTGAGATGGAGCGACCTCCTCTTCCGGCAATAGCTTTGACAGGAGATGTTGCAACTATCACAGCTGTTGGTAATCATTATGGCTTTGCACAAGTTTTTGCAAAGCAGGTTGCCGCTCTAGGTAATGAAGATGATATTTTGTTAGTTATCACAACTAGTGGTGATTCTGAAAATATCCTTAGTGCTGTTGAAGAGGCGCATGACCTAGAAATGAAAGTAATAGCTCTAACGGGAAGTAATGGCGGTAGGCTTCAGAATATGTACAATGCTGATGATATTGAACTAAGAGTGCCGTCAGATAATATAGCAAATATTCAAGAAAATCATTTTCTTATAATTCACTGTTTATGTGATATTATCGATCAAAAATTATTTGCAGGCTTAGAAGATTAATATAACGATGTTTAGACTAATAACCAAGAATCTATGTTTATTAATAGCTATGCTTAGTTTATCAGCATGTGGGATTATTGAACCTTATACGGCTCCAGTACCACAAGGTAAAGAAATAAAAAATAAAAAACTTTTTGAAATTAAGCCAAATATGACAAAAAGTGAGGTTACTTATATTCTTGGCTCTCCAGACATTATAGATACTTTTAATCCTAATGAGTATATTTATATAAATACGTATAAAAAACACATGCAGGATAAGGATTATAGTGAGTCAAAACTAATACTAACTTTTAATAACCAAGATAGGCTAATAGGTATATCAGGTAATTATGCACCACCAACTAAAGATCCTGTATTCTAGGATTTATAATAACTATTGTGTTAGAGATAATATCCTAAAAGTAGGATACAATTTGATAAAATTATTAAATTAAGCAGCTGTAGCAAGAGCTTTGATTTTAGCACTTAGACGAGACTTATGTCTAGCAGCCTTGTTCTTGTGGATTAGACCTTTAGAAGCATACTTATCTAGGATAGGAACAACCTTAGCAAAGTTTTCTTTTGCTGCTTCTACATCACCTTTTTCAATTGCATAAGCTGTTTTCTTTAAGAAAGTTCTCATCATTGAACGACGAGCAACATTGTGTTGACGATTTCTTTCAGCTTGAATAATTCTCTTTTTTGCTTGTTTTGAGTTAGCCAATTTAATTCTCCAGTTTTAATTTTTTTACTTTTTATAGTCTTAAGTTTCTCTAGGGGGATACGCGAGAAACACAAATATATAAATTAATAGCTAAAGTATTTTGCATATATTGTACATTTTTGTCAATAATATTTGTAATATAATTGACTAATATTTAGTTATTTAAATATCGCAATCACTACATTTTAAAGTCATTTTGTAGCATAATAGGTACCTAGATTTATTAAATAAACAATTACTTTCTAGTAGTAACAAGAGCTAAATATTATGAAAAATATCAGAAACTTTTCGATAATTGCTCATATTGACCATGGTAAATCAACTCTTTCAGATAGGTTTATACAAGTCTGTAATGGTCTAAGTGAGCGTGAAATGAAGGAACAGGTGCTTGACTCTATGGATATAGAAAGAGAGCGTGGAATTACTATTAAAGCTCAGTCTGTAACGCTTGATTATACAGCTAGAGATGGTCAGACCTATCAGCTTAATTTTATTGATACACCAGGTCATGTTGATTTCTCGTATGAGGTGTCGCGCTCATTGGCAGCTTGTGAAGGAGCGTTGCTTGTAGTAGATGCTGCTCAAGGTGTAGAAGCCCAGACAGTAGCAAACTGCTATACTGCGATTGAGCAGAATTTAGAAGTTATACCAATATTAAATAAAATTGATTTACCATCTGCAGAACCAGATAGAGTAGCTCAAGAGATTGAAGAGATAATTGGTATCGATGCTACCGGAGCTACTACATGCAGCGCGAAGACAGGTATCGGTGTAGAAGATGTTTTAGAAACTATTGTTGCTAAAGTTCCAGCCCCTGAGGGCGATGTTAATGCAAAGCTGCAAGCCTTAATTATAGATTCATGGTTTGATAATTATCTTGGGGTAGTTTCACTCGTCAGAGTCAAAAATGGTACTATCAAGAAAGGTGAGAAGTTCAAAGTTATGTCAACTGGAGTTGCTTATCAAGTTGATAGACTTGGAGTATTTACACCAAAAATGAAAGATCTAGATCATCTCAAAGCAGGAGAGGTTGGCTTTATAGTTGCTGGTATTAAGGATATTCACGGCGCACCAGTTGGTGATACACTCACGCATGCGCATAATCCAACAGATAAACCTGTACCTGGATTTAAAAAGGTTCAACCTCAAGTTTATGCAGGAATGTTTACTATAAGTTCCGATGATTATCCTGATTTTAGAGAAGCTCTTGAAAAGCTAAGTTTAAATGATGCTTCACTATTTTTTGAGCCAGAAGTATCTCAGGCATTAGGCTTTGGTTTTAGGTGTGGCTTCTTGGGTATGCTACACATGGAGATTATTCAAGAGAGACTAGAACGAGAGTATAACCTTGATTTAATCACTTCTGCACCAACAGTTGTTTATAGAGCTATTAAGAAAGACGGTGAAGTTATCGAAGTTGATAATCCTTCTAAGTTACCTGAGCCAGGTGCAATTGCTGAAATACATGAGCCAATTGTAAGAGCAAATATTCTTGTGCCAAAAGATTATGTTGGTAGTGTTATAACTATATGTATTGAAAAAAGAGGTGTACAGGTTGATCTTAATTATGTAGGTAATCAAGTCTCTATAACTTATGATTTACCAATGATTGAAGTTGTGTCAGATTTCTTTGATACTCTTAAGTCTGTAACGAAAGGTTATGGATCATTAGATTATGAGTTAATTCGCTATGAGCCAGCGAACATGGTGCGCTTAGATGTACTTATCAATGGTGATAAGGTTGATGCTCTGGCGAGTATCGTACATAAAGATCAAGCTAAATACAAAGGTAGAGAATTGGTTGAGCGTCTAAAGGAGCTTATCCCTAGACAAATGTTTGAGGTCGCAATTCAAGCAGCTATAGGTGGAACTATCGTCGCAAGAAGTACAGTTAAAGCGTTGCGTAAGAACGTTTTAGCAAAATGCTATGGCGGTGATGTTTCGCGTAAGAAAAAACTATTAGAGAAGCAAAAAGAGGGTAAAAAGAGAATGAAAAATATTGGTTCTGTTGAGATCCCTCAAGAAGCTTTCTTGTCAGTTTTGAAAAAGTAGAATCAACTAGTTATTATGAAGACTTCTGAAAAAACAACATTCGCTAAATCTGTTAAAGCTTCTGTATGTATTTTTATATTCAATGATAAGGAAAAGCTTTTACTCCAATTGCGTTCTGCTAATGATGATTCATTTCCATTACATTATGACTATAGTGCTGCAGGTGAGGTTGAAGTAGGAGAGAGTATCGAGACAGCTGCACATAGAGAGCTTATGGAAGAGTTAGGAGTAAAAGCTCCATTAACATATATAGGAGAAGATGAATATGATGGTGAAAAAATGTATTTATTCAAAGCTCAGTTAAATGATGGTTTTAATTTAGGCATGGAAGTTGATTTAATTAAATTTGCATCAATTTCAGAAATTTTTCAGATGATTACGGATAAGGAAAAGTTTCATCCTGACTTTTTATATGTTTTTAAGAAGCTTTTCAAATAATTCGATAAATAATATATAATCTTTACAAAATAGATTCTAAGTAATAAAAAAATGCCACAAAAAGTAATAGTTGGTATCTCAGGAGGTGTTGATTCATCTGTTTCAGCTTTGCTCTTAAAACAACAAGGTTATGATGTAACCGGTGTGTTTATGAAAAACTGGGAAGAAGATGATACAGATGAATTTTGCTCAGCAGAGCAAGATATCGCCGATGCTCAAGCAGTTTGTGACTCGATTGGGATACCTTTCAAGAAGATTAATTTTGCAGCTGAATACTGGGATAATGTTTTTGAGCATTTTCTAACAGAGTATAAGGCTGGAAGAACACCTAATCCTGATATTTTATGTAATAAAGAAATTAAGTTTAAAGCTTTTTTGAGCTATGTCCATTTGTTGGGTGGTGACTATATTGCCACAGGACATTATGCTCAAACAAGACAAGCCGCTGATGGTTCAGTACAGTTAGTCAAAGGACTTGATGATAATAAGGATCAAACATATTTTTTATATACACTAGGTCAAGAGCAACTTAGACAGACGATATTTCCTATAGGCAATATTGAAAAATCTAAAGTGCGTGAAATTGCCAAAGAAAATAATCTAGTAACATTTGATAAAAAAGATAGCACAGGTATCTGCTTCATAGGTGAACGTAAGTTTAAAGAATTTTTGTCTAAGTATTTGCCTGCTCAAAAAGGCGAAATCCATGATGAAAATGGTATCAAGATTGGTATGCATGATGGATTGATGTATTATACAATCGGTCAAAGACAAGGGCTTGGTATAGGTGGTGTAAAAAATCGCCCTGAAGTACCTTGGTTTGCTGCTAAAAAAGATCTAGCAAACAATGTCTTGATTGCTGTGCAAGGTCATGATCATCCATTACTATTTAAGCAATCACTACAAGCTATCGAGCTAAGTTGGGTTGCAGGTATGGCTCCAGCAGATAAGTTTAGATGTGCAGCAAAAGTCCGCTATAGACAAAAAGATCAATCTTGTGAAGTCGAAGTAAATCAGGATGGTTTAGTTAATGTAACTTTTGATGAGCCACAAAGAGCAATTACACCAGGACAATCAGTAGTATTTTATATTGATGATGTTTGCTTAGGTGGTGGGGTAATTATTTAGAATTACTTATTTAATTTCTATTTATTGTTACTTGCTTGAGTTGTTTTAGGTATATCTGCTGTATCAGATTGTGTAGTTGTACTAATTTTTACAGAAGGCTGCAATATGCTACCACTAGAAGTAATACTTTCATTGATGGTTGATTCTGTTTCAGCAACTTTAGTGCTACTACCACTTGCTAATTCAGCTTTTTTGTTCTGACGCTGTTGATCTACCTTAGTTATTATATCGTTATCTAACGCTGCGACACTACTTGCGACCTCTTGGTGAGAGTAGCCAGTATCTTTTTTATCGCTGTCGACAACATCTTTAAGATAGTCATCAACTTTCTTTTTAACATTTGTTTGACTCTTCATAACATCTCTTTGCATGAATTGAGCTTCATGAACAGTATCGATAGTCATGTGTGTATATAAATACTCAGGGTCAATAATAAATGGTCTAAGCTCAGTACTATACTCTTTCTCTAAGCCAGGAAAATCAACGGTATAAGCAACTTTTATACGTTTTTTACCGTCTTTATCATTAACAACCATTGCTACAAGATTTGAATCTATTTCATATTCTTTTCTAACAAGATGATATTGTTGCTTTCTATCAAGGACAATCTGCCTAACTGGAGTTGCAAAAACTTTTTTAGTTTTAATTGGTTTATTGACCGTGGTAATTCCAGCTTTTCGTAACTCTTCTATAGCGTAGTTTCCATAGTCGTCCTTAGCAAGTTTAACATCTATTTCAATCATTTTCGCTAAAACATATTCTCTAAATTCACGCGCTTGTTTTAATGTAAATGCTAAACAAGTACCTGTATCATCTTTCTGGAAACAGCCATTTCTTTTATCAATTAGCACAAAAAGTTTTTGTGTTTTATCATAATAAAGCTGATAATCAGGTGAGTTCTGACCATGACCTAGGTAAACAAACTGGTCGTTAGATAGCATACCACATGATGCTATAATTACGCTTAGTAATAATATTAATGATGTTTTTTTGAATATATTGCGCATACTAAATTCCATGATTTAACAACAATTACAGGAGATAATTTTTGCGTAATGCTGCTAAAAAGTAAAGTATTGATTATACAAAATAATCAAAAATTAACTCTTAGCATTTTCTTGCATTATTTTTTTATACTTTTTCTCTATCATTTTGCGCTTTAGTGAACCAAGATGGTCAAAGAAGGTTATACCATTAAGATGATCTATTTCATGTTGGATGCATCTAGCTAAAAAACCATCTTTTTCAACTTCAATCTCTTCACCAAATTCATTGAGCGCTTTTATCTTGACTACAGTAGCTCTATTTACCTTTGCGGAAACACCAGGAAAAGAAAGACAGCCTTCTTCATCAATTATTTTACCACTTTGCTCAATTATTTCAGGGTTAATGATAGTGATTATTTCAGGGTTTTGCTCTTCTAAGTTATCATACATAATAAAGAATCTTTTTTTGATACCAACTTGTATTGCTGCTAAACCCACGCCATTTGCTTCTAGCATTAGCTCACGCATTTCAGCAATAGTTGCACGTAAATCATCATTGATTTCATCTTTTGTAACTTCTTTAGCAACCTCTTTTAAAACTGGGTGAGGGTACTTTAGAATTTCTAAAGACATATTCATACTCCTTGTTCTAATATATCTTTCTTCATCTTTGCCATCGTTATGGCAGCTTGGATAGAGTATTTACCTTTATGACCTTTTTTGCCACCGACTCTTTCTAAGGCTTGTTCTTTGTTGTGTGTGGTTAATATACCAAAAATCACTGGTAAATTATATTCATGCATAACTTTTTGCGTACCATAACTTACTTGATCACAAACATAATCATAGTGGTCAGTCTCGCCACGGATTACGCAACCTAGTAGTACTATTGCATCAAATTCTTTAGTTTCTGCTAGGAGTTTTGCTGCATATGGAAGTTCAACTGCCCCCGGAACTTTTTTGATACAAATTTGACTATTTTTTAAGCCTTGAGTATATGCCTCTTCTAGTGCACCCTCAAGCATTTTATCAGTTATTAAAGAGTTAAATTCACTTACAACGATTGCTAACTTTCTCATAATTTATGCCTATATTCCTTTAATTGTGTGTTTTGCTTTAACTTTTTTGGTTATCAAGTAGTTCCTATTGTGAGAGTTTACAAATGCCTCACAATATACAGGTTGTGTTTCTATATCAACGTTTCTAAGAGCAGCTAGTTTTTCAGGATTATTTGATATTAGTCGACAACGATTGACATTGTTATATTTTAGGACTTGTATAGCTAGATCGTATTTTCTTGCATCAGCAGGTAAGCCAAGAGCTAAATTAGCTTCAAGGGTGTCCATATTTTCATTCATCTGCAAATTATAGGCTTTAAGTTTATTTGTTAAACCAATACCTCTACCTTCTTGATCAAGATATATAAAAAAGCCACCTTCTTCACTAATCATTTCAATTCCTTTATGTAATTGATCTTGGCAGTCACAGCGTAGCGAGCCAAAGATATCTCCTGTTATGCAAGATGAATGCATTCTTACTAAAGGGTTATTACCAGAGTAAGGTTTAGATAAAACAATAACCTCATCACCACTAAAATTATCTTTATATACGCTCATTTCTAATTCACCAATTTTCTTAAATGGTATAGTAGAGCTTGCCATTTTGGTGATAAAAATTTCAGTTGCTAAACGATATTGGTAAAGCTCAGCAATAGTTAAAAGAGGCAAGTCATACTTTTTAGCAAATGCTTCTAGCTCAGTTGTTTTCATCATGGTGCCATCTTTATTCATTAGCTCACATAGAACTCCAGCGCTATTAAAGCCACTTAGTTTCATAAGATCAACTGTTGCCTCAGTATGACCATTTCTACCAAGTACGCCTTTATCATTAGCGATAAGAGGAAATATATGTCCAGGTCGAGCTAATTCTTCTGCTTTAGCATCAGCTTTTGAGGCTACTTGGATAGTGTGTGCTCTATCTTTTGCAGATACTCCTGTGGTTACGCCTTCTTTAGCTTCTATAGTTATGGTAAATGGCGTAGTAAAAGTACTATTATTTTGATCAGCAGCTACCATGGGAGCTAAGTTTAATTGTTGAGCTTTTTTTGAATCGATTGCCAAACAAATGATGCCACTTGTATGCTCAAGCATAAATGCAATATTTTCTTCTGTAGCCTTTTGACCAGGTAGAATTAGATCACCTTCGTTTTCTCTATCATAATCATCAAGTACAACTACTGGTTTACCTTGCTTAAGAGCTCGTATGGCATTCTCAATATTATTTTTTATTTGCTTAAACATTTTCTTTAAATCCTTGTATATATTTATAGATATATTTGCCTGTTGCATCAGCTTCAAGATTTACCATAGAACCATTAGTATAGTTTTTTGCTATAGTGACCTCAATAGTATGAGGTATCAAAGTTACAGTAAATGAATCTTTGAGCACATCTATTACAGTTATACTCATACCATCTATGGTTACAAAACCTTTCTTTACTAAGTATTTTAGAAATTCTCTAGAGGCAGAAATTTCAATTAACCATGCACCACCGACATTTTGAATATTTTTGATTTGCCCTGACTCATCAATATGACCTTGTACCATATGTCCACCAACATGATCACCATAGCGCATTGCAAGTTCGATATTTACTAGTTGATTCTCCTTTAGAGTATCAAGGTTAGTTTTTTTAAGTGTCTCTGGTACAGTATCAAAATTTGCTGTTAAGTTTTGCTTATCAAGTTTTGTAACAGTAAGGCAAGTACCATTAATTGCAACACTATCACCAATGCTGCATTGAGAAGCGTTATCAAATTCGATACAAAAAGTTTTTAGGTTACCTTTGGCTGTTATCTTTTTAATTATTCCTAGTTGCTGAACTATGCCACTAAACATTCTGATTTTCCTTAAAACAAGAGTTTATTATTATATCTTCGCTTACAGAGATTTGATTAAAGCTTAGCTGTTGTTTGGGATTATAATCTGCTATTATTACTGGAGCTAAGTATGTATAAAATTCATTAACGAGCTTTTGATTGATAAAACTATTTAGAGTTTTACTACCTCCTTCAACAAGTAGGCTAGTTATTCCAATGTTACCCATCTTCTCAAGTAGAGTGTCTAAACAAACCTGACTTTGACTTTGTGGTAATAGCCAATATTCAATGCCAAGTTGGTTAAGCTTAGTGGCTATTTGTGCAGAGATCTTTGAACAAATGAAAATTGTCTTGGCATGACTTTGATCTAAAACTTGCCAGTTGTGATTTATTGTTGTCAGATGATTGGAAAGTATAAATCTAGTTGGATGCTTTATTTTATTGATATTTATTCTTACATCAAGGCTTGGATTATCATCAGTTAAGGTTTGTTTACCAATTAGGATAGCATCACAAATATTACGTAGCTGATGAGTATTTATAAATGCTTGGTGTGAACTTATTTTTTTTGAATCATCATTATTAACAGCTACCTTACCATCTAATGACATTGCCCACTTTGCATAAACAAAAGGTTTTTTGGTTTTTTGATAGTGGAAAAATATTTTATTCAACTCTTGTGCTTGTTTCTCTAGTAAGCCTACTTCGACTGTTATACCAGCATCTTTAAGCTTTTTAACACCTTTGCCAGCAACTTTTGGATTTGGATCAAGTGTGGCAATAACTACTTTTTTTATACCAGCTTTGATTAGAGTATCAGTACATGGAGGAGTTCTTCCATGGTGGCAGCATGGCTCTAGTGTTACGTATACTGTAGCTCCTTTTGCTTTGTCTCCTACTTTTGTCAGTGCATGAACCTCTGCATGAGCTTTTCCTACAGTTTCATGCCAACCTTCCGAAATGATTGTACCATTTTTTACTATTATGCAACCAACCATCGGATTAGGTGATACTGTAAGTCTACCTCTATTAGCTAGAGTAAGTGCTTGTTGCATGTAATATTTATCGATATTTTTCATTTACCCACTTAACTTACTTACATTTAGGGCAGGATGAGGGAAGAATTATTACTACAAAAATACCACAAGACTATAAAACCATATTTATAGCCACAGTGATAATAGCGTGATGATGTTTTCCTCAATCTTCTTTCATCCAGACTGTAACTGTCGGCTTTGGAATTGCACCAAATCTGCTTGTCCTTTCTGTTTTATTAGAAAGCGCTCGCGGGCTTCTGCTAAAGCAGTTACCGCCGGTAGGGAATTTCGCCCTGCCCTGAAGATTATTTTATAAGTATATCAAGATGAATTCTAAAAATAAATTATATTAACGGTATAAAGATTTTATTTATCTGATTATAATTAGCACTCAAATTGAGATGTTTAAAATTTTATAAGAAGGTTAATTTTGTCAGAATATTCTTTGTTTGTGATGCTCTGTGTTATCGCGGCTATTTCAAGCTATTTTAACTTGAGATTTCTTAAGCTGCCAAAAGCTATAGGTTTAACTGTAGTTAGTGCTTTAATATCACTAATGTTAGTAGTGCTGATCAAGCTAGAGCCTAAGTTATTTTATCCAGCATATAACCTACTAAATAGTATTGATTTTAAGATATTGGTATTAAAGGTATTACTTGGTTATCTACTTTTTGCAGCTGCAATGCATCTAAACTTTTTAGAGATAAAAAAATTTCTAGCTAGTATCATTGTTCTTTCAAGTTTAGGGGTTATTATTTCAACTTTTATAATTGGAACATTGTGCTGGCTAATTGCTCCGTTAGTTATAAAGCATGATGTTAATTATATATATTGTCTTGTAGTAGGGGCAATATTTTCACCAACAGATCCTGTTACCGTGTTTGCCGTTTTTAAAATTAGTAAAAATGTCCCAAAGAAGGTTAAGTCAATATTATCTGGTGAGGCAATGTTTAATGATGTCTTTTCGATAGTTATATTTCTAATATTGCTATCAATAGTTATTAGAGGAAAGACAGATATTAGCTTTAGCCATTTTATACTAATGTTGTTTCAAGAGGGAGCTGGAGGTATATTTTTAGGCTTACTGCTTGGTTGGCTTGGCGTTTGGTTAATGAATAAATCAGATGATGGTAATACACTTATCATAATATCTCTAGCTTTGGTAAGTTCCGGCTCTTGGCTTGCAACAAAAGTCGATGTATCTGAGCCACTTACTATGGTTATCACAGGTATAATTGTAGGAAATTCGAGATCGCAACAAGGGGTTTCAATTGATGCAAAAAGAACTTTAACAAATTTCTGGGTAATTATTGATGAGTTATTAAATGCGTTTTTGTTTGTTTTAGTAGGGATTGAAGTTCTAGAGATGAACTTTTCAGCACGATTTATTGTTGCTGGAATCATTATTTTCTTAATATCATTAGTCGCTCGATACTTAAGTGTGGCTATTTCAATATTATTGACTGAAATGTCAATAAAGAAGAACTTTTGGAAGAATAATTTAGTTATAACTTGGGCAGGATTAAGAGGAGGAGTCTCAATCGCACTGGCGTTATCAATACCTGTTGAGCACAGAATCCTGCATATTTTTTCGATAATTTATATAGCCGTATTACTTTCAATATTTATACAAGGAGTTTCTTTTAGAAGAGTATTAGAAAAGGCATATATTGAGAAATAGTAGTTAATTTAGCCGTACATTTCCTTAAGATGAGTATTAAAGAAGTTAAGAGTATTACCATAATCATACTTTCCTGTAATGACTTCTATATATACACCACTTTGGTGCTCTCTAGCTTTTTCCAGTGCTTCAGCTAACTCTTTACCTGTTTGAACCTTTATAGTTAGCCAATCATTACAACCAAAAGCTTTTGGTAAATCTTTATAGTTTAACTGTGCAAGATCATCATAACTTGGGTCAGGATCTAGTTCTAGAGCTCTCTCGACCATAAAGCCATCATTATTTATACAGATTATTATAGGATTTACTCGGTATCTTCCCATTACGCCTAGTTCATTTAGGGTTAATTGATGAGATCCCTCACCTGTAATTAATATTGTTCTAGAATCAGGATTAGCTAGTGCTACACCAAGAGTAGCAGGTGTCGCCCAGCCAATAGAGCCCCATAAAGTCTGATTATGGTATTTTACACCTTCAGGTAAAGGTAGTTTAGGCATATTAAGTGAGGATGAACCTGTCTCGACTACAAGATTATCTGTGTTCTTTAAGAATTTTAAAACTTGGGTATATAGCACTCCAAGTGTTAAGTTCTCTTGTGTTACAGGAGAGTCTTGGATAGTCATTTTAGAATATTCAGGACGATAGTCTATACTCTCAGCTTTCTCTAATAATTCATCAAGCAGTTCGGATAAATAAACATCTGCTAGATAGCTCTTCTTGTCTCCAACAAATAAAGGTCCTAGATTTAGCACCTTATCTAAATCTAAATTATTAGTAAACCCCGCCGTATTGAAATCTGACCATAAGGCATCACCTAGATTAATTATAAGATCTGCACCCTCAACTATTTCAGCAGTATTTGTGTCTGATAATAAGCCAGCATAAAAACCTATATAGTTAGGATGTGCTTCAGATATGACACTTTTATCATGAGGCATAATAGTAAAAGGGATATTTAACTTTTCTATAAGTTTGATAGCCTTTTCAGTTACTCCAAACCTGTCTAATTTTATGGATGGAATAGCAACAACTTTTTTAGCCTTGCTTAAATGCTCTAGCACTAGGTTTGTAGCTAATTCAAGCTGATGTGAGTCACTTTTTAGATAGCTGCAGTCTATATCATCGGGTGTAATATCTGTTACAGGACGATTACCACTATCCAAAGATACGCTTATATAAGCAGGCTTGCGATATTTGAACGCTTCAGCTATCACTCTATTCATCTCTCTACGAGCATTTTCAGGAGTGATAACTGCTGAGACACAGGCTGCGGAAGCTGATAGATCAAAAAAGTTTCCAAAAACACCATCCCCTAATGTATGATGAACCTGTCTCTTCTTTCCTACTGCGCCGTCACTTGGACTACCGACTAAATGAAAAACAACAAGATTTTCAGCTTTTGAGCCCATTACACCATTTAGGGCACTAAGCTCACCAACAGCATAAGTAGTCGAGAGAATTGCAGCCCCTTTGACTCTTGCGTAACCATCGGCTGCATAGCTAGCATTTAATTCATTAGCATTAATTATATTCTGTAGTTTAGGGTTATTGATTAGTGCACGATCTAATGCAAATGAGAAATCCCCTGGTATACAAAAAGAATGAGTAATTCCTAAGTCAACAAGTCTTGCAACGATATATTCAGCAACATTAGTAGCGTTTCTACTAGTATCAAAAAGCTTTTCTCCAGTTATATATTTTTCCATAACCTTTTCCCCTATAAAATAATTTTTATTGTGAACTCTATTTAAACGTATATTAGGTAAAATGTATATAGATAAGCTATTAATAGCAACTAATGTATATCTATAACCATCAAGAAGTTAATTATTTTTATTAAATACGTATTTTTCAACTATTTCACCGCCAATTAGATGTTTTTGGATAATTTCTTCTAGAACTTCAGGAGTGCAAGAATGGTACCAGACATTATCAGGATGAACTACAGCAATAGGTCCATTTTGACATATTCTTAGGCAATATGTTTTTGTTCTATAAATATGACCATTTTGTGATAAGCCTAATTCTAGAAGTCTCTTTTTTAGATATTCCCATGCTTTCAGAGAAATATCGCCGGCACAGCATTTTTGTCTTTCTTGATCACAGCATAAGAAAATATGTTTTTGAATATTATTTAATCCTAGGTTCGCTGCTTTAGTATCTAGTGTTACTGCCATTGTGTGGTTCCTGTGTTTTGATAGTGTATTTTTAAACAAATAGATTTAAAATTAATAATGAAATATTAACAAATATGGAGATAAAATGGAAAATAACATTTCCAACACAACACTAGAAAAATTAGCCCAAGCTTATCTAAAGGACATTAAGAGTAAAAGGCGTTGGCGTTTTGTCATGCGATTAATAATTATTTTAATAATTTTATTACTGATAGTGCCTGGTTTATTTAGCTCATCTAAAGAGTTGGTTCCTCACATAGCTTTGGTAAAGGTTAATGGAATAATTGCTGAAGATGCAGAGGCAAATGCAGAAAGAATTAATAAAAGTTTAGATGATGCTTACGCCAACAAGGCTGTTAAAGGTGTGATTGTTGAGATAAATAGCCCTGGAGGATCGCCTGTACAGTCTGATGAGATATATTCTCATATGCAATATTTGCAGCATAAATATCCAACTATTCCTATGTATGCTGTATGTACAGATGTTTGTGCTAGTGGTGGTTATTATATCGCTGCTGGAGCAAAAGATATTTATGCTAATCAGATGACAATAACAGGTTCAATAGGTGTTATTGGCAGTCGTTTTGGTTTTACAGGACTTATGGATAAGTTAGGTATTGAGCGTAGAATATACACCTCAGGAAAAAATAAAGATTTCTTAGATCCTTTCTCACCACAAAAACCAGAGCAGACAGCTCAGTTTAAAAAACTTCTTGATGAAACCCATCAGGTTTTTATAGCGGCAGTTGAGAAATCAAGAGGAGATAGACTAAAAGATAAGTCTATGGATACAACATTCTCTGGTGAACCTTTTAGTGGTATTCAAGCACAGCAAATGGGCTTGATAGATGGTTTTGCGTCAGTAGATCAAATTAGAAATGAAAAGTTTAATAATATTGATATTGTTGACTATACTCGACCACTTGATTTTTTAACAGCAGTATCACATAAATTAGGTAATAGTATTTATTATAAAGCTCTCTCAGAAACCAGCTTTAGTTTAAAATAAGTGTTTTAAGTGTTGAAACATACAATAACGATGATTATAATCGAAGTTATATTATGTTTTATAAACTAAACAAGCAAGGAAGAAAAATTATGAAAAAAACTATACTAGGAGCAATGATCGCTGGTGGTTTAATGGTTTCTGCAACTACAGCTATGGCTAGTGGCGTAGGTTTTGCTAATGTCCAAGATATTTTTGAGACTTCACCACTTGGCAAAGCAAAAGTAACAGCTGATGAGAAAAAGCTTAAACCACAAATGGATCAACTTAAGCAAAACATTACTGCTTTACAAGAGAAAGTAAATGCGTACACTCAAGAAAAAGATGATGTTCAAACAGATGATTCTAAAGGCGATACTAAAGATGCTCAGGCTGCAGATAAGGTAGAAAATCAAGATAAGCAACAAGCTCAAGCAGATCTTGAAAAAGCTATGAAAGACTACCAAAACCTAATGAATCAGGTTCAAAAAATGGCTTCTGATGATGCTGATGCGTTCAAAGATGCTTTAACTAAAGCTTCTGCACAGGTTGCTAAAGAGAAGCAGCTAGATGCTATTTTACCTGCTGAAATGAGTCTATATAATGTTGATAGTATTGATGTTACTAAAGATGTTATAGCTAAAATGCAATAATTTTTTCAAAACAACATTCAATTATTTTTCTAAAAACCTTTTAGGGTATTACAGTTAAAAGCAGCTTTTTTTTATATCTAAAGCTATGTATAATCTTAGTTTAGGTATAAAAATAATAAAATAACAATAACTATGGAAAATTTAGGCTATTTTGTATCACAAAACTTGCTGTTTTGTTTATCTTTTATTTTGCTGCTAGCTATTTATATAGTTTTTGAGCTGACTCAAACTAAAAAAGCTCAATATACTTTATCTGTTGCGGATGCTGTAATTACTGTCAATAAAGGCAAGGGTGTTTATCTAGATATACGTGATCATGAGACTTTTAGCAAGGCACATATTATCGGCGCGCAAAACATTCAGTTTGATGAAATAGCAACGAAGCACAACAAGCTTGCTAAATATAAAGCTAAGCCAATAGTTGTATATGGCGATAGCGCTGAAAAAGCTATGCAACAATTACGTAAAGAAGGTTTTGAGCAGGTTTTTGTACTTAAAGGTGGCTTAACAGCATGGTTACAAGCTAGTTACCCAGTTAAATCATTATCAAAGTAAAATTTATAAAAAATATTAAGGATCATAGTATGGATCAGCAAGCACAACCTCAATTTCAAATCCAAAAAGTATATGTAAAAGATCTTTCTTTCTCTATTCCAAACTCAGATAAGATATGGACTACAAATTGGAAACCAGAATTACATACAGATCTAAAAGTAGAAGCTACTAAACTTCCAGAAGAGAATACTTATGAGACAGTTCTAACTCTAGAGGTTAAAGTTGAAAATGATGGTATGGTTGCTTTTGAGGCTGAAGTTAAACAGGCTGGCATTTTTACAGTTGCTAATATGCAAGAAGCCCAAATTGAGCACGCTAAAAAAGCATTTTGTCCAAATATTCTTTATCATTATGCGCGTGAAGCGATTTCAGATTTAGTGATTAGTGGTGGATTCCCGCAATTATGTTTATCTGCGGTAAATTTTGATGCGATGTATCAAGATTCGTTGAAAGAATCAGCAGATAACAAACAACACTAAAAAACTAATAGGAGTTAGTTAATATGAGTAAAGAAAAAGCTCTAGAATCAGCCTTATCACAAATTGAAAAACAATTTGGTAAAGGCTCTATCATGAGACTAGGCGATCAAGAAGCTGCTCATGATATTGATGTTATACCTTCAGGTATTATTGCTCTTGATGTTGCACTGGGAATAGGTGGATATCCAAAAGGTCGAATTATTGAGATATATGGACATGAGTCATCAGGTAAAACAACACTGACGCTTTTAGCTATTGCACAGTGCCAAAAGCAAGGTGGTACCGCAGCATTTGTTGATGCTGAGCATGCACTAGATCCAAAGTATGCAAAGCTTTTAGGTGTTGATGTTGATAATCTGATAGTGTCACAGCCGGATACGGGTGAACAAGCTTTAGAGATTGCTGATATGCTAGTACGTTCTGGGGGAGTTGATATTGTGGTAATTGACTCCGTTGCAGCACTTACGCCGAGAGCAGAAATTGAAGGTGACATGGGTGACTCACATATGGGCTTGCAAGCAAGGCTAATGTCACAAGCACTAAGAAAGCTTACGGCAAATATCAAGCGTTCAAATACTCTAGTAATATTCATTAACCAAATTCGTATGAAGATTGGGGTAATGTTTGGTAATCCTGAGACTACAACTGGTGGTAATGCTCTTAAGTTCTATTCATCAGTAAGGCTTGAAGTTAGAAAAGGCGGTAGTATTAAAGATGGTATTGATGTTAGTGGTAATGAAATAAAAGTTAAGATAGTCAAGAACAAAGTTGCACCACCTTTTAAACAAGCTGACTTTGAGCTTATTTATGGTGAGGGTATTTCTCTTGAAGCTGAGCTTATTGATTTAGGCGCTAAGTATAACATTATTGAGAAGTCTGGTGCTTGGTATAGCTATAAGGGTAAAAAGATTGGTCAAGGTAAAGAAAAGTCAAAAGAGTATTTAAAAGAAAATATAGCTGAGCGTGATGAAATTGAAAGAGCTATTTTAGAGCTTTTACTGCCAAGTAAATACGCTAATAAAGTTTCTGATGATAACTCTCAAAAAGACTCTAAAGCCAAGGCTAAAATAAATTCAGCAGCTACTCAAGATGAGCTTATCTAAAGAAAAAAACTATCTTCTTTATTTACTTGCAAAGCAAGATTATTCACGTAAACAACTTTTTGATAAACTTACTTTACGCAATAATATTTCTCTAATAGAGATTAATAGTCTTTTAGATGAATTTGAGCAAACGGGATGGTTGTGTGATGAAAGGTTTGCCGATGTTTTTATAAGTAATGAAATTGTCAAGCTTAGAGGTGAAAAACGCATTATAAACACGGCAGTTTATCAAAAAGGGTTATCGTTAGAATTAGTTGAAAGTTGTCTTGATAGTCAAGAAATAGACTGGTTTGAGTTATGTAGGCAATGTTTGGACAAAAAGTATAAAAATATTAATAAATTACACTTAGATTTTAAGCTTAGGCAAAAAGCTATCAATTACTTGGTATATAATGGTTTTAGCTTTGATGAGATAAATTTTGCTCTTAGTTTATCTAAGTAATTTGAAAAAGTGTTTTATTAATTTAGTTTGTAGTCTCTAGTAATAATTTTAAAGTTGTTTTCATAAAAAATAGTAAAAAATTATTTGAAAGACTTATAACAATAGCATTTTTCCTGTAAGCTGTAATATTAGTAGCTTTTAATAAATATAGGAGTAAAAAATGGCTAAAGGAACTGTAAACAAGGTTATTTTGCTAGGCAGATTAGGTAATGATCCAGAAGTTAGAACGACACAAAATGGTACTGTTGTAGCAACTTTGAGTATCGCAACTAACGATGGTATGGGCGAGAATATAACTACAGAGTGGCATAGGGTTGTTATATTTGGTAAATCTGCCGAAGCTATCCAAAGGTATGCAAATAAGGGTACGCAGATTTTTGTCGAAGGCCGATTACGCACAAATAAGTGGCAAGATAAAAATGGTAATATGCAATATACAACTGAAGTAGTTGCGAGTAATTTTCAATTTATCGGTGGTGGTAGTTCTCAAGGCGGGGCTAATAACCAAAATACACCAAACTTTAATCAGCAACCGAATAATAATTTTAACCAAAGCCATCAGCAACCATCAAGACAAGATAATATGCCTGATTTTGCTGAAATTAATTCATCCAATTTTGATGATGATATCCCATTTTAAAAATCTAAAATTAAACTGTATTTCTATAAATTTAAAAATTCTTAATAGCTTAAAATCTCAGTGTTGTAACACACTAAGCACGTTATATAAAGGTTATTGTTTAAGCTTACTTTGGCAAGTATAACAAAACAAAGGTAAGCTAATATTTTGATAGTGTTCTAAAATAACTACAAAAACCTTAATCAAATTTACTATACTAAATTTTTTGTAATTTATTATGAGTTACTCTTATCTCACGTAGTCCTTGTTGTGTAAGAATATCTTTGATTTTTGTTAGTATCTGCTTTTTAATTTCATCATTAGCTATATCAAAGACTATAGTTCCTGATGAATGATTAATGCTAGCGCTATATGAGTGTAGTTGACTAGATAGAAGACTGTCATTAAAAAGTTTTTTGCCTAGTTTTATATATTCTTTATGCTGGAAGTTAGATTCTTTAACAGTATTAACCGTGATACTAAGCTGATCTTTGTTTGAGCAAGCAAAAGCATTAATACTAATACTAATACAAATTAAGTATGACTAGTAGTACGTGTTTCATGATATCTTAATTTTACTTATGTAATGATGGCAACTATAATACTAACTTTTGTTATAAAGTGTAATGTTTTTAAAACTAAATATGAAATAAATAAAAGTTTGACGTCTAAAGATTGCCTAATATGATATTGCGATTTACAAGCTGATTTTACTGCTATTAGAACTAATCTTAAAAACACAGCATACTATGCTGTTACTGTAATTTATCTTATTATATAATGTAGATATCTCTTTATATATATTTCTGATTTTTAATTATGTCAAATATTTTGGTTTTAAACTGCGGCAGTTCTTCAGTTAAGTTTGCACTTATAAATCCACGTACTTCACAATCCTTAGTTACAGGTCTTGCAGAAAATATCGCTACTAAAAATTGTAAAGTAGTTTTTAAAGCTGAGTATAAAATTGAAAAGTACCTTGAGAATGGTAGTTACAAAGATGTATTTGAAATGCTCAAAGATTTTTTGGTAGAAAATAGATATTTAGAAAAGATAGTTGCAATTGGCCATAGGGTAGTTCATGGAGGTCAGTATTTTTCTAAATCAGTAGTGATAAATGCTGATTCATTAGAAAAAATAAAAGAGTGTATTGCCTTAGCACCATTACATAATCCAGCGCATATTGAGGGTATAAGATTTTGTCAGCAAATATTTCCAGAATTACCTCAGGTAGCTGTGTTTGATACTGCATTTCATCAGACTATGACAAGCTATATAGCAGAGTATGCAATACCTTATGAGTTTACACACAAGCATAATATTCGTAAATACGGCGCACATGGCACTTCACATAAGTATGTCTCACAGCAGGCAGCAAAGATCCTAGCTCAACAAAAAGCTAATGTTATAGTTGCACATTTGGGTAATGGTTGTAGTATTACAGCTGTTGTTGATGGTAAAAGTATTGATACTAGTATGGGGCTTACTCCTCTAGATGGACTTGTTATGGGAACACGCTCAGGCTGTATAGACCCTAGTGTTTTTTCGTATATATCCAATAATCTTGGTTGGAGTGTTGAAGATATTACAAATATGCTAAACAAGCAAAGTGGTCTATTAGGTATTTGCGGACATAATGATATGCGCGAAGTTTCTCAACTTGCTGCAAAAGGAGATAGTCTAGCGAAGTTGGCTATAGAGATCTTCTGTCATAGAGTAGCAAAGTTTGTAGCTAGTTATATGATTTATTTTAATAAATTAGATGCTTTAGTATTTACAGGAGGTATTGGTGAGAATGCTGCTAATATCCGCGAGAATGTTATCTCTAAGCTAACAAATCTTGGTTTTGCGATAGATCGTCAAAAAAACACTAATTCAGAGACATTCATAAACAACAAAAATAGCTATACTATAATGATAATAGCAACTAATGAAGAGCTTATGATTGCTCAAGAAACACAAAATTTAATATAAGAGTTTGTTATGAAAAAATCTATATTTATCCTGCCAACTTCAAAACATACCGGTTTACGTTTATTAGCAAGTAGTATGGTATACGCATTACAGCAAAAAGGACTAAGGGTTAGTTCATTTCATCCTATTTATGATATGCAGATGAGTATAGAGAATATACAGGAGTATTTGCTTAATAATCGTGTTAAGGATTATGTTGAGATTGTTTTAGATAAGTTTTATCAAAAATCACAAGACTTTGATTTTATAATAATCTCTGGTTTATTTAGACAGGGTAATAATGCTCACAAACTATATCCAATAAATGCTATTGTTGATGAGCTAAATATAGAAATTATTAAAGCTTTAAGTTCAGAAATAATTATAACTTCATATCATGGTAACAAGCCATTAATCGATATCAATGATGAGCTAGATTATGCAATGCGTAGTTTACCAAAACAAATTAATATTATTGGTGCTGTAATCACTAAATTAAATGCTCCATACGATGATGATGGCAGAGTAAGCTTTAGTTTAACAGATGAGGATATTTCATCAGAGCAACAGCAACAAGTAACTGTAAATATGCTTGGGGAATTACCAGTCTTTGCACAAAAAGGTTTAAATCTAATAGGTGTTGTAGAATGGCAGCAAGAAAAAACTTCACCAAGAATATTAGATATTAAAAATATTCTTAAATTAAATCTTATCTCAAAAGTAAGCTTAGAGGCGCGTGTTGATAGGGTTATGATGTGCTCAAGAGGCGTTGATAACTTTATCAATGATTTAACGCCAAATTCTTTAGTGATAACATCTGCGGATAGATCTGATATTCTTGTGACAGTATGCTTAGCTGCAAAAAATGGTATGAAAATTGCTGGAATTTTGCTAACTGCCGAAGAGTATCTTAATGATAAGGTCAGAGAGCTTTGTGTTGAAACAGCTGAAAAAGTTGGTCTAGCAATTCTTACTACTAAGAATAAAAGTGTCAAAACTATTTTACGAATTGCTGATATTGATTTGATGGGTATACCGCTTGATGATAAAGAGCGTATTCTGCAAGTCAAAGATGTTATTTGTAATTCATTAGATAGAGATAAAATAATTAGTGCTATTACAACAGATGTGCTTGGGCATCAAGTGATGTCGCCACCGGCATTTAGATATCATCTACTGAAAATGGCAACAAAAGCTAAAAAGAGAATTATCTTACCTGAGAGCTATGAGCCAAGAACCTTACAAGCTGCAAAAAACTGTTATGAGCAAGATCTGGCCGAATGTGTGCTTATAGGAGATAGAGATAAAATCCATAAAGTAGCAGAAATGAATGGCTTTTGCCTTCCTAAAGATATACAAGTTGTTAATATTGATGATCAAGCTGAGACAAAATATCTAAATACCTTAATGGGCCTTAGAAAACATAAAGGTCTATCTGAAAGTATGGCTCGAGATGCTCTTAAAAACCCTATAGTAGTAGCAACACTTATGCTTTATCTTGGTGAAGTTGATGGACTAGTTTCAGGTGCTGAGCATACTACAGCAGATGTACTTAGGCCAGCACTACAGCTAATTAAGACTAAGCCAACTTCTTCGTTGGTATCATCAGTATTTTTTATGTGTATGCCTGATCAAGTGATAGTATTTGGTGACTGTGCTGTAAATCAAGATCCTTCGGCTGAGCAGTTAGTTGATATAGCTATACAAAGTGCTGAATCTGCCAAGAAATTTGGTATTGAACCGCGTGTCGCGATGATTAGCTATAGTACAGGATCATCAGGCTCAGGTGTGCAAGTTGAAAAAGTACGTACAGCTACAGAATTACTTAGAAAAAAAGCTCCAGATTTACTAGTTGATGGTCCACTTCAATATGATGCTGCGATGATTGAAAGTGTCGCTAAGAAGAAAGCTCCAGATAGTCAAGTTGCAGGTAGGGCAACTGTATTAATCTTCCCAGATTTAAATACTGGTAATACAGTATATAAAGCAGTCCAAAGAAGTGCTAATGTTTTAAGTATAGGACCAGTATTGCAAGGTATCAATAAACCTGTAAATGACCTTTCAAGAGGCGCGACAGTTGATGATATAACATATACAATTGCAATTACAGCTATTCAGGCAATATAAATTTAGAGGTATTTATGTCTAATAATCTTTTAAACAAAGTAATAAGTAAATATTCTTTTGCTGGTAATAGAAGCTTTAGAGTAATTAACCCTGCGACTAACGAAGTTATATGTAGCCTTGAGCAAAAATCAGCCGAATATGTTGAAGATAGTATTTTGGTTTCAAAACACGCTCAAAATGCCTTTAGGAATAAACTTGCTGCTGAAAAATCAAAGCTTTTGGCTAGGTGGTATGATTTAGTTATAAGTAATATTGATGACTTAGCAGAAATTATCACCTTAGAAAGTGGCAAGCCATTAGCTGAGGCAAAAGTCGAAGTTCAATATGGTGCAAATTTTATTCAATGGTACGCTGAGAAAGCCAAAAGAATAGACTCACGCGTTTTTGATCCTAATATTAGTAATGCTGAGGGTAGGGTGGATTATTATCCTGTTGGTGTGGTTGCAGCAATTACTCCTTGGAACTTCCCATTTGCGATGATTACGCGTAAAGCTGCTCCAGCGTTAGCTGCCGGTTGTAGTGTCATACTTAAGCCATCAGAGCTAACTCCTCTTACAGCACTTGCAGCTAGAGAGCTTTTTATCACTAGTGGAGCTGATGAGAATCTTTTGCAGGTAATTTGTGGTGATTCAAGTGTTATCGGTAAAGAACTACAAAAGAGTAGCTTAGTCAGAAAAATAACTTTTACAGGCTCTACAAGAGTTGGTAAGATGTTAATGCAACAAGCAGCAGAAACTGTCAAAAAGATTTCATTAGAGCTAGGTGGTAATGCGCCATTTATAGTCTTTGAGAGTGCTAATTTAGAAAAAGCTGTTGAGGGTCTTATTGCAGCTAAAATTAGAAATGCTGGTCAGGTATGCATAGCACCAAATCGAATCTTTGTGCATAACTCTATCAATAAAGAATTTATCATGGTATTAAAAGCCTCGCTTATAAAACTTAAACAAGGTAATGGTTTAGATAATGATGTAAAAATAGGTCCTTTAATTAATAAGGCTGCGGTTGAGAAAGTCCAACAGCATGTAGATGATGCTTTAGCAAAAGGAGCTAAGTTAGTATGTGGTGGTAGAATAAACCCAGAACTAGGTGGAAACTTCTATGAAGCTACTATTTTAGCTAATATGCAAGATACCATGATTGCAAGTTCTGAAGAAACTTTTGGTCCTATTATCGCTATTTTTGGCTTTGATTCTGAGGATGAGGTTATCCAGCGAGCAAATAATACTAAATATGGCTTAGCAAGTTATTTCTTTAGTAATGATATTAATCAAATCAGAAGAGTTAGAAATGCTTTAGCATATGGTATGGTTGGTATAAACACCGGGTCAATATCAAATGAAAAAGCACCTTTTGGGGGTATCAAAGAGTCGGGACTTGGTAGAGAGGGATCTGATGATGGTATTTATGAGTTTCTTGAAGCTAAGTATAGTTTGCAGGTTTTTGGTTAGTTAGTTAAATTAATAAATTTATTTAAGGAATTATCTTGCGTATTAAGTCAGTAATTATCTCAAGTATTGGCAGTACTTTTGAGACTTTTGATTTTCATATATTTGGTTTATTTGCTTTGCAGATATCGATGTCGTTATTACATAAAGATTCTTTTAACAGTTCACTTATCTTGATTTTTGCTATTTTCGGTGCAGGTTATTTTGCTAGACCTTTGGGAGCTGTATTTTGGGGTAATCTTGGTGATAAATATGGTCGTACCGTACCATTTAAGTGGACAGTTATTCTAATAGGTGTAGCGTCTTTAGTAATAGCTGTATTGCCAAGTAGTAGTGTTATTGGTGTATTTTCGCCATTGATATTAGCAGCTTGCCGTTTAATTCAAGGCTTTTCATTTGGAGGTGAGCTAATTGCTGCAGTTTTATTAGTCTATGAGCAGCCGGCAAAGAGTAGAAGTTTCTATACTTCAGTAGTTATTTTTTGTGCAACTTTTGGGATGATCTTAGCGTCAATAGTTTACTATCTTCTAAGCCTTGTACTTACTACAGAGCAGTTTTTTGCCTTTAGCTGGCGTTTGGCATTTGCTTTTGGCGGCATTGCTGTATTAGTGAGCTATTTTTGGCGTGCTTCAATTCAAGAAACATTAGTTACTGAGTTTACTGGTAAGCGTAGCTTTGTTGCTTTAGAGCTACTAAAAACCAATATTAGATTACTCTTGCGTTGCGTTTTAACTGCTGCAGCTACAGCAATATTTCTCTCGATGTTTATAGTGTTTTTACCAACATTTTGCCAGAAAGGTCTTGGTTTTGATAAAGTTACAACATCTGTGTATGTTTTAGTAACTATAGTAACTTATGCAGTCTCAGCTTTAGCTGGTGGCTACCTTGGTGATATTATTGGTAATAAAAAGACACAAGCGCTAGGTATAATTTTAGCGATAATTATACTTATACCACTAGCTATATCATTATTAGCAAAGTCTTCTGTGGCTTTACTATTTATAGTGTTATTTGCAATTGTGAATGGTTTGATAAATGCAAACTATATGATTGTTGTCTTAAATAGATTTAATAAATCACAGAGATTTAGTGGCTTAGCTATTACGCAGAATATTTCAATGGCTATATTTATGGGGGTTTTACCTGTATTATGTGCCTATTTAGTCGCTGATTTGAAAATCCTATCAGCACCATTTTATATTTTGTTTGTTCTATATATTGTAGCTTTGATGTCGTTGTTTGATTAGAATTTGATAGTTTTTGCTTGTACCATCAGTATTTTAACTTAGATATATAGCTTTAACTTAATTTGTTTGCTTGCTTGTTAATATTTGTGCTTAGTCTTCTTTGTCATTTCCTGCTATAATAACGTGATTAATTTTATCTATTTAAATTATTATAAAAATTTTAAAGGGTTAGTTTGGATATGAGAACACATTATAGTTCAGATATTAATGAAAAATTGCAAGGGCAAAAAGTCACAGTATGCGGTTGGGTTCATCGTCGTAGAGATCATGGCGGTGTTATTTTCTTAGATATTAGAGATAGAACAGGTTTAGTACAATTAGTTTTTAATCCTGATAATGACAATTTTAGAGTTGCTGATAGTTTAAGATCTGAATTTGTGATTAAAGCTGAAGGTGTTGTTAACTTAAGACCAGAAGGTCAAGAAAACAAAAATATTGTCAGTGGTAAAGTTGAGATAATTGGTGATAGTATAGAGGTTATTAATAAATCTAAAACTATTCCATTTCAGTTAGATGATTTCCAATCAACAGGCGAAGATGTCAAGCTTAAGTATCGTTATATTGATCTGCGTCGTCCAGAAATGCAACATAAGTTAATTACGCGTTCAAAGGCGATTAGATATGTTCGTAACTTTCTAGATAATAATGGGTTTTTAGATATTGAAACACCGTTTTTAACAAAAGCAACACCAGAGGGCGCAAGAGACTATCTTGTGCCTAGTCGTAATTTTAATGGTAAATTTTATGCGTTGCCGCAATCACCACAACTTTTTAAGCAGCTATTGATGGTTTCAGGTTTTGATAGGTATTATCAAATTGTTAAATGTTTCCGTGATGAAGATTTAAGAGCGGATAGACAGCCAGAATTTACCCAGATAGATATTGAGGCTTCATTTATCGATGAGGCTTTTATTATGTTGACTATGGAGAGAATGATAGCGGGGCTTTTCAAAGAAACTATCGGTGTTGAGTTTACAACTCCTTTCCAAGTAATGACTTTTGCTGATGCTATTGATAAGTATGGTTCAGATAAACCTGATCTAAGAATTCCACTTGAGTTTGTGAATATCAAAGAAGATATGCAAAACGAAGAGTTTAAGGTATTTTCAGGTCCAGCAAATGATCCACAATCACGAGTTATTGCAATGAGAATTCCTGGCGGTAATGACAAACTTACGCGTAAGATGATCGATGAGTATACTAAGTTTGTTGGTATCTATGGCGCTAAAGGTCTTGCATATATCAAGATTAATTCATTATCACAAGGCAAAGATGGCTTACAGTCACCAATTGTAAAAAATATCTCCGAAGAAACCTTGTTCAAAGTAATTGAGAAAACTAGCGCTAAAGAAGGTGATTTATTATTCTTTGGTGCTGGTAAGGCTAAGATTGTAAATGATTCAATGGGTGCATTAAGAGCTAAGATTGGTGAAGATCTTGATCTATTTGATAAAGATTGGGCGCCTTTATGGGTTGTTGATTTCCCAATGTTTGAGAAAGATGATAATCGTTTATATGCAATGCATCATCCATTTACAGCTCCAAAGGTTAGCTCAGTTGAAGAATTAGAGCGTAGTAATCCAGAAGAATTAAGTTCAAGAGCATACGATATGGTTATTAATGGTTATGAAGTAGGTGGTGGATCAATCCGTATTCATAAACAAGATATCCAGGCGAAAGTATTTAATTTATTGGGTATTTCTGATGAAGAAGCGCGCGAGAAGTTTGGATTTATGCTTGATGCTTTATCATATGGTACACCTATCCATGGAGGTATAGCTTTTGGCGTTGATAGACTTATTATGCTACTTACAGGAACTACAAATATCCGTGATGTAATAGCTTTTCCTAAGACACAGACTGCAAGCTGTTTAATGACAGAGGCACCTTCAACAGTTTCTTTAGAGCAGCTTAATGAGCTTGGTATAGCTGTTAAGAAAGAAGAAAGCAAATAGCAAATTAATATTTGTGTTACTGCTTTAACTTAAAATTTTTAATAATATAAATCACTCTAATAATTCTTTTATAAATACTAAAATGTATAATAAATCTATACTTATTATTTATATTATTTATTTGAGAGTGAATCATGAATATAGTACAAGTCTGTCCCGCAATTATTCCAGTTAATAATTATGGCGGCACAGAAAGGGTCATCTATTGGCTATCTGGAGCTTTAGCTGAATTAGGGCATCAGGTTTTATTGATAGCACCAAAAGGAAGTTATCATGAAAATACTAATGTCAAAATTATTGAGTGTGAAAATTTTAGTAATATAGCTAAATTAATACCACAAAATGCAGATATAGTTCATATTCATGATATGAATTATATAAATCAAGTAAAATCATTTAAGTGGTTATTAACGATACATGGCAATGATAAAAGAGCAGTTTTTAATAATCAATATCCTGAAAATATCGTTGGAGTCAGTAGAAATCATGCAATTGCTCATAACCTTAGACACTATGTATACAACGGAGTAGACTCAAAAGAGTTTATCTTTAATCCAGATAAGCAAGATCATTTTTTGTTTTTTTCTAAAGTATCTTATCGTGCAAAAGGAGTCGATCAGGCAATCAAAGTTTGCTGCAAGAGCAGTACTAAGTTAGAAATATATGGTGGTAATAGGAAAAAATTACTTAGAAATCCCAAATCATTTTTATTGAGTTTCAAAAAAAATATAAATATCAGGGGTTATGCAACTGGTCAAAAGAAGGCACAAGTATTCTCTCAAGCTAAAGCTTTATTATTTCCAATACAGTGGTCAGAGCCATTTGGGCTAGTAATGGTTGAGGCAATGATGAGTGGAACTCCTGTTATCGCTTTAAATAGAGGCTCTGTATCGGAAGTTGTTAATTTTGAATCAGGCTTTGTAGTTAATTATTTAGAACAAATGATAGATGCAATCAAGAAAATTGATACAATTGATCCATATAAATGTAGACAGTATGCGATAGATAACTTTGACATAGCTGTTTGCGCTAAAAATTATCTTCAACACTATCAAAGAGTTATTACAGTTACTAGTTAATTCTATTTCATATCTCTTATAAACAAGATATAAGCTTTGCTATTTTCTTTAAAAGTTATTGAGAGGATAAAAAGAGCTTTTATATAGATTAGTTGATATCTTTATAAGTACTTAGTTTTAGTTGTTAGAGAATATTAGGATTTAGTAGGTAGAAAACAAAATAAAGTAGTATTAAGATTAATTCAACAAATTACTCAAATGAGAAAATCTTAATTTGAAAAAGAATAACAACTCATTGGATTTACCTAAGTATTTATAGTTATATTTAATAAGGGGAGCGATTTTGGTCATTAAAACTCCTTCAAGATCTGAAAAAAATCTATTAATTTCAGTAGGTCTAGTTTTAAGAATAAAATCATTTATTGTATATTCAAGTTCTTTTTGATTACTCCTAGTTATTGCTTTATTTCGAAATTGACTCATCATCATATGTGAAGTAACCGTTGACGGTCTTCCAAGGCGTATTTTATGGCCTAATTCTAAGATTCTTGAATTTGCTTTAACAGGACTAAAACGCATTGATTCTAAAAGAAGAAATAAACTAGACATAGATTTTTTTTTAAGTAATTCTTGAAAATTCTGCGAGACCTCTGTCATAAACTTTGCATATTTTAAAGTATCCCAAAAACTTACAATATAATCGTGATCTATTTTGGTATAATAACGTTTTCCATTAAATAGTCCTGTACCAAAATTACAGATATGAAAATCATTTTCTATTAACACGCAAACATAAAATAAAATTTGTATTAGTCCAGGGTAATCTTTTTGATCTCCATTGAGTGATTTATATTCTTGAAAATCACTTATGCCTTTTGAAGCAATACCAATAATTTTCTTTTCATGCTCAGATAATAATAATAGAGATTTTGAAGCACGACTTCCAATAAAATAATTCCAAATTTGAGCATAGATAACTTCAGCAATTGCATTTTCAACTTCATTATTATTGAGAGATTTAACAAAATAATTTATTTTTTCATTCTTTTTATCTTTATAGCGAGTCACTACATGTGCAGAAGCTGTAGAATTTCCTATTTTGGAAATATTTTGAACAGGTAAGAAAACATCAAAAACAGGATTATTTGTAATAGGTAAATTGTTTTCTATGGGAGCTAAATTCTTGGTTTGTTGGAAAACATTGTTAACATAAGTCCACAAAGAGCTTGGATGCTTATTTCCTCCCCTTAATAATGAAGCATCAGCTTTTATTTCTACTTTACTAATTGTTTTTTCATGTTGTAATTTGAGTTTTAAAAGAACCTTTTCTAGTTCTTCAGATTTCTCTAAATAATGTTTGATTAATTGATTCATTATTGTTAATGTAGGACAGTACAAGATATAATCTTTTAATAGCTTTGCTCTTTGAATACCGGTGTTGCTATGTCGATGATGTATATTTAAAAAGTGGCTTTTATGTGGGTGGTTAATATAGATATCAATTGATTGCAGAAAATCTTTGCGTATTATTTCAAAATTTTTCATAAACGACCACCCGTTAAGACTTTAGGATCAGTACATAGTATCAATAAATAATTTTCTCTACAAGCTAGTGTTATAGCGTCTTATAAAACACACCTTATATCAATTTTTCGATTAGATAGAATATATTACGGTAATTTAGCATAAACTGGATATATAAAATTATGATAGAATTCAACTTGTATGAAGTATACTTGAATGTAAAAATAAGAGCTTATACAACGAAAGTTTTGCTTAATAAACCTTATTCAATAATGAAATATATATTTATATCTTTTGCTATTAAGTTCTAAAACAGAAGATTATCTAACTCAGATAAATGTGCTAGTTAATGTTAAAAAATCTTTGATAACATACTTTTTTTGAAATCTGTATTATTTAAATATAAAACGATGCTTTAATAAATCTTCCAAGCTTAGTTATATCTTTTGTTTACAAGCCTTTTTAAGAAAATTTTTTACTTTTCAACTAAAATTTATTTTGCTATGCTGCTTATAGCTTATAGCTTATAGCTTATAGCTTATAGCTTATAGCTTTAATTAATATTGAGGAAATATAAAAATGACTGCCAGAAAGAAGCTATTAATAGGAACCGCGATTATATCCAGTGCAGCTATCTTAGGAAGTTATAGCAAGAGTGAAACCGATACTGAGTTACGCATAGTAGATCAATGTAATACTGCCAATGATCTATGTAAGTTTGAGCTAACTAATGCTGTAGTATCGCGTTATACTAACTTATTAGGTAAAACTATAGAAAGAGTAGAAAGCCAACTTCCACTACAAGATATCCAAGGGACGATTACATGGAATCCGCCAGCTGGAGCTACACCAGCGAATAATGCAGATGTAGTGACACAGCTTGGTTCAGGTTGTCAGAATGATAGTTGTATTGTAAATGCTAACCCAACTGCTTATAATCTAGCAGCAGGGAGTAACGCTATCAGTGTATCAGGTAATGTTACTGTCAATGGTAAGACAGTTGATTTAGCTACAGCTGTACCACCTGTAACTGTTGATACCATTCAAGTTTCTCATGTGTTTCAATGGGCAGCGAGTCCAACTCTCCCTACCCGTCAAACAATTCAAGACGTAGTGGATGCGCTCAACGAGCACCAGGCTGAGGCTCATGGGGTATTTTCTGTCGAGGGTAATAGCTGGAAGATAACATGTAATCCTGGATATCAGTGGCTTAATGATCAGGATCCCGCGTGGGGGGGAGTCCAGAGAAACTGGTGGACTTAGTAGAATTTCCTCCATGGTGCGTTGGGGCGGAACATCTTGGAGAGCTGGGTCGATATCCTCAAATGTCACGCGGAATAATTATTCAAACTTGAGAGTATTTACCGCAGGTTGTTGGCCAGTTTCATGACATCATTAATTTCCTTTATTCTGTAAAGAATATAGCTATAAAACCCGCAAATAATACGTAATATTCTCTTAATCATAGGTAATTCTAGTTGGTATAGTTAGAAATAAATATAACTAGAAAGTTTTTTCTAAAATAGAGTTTTTTATCAGGATGTTTTATTTAAATTAAAATACTTCTTCATGACAAGTAAAGAAATCAGATCTTCTCTTTGTTTGTTTTTGAATTGATTGATATATTCGTTTGCATTTTTAATTATTTTCAGAGCTTTTTCTGGATGGTTATTATAATAGTCGATTTTTTCTTGAAGGTCTGAGTAGTCTTCTTTTAAAAGTACATAGTGATGATTTGGTATTAGGGCACCTTCCATAAACCAAGTTTCATATTTTGGTTTAGTCATAAAACAAAGTGAATTTGAGTTCATAATCCATTTGAGATTAGTAGCTACATCGTAGCCCTCTATACTAATAATATATTTGTATTTAAGCTGGTCTTGTATGCTCAAAAAGCCTTTGTTATATGGTTGACCAATTGATTCTTTGCGTGTGTCACCAAAATTTGTATTAGGCAAGTCATAATAATTTCTTATAAAATATTGTCGAGCAGGTTGATGACAAGCTCCTCTGAATACTGCCATATTAAGTTTATCTTCAAATTTTTGATTGTCTTCAAAAAGGCTAAAGTGTCTTAGCTTATCAAGCTTTAGAATAATAGAGTTTTGATTATCATCGGCTATTGGCCTACTTTTTACAAAAGTTGGTTGTTGGGGTATTTTAGTAAGATCATAAAAAGCTGTAGCAAAACTATCGGTTTTGCTAAAGTATACTAAAAATTCTTTAAAATCATAGAAGTATGCTGAGTTAATAGACTTTCTGACAAAACTGTGGTCAATAATGTCAAATACTGGGAGATTTCTTTTAAAGGTTTTCCAGTTAAAACTATTTTCTAGTGAAAAGGGTTTAGATAGCTTGTTATAGTAACTAACTCTATAATTGACATATTCTTTGTCAAATTTTGCGATGTTTTTTAGCTTATGCTCCAAACTTAACTCAAAAAGCTTTTTAGGTATAATAGCTCTGCTAATATTTTTTATATAATATTTTAATTTTTTCATATTTTATGTACCTAATCTTTTCAAAATAAAATATATTCGTTTAGTGCGATGATTAAGCTTAGCGGCTTGCTAATATTATTTTATACATAGCAAGCCATAGATTTTAAGACTAAACTTTTACTTCATCTAGCAATTGAGTAGAATATCTATAATTAATAAGAATGATACAGAAAAATGCAAAAAAATTCTCTAGTAATATTTAAATCTAAACCAGCAAAGGTTATTAATATCTTAGATAAAAAAATTGAAATTGAGACTTTAGATGGTAAAAATATTAAGTTACCTGCAAAGAATGTTCAATTACTCATAGAATCAGAAAAGAATTTTGAACTTGAAAGTTTAAAAGAGCTAGAGATAGCTGAACTTGAAATTACATGGGAACTATTACAAGAGCAACAACAAACATCTGTTGAAGAACTAAGCGAGTTACTTTTTGAATCTGTGGGGGTAAATCAGGCTTATACAGTATGGCTTTTAGTTTCAGAAGGAGAGTATTTTAGCTTTAATGATGATTTTACTATCAACATCCACTCACAAGAACAAAAAAATGCAATAGTTAGAGAAAAACAAGAGAAGATTAAAAAAGAGCAAGAGCTTAATGATTTTATTGAACGTCTAAATAACAAAAGTTTCAATGAAGAGGATAGGAAATTTATTAAAGAAATAGAAGCTTTAGCGACACTTAAAAGTACGAAATGTCGTTTTTTCAAGTATTTAAACATGGAAGAGTCTGAGAATAGTGCTTATAAGTTACTCTTGGATATTGGTTATTGGGATGAGTTTTTTAATCCTTATTTACATCGATATGGTGCAGAGTTAGAACATAATTCTGTAGAGTTTAACTACAATTCCAAATCAGATAACCAGCGAGTAGATCTGACATATCTAAAGGCTTATGCTATAGATGATGAAGGTAGCAATGATCCTGATGATGCAATTAGTTGGGATACCCAAAAAAATAAAATGTGGGTGCATATTGCTGATCCTTCTTCTAGTATTAATTTTGGAGATGAAGTCGATCTTCAAGCTAGAGCACGAGGGTCTAATTTATATGTGCCTGAAAAGATAGTTATGATGTTACCTCCTCAAGCAACAGCAAAATTAGGCTTAGGCTTACAGGAGATATCTCCTGCTGTATCTGTAGGATTTAGGCTTGATGATAAAGGTGATATCAGCGATATTGAAATATGCTTTAGTAATATAAAAGTTACGCGATATTCTTATGAATTTGTTGAAGAAAATATCGACGCTCTAGAGCTTGGTGATATAGTAAATTATGCAAAATATTTCACTGATAAGCGTTTATCTAAAGGTGCAGTTGAGCTTGATTTCCCAGAGATAAAGATATCATTAGATGATAATAAGAATGTTAAGCTGACTGATTTACCACGTTTAAATTCAAGAACACTTGTGCGAGATACAATGCTAATGGCAGGTGTTGCAGTAGCACAGTTTTGTATTGAAAATAATATTAGTGTACCTTTTTCGACACAGCCAGAGCATGACATCGAGCAAGATGGTTTAGAGAATCAAGATTCAATAGCTGAAATGTTTGCAATACGTAAGAAACTCCAAAGAGGTAAATATTCTACGCAACATAGTATTCATGCGGGGATGGGATTAGAAGTCTATGTACAGGTAACAAGCCCACTAAGAAGATATCTTGATTTAATTGTGCATTATCAGTTACGCAATTTTTTGCAGCATAAAGAGATGATAAGTACCCAAGAGATTGATAATATAATTGCTCAAGTAGATATTCCTATAAAATCAAATAGACAAACTGAGCGTTTCTCAAATTCACACTGGAAGTTGGTTTATCTAATGCAAAATCCTAATCTAGAGTTTCAAGCAACAGTTATTGAGAAATTAGAGAAAGGTAGATTAATGGTTTCTATCGCAGATTTAGCGATGACAAAGAAACTTTCTGTAAGTGGTAAATATGATTTAAATGATCAAATAAAATTACAAAATACCTCTGTAAACCTTGTCACACAAGAGGCTTTCTTTAGAGTTATAGAAGAAAACTAACTATATCCTAACAATAAATCAACAGTCTTATCCACAGGGTGTGAAAAATACTTATAAATAAGATATTGAGTACTATTTAGATCTTCAAGATATTGAAAATAAAGCCTTTGAGATGGGTGATTAAAATTTGCCATACTAATAAATTAACATTTTTCACAAAAATCTCATATAGATATAAACAAACTTATCCACAGAGGATGTTGATAATATTTTTCTAAAGCTTGAATTACCTAGTGTGCAATACTTTGAGATAGGTTTAGTTTTTTAGATATTAATAAATTTCTTAAATTAATGTATCATTCTACCTAATATTAGAAGATTTAGAAATTTTATGAATTACGAGCTTATTGAGCCAGCAAAGCAGGCTAAGTTTTGTGTTATTTGGCTGCATGGCCTTGGTGCTGATGGTCATGATTTTATAGATATTGTTAACTATCTTGATGTTTCTTTGGATGAAATCAGATTTATTTTTCCTCATGCAGATGTCATGTCTGTGACTATAAATATGGGGATGCAAATGCGTGCATGGTATGATATTAAGTCACTTGATGCAAATAGTTTAAATAGAATAGTTGATGTTGAAGGTATATATAGCTCAATAGCAAAACTCAATAAATTGATAGATAGTCAGATCAGTCAAGGTATTGCTAGTGAAAATATTATCTTAGCAGGATTTTCTCAAGGTGGAGTGATTGCAACTTATACAGCTATTACTTCTGAAAGAAAATTAGGTGGTATTATGGCTTTATCGACATATTTACCAGCATGGGATGACTTTAGAGAGAAAATTACCTCTATAAATAAAGGTTTGCCTATATTAGTGTGTCATGGAACTGATGATCAAGTATTGCCTGAAATTCTTGGCCATGATTTATCAGATAAACTAAAAGCTAGCGGTTTTGCTAATGAATATAAACATTACGTAGGTATGCAGCACTCTGTATGTATAGAAGAAATAAAAGATATCTCAAACTTTATCGCAAAGACATTTAAAATATGAAACAAATAACTATCGCTAGTAGAGAAAGCAAGTTAGCATTATGGCAGACAAATTTTGTTAAAAAATATATTCAAAAAGAGCTAAATATTCCTTGTGAAATAACTACTATGAAAACACAGGGTGATATTATTTTGGATAAGCCGCTAAACAAAGTTGGTGGTAAAGCATTATTTATGAAAGAGCTAGAAATAGCTATGCAGAATGGCAAAGCAAATATTGCCGTACACTCTCTAAAAGATGTTCCATATCAATTACCACAAGGTTTTTGTTTAGCAAGTTTTATGCCGAGAGAGGATCCTCGAGATGCTTTTGTATCAAATAAATATAGCTCTATAGATGATTTACCTAAAGGAGCTATTGTTGGTACCTCTAGTCTACGTCGAAAGGCTCAACTTCTGCACTATAGAGATGATCTTGTGATTAAAGACCTAAGAGGAAATGTCCAAACAAGGTTATCGAAGCTTGATAATGGTGATTATGATGCGATTATTTTAGCTAGTGCGGGACTTATTCGTTTAGAGCTTAATGAAAGAATAACTCAGTTTATCCCAGTAGAAATATCTCTGCCAGCAGTAGGTCAAGGTATAGTAGTTATAGAGGCTTTAGATAGAGATGTTGAGCTTTTAGAAAAATTACAAAAATTAAATTGTAGTACGAGTTTTCGTATGGCAACAGCTGAGAGAGCTTTTAATCAAGAATTAAAAGGCGGCTGCCATGTAGCAATAGGAGCTTATGCAGAATTAAATAATAATCAAATAACTCTGACAGCAATGGTTGCAAGTAGTGATGGTAAGAAAATTCTCAAACGAAAGATGATTGGGGATGATCCTACTAAGCTTGGTAAATTATTAGCTCGAGAAATGATAGAGCTAGGAGCATATAAAATATTGGAGAGTTAAATGGGACTTTTATTATTGTTGGTAGGTGTTGGTGGTGGTGTTGGTGCAATGGCAAGGTTTGGATTGACTCAAGCAACCGCAGGTATTTCTAAGCAAATTCCTTTAGGGATTTTATTATGTAATGTTATTGGCTCACTAATTATTGGTATGATGGCTGCATTCTTGATAGAAACTAAGCTTTTTAATGAAGATGTTTCGACGTATGTCAGATCTCTTTTAGTTACAGGATTTTTGGGAGGCTTTACTACTTTTTCTAGTTTTAGTTTGGATATTCTAAACTTATTACAACGAGGAGAGATTTTCATAGCTATAGGATATATTATTGTTAGCGTCTTAGCATCATTAATAGCAGTTATATTAGGGTTTTATATAATTATGGGAGTTTATAAGTGAGAAGAAAAATAATAGCGCTATTTTTATTCTGTTTGCTTATAGCAAGTTGTATGCCTTTTTTAGGAGGTAATATGATTGTTAGAGATAATCGCTTTGAGACTGATGGTGGACAACATATTCTCCAGATGCAACAAGGTATAACTGTTAAACAATTATATGATGCAATAAGAAAGGCTGTAAAAGCTAATCCTGGTGAGTTTGATATAAAGGCTGATGATTATAGTAATCAAAAAGCTACATTATGGACATTTTCAAACAAATATAATCAACCAGTTACTTTCGAAGCGGCACAAAGAGCCGGTCAAGTTTATTTAGGTATAAGTATAGGTGAAGAGGGGCAGGCAAGAGTGAATAACGAGGTTATTTATTATCTACAAGATTTAGTTTTGAATAATTTATAATAGCCTTTGCTTTAGAACCTGCTATTATATCTATCAGAAATTTTTATATCATATATAAATAATACTAGTTTAAATTTTCATAAGTTTAATATTAAAATTATAAAAAATAATAAAGCTAAACTCGGATCACTTAGGGAAGTTATGCGGAAATACTCACCGATTATTTTGTCACTGTTGTTAATATCATGTTCAAGTAATCCTGAAATCACAAGAATAGGTCCTGGAGTTATTAAGTCTGAACAGCAACTGATTAGTCCAGAACAACTAAAAAAAGATGAAACCAAAAAAGATGTTCTAGCTGGAGCAGGTGTAGGAGCTGGTTCAGGAGCAGCAATTGGTGCTGGTAGCGGAGCTATGGCGGGAGCTATGATAGGTGGGATGCTTGGAATAATTGGAGGAGGTATTTGTACAATTCTCACTTTTGGGCTTGGTACAGTACCTTGTTTCGCTGGTGGTGTTGGTGGTGGTATGGCAGTAGGAGCAGGAGTAGGTGCTGGTACTGGAGCATTAATTGGAGCTGGTACTGGAGCTTTGGTTGGAGCTGGCGGTGGTTATATTTATGTATCAAATAAAGACGACATTATTGGTAAATATAAATATGAAGTTTTAGAAGATGGAAAAACATCACCAATAACTTTTGAACAATTTCCTGATAAAAATTATTCGGTAGGTGAAAAAGTTGATATATATACAAGTAAATATAAGGGAGAGAAAACTTATTTTATTAAAGCAATAGAACAAGTTTATAAAGAAGATTAGGATTCTTTTTCTACTTTAAAAGTCGTTCCACAGTAAGGACAACTATTAGTTTTTTTGTCTTTTAAGTCAATATATACCCTAGGGTGTAAATTCCAGTTTTCATGATATTTCGTTGGGCAAGAAACACGCTCGCCTGGACGAACTTTAATCACTTTTTGCTCTTTTTTCATCGTATTTTAAAATCTAGCAACTATTCAATAGCTAAATTTTAACAAAAATATTATCAAATTAGTAATACAAAAATAAATATAAATAACTTATACTAACAGCGTTGTTAAAAAAACAAAGAGATTTGACATATGAAAAGGTTGTATAGCACTAATATGTCAGCAAAGGTTTCTCGCACAAAGTGGGATATTTTAGCTTTATCAATTATACTTTTAATATTAAGTATCTTTGTATGGTCAACCTCTGACCTTGGTGGCTCTATTGATTATAAAAGTCAGGCGAGTGTTCTAAAATACTCAGATATTTCTTTAAGTCTTTGGCTCTTGCCTTACTATACAGCAGAAACGACGATTAGAATGTTTATAGGTTTGTTTATTTCACTACTTATAACATTTATATTTGGAACATGGGCAGCAAAAAATAAAAGAGCTGAAAGTATAATTATACCGCTTGTTGATATTCTACAGTCAATACCAGTTCTTGGTTTCTTTGCTATTACTGTAACCGGATTTTTGGTTATATTTCCAACCTCACTATGGGGAGCACAAGCTGCCGTAATTTTTGGAATCATAACAGCTCAAGCTTGGAATATGATTTTAAGCTTCTATCAGTCATTAAAGACAGTGCCAAAAGAGCTAAGAGAAGCTGCTGATATGTACCAACTTTCAGCTTGGCAGAAATTCTGGAAACTAGAAGTACCATTTGCTATGCCTGGTTTAGTTTGGAATACGATGATGTCAATGTCAGGAAGCTGGTTTATGATAGTAGCTTCTGAGACAATTATGGTTAATTTTAGTGCATCGCAGTCAATTCCGATAAATTTACCTGGTATTGGTTCTTTTATTGATGCTGCTAATAATGCGCAGAACTTTACAGCAGTTGGTGCGGCAATAGTTACTATGTTAGTTACAATAGTTCTATATGATCAACTTTTATTTAGACCATTAGTTGCCTGGTCTGAAAAGTTTGTTATTGGAGATAATCCATCAGAAACATATAGTAAATCATGGTTTTTAACTATTTTACAGAAAGCGTATGTTGTTAAAATTTTCACAAGATTTTGGACTAAATGTTCTAATAATATAGTAAATATCAATTTTTTTAAGAAAAAACTTGATAAAGCCTATAATCAAAAAGTTCATAAAAAAGCAGAAAAGCATGAAAGTACAATCAAGAGAATACTCTGGAATGTTATTATCATTTTGATGATATTAGCATTGCTATATTTTGTCTATCAGACAGTTTATGCCAAAGATAAAGATATAGGTATTGAAGAGACATTTAAAGTATTTGTATACGGGTTATTTACAGGCATCAGAGTTGCAGCACTTATATTGATAACTTCATTAATATGGGTTCCGATAGGAATATGGATTGGCTTAAGACCTAAGATAGCTCAAAAAGTTCAGCCTTATGCGCAAATGGCAGCGGCTTTCCCTGTGAACGTGCTATATGGTGTATTTGGAACACTAGTAGTAATGTTTAATCTTAATTTTGATATATGGTGTATCCTACTTATGGCACTTGGAACACAGTGGTATATTCTATTTAATGTTATCGCTGGGGCTTCAGCTATACCAGAAGAGTTAAAATTAGCTGCTGAAAATATGCAATTAAAGGGTATTATCAAGCTTAAGAAATTCCTTGTGCCTGCAGTGATGCCATATTACGTCACTGGAGCTATAACAGCGGCGGGAGGTTCATGGAACGCAAGTATTATTAGCGAATACATAAACTGGGGTAAAGACTCTGTAATTCAAGCCTCAGGAATAGGTGACTATATTACAAAGTATACTAATATGCCAGGAGATCATACTTCAAATGTTCTTTTAGGTGTGATAGTGATGTGTATCCTAGTAGTAGCCTCAAATAGGCTGTTTTGGCGCAGATTATATAACTATGCAGAAAATCGTTTTAGTATGAATATGTAAGGCATAGGAGATTTTATAATGACTAAGAAAATATTTACAGTAGAAAAAGTTAATAAAGAATTTAATATCAAAGGTGGCCATTCTCTTAAAGTTTTGGATAATATAAATTTTACTCTTTATGAAGGTGAAATTGTTGCTCTATTAGGTAAGTCCGGCTCAGGTAAGTCAACCTTATTAAGAATAATTGCAGGCCTTTTAAGTCCAACTAGTGGTGATGTACTCTATCGCGGTAAAAAAGTCTCTGCACCTGTACCAGATATTTCTATGGTTTTTCAGAGTTTTGCACTGATGCCATGGTTAACAGTTTTGCAAAATGTTGAGCTTGGGCTTGAAGCACGTAAGATAAGCTTAGAAGAACGTCGACAAAGAGCACTAAAGGCTATCGATATGGTTGGTTTAGATGGTTTTGAGAATGCTTATCCAAAAGAATTATCCGGTGGTATGAAACAGCGAGTTGGTTTTGCTAGAGCTCTTGTACTTGAGCCGGATGTTTTATTGATGGATGAGCCTTTTTCTGCACTTGATATTCTAACAGCTGAGAACTTAAGAGAGGACTTACTGGATCTATGGGAAAATAATGACGCTATGAAAGGTATTTTGTATGTGACCCATAGTATCGAAGAGGCAGTTTTAACAGCAGATAGAATAATTATATTTGGTAGTAACCCAGGATTTATCCGTGGTGAGCTAAAGATAAATATTCCACATCCAAGAAGCTCTCAGGATCCTGTAGTTGCTGATCTTGTTGATCAGGTTTATCGTATGATGACTACAGCTCAGACTAAAGAGCTTACAGAGCGTATGAACAAAAAGACTGCGATGACTATCGGCTATCGTCTACCGGATGTTGATATTTCTGAGATGAATGGTCTTTTAGATGAGATGGCAGAGATTAAGAATGTTGATGCGGTTGATTTACCACAGCTTGCTGATGATTTACATCTTGATATTAATGATTTATTCCCAATCATTGAGATTTTATCAATTTTAAGATTTGCTGAAGTTTCTGATGGCGATATCAAAATGACGGCAATCGGGCGTAAGTTTATTGATTCAAATATTGATGAGAGAAAATTTATCTTTGGACGCTTATTCTTGAAATACATACCATTAGCGCGTCATGTAGTTAAGATTCTTAGCGAAAGAGAAAGTCAGTCAGCTCCTAGAAGTAGGTTTTTAGCAGAGTTGGATGATTATTATCCAATGGATGTTGCTGAGCGAGTTTTTGACACATTTATTGACTGGGCTCGTTATGCTGAACTTATCTACTATGATGCAAATACCGGAGTAATATCTTTAGATGAAAATGCTGCGCAATATATCAAGAAAATGTAGTTAAAATATTTGCTGTTTAAATTTTTTTAAAAACAGTGTCGAGAATATAATAACTCTAAGGGTGAATAATCTCGAGGGATTGCTGTGAATTTTTTTATAAAAATTCTAACAGTTTTCCTGATGATTGCTTTTCTGTTTAGTATTGGACGCTCTGCTATTAAGCAAACAGATGAAGAACAGAATCTAAAAAAGGATATATCAGTCCTGCGACTTCAGATCTTTTCATTAAAAAAGCAAATAAATCAGGTTGAGGAATATCAAGATTCTAGAAATACTAGCTTATGTTCAGATTTTGCTATTTACAGTTCAAAAGTAACTAATACTTTGTCTTCTGTAAGTCCAATGAAAGTAGATGTTCGTTTAGGATCTAGATCTAATAATATTGCAAGAAGGATATCAAGTAATGATTCATTTGACCAGAACTTATTTATACATGGAAATAATCAAGGCGTCTTTTTTTCAAATGGTTCGATTGATGTTGGTAATGCCCCAGCTATAACAACTCAAGGACAGATAACCTATTTAGGTTCATATTCTGGTAATAATACTATACCGCTTGGGCAAATATCAAAGAATCTATATGCTTCTACAATAATTGGTCAAAGAAATAAGTTTCCTAATTACTCAATGTTTTTTGGAGGATACTTTGAAGAAGATGCTCAAACATGGTTCGGTAGTCAAATAGGTAGAATTGGTGGAGCTTCTGATTTCCCAGCGACTGGTCAAAATATATATATGACAACAGTGGACTTATATTTCCTAGCTAATGTAGGAAAATATATTACAGCGGTGTTTGATTTTCTTACTAATGATAATAGTGATTTTGGACTTAGGAATGGTTTTGTTATCTTAGGTAATTTAGATACATCACCTTTTTTTATTACCGTTGGGAAAAATAGAAGAATATCTGTAGGAACATATGGTGGTGGAGGACCATGGAGTAATGGACTTTCAGAGGATTTTCTGGCTCCCGGATCAGTTACGAATATATCATTAAATTATAAAACTAGTTCGATAAATGCCAATATAACAACCTTTGGTACACAAAATAATCATTTGGACTTTTCAGCTGCTATTTTTTATGCTAATAAGTTAACAACTAACCTTTCTTATGGTCTTAATTTTGGATACATATTTAACCTTGCAGGAGCTGATAATACGAGTATCTCCAAGTTTCTTGATGGTATAGGCAAGAGTAATGATAGTGTTGGTACAATAGATGTTGATGGAACACTAGCATATTCAATTTTAGGTGGGGTTTTACAGCTCCAAAGTGGTTGGGCGACGACGACAAATAAGGAAGATTTTAATAAGAATGGGACAAATGTAAATACTGGAGCGTGGTATTTTGGTTTAGCTTATGGAGTTAGATTATATGGTAGGAATACAAATTTTAACTTTAGTTATGCACAATCATACAATGCTGCAAATATACCAATGTCTTTATCAATTGCTTCACCAAATTTTGGACTTACTGATTCAGGAATAAAAAAACAAATAATCGTTTCGTCTCAGAGATCATATTTTGATAATAATGTGCTAATAGGACCAGAATACTCATACCAAAGTCTATATAATGGCGAAGATAGACTTATCGGTATATATATAGTTTACGTTTATCGTTATAACATTGATAAACAAGTCAATATCATATAATATTTAGAATTCTTACTACAGCGTTTTTATATTCAGGGTATTTATTTTGAATAATAGTATGGAGCTATTTGTACATTCTTCTAATTATATTTTACTAGCATCTGGCTTGATATTGTTTTTTGCTATTGTGTCTCAATTTTTATCTTGGAGATTAAGGCTACCATCGATACTTTTTTTAATTCTAAGTGGAATTATCTTAGGACCTTTATCAGAGGCAATATTTCAAGGTGGTTTCAAGCTTGTCGATGGTAATATCATATTTGGTGAAGCGTTGTCACCTTTTGTCTCAATCTGTGTTGCAATAATTCTCTTTGAAGGTAGCTTATCACTAAATTTTAGTAAGATAAAAAGTGTAAGTAGCGTTGTTATACTTCTAACTACTGTCGGCTTAGCAATCACTGTTGTGCTTACAGCATTGTTCTGTTATTACATTGTTGGTTTGAATCTAGAGTTATCTATGCTTATTGGTGGTATTACTTGTGTGAGTGGTCCAACTGTTGTACCTCCTTTGATGAGAACTATTAGACCTAAAAAGCATATTGCGAATATCCTAAAATGGGAATCTATACTTGTAGATCCTATAGGAGCATTAGTTGTTGTATTTATGCTAGCATGGTTTGTTATAGGGGGTAATTTCGCTAACCAACCTAACGCAATAAGTACATTTATAGCGTATATCGTGTTTGTATGTATTTTAGGAATAACATCGGGATTTATTTTTGGCTATTTAATTGGGTTAAGCTTTAGAAAACATTATATTCCTGAGTATCTAAAAAGCTTCTTTGTACTAGCAGTAATTGTGCTGGGTTTTATTATTTCTGATGCAATCATGCATGGTGCTGGACTGTTAATGGTAACAGTAGCAGGTCTGGTAATGGCAAATATGAAAGATATTAAAATGTCTGATATTGTCTCATTTAAAGAGAACCTAAGTATTGTGATTATTTCTGTTCTTTTTATTGTTCTAGGAGCAGAGATAGACTTTAGTTTATTTAAAGATTATTGGTTAGATCTAATTGAAGTTTTTTTATTTTTACAATTTATTTTACGACCGATAGTTGTTTTCTTATGTTGCTTAGGCTCTAAAACAACTTTTGCAGAAAGAGTCGTTATGGGGATTATTTATCCTCGAGGTATTGTGGCAGCCTCAGTAGCAGCCTTAGTAGCAGTTAAGATTATTAAATCACATCCTGAATTATACACTGAAGCGAATACTCTAGTATTCTTTGTCTTTATGATAATTGTTTTTACAGTTGTTTTCCAAAGTATCGTTACGCCATATATTTCAAAAGTGCTTGGGGTTACTGAACCCGAGGGTAAAGGCTTCTTGATAATAGGTGGTAATAGATTCGCACGCGAATTAGCAGAAATTTTTGTTAAGAATGATATCGAAGTTGTAATTACAGACTCTTCTTGGGGTAACGTGCAAAAATGCCGTCAATTGGGTTTAAATACTTATTATGGTAGCCCTGTTTCTATCCATGCTGATTGGAGTATTAATTTGGTTGGCATTGGCGCGATGCTTGGATTATCAACTAGTGAGTATGTAAATGCTGTATCAGCAATGAAATATAAATATGAATTTGGCTCAAGTAATGTCTATGTATTGCGTACAGCGCAAAAGGAGAGTTACAAAGGTATTGGTGCTATAGAAACAAATCTTGCTAATTTATTATTTGATGAAGGTGTTGATTTTAATATCTTGATAGAGATGCTTAATCAAGGAGCTAAAATCAGAAGTACAAATATTACTCCTAATTATACATTAGAGAAGTTTTTTAGTGATAATCCCAATGCTATTGGATTATTTATTATTGATGATAATAGTTATGCACAACCTTTTAGTAAGAATAAAAAGATTAAATTTGAAAGTTATAGTTTGATATCATTAAGAGATGATAAAAGTAAGGATCAGCTATGTCTAGATGTATAAGAGGCTTTAATGGTAGAGATCCTAAAGTAGCTGATTCAGCTTATGTTGATGAGTCAGCAGCAGTAATCGGTGATGTTATCTTAAAAGAAGATTCATCTATATGGCCACAGGTCAGTGTAAGAGGAGATCTCTTAACAATCACTATTGGTAAAGGCACTAACATACAAGATTGTAGCACACTTCATACTACTGAATACCCTAAAGATTCTGGTCAAGGCTTTGCCTTAACTATAGGAGACTATGTGACGGTGGGGCATGGCGTTATCTTACATGGCTGTGAGATAAAAAGTAACTGCCTAATAGGTATGGGTTCGATAGTTCTCGATGGAGCAGTAATTGAGCCTTGGGTTTTTTTAGGTGCAGGTAGTTTGGTACCGCCAGGAAAAACTCTTGAGTCAGGTTATATGTACTTAGGTTCACCAGTTAAAAAGATCAGACCAATAAGTGAGCATGAAAGACAAATTATTAAAGAAAATGCTGAACACTATGTCAAAGTTAAAAATAGATATAAAGCACAGATTTAGTTTAGTTATTGCTTTAATATTGATTATCTTGTTGTCATCTTGTGCAACAACTCAATCTAATATTACAGCTATTAGTACTAAGATGGTTTTTAATCAAGAAAATACTTACAATAAGTTACTTAACCTTAAAAAATGGCAAGCCAACGGTATTATTGGTATTATTTATGATAATCAGGCTGAATCCGCTAATTATACATACCTACAAGATGGTGATAATTTTAGTATCAAACTTTATGGACCACTAGGGATAGGTAGTGTTGAGATAAAAGGTGATACAAATAGTGTTTCGCTAGAGAATAGTAAAGGACAAAAGCTAACAGCAAAGGATACTAAAACCTTGATGCTTGAACAATTAGGTTGGTATGTTCCAGTAGACGGATTAAAGTATTGGATAAAAGCGATAGCAATACCAAGTATTAGGCAAACATCAGAATTAAATACGAATAATCTTTTAAATAAACTATCCCAAAATGGTTGGAATATTGTGTATAGTAATTATCAACTAGTTGATTCTACATATCCATTACCAACAAAGATTAGGATGTCTAGAGATAATCTAACTCTAAAAATTGTTATAAAATCATGGCAAATATAAAAGCTAAAAAATACTATAGTCATGCAAAGATAAATCTATTTTTGCATGTATTAAACAAACGCACAGATGGCTATCATAATTTACAGACTTGGTTTACCTTTTTGGACTTAAAAGATCAACTAACTTTTAGTTTTAATAATTCGGGAGAGATTAATATCTCGAGTAATATTAAGATTGCTGCAAAACAAGATAATTTGGTATACAAAGCTATCAAAAAATTTCAGCAAAGCTATAGCGTGCAAGACATAGGTGTTGATATTGAAATTAAAAAAAATATCCCGATGGGAGCAGGGCTTGGTGGTGGAAGCTCAAATGCCGCCACTACACTTATAGCTTTGCGTGATTATTATTTGCCGCAGTTATCAAATGAGGAGATGATTCCATTAGCAGCAAAACTTGGTGCCGATGTGCCAATATTTGTTTATGGTAAATCTGCATGGGCAGAAGGTATAGGTGAGATATTATGCCATAAGGATTTTGATCCGCAGTATGCACTATTGATTAAACCGGATATCCATATTAGTACAAAAGAGTTTTTTACAAGTGAGGATTTAATTAAGTCTACAGTTCTAATATCTAAAAATTTAGGCTTTGATAAGAGCATTATGCATAACAATTTTGAGAATGTTTTTTATGCAAAATATCCAGAATTTAGTCAATATCTAAAAGAGTTAGATAGTGATTTTAGAATGACGGGTACAGGTTCTTGTTTTTATTTACTTTCATCAGATAAAAATAAACTTGAGCAACTTGCAAGAAAAATTAATAAACCTCTTGACAAATGGCTAGTCAAAACATTAAACTATGTCTACTAACTTAATGTTAGTCTCTGTTGGGCTATCGCCAAGCGGTAAGGCAACGGGTTTTGATCCCGTCATTCCCAGGTTCGAATCCTGGTAGCCCAGCCATAAGAAACTCAAAATTAATTTATAAATAAAAATATTTAAATTTTAATTAATTTAATATAGAATAAAGTCAATGTTTAGTTAAATTTTATCCTAACCCAATGCTATTAAATATATTTTCTTACTTGCAACCACTTTTACTTTTGATTTTTGTATACTTTTTGATAAGACAAAAAAGGGTTGCATGGCTATTTGTTACTTTGGCATACGCTTACCCATTACTGAGTGAGATTATTAATTTTAGTCAAGCAGTTACAGTACCTGTAGATTATTATTTATATGCTATCCCAAATGCTTTATTGTACCTTGTGGTAGCTATATATGGGCTGTTATCATCAAAATTTCAACAGCTAGTAGCTATTAGACAAAAGAGTGATTATATTAAGGTGTTCTTTAGAACAGCTATAGTATTGTTTATCTATTTAATTATTAATCTAATAATAGCTTTTCGATTTACCATAGAGAATTTTGAAGCGAATACTTTTTTGTCGGCTTTATATATGCTAGATGATATTTTTACGTTATTAGGTTTGGTATTAGCTATCCTACGTTACAGGATTTGTTTGTTATTTTTACTGGTAGGTTTTACTTTAACAGGATTAATAAATATTTATTTTATTTTTTCTCTACCACAATATTATCTACATTCTATAGCTAATTATTATTTCTTAATAATAACAATCTTAACTGTGATAGTACTACTATATGGTTATCTAAAAAATAATAGATAAAAATTTTGCAGAGATAGGCTATTAATCGTTATACTATTTGCATAAGTGAATTTTATTAAATGGAATTAATATGTCTACACAATATCATATCGGAACGCCTGGTAAAAAGTGGGGCTCTCAAGAAAAAAGTCAATGGCTATCAGAGCAAATTAAAAAAAGATCATATCAAGAAGAAGCTGAAAAAAAGATTTTAGCATTGTCAGCATATTTTGATATTGATGAATACGGTCAAATTAATTATCCAGTTGGTGATTATAAACTATATGCACTAAGAACTAAAAATTGGGATGCTAGTAAACCTTATGTTTTAGTTACAGGAGGTGTACATGGTTATGAAACAAGCGGTGTTCAAGGCGCAATTAGCTTTGCTGCAACTAGAGCACAAGAGTTTACTAGCGACTATAATATACTTATCTTGCCTTGCTTGAGTCCTTGGGGGTACGAGACAATCAATCGTTGGAACCCTAATGCTGTAGATCCTAATAGATCATTCTATTTAGAAAGTGGTTGTCAGGAGGCAGTTTTAGCAATGAAATATGTTTTCTCATTAGGTGTTGAATTTTTGATGCATATCGATTTACATGAGACAACAGATACAGATGATAGTGAGTTTAGACCAGCATTAGCAGCTCGTGAAGGAATAACTATTAATAAATGGGGTATTCCAGATGGTTTTTATTTGGTTGCAAATAATAGAAATCTACACTATGACTTCCAAAAATATATAATTGATGCTGTGGCCAAAGTCACTCATATAGCTCCTACTGATCCAAGCATAAATATATTAGGCGATGATATTATCAGAGATGGAATTATGGCTTGTGATTCTGATAAAGAAAAGCTTTGTATGTCATTCACATCTGCAGAGTATACAACTACAACAGAGGTTTATCCTGGCAGTCCAAGAACAAACCCGCAAGAGTGTATTTTAGCCCAAGTAGAGGCGATAGTTGCAGGATTAAACTTTCTTAAGCATAAAAAGTAAAAGGAATAATAAAATATGTTAAATGCCTTAATTAATGTTGCAAGTTTTTTAATAAATATAATCTTTGGATTATATGCGTTTATATTGCTATTTAGGTTTTTTCTCCAGTGGGTGAAGGCAGATTTTTACAATCCAGTTTGTCAGTTGATTATGCGTGCAACAAATATTGTCATTCTGCCACTAAGAAAATTTATTCCTGGATTTTTAAATCTAGATTGGTCGTGTATAGTTGCAGTTTATATTGTATTTGTTATTGAGGATTTACTTCTGGGTTGGCTTCATGGTTTTAGTTTTGAGTTAACTTTTATTTTGCTTAAGCCCATTATAGATATAATCTTCGCAATAATAAATATGTACGTTTATTTGATAATAATAAGGGCTATCTCTAGTTGGTTTGTCCAAGGAGGTTATAATCCACTTATTATGGTTGTATACCAAGTTACAGAACCACTCTTAGCAAAGGCAAGAGAGATAGTTAAACCTACAAAATCAGGTTTTGATTTCTCACCGGTTATAGTATTAGTTGGATTATTATGTATTCAGATATTTCTTCAAAGTATTATTGTGTAACTTTTTCATTTTTAGTATTTAGCTAATGAGTTTTATTTTGGTTGTCTATATTCACATAATTTTACTAAAAGTGAAGTTTGCCGAGTTTCTGATAGGCTGCCAAAGATAACGTAGCCTCTCCAGCTGTAGATGGCAAGCAAACAAAGCTTTGGTTGAGCTTATTGCTAAAGAGCAACATTTAGAAAAAATTATTAGAAATAAAGCTCTTCTAAATTCCAGATAACTTAGACTCGATATAATTTGTAAATTAATTGTTTTATAGTTTATTATAAAATAAACAATCCATATAAGATTCTCTTATAAAAAGGTATGATATGAAAAAGGTAATTTATATTTTAATAAGCATGTTTATATTTACACATATACAAGCTTCAGTAATCTTTGTTAATTCATTAGCGGCAGGTAAGAATACTGGTCAAAGCTGGCAAGAAGCTTATACAAGCATACAATCAGCTTTGGAACTGGCAAAAGCAAATGATCAGATTTGGGTAGCAGAAGGTACTTATTATCCAACTAAAGGTAATAATAGAGATAAAAGTTTTATTATACCAGAGAAGGTTACTTTGCTAGGAGGTTTCAAAGGTGATGAGAAAAGTATAAATCAACGAGATTTTGAAAAAAATAAAACTATACTAAGCGGCGATATTCTTCATAATGGTATCAAAGAAACATTTAGTAAACATATTGTATTTCTAAAAGATGATGCGGTCATTGATGGTTTTACTATTGAAAATGCATATAATATCGAGACCTTAGCTAATAAATCAAATCATCTAACTCCTACTCTAATACAAAATAGTAATTTAGAAGGAACAGGCGGTGCTGTAGTTAATTTTAAAAGTACTGGAATAGTCAATAATTGTATTATTCAAAACAATACCGCGGAGAAAGGAGCTGGGGCATATAATATGGCCTCTGGTAAAACAGCAATATTTAATAATGTGCAGTTTCTAAGAAATTATTCAACTGTACGTGGCGGAGCAATGAGTAATGACTTGGGAACAAATGTAATTTTATTAAATAGCAAATTTGAAAAAAATAAGTGTGATGATAAGGGTGGAGCCGTATATAATGATTTCTTTTCCAATACATTAATAATAAATACTACTTTCACAAAAAATGAAGCAGAGAATGCAGCAACAATAGGTAATGATGGTGGTTCAAAAGCTATTTTACTTAACTCAGATATTACAGATAATACAGCTCAAATACTTGGCTCAGCTTTATATCAAGGCTCGTATAATGCTAACATAAAAGATGGCAGCAATTCTATGGTGCTAATAAATAGTACTCTTAGTAATAATATTTCTTTAACAAATGGTACAAGCATTTTCACTTGGGGCGATGATAAGTACTATTTTTATAATACAAATGTCAAGGATGGCTAGATCAAAGTATTAATGATATCCCGCAAAAGTATGATGTTTTAATTAAATTGGTTAGTCAAAATGTAACTATAAATACGATTAAAAATATTAAGCAATGGATGGAAAAGGAGTTTTCTCTACCATCAAAAGAAAATGGGGAAACTTCTTTTAATGATGAAGATGCTAAAGTAAATACTAGTATTAATATACCAAATAACATATATTTTGTAGTACAAAATAATAAATCTAAAAAGCAACTGGATGGACTTTCTTGGGACAAAGCATTTAATTCTATACAGCAGGCTATAGATACTGCTGCTAAAAGTGGTGGTGGCCAGATATGGGTTGCTAAAGGAACTTACTATCCTAGTATAGATAAAAAAATCCCCAAGGGAGTCAAGCTTTAGGATGAAAGAAAATATAGCTATTTATGGAGGCTTTAGTGGAAATGAAACGTCAGCTTCCCAGAGAGACTTTGTTAAAAATAAGGTTATCTTAAGTGGTGACATTGGTAAAGTGCTTGGGAAAGATATTCATAGTTATCATGTAATTATAGGAGCTAATAAGAGTCTAATAGATGGTGTGACAATTACAGGAGGCATTGCTGATGGCCAAGGAAGTAATCGTTATGGTGGTGGCATACAAATGATTGGATTTGGTCAAGCAATGAATGTAGAGAATTGCATATTCAAAAATAATGATGCTTATTATGGTGGAGCAGTTTATGCTTTCAATAATGTTTATAGTTATTTGAATAATGTCTTATTTATAGATAATACGGCTATTATGGGGGGGAGGTATTTATATGTCATTTGGCTCAAATATGTCTATCAATAATAGCGCATTTGTAAGAAATATAGTTAAAAGTAGAGGCGGCGCTATAGTTGTAAACTATGGTTCAAACCCTACAATTACAGATGGAGTTTTCGCCAATAATTATTCTAATGGAACTGGAGGAGCTATTTGGGTATATGATCAAGCTTCTCAATTCGGAGGAACTAGTTTAAATATATTATCATCTAAATTTATTGATAATAAATCAGACTATAAATCTAATCAAGTAGAAATAGTTAGTGGAGGAGTTACTTATAAGGGAGAAAATAATTTAGTATTTTCTTCTTAATAGCATTTTATAAGCACTATCACCATTCTCATAATAATTATTAATTTGCTTATTTGTAACAAATCCTAGCTTCTGATATAGAGAAATAGCTATTAGGTTATTTGTATTTACTTCTAATGAAATATTTTTGTTAGTGTTGTTTAAGATATATTCTAAGAGTTTTTTGCCAATTCCATGTCCTTGATAGTTTTTGCTTACAGCAAGGGAATACACCCTAATCGTTTTTTTATACTCAAAACATAGAATATAACCAGCTAACGAATCTTGTCTCTTAGCGACAAAAAAATATTTTTGCTTGTTAATATTGTAGGTAAATTGTTTTCTTGAAATTTTATCTGACAAAAAAGTAGAGTTTTCTAGATCTATAAGTGCTTGAAGATCAGTCAGTTGAGCCTTAGATATTTGCATATGGTAACTTCTTGTAGTTCATTCTGTTTAGAAATTCTAGCATTATAGTGGTATAGAGTTGCTCACCGATATAAGCATCCTCAATATCTGAATCTATAGATGGATTATCGTTAATTTCAATAATAATTGGCTTATTATCAACAACTTTTATATCAATGCCATATAAACCATTACCGATAGTTTTAGCGGCCTTAAGAGCAATTTTAATTACAGATTTATCAACTTGATGAATTGCAAATGCTTCGGAGCTACCGTGCTGAGTGGTTTTCTTATTATGGTTAGTAATTTGCCAATGACCTTTTGCCATGAAGTACTTACACGCATATATTGGCTTATTATTTAATATACCAATACGCCAGTCAAAATCAGTATAATAATATTTTTGCGCTATTATTATCGAAGACTGCTCAAACATATCGTTAAGTATTTGCTGCAATTCACCCGCAGAGTTAGCTTTTTTGACACCTTTTGAAAATGAGCCATCAGGTATTTTTAGAACTATTGGTAAACCAAGCTCATCGATCAATTTTTGTGGTGAAAAGCTTTCATCTTTGAAAATAAGTTTACCTTCTGGAGTTGGAATTTTATTTTTAATCATCAAATTATGTAGATAAACCTTATTAGTACAACAGGTTATCGATTTTGTATCATCAATAACCACAAGATTATTATCTTCGGCTTTTTTTGCAAAACTATAGCTATAATGATTAATTGAAGTCGATGTTCTAATAAAAAGTCCATCGTATTCAAGCAAACTCATATAATCATCTTTAGTAATTAGATCTGTATAAATCCCTAAACTATGAGCAGCTTTTTGAAAATTCTTAAGAGCCTTACTATCACTAGGAGGCAATATCTCGTCAGGATCATGTAATATTGCTAAATCATAATAGTAGTTCTTTTTGATTTTTCTCTTACGCCAAACTTTACTACTAAATTTGTTTAGAGCATTTGCAAAAATTGTTTGTTCAGTATCACTAAGTGAGCTTATGCGCCCTATAGCTATTTTCTTGATTTTCCATAAAGAACTTTGTTTTTCTAATATTACTTCTAATATTGGTGTAGGATATGTTTCAAATATTTTTTTAGCTATTTTTTCAATACCTTTTATATTAGCAACTCCAAAGAAAATCTTAATAGCTAAAAAATCGACATTTAAAGTGTTTAAAGATTTATAATCTTTATTATTAACCAAATTAGATAGTAGAGTTTGTTCGAAATGACTAATACTATTTAAAGTTTCAACGGTTGGTATAATCGTATCTTTATTTGAATGTGCTAAAAGACAAGCATAATAGCCTTGCTCTAGGTAATTCATCTGTTCAGATAGATTTATAATATAGTTAGGTTTGGTACTAATATTTTGTAGATATTCGTGAGTTGTTTCTAAATTTGAATAAGGATAATACGGTGACCATATATCTTTGTTATCAATAAGTATTTTTAAAGGTTTCATATAACCTCTTGTTAGAACTAAGGCGAGCGTATTATCTGCTTTTTTTTATAAATTGCAAGAGTTTTTATAAGTCTTATCTTAGTAACTTTTATTTATAAAAAAAGTAAAGTTGTTAGTTGTAGATTAATTAGGGTAAGATTGTACTTAAGTAATAATATTTTGATGTCTATATGTCAGTTAGACAAAGATGTTTATTAGCTATACTTTTATTTATAAGTAGCGTTTGTTCTAGTTATACTTATGATAAGCTTGAGGAATTTAAATATAATCAAAATATTTTACTTACTGGTATTGTCAGTGGCATTCCAAAACTACAAGATGATCAGTATGAGTTTATTTTTCATAGCTATAAGTATGGTGATATATTACTCAAGGCAGCTAAGTCGTATCGCCACTATATAATACCAGCCAATAAGCTAGAAATAGAAGCAAAAATCTATAAGCCGCATGAGTATGATAATTTAGCTGCTTTTAATTATGCTGAATATCTTGAGCATAATGATATTATTGCTCTTGGCAGGGTTATTGATAACTCAGCTATTGCATACAAGGGTACAGCAAGCTTATATTTGCCTGAGCGAATAAGGTATTATCTATATAACTATCTACAAAATCACTTAAGAGATTATAAACAAAAAGATTTTGCTATAGCACTACTTATTGGAGATAAGAATTTTAATCAGTTTCAGCAGAATCTTTTGATTAGTTCTGGAACCTCACATCTAATGGTAATTTCTGGGCTACATGTTGGACTTTTAGCACTTATTGCATTTATTATTTTTAGAGGGTTATGGTCATTATCTCCACGTTTATGTCGCAAGTTGCCAGCACAATATATTGGGGTTATAGCTTCTGTTATTATAGCTTTTATCTATAGTTTACTAGCTGGCTTTAGCTTACCAACACAACGAGCATTAATAATGCTTTTAGTAGTAGCTATGTTATGGCTTTTTGGAAAGCGCATTTCGATAGTTAAGTCGTTACTAGTTGCTTTTGTCATAATACTTTTGCTTGATTTTGAGTCAATTTATAGTATTAGTCTTTGGTTGAGTTTCTCAGCTGTGATCTTATTGGTTATTATCTCCATAGCACTGCAACAGTATAGGTCAAAGTTAGCAAAAACTTTGCTTGCACAAACTTATTTAGCAATCTTTTTAGTGCCTATATCAGTTTATTATTTTGGTGGTTTTTCTATTGTTTCAATTTTAGCAAATATCGTTGCGATTCCTTTAGTGAGCTTTGTGATCGTACCGTTATTACTTTTATCTTTGTTGTTGTCTTTTATTGGCGTTAAGCTATGGTTATTACCGATGTTATTTTTAAAATTTCTAGTTGCTTATTTAAGTTTTCTGACTAATTACGCTGGCTTTATAAGCTATTGGAGTTATTTTTCATTTTTTAGTCTAGTAATTACAATTCTAGGGATTATTTTAGTAATTTTTCCTTTTAGTAAATCTCTTAGGATCCTTGGATTAGCTATGTGCTTAGTATTTTTCCAGTCTTCACAAAACAATACTGAAAAATATCAACGCTTTCAAATAGATATTTTTGATACTCAAGATCAAATGGTATTAGTTCAGGATGAAGGTAAAAATCTTTTATATACCACCGCAAAAAATTTAGCTAATGAGTATCTTTTAGTAAATATACTAGAAAGCTATTTAAGATTCACAGGCATTAAACAAATAGATTATCTTATAATTGTTGATGGTAATAAAAATCTAAACCTTAAGCTTATTAGGCAAATTACTTCGATCAAAACAGTTATTACAAATATATCTACTAATGAAGATGTACAAAAATGTAGTTATACTAATAATTTTAAATTAAATAATCACTCGTCAGTTAAGCTACTATCAAATGCTCAAAGTTGTTTTATTTCATTAAATTATCAAAGTAAAGAGTTTTTATTAGCAGATAACTCAAATCAGAAGGCACAGCAGCAGCTCTACATTTTGTATAATAGAGTTATTAAGCCACAGATAATAATTACATCAGCAATTTTAGATTCTAGATTTTTAAGCCAAGGTGTAGATTATCTAGTCTATATTTCTAATAAACCTTTGAAGGGACAAAATGATCAAAATACTAAACTAAAGATTTTTGATACTTATGCAAATGGTGCGATAGCTATTACTATTGATAATCATAATAACATTACTATTAGTTCACAATTGAAGCAATACTAAACTATCTATAATAGCAGATATATACTGTTTATAACTCTAATTTTGATTAAGTTAAAGCAGCTTTAAAAGTTAATATTCGTTAATTTTATCTCTATAGCCTTTTAAAAAGTCTTATATAAATGATACTATTTAGGTAGCAAATAACAATTTATAACAATATTAAATGATAAATATATTGAAGTATGGCTACTATGCACTATTTTCTGTAGTCTGTTTTGCATCTAGTGCTACTATTGCTTTTATACCGATACTTATTTTTTCGTTAGCTAAGCTTTTAATACCAATAAAGCGTGTGAGACATTTATGTACCTCAGCAGTACAATTATCTGCAAGTTTATGGGTAAGTTTTGCTATTTTAATAACTAGATTATTCTCTCCAACAAAATTTGAGCTTGAGCAAAATGCAAAACTTGATAATCAAGGATCTTACTTAATTATATGTAACCATAAAAGTTGGCTAGATACTTTTATATTGATGTTGGTATTTCACAAAAAAATAGCATTCCCTAAATTTTTTATGAAATTTCAGGTATTTTTTATACCAGTGTTAGGCTTGATTGCATGGGCATTAGAGTTTCCGGCAATGAAACGTTATTCAAAAGAATATTTAAAGCAACATCCAGAAAAAAAGGGTGAAGATCTACAAAAAACTCTAGCATATTGTAAAAAACTATCGCCAAGACCAACTACAATTGTAAATTTTGTTGAGGGTACTAGATTTACCTTAAACAAAGCACTAAAAAGTAACTATAAAAATCTCCTTAATCCTAAGGCAGGTGGAATAGCTGTAATTCTAAAAAGCTTATCAGATAGAATGGTAGGTATTTTAAATACAACAATAATTTATGATAATCCAGAACAAAATCTATGGGATTTTATGGTTAGAAAGACAAAGAAGATAAAAATAAAAGTCGAACTAATCCCTATATCTGAAGTCCCAGTAGGTGATTATTTTAACGATGATAAAGATAAGCATAACTTTCAACTTTGGTTGAATAAACTTTGGCAGAATAATGATCAATATATCTCAGAGCAGTCAAAAAATATTTATTAGAAAGTTATTACAATTTGACTAATATTAGAGATTAATATTATTCTATAATTAAGTATATTGATAGATTATTTGAGCGAGAAAGATTATTTGAGTGTAAGCGCTATAAGCTAGTTAGCTTGAGAATCAAATTCATCTAATTAGTTTATATAGTTAAAATTATCAATAAGCTTCAATTTAATTTCTTAGTGAAAATTATACTAAAGGTTTAACTTACACTACTACTTGAATATAGAGATCTAGTGCTAGATTAAAATTCATAATGTGGGCTTCAAGGAAGTGGCGGAATAATAAAACTCTTTCTGATTAACTATATGTTTTAAATTAATACCGCGATGCTACAATTAAATCGTATACATGAGATTAGTAGTTTTAGAGACTGAGGCATTATTCAAAAAGATTATTATTTAATATCAGAAAAATAATTACTAGCTTAAAGTATGAGGTAACCAAGCAATTTCAACAAATAAGAATAATGCTGTATAAATACCCATGAAGATAAAAGGCATATATATTTCTAATATTCTAATAGGCTTAAACGAACCTTTTTCCTCAGCGATGTGCTCTTCTGTTAACCATACTCTTGAAGGAAGACGTCTTTCAAGTGATGGCACAATACTATTTTTTATTTGTATGTGGTGTCTAAAGAACCTAATAATTTTCCACCACGCATAGCAAAATACCAATCCAGCAAAATATGGAATACTCACAAGTATACCAGAGGGAGGATTTTCGACATTAATATTGTTACTGATAGCTAAAGCAACAACTCCAACTAGAACAAGATTAAAAACTAAAAAGAATAGGTTAATAACAATTCTTCTATAGCTAGTTCTATCTGTTAATTCAACATAAATTCTATACTGTTCGATCAGCAGTGAATTATATTGCTCATTTGATAAATTACTTTCGTCTTCATTACTCCATAATTTATCTTGTATATCTTTATGACTAATCTTTTCCATTTTATTCCTTTCTAATCCAGTTATCCAAAAGAATTTACACTGATAATGCTATTACATTTTAAGCTATTTATCAAACTTTTCGTATATCAATAGTTATTTATCTATACTGCTGTTCGCTAATTATATCAATAATTCTAGATGGTTGTGAAGACCTAACTTCTGTTTCTAGTACATAAATATTATCAAAGGTTTTAGTTATCGATTTAGCATCATTGATGAAATCTTCTCCCGATATATTAGCACTAGTTGAAATAATAGCATCATTAATATTTTCACAAATATAAGTTACTATTTCAGTTGTTACTAAGCGTATGGCAATAGTTGTTTTACCACCAGTTAACCATTGAATATCCTTCTTACCTGGTACTATCCAAGTAGTTGGTTGAGTTTGTTTAGAGGATATTTTATTGATTTGCTGATTAGATATTTTAGTTGTATCTGCATACTTGAGTAAATGTTCATAATTATGTGATATTATAATAAAACCTTTACTTGAATCTCTTTTTTTTAAGTTTATAACTTTTGCTACTGCATCTTTAGAGATGTTGCAACTTAAGCCATATACTGTATCTGTAGGAATACTAACAACATTATCTTTTATTATTTCACTGATGATTTTATCCAAATCTTTTGTAAGCATATTTTATCGAACATGTAACTAAATTAGGCATATTTTATTACATTTTACAAATAAAAAAACCTATAGGCTATTGATTTATTAGCTTATAGGTTTAGATTATTTAAGAGTGTTAGATATAGAAGTTAAATTTACTTCTTATTTAGTTGTTCTTTGATTAGATCGCCAAGAGTTGTAGGAGTCATTTGCTCTACTTTGTAGTTAGACTTACCTGCAGCAGAGTTATCTTCATCAACAGCTTTGATAGAAAGAGCGATACTTCTCTTCTTAGCATCAATGTTGATAATTCTAGCTTCTACTTCTTGTCCCTCGCTTAACTCATCACGAACATCTTTTGTATGCTCAGCAGAAATTTCAGAAATTCTGATGAAACCATCAATGTTGTTATCTTCGTCAAGCATAACTACCGCACCATTATCTTGTACTTTAGTCACTTTACCTGTTACTAAAGAACCTTTAGGGTGGATATTTATGAAGTTCTTGAATGGATCTTCAGAAAGTTGCTTCATGCTAAGAGCAATTCTCTCAAGGTCAGTGTTGACAGAAACTAGTACAGCTTCTACTTCATCACCTTTCTTAAGTTCTTTGATAGCTTTAGCTGGATTATCCCATGCAACATCTGAAATATGTACAAGACCATCAATGCCGCCTTCAAGACCAATAAACACACCAAATTCAGTAATTGATCTGATCTTACCAGTAACTTTGTCACCTGGCTTGTAGTTTTTCTCAAACTCGCTCCAAGGATTAGGTCTGCATTGCTTGATACCAAGAGATATTCTATGATTATCAGCATCTAATTCAAGTACGATAACTTCAACTTCTTGACCAATAGATACAGCTTTATGAGGGTTAACATTTTTATTAGTCCAATCCATTTCAGATGTATGCACAAGACCTTCGATACCTTCTTTTAGCTTAACAAAACAACCGTAGTCAGTAATGTTAGTTACTGTACCCATAAGTTTAGCACCTACAGGAAGTTCATTAGCAATATTTAACCATGGATCTTCACCAAGCTGCTTAATACCTAAAGATATTCTTTGCTTCTCTTTGTCGAACTTGATTACTTTAACATCGATTTCTTGACCTATAGATAATACATCTGTAGGGTGGCTGATTCTGCTCCAAGAGATATCGGTAATATGTAATAGACCATCAACTCCGCCAAGATCGATAAATGCACCGAAATCTGTGATGTTTTTAACGATACCTTTAAGAACGCTACCTTCAGAGATTTTTTCTAACATAGCATCTCTATCACCAGAGTTGTTCTCTTCGATAACTGCTTTTCTAGAAACAACAATGTTGTTTCTCTTAGTATCGATTTTAACAACTTTTAACTCGATATCTTTATCTTCTAAATGAGCTACATCTTTGATAGGTCTTGTGTCAACTAATGAACCAGGTAAGAATGCTCTTAAACCTTCAACATCCATAGTGTAACCACCACGAACGTGATTAGTGATTTTACCAAGAACTGTTTCGTTATTTTCGAAAGCTTTTTCAATTCTATCCCAAAGCTCGATTTTCTTAGCTTTATCTCTTGATAATCTAGTTTCACCGCAGCTGTTATCTAGAGCTTCTAAAACAACGTTGATTCTATCACCAGCAGCAACTTCTAGTTCACCATTGCTATTTTTTAGAGAAGACACAGGAATGAATGATTCTGACTTAAGACCAGCGTCAATCATTGCGAATTCTTTGTCTATGCTTACTACAGTTGCTTCGATGATTTTACCTATTCTCATCTCTGTTTGTTTAAGAGATTGCTCAAATAGTTCTTTGAAATTTTCTGACATTTTTTGATTTCCATTTCCAGTGTGGTTGGTTATACATAGTTTGGCAAGTACCCACCGGATATTATATAAAAAGTACTAGCAAACAATTATGTAATATATTATCTTATCTAAGAGACTCAAATTCTTCAAGAAGAAAATACTAAAACTTATGTCTAATTATTCAAATGAAGATATTTTTTTTATGCAAAAAGCCTATGAGCAGGCATTATTGGCTCATCAGGCTGGTGAAGTTCCGATAGGGGCGGTACTTGTTAGGGATAGTCAAATAATAGCAGAAAATTTTAATCAAACTATAACCTTAAATGATCCGACAGCACATGCTGAAATCTTGGTTTTACGCTCAGCAGCACTAGAAGTGGGTAACTACAGATTAATTAATACAAAATTGTATGTTACTTTAGAGCCATGTATAATGTGCTTAGGTGGTTTGATTCAGGCAAGAGTATCTGAATTGGTTTATGCTTGTGATGATAGTCGAGTAGGAGCTTTTTCACGTGAGAAGATTCATCAAAATAAGAATATTAACCATAACCTTGGAGTAACAGCTGGAGTAATGGCTGATGAATGTGCCAAACTTCTGAAGGATTTTTTTAAACAAAGAAGAAATTAAATTATGAAAAAGGAAAAAATTGTTGTTTTATATGGTGGCGACTCCCCAGAAAGAGAAGTTTCTTTAAAATCTGGTAAAGCAGTTTTGGATTCTTTAATAAGCCAAGGTTATGACGCTGTAGGTTTAGATGCTAGTGGTAAAGAGCTAGTAGCAAAACTTTTAGAGTTAAAGCCAGATAAGTGTTTTGTTGCATTGCATGGTGAAGATGGTGAGAATGGTAGAGTATCAGCGTTACTTGAAATGCTTGGAATTAAGCATACAAGCTCATCGATGAAATCATCGGTAATTACTATGGATAAAATGATCTCTAAAGAAATATGGATGCATCATCGTATGCCTACGCCAATGGCAAAATTTCTTACTGCTAAACTATTTGCCGAAGACGAAATTAGTTTCCCTGTTGCAGTTAAGCCAAGTAGTGGAGGCTCAAGTATCGCTACTTTTAAAGTGAAATCTATACAAGAGCTCAAACATGCCTATGAAGAGGCATCGAAATACGGTGAGGTAATGATTGAACAATGGGTCACAGGTAAGGAAATTACTGTAGCTATTGTTAATGACGAGGTTTATTCTTCTGTCTGGATAGAGCCGCAAAATGAGTTTTATGATTATGAGTCAAAGTATAGTGGTAAATCAATCTATCATTCACCAAGTGGTTTATGTGAGCAGAAAGAGCTTGAGGTTCGTCAATTAGCTAAGAAAGCTTACGACTTGCTTGGCTGTAGTGGGCATGCAAGAGTAGATTTTATCTACGATGATAGAGGTAATTTCTATATTATGGAGATAAACTCTTCACCAGGAATGACCGAGAATAGCTTATCACCTAAGTCAGCAGCTGCAGAAGGAGTTGATTTTGATAGTTTTGTGAAGAGAATAATAGAACAGGCGCAATGATAAAAATTATCAAGAAGTTTTTAATACTGAGCTTGTTACTGTTAGTAATTTTAGGTTCGTCTATTTTTGTTGCTGCTAAAACAGATAAAACAGTTTCAAAGATTGATGTCGTATCTAATGATGGACTTATTTATATATCTAAGCAAGATTTAATCAACAAAATTGCTATGCTTGATAATAAGCAATGGTTTGGTATTAATATTGCTAGTATTGAGAAATATATTTATTCAATTGATGGGGTTGACTATACGTTAGTAAAGAAAGTCTGGCCATCTACGTTAGTAATATATTTATATGACCATAAGCCTATAGCTTATTGGAATAATAATCAGATTCTCCTTGATAATATGCAAATTATCACTCCAACAGTTTTTAACTATAATGGCGATTTACCATATATCCAAAGCAAAGATGATAGTAGTAAAGACTATATATATCAAACCTATAATGAGTTAAATAGAATTGCCAAGCAAAATCATATGCAAATACTCAAAATCTCTTATAACGGTAACCAGTTTAGTATTTTACTCTCAGATGATATTGAAGTTGTGCTTGGATCAGTTAAGCTAAAGAAGCGCTTAGAATTATTTTTTAAATCTTATATGAAAATTAAAGATTATAAATCAGTTAAATATTTTGATATGCGCTATAGTGATGGCTTCGCAGTAAAGTATAAATAGAAAAGTGTTTATTTTATTGGTTTTCTATGATAATAAGCTTATAATGTAATATAAGTATATTATTTAAGTAAATTTATCTGTCTTTGAGTTGGGGCTAATTAAATGGGTTTTGGGAATAGTAGTTTTTGTGCTGTAGATTTAGGCTCACACAAAATAACAGTTGCAATTGGTCAACTTGCTGAGAACAACAGTATAAAGATATTGGGAGTTAGTCAGAAACAATCAAAAGGAATCAAGCAGGGTTCTGTAATTAACCTTGAAATGGCTATGGAAACGCTTAATGCGGCTCTTGATGAGGCTAAAAGTATAGCGGGCGTGGATGTTAAGGAAGTTACTCTAGGGATTAGTGCTCCTAGTATTAGTGGCTTTAACTCGTATGGTTTAGCAGCAGTTGAAAACGGCGAAGTCAGTATTGAAGACTTAGCTATGGCGATTAAAACTGCAAAAGCGGTTCCAATGTCAGCAGATACAGAGATGTTACATGTTTTACAAAGGGATTATATTGTCGATGGTCAGCCTGGAGTTACAGAGCCAATAGGTATGTTTGCTGTAAGGCTAGAGTCTAATGTGCATATAATAGTGGCATCATCACGCTTATTACAAAATGTGCGTAAATGTGTTTCAAGTTGTGGTTATACTATTAGTAATCTTGTTGTTGAGCATTTAGCCGCAAGTAGTGCAGCTCTTACTGACAATGAAAAAGAAATGGGTGTTTGTCTTGTAAATATTGGTGCTGACTCAACAAGTTTTTCAGTGTTTACTGATGGAGGTATTTGTTATACCTCAAGTATTAAGACAGGCGGTGCAAGTATTTCTTCAGATATTTCTAAAGTATTTAGACTTCCTATAGAGGCAGCTGAGAGCTTGAAGTTACAATATGGTTATGCTGCAAGCAAATACCTTAAAAATCCTGATGAAAAAATAGATATACCAAACTCATTAGGGAATGCTAAAAAAAGGATATCATTACAAGACTTATCTTTGGTTATTGAAGCAAGAGTAGAAGAGATATTTGAAGCATTATATCGTGAGTTGGATCAACGCCGACTGTTAGAAGTTATTTCATCAGGTATTGTTTTCACAGGAGGTGGAGCTAAGCTTAAGGGCCTTGCTAGACTTGCTGAAGACATGTTTAAGCTACCAGTAAGGGTTGGTGGACCTATTGAGGTCTCTGGAGCTAATGAAGTTATTCATAATCCATCGTATGCAACTGTTGTTGGACTATTAAAGTATGCAGCTGAGAATAGTGATACAAGTAGTGAGCAGAAGATTGAAGAAGATGTGATGGAAATAGATGAAAACACTGGGAAGTCTAAGAAAAAGATAATCTCATCTGTAAAGGGCTGGTTTTCAAATAATTTTTAAGTTTAAGTGGTTTTAAAGGTGAATCTAAAGTAAAGGAGTAAAATATGTTTGATTTTAACGATTCAATGGTTTCAAATGCCATAATTAAAGTTGTTGGTGTTGGTGGCGGTGGTGGTAATGCTGTACAACACATGTGTGAAGAGGTTTCTGATGTTGAGTTTTTTGCCCTAAATACAGATGGTCAGGCGTTATCAAAATCAAAAGTTCAAAATATATTACAAATTGGTACAAACCTAACAAAAGGTTTAGGTGCTGGTGCTAATCCAGAGATTGGTAAGAGAGCTGCAACTGAAGACAGAGCTAAAATCGAGCAACTTTTGGAAGGTGCTGATATGGTTTTCATTACTGCTGGTATGGGTGGTGGTACAGGTACAGGTGGAGCACCTGTAGTTGCAGAAGTAGCAAAAGAAATGGGTATACTTACAGTAGCTGTAGTCACTAAGCCTTTCCCTTTTGAAGGACCAAGAAGAATGAAAGCTGCTGAGCAGGGTATAGATGAGTTAACAAAGCATGTTGATTCAATAATTACTGTACCAAATGAGAAGCTTCTAAGTGTGCTTGGCAAAGGTGCATCGTTAATAGATGCGTTTAATGCGGCAAATGATGTTTTGGGTAATGCGGTAAAAGGCGTATCTGAACTTATTACTAAACCTGGTCTTATCAACGTTGACTTTGCTGATGTCAGAGCAGTTATGACTAATATGGGCTTAGCAATGATGGGTATGGGTGAAGCTAGTGGTGAAAATAGAGCTAGAGAAGCTGCAGAAGCTGCTATCTCAAGCCCACTTTTAGAAGATATTAACCTTGATGGTGCTAAAGGTGTAATTGTAAATATTACAGCTGGTATGGATATGTCTATTGGTGAATTTGAAGAAGTTGGTGAAGTGATTAGATCCTTCATTTCTGATGAGGCTATCGTGATAGCTGGTACAGTTATTGACCCAGATATGACTGATTCTATGAAAGTGACTGTTGTTGTTACTGGTATAGAGAAAGTTGCGATGAAAAGAGGCTTTGGTATAGAGAAGACATCTAACCAACAACAAGGTACTTCAAGTTTTACAAATAAAACAGCAGCACCTTTTTTAAGAAAAGAGACTGAGATTGTTGCTGGTGCTACTAATACACCAAAAACTGATTCTGATGATGTAAATAAATCAGATATTCCTAGTTTCTTAAGAAGAAGATAATCAGAAAATAAAAATTAAGAGAGAATGATGAAACAAAAAACTATAGCAAAAGAATTTTCTGTAACCGGTGTTGGTTTACATTCTGGTGTAGATGTTTCTATGACTGTTAAGCCAGCTGATGTTGATAGCGGTATAGTATTTCGTCGTGCTGATTTAAATCCAGTTGTTGATATCAAAGTTACTCCATCTAGTATTAAAGAAGCTATTATGTGTACACTTTTAACAAAAGATGGTGATCAAAATCTATCGGTATCAACAATTGAACATTTGATGTCTGCATTTGCTATGTTTGAGGTTGATAATGTCTTGATTGAGGTTAATGCTCCAGAGTTGCCAGTAATGGATGGTAGCTCTTATGAGTTTACACAGTTACTAAAAGAAGTTGGTATCATTGAGCAAAACTCTGCTAGAAAAGGTATCAGAATCTTAAAACCTGTAAGAGTTGAGCATGAAGATAAGTTTGCTGAGGTTTTACCTAGTGAGACATTAAAATATGAGTTTAAGATTCACTGGGATCATCCTGTAATTGCAGCGACAAATGATCATATAGTTTTTGAGTATGATCTTGATGAATATATTAAGATGGTTTCAAAGGCTAGAACATTTGGTTTCTATGAGCAGCTTGCATATTTACATCAAAACAATCTTGCTAAAGGAGCATCGTTAGATAATGCCGTTGGTATTACTAATGAAGGTGTCCTTAACGAAGGCGGTTTGCGTTATGATGATGAGTTTGTCAGACATAAGCTTTTAGACGCGATTGGTGATTTCTATGTTGGTGGTTATATCTTAGGTCATTTCAATTGTTTTAAGTCAGGTCATACTCTTAATAACAAGCTTCTGCATGCTATCTTTGCGGATAAAGGCGCTTGGGAATATATCTAGGTTTTTAAATCTAATCTGTTAAAACTATATTTTGATCTTTTATATTAATTGCTAGAGCTTGTTTAATAAGCTTTGTATTCTCATCATTATGAATCTTATTTATAGCATTTTCACGCTTAATCTCAGCTGGTGACTTTTGAACAGTTGAGACTCTATCTATAGGTAGGTTTTTGATATCTAATCTAAAACTAGCATTATTAAGGTACTCACTAATACTTGCTTGAAGTTTAGCTATACTTTGAGGATCAAGCTCAAGGATTTTTTTGGCATCTTCATTTAGATGGATTACAAATGTTTCAGTATCATCACTAATAAGATGACTATTAAAAGCTAGTGTTTTTGTGAAACCCTTTAATTTTATCCTATTAAGTAGATTAAACCATTTTTTATCTAATGATTGTTCTTGAGTATTTTCACTAGCTGTTGAATTATTATTTTGTGTTACAATAGGTTTTGTAGCTTGTTTAGGCGGTTCTGACTTAAATGTGTTTTTAAGTAGATTTATATCATTCTTAGAAATTATTGGGCTAATATCCGTCTTAGAGACTTGGGTTGTATTAATTAGGGTTTTTTTTTGAAATGCTATAAGTCTAAGTAGAGCCATAGTTACACCAGTTTCGAAATTTGGTGCTAAAGCAATATCTTTTTTGGCAGTTATTGTTAGTTGATATAAAAAATGCGCTTGTTCGATTGATATTTTTGCCAAAATATTATTGATTATATCAACATCAATATCATTAACAGCATCTAAAGACCGTGTAAAGCTATAGATACAACAAGCAAACCAAATTTCTGCAATTCTATCTAGTACGCTATCAGCACTACTTTCTGTAAGTGCTAAATTTTTTACAGCTGGCAGTATGGCTTTTGGATCATTATCAATAATTGCATTGATAATACTATATACTTCCTCACTATCGATAATTCCAAGCATTTGTTTAATCTGAGCTTGCTTAAGTTCACCACCACAAAAGCTAATAGCTTGATCAAGTAAGCTTAAAGCATCTCTTAAGCTGCCTTTAGCATGATAAGCTATATACTCAAGTGACTGCTCATCTGAGTTTATATTCTCTTTAGCTAGGACTGTTTTTAGTTGATCTTTGATATCAGCTTGTGAGATATGCTTCAGATGAAGTTGAATACATCTAGAAAGTATCGTAACAGGGATTTTATGATAATCTGTAGTTGCTAGGATAAATTTGACATACTCTGGTGGTTCTTCAAGAGTCTTTAGCAAGGCGTTGAAGCTTTGCTTAGATAGCATATGTACCTCATCTATCAGATAGACTTTATAGCGTCCTTGTGAAGGCATATATTGGATATTATCTAGGATTTCTTTAGTCTCTTCGACACCTGTACGTGAAGCAGCATCGATCTCAATCAAATCTATAAAGCTGTTATTATTGATTGCTATACAGTTTTCACATTTGTTACAAGGTTCAGCAGTAACACCAGTTTTACAATTTAAACATTTTGCTAAGAGTCTACCAAGCGTTGTCTTACCAACTCCACGCGTACCTGTAAATAAGTAGGCATGGTGGACTTTTTGAGTTTCTAAAGCATGCACTAAACTGTTAAGAGCATGCTGTTGTCCAGCTACTTCTGAAAATGACTGAGGACGATATTTTCTTGCTAATGCTTGATATGACATTTACAAATTAATCTATTAGAAAATCTTATATTAAATAATAACAGACTTAAGCTAAAAGAATAAGAGGGTATTTAGATAACTTTCAAGAGTCTTTGTTTGTAAAATCTAGTGTAAAAATATAAAATCTATAGACAAAATTTATACTAGTAAAAATCTAAAAATGGAATCTATAAATTATAAGCTTGTGTTAAAAGATTTAACGGCCCGTATTCAATCTTTACGGGACTATCTTTGACTATGATGCTAAGAAAGAAAAGCTAACAGAAGTGCTAATGGAGCTCGAGGATGGTTCTATTTGGGACAATCCAGAATATGCACAAAATTTAGGTAAGCAAAAAGTTGAGCTAGAAAATGTCGTGCATAATTGTGAGCATATTTCAGAAACATTACAAACTCTAACTGAGCTAATTGATCTTGCTGAAGAAGATGAGTCTTTGATGCAAGAAATTGCTAAAGATACACAAGATGTAGCTAGTGAAATTGAGAAGCTTGAGTTTCGGCGGATGTTTTCAGGTAAAATGGATGCTAATAACGCCTTTTTGGATATTCAGTCAGGCTCTGGAGGTACAGAGGCGCAAGATTGGGCAGAGATGCTAATGCGGATGTATATGCGTTGGGCAGATAGTCATGGCTTTAAGGTAAGTGTTGATAATGTCTCAGATGGTGATGTTGCAGGTATCAAAGGGTGCACCTTAAAAATAGAGGGAGAATATGCCTATGGTTGGCTACGTACCGAAACTGGTATTCATAGATTAGTACGTAAATCACCTTTTGACTCAAACAGTAAACGTCATACATCTTTTGCATCAGTGTTTATCTCACCTGAAGTTGATGATGATATTGATATTGAGATAAATCCTGCTGATTTACGAGTCGATACTTATCGCGCATCAGGTGCTGGTGGTCAGCATGTCAACAAAACTGATTCAGCTGTGAGAATAACGCATATTCCAACAAATATTGTGGTACAAAGTCAAAGCGATAGGTCACAGCACAAAAACAGAGATAATGCCATGAAACAGCTTAAGTCAAAGCTATATGAGATGGAGCTACAAAAGCGTAATGCTGAGAAGAATGCACTCGAAGATTCAAAGGCAGATATTGGTTGGGGTAGTCAGATTCGTTCGTATGTGCTAGATCAGTCGCGTATAAAAGATTTAAGAACAGGAGTTGAGAATACTAATACTCAAGCAGTATTAGATGGTGATTTGGATAAGTTTATTGAGGCTAGCTTAAAAAGTGGGCTATAATAAATAAGTTATTATAAATAAGAAGTTTTCGCTACTTACTACGTAAGTTTTAGCGATGTACTTTTTGATGGCAGAAAAAGTATGCAAAACTGCCTAGCACTTGCTGACTTATTTGGATAATAATGGTATCTATAAAAGTTGTGCAAGCTCAAACAGCTGTAGATACTTTTGATTATGATTTGCAAAAGTTAACCACGTAACGACAAAAGTGCAAAAAATATAGGGTGAAAAGATGAGTAGTAAATTAAAAGATTTTATAAAAACAGCGATAAAAGAATATTTAGAAGCTAATGATATAACAGTTAAAGATGCTATTAGAGGCAAGATTAGAGAGCAGATTAGTGAGTTTTTAGGCGAAGTAAATGAGATAAATGAGCAGGTCAAAGAACAAGTCGCAGCACTTGTGAAAAAGCATATAACAGAATTACAAGAAAGCTCACAAATTGCTTTAAGAAAAGAAAAACTAAAAAATTTAGCTCAACAAAATAATGGTATAAGTCATCCAAATAGTTTCCGAAGAAATGCTGTTGCTACAGAGTTGCAAGCTCGCTATGCTGATAAGACTAAGCAAGAACTAGAGGAGTTAGATAACAAACAGCAATATAAATTGACAGGTAGAGTAGTTCTTCGTCGCGTGATGGGCAAAGCATCTTTTATAACACTACAAGACTATACTGGTAGAATCCAAGTTTATCTAAAAAAGAGTGATTTACCAGAAGGGCAGTATGAAACTTTCAAGAATCTATGTGACTTAGGTGATATTGTAGGTATTTCAGGAACTATGTTTAAGACAAATACCGGTGAACTTTCTGTTGAAGCAAATCATTTTGAGATTTTGACAAAGGCAATTCGTCCTTTACCTGATAAATTCCATGGTTTAGCAGATCAAGAAATGAGATATCGCCAAAGATATGTTGATTTAATTACAAATGAAAAGGCACGAGAGGTCTTTAAAGTACGCTCAAAAGTTGTTAGCTTTATCCGTAACTACTTTGACAAGTTAGATTTTATGGAAGTAGAGACACCAATGATGCATGTTTTACAAGGTGGTGCAGCGGCTAAGCCATTTAAGACGCATCATAATGCTTTGGATATGCCTTTATATCTGCGTATAGCTCCAGAACTTTATCTTAAAAGGCTCGTTGTTGGTGGTTTTGAACGTGTTTATGAGATAAATCGTAACTTTAGAAACGAGGGTGTATCTTCACGCCATAACCCAGAGTTTACAATGCTAGAGTTCTATATGGCGTATGCTGATTATAACGATCTTATGGATCTTACAGAAGATATGCTTTCTAAGCTTGTACAAGAAGTTATCGGTAGCGAGGTACTTGAGTATGGAGAGTATAAAATCAACTTTGGTGGTAAGTACGAGCGTATCTCAATGGTTGACTCAATTGTTAAGTATAATGATGATATTACTAAAGAAGATTTGGTAACATTTGAATCTGCTAAAAAGATTGCTGAGAAACTAAAAATAAAAGTCGAAGCTTACCATGAGCTCGGACATTTAATAAATGAAATATTTGAAGAAACTGTTGAACATCAACTTATTCAGCCGACATTTATTACAGATTATCCAGCAGTAGTTTCACCTTTAGCGCGTAGACAAGACAGTAACCCTGAGTTTACCGATAGATTTGAGTTTTTTATTGGAGCACGTGAAGTTGCTAACGGTTTCTCTGAGCTAAATGATGCTGAAGATCAAGCAGAGCGTTTCAGAAAACAAGTTGAAGCAGCAGCATCTGGAGATGATGAAGCAATGCCTTATGACAAAGACTATATCCGCGCACTAGAGTATGGTTTACCTCCTACAGCGGGACAAGGAATCGGTATTGATAGACTTGTAATGTATCTAACAAACTCACAATCAATTAGAGATGTCATTCTATTTCCGCATATGAAGCCTGAGTAAAAGGTTAGCAATCTAGAATTTTTATTTTGTATATTCGTAACTTTTTGCTAAGTTGATCGTAGAAATATGAAATTTCAGCAGAGAAGTTCTCATTTCCAATATATTTCTGATAAATAGACATTTTTATATTGTCTATTTTTTTTCCATCAGTTGGGTTCATGTGAATATTTGTAATAAAATGTGCTAAGTAATGGCAAAAATTTCGGTCTTTATATAATTTATTATTTTTTAATGTTGTACACGCATTTTTATAAAATATAGGTATGATATTTTCCTTGTCGGAAATCGGCAGCTTGAGTTTATCAGAACAGTATTTTAAAAAAGTAAATTTTTTAAAGCCGTTAAGGCGGATCAGCTCAAACTCTTTTTCAATTTTATCTATTTGAAGTTCACCTTCTGAAAATATTTTAGATCTAATATACTGACTTTTATCAAGATTACTGTAGGAAGCTTTTTGTTCTAGTAGATCTAGTTCTTGCCGATTCAATCTTACATAAGTTCTTCTGGTTCTTAAATCTTTTTCTTTCATTTGGAGTCTTATAGAGTCTATAAGACTCCAATATTAAGTATTAAAATCAGAATTGTCAAATTAATACTATTCTTTTTATGTGTTTATCATTAAAAAGAGGAATATTTATGAGAAGTCTAATAATAAAATTATCAGAAATAATTATTGTAAATTTTGTTGTTTGCTGCTTATTTAACTTAAATGGATTTGAAGAAATAATACTGAATATATTGGTTATAATAAATATAAAAATTTACTTAAAAGTTGATTTAAGAATAATTGTTTCTTAGAAATATCTGTTAGGAATAACTCTTTAGATATTTTTTAAAAGCTTAGTTATTTAAATATGTTTTTTACTAAGTTAAATGCAAATACTTCGTTTTGATCGAAGATTAGAAAAATAGGTTTATTGTAAAAGACAAAAATTTAATGATCATCATCATAGCTAGCTTTATGAGATTTGCCTTCAATAAACGAAGTAAATGCAATAAGTAGCGCAGATATTACAAATACCATATGTATAGTGGCAGACCATGCTAAATCTCTGTCAGTTGCCTGAGAAACTTCTAGGAACTTCTTTAAAAGAGAAATAGAAGAAATACCTATAATTGAGCCAGCGATCTTTAATTTAACAGCATTTGGAGATAACTTTTTGATCCAAACTGGTTGGCCACCACTTTTTTTATCAAGGTTCATTTTACTTACGAAGTTTTCATAGCCACTAATAACTACAATTACGACAAGGTTTGCAACTAGTACAACATCACATAGTGTTAGAGCTATTATAATAAGTTGGTCTTCATCAATAGTATGGTAATGAGTAAATAGATGATATAACTCATGATATATCTCATAGATAAAACCAAATAGAACTAGTGATAGAAGTAAATATATTGGTGCTTGAATCCAGCGAATTCCAAATATGAACATTTCTATTATTGATAATATTTTGTTTATAAATTTACTCATGAATCTAATCCTTATAGATTTTAATTGATTAATCCGTAATTAAAGATATATGAGTTAAAAAACAAAAGCAACTAAAAGAGATATTTGATAACGAATATCACAATATCTGACTAGAAGATTTAAAAAACCTATGAATTTATGAAGAAACCTTTTCTAAGAGTCTTGCTATATGATGGTGATTATTAGCTATAGCATCTTCAAGAGGAGTTCTGTTCCATCTATCTTTGGCATTTAGATTGGCACCTTTGCGTATAAGATATTTGACAATATCTTCATGACCCTCTGCCGCAGCTAAGTGAAGAGCGGTCCTTTTATCATAATCACCCTTACTAATATCAACCCCTAGAGCAACGGCTCTTTTGATTTCTGATAAATCACCATTACTCGCTGCCCAAATTAGTTCAAGAGTTAGGTTTGAATCTATAGTTCCTCTACCTTCAACAGGATTGATTTTATCGCAATGTGCAATATGATCATAGTTATGAAAACTAAATTTTTCTACTAATCTTTTACTAAACTCAACACCTCTAACAGAGTTATGATTATTATCTAAACGTGGAGAAAAAATTGCGAATCCGCCTACATTAGGTATAGCTATAGCTAGTGCTCCTGAGACACCTGATTTAGCTGGTAATCCAACTGAGAATGCATATTCACCAGAAAAATCATACATTCCGCATGAATACATCATTGATAAGCAGTTACGAATCGTTGTTGGAGAGAATATTTTTTTGTGTGTGAAAGGGCATATACCTCCATTAGCAATAGAGCTCATAATCTTTGACATTTTTTTCGCATTTACTTGTATAGAACATGTTTGGAAATAAAAATCGAGAGAAGTGTCAATATTTGTATTCTGTGGAAACGCTCCGACCTCTTTCATAAAGTATGCTAAAGCATAGTTTCTGTTAGCCGTTTCTTTTTCAGAATGATACACAGCGTTATCAAAACCTATAGTTTCACCACCAGCTAGATTCTCCCAAACATTAGTTATATATTCAAATCTATCAGCAAGGTTCCACTCTGGTTTAATCAATGAGCACATCATTATTGCGCCAGAGTTTATCATTGGATTGTGAGGGCGGTCATATTTATTTAGTGCTATTGCATTAAACGTAATGCCACTAGGCTCTCTACCAACATGCTTATGAACCTTATCTTCACCATTCTCCTCTGTTGCGATACAATATGTTATAGGCTTAGCTGTTGATTGAACACAATATGGATGTTCAAAGTCGCCAAGTGTAATCATCTGACCATCTACACTACAAAAAGCAACAGCAAAAAGTTCGGAGTCTACTCTCGCTAATTGAGGAATATATGTAGCGTTTTTACCAGAAACATTTTTTTTAGTTTCTTCATAGATTTTCTCAATCTCTTTTCTAAAGTCTTTAAAATTTGGGATTATAAAACCTTTATTAACAGCTTTTTCAATAATACCTGTACTATCTGAAGTCATTTCCCTAAATTTTTTAAAGTCGATCTTATCGATGACTGTTAGTTTATTTATTTCAGCTCTTAATTTTGTAGTACGGGGATTATCACTAGCAATACCTGCATCATCTAAAATAGCTAGAATATCAACCTTTGTCAGAAAACCATCTTTATCACAAATAGCATTGAAAATATTTGTATAGTAGTCCTTACCAGTAGATCCAGCTCTAATTAATTTTGTTTTCATTTATTATAGTGTTATTAAAAATAGTATGGATTTATTTTACCGAAAAAAAGAAAGATTTGATATAAAGATAATATTAGTTAATAGCAGCATTTGCTAGAGCCATAGCAACTACATAAGGATCTGCATTTGCGCCAGGTCTTCTGTCTTCAAGGTAACCATAACCTTTAAGTGCAACAGGTCTAGGAATTCTAATAGAACATCCTCTATCAGCATCACCGACACTGAAAGTGTTCATGTCAGAAGTCTCTAACTTGCCTGTTAATCTTTCATGAAGATTGTGACCATAGTTTAAGATATCTTTTTTATGATTTTTTTCTAATGCTGCGCATATCTTTTTAATAGCTTCTCTACCAGTTTCAGGATTTCTAGTTTTACTCGTAGAGAAGTTAGTATGAAGACCCGCACCATTCCAGTCACCTTTGATAGGTTTGTTATCAAAGGATATATCTATACCATATTCTTCACCAAGCCTCTCTAGTAGCCATCTAGCAAGATGAGTATGGTCCGCAACATTTAATATCCCAGCATCCTCACCATCTACACCTCTATAGCCAATTTGAAATTCCCATTGCCCTGGCATAACTTCGGCATTTATACCATAGAATAAAATTCCCGCTTCTAGGCACGCCTGCATATGAGCCTCAACTAAGTCACGACCAAAAGCTTTGCTATTACCAGCACTGCAATAATAAGGACCTTGAGGACCAGGAAATCCAGTAGTAGGCCATCCAAGCGGTCTACCATCTTTGAACATTGTGTACTCTTGTTCAAAACCAGCCCACATATCTTGGCAGTCAGCACTAGCTAATAGAGCTCTTAGCTTAGCACGATTATTTGTCGCATGCGGAGTTTGCCCATCTGGATTATAAACTTCACATAATACTAAGTAACCATAATCTCTTAGTGGATCAATTACAAAGTTAACAGGTTTAAGAATACAATCTGAATTATCTCCTGTAGCTTGGTTTGTTGAAGAACCATCAAAGCTCCATTCTGGGAAGTCATCTGGAGTTTCAAATTCTTTAAATGGTAAAACTCTTGCTTTAGATCTAAGATGAGGCACAGGATCCGAACCATCAACCCATATGTATTCAGCAGTTATTACTTTCATATCTTTACTATATTCCTTAACATTGGTTAATTCTGTTTAATGATATCAATTGTCTAAAAAAAGTAAATGCTGCTATTACAGTTGCAATTAAAATTTAGCAAAAATCTTAGATAGTTTTTTAGAAGATATCAAAAACAATTTCATTAAGCTTAAGCTGAATATTGCCTTTTCTTGCGCCTTTGATACATAGGTCAGTATCAAGGCATTTTTCCAGTCCTGCTGAAATTTTTTTAGAACTAAGCTTATTTGCTAAACTAGTATAAAACTTCTGTTTGGCTGGCCAAATATTATTATCTTTAAATATTTTTTGATGATAAGTTATTTGAGTGTTTTTTAGTTGGGATAGTATCCTTAATTCTCTTTTTAGTGCCCAGAGTACAAGAGGAGGTTTGTCATTTTCATTTAGAATGCTATTAAGTATCTTTAGTGCTTTGCTTTTATGTTGAGAGAGAATTGCTTCAGAAAGATCAAATACATCAAAACTGGCATGTTCATGAAGAAAAGGACGAATTGAATTTTCATCAAATATTTGACTACCTTGGCGTGAGAGTAGTTTTATGATTTGTTTTGTTGCTATCAAATTACCTTCAGTCTTTAATGCTAAAAGTTGAGTTGCTTCTTTTGTAAGACTTAAGCCGAGTTGTTGTGTTTCATGATTTATGATATTTATAGAATTATCTAAACTTGGTTGAAAAATACGAATATGAATAGCCTTATGCTCTAAGCTTTGAAACCACTTTGCTGTAGTGTTTTGCTTTTTCATGCCACTAAAAACAAGTAGATAAACATTATCATCATCATTTATAAGCTTATCAACCAACACTTGCTGAAGCTTTTTCTGTGGAGGTTTATCAAAGTTAAATTGGATAAATTTATCGATGCTAAATAAGCTAAGACTATCAACTTCGTTATACAAAACATCTATATTTTGTTCACTCAAATCATGATAACTGATTTCATAATTTTTAGCTTTAAACTGATTAGTTATTTTTTCAATAGTATTGTGTTTTTGTAGAGGTTCATCGCCTGTTATGATAAAAAGTTTATAGGCAGTGAGATCATTTTTTTGTAGTAGCTCAAAATAACTTAATTCCATAATATTAAAAACTTTTAACTATTGTTATATATCGTAGTTAGTTTACTATACTGTTTAGCATATAAAAAATCAAAAGAGGTTTAATTATGAAAAAGTTAGTTTTAGTAATACTAACAACAGCACTAATGTTGCTGTCAGGTTGTGTAACCAAACCAGCAAATATAAACCCAGTTGAAAACTTTCAAGCGGATAAATACCTTGGCAAATGGTATGAGATAGCAAGGTTTGATAATAATTTTGAAAAAGGTATGACAAATGTTTATGCTGACTATAGTCTAAATCCAGATGGAACTATAAAGGTAGTAAATAGCGGTATCACACCATCGACTGGTAAGAGAAGTTATGCTACTGGAGTTGCTAAATTTGTCGAAGATAAAAATATTGGTTATCTTAAAGTATCTTTCTTTAGACCTTTCTATGGTGCGTATGTGGTATTTAAGCTTGATGATAATTATAAATATGCGTATGTGGCTGGTGCTGATAAAGATTATTTGTGGTTGCTTGCGCGAACAAAAACAGTACCACAAAATATCAAAAATGATTTTATCAAACGAACAAAAGCATTAGGTTATGATACTGATAAATTAATTTGGGTTAAGCAGTAAACAAGATTGAGTATAAATATATTAGCAAAGCTTGATTTAGTATAAATTACTAGTATGTCTATCATCCTGTGATTGATAAGTTAATTTTTATCAATAATGCTTTAACCATAAGTTGAAAATGTTGTTATTTAGGCATTTTTAATTAGCTTCAAAGAGGTTAAAATATAAGCCATATTTGTGTATATTGTTTTTAAATGAAGAGTTTACGGAATTTTGATAGCTTTGATTTTGGTTGGCTAGTTGTCAGTATCGGTATGGCTGTTGGTGCGGGTATAGTTTTGGTGCCAGTAAGTGTTGGTGTGGTTGGCTTTGCTGTTTTTGTAGTATCGATACTTATAGCATATCCAGGTATTTACCTTTTCCAGAAGCTGTATATCGAGACTTTATTTGCTGCAAAAGAGCCAAGACCATATAAGGAAACGATTGCTGAACTATTAGGCGGAAAATGGGCGACTTTTTTAGGAGCATTGTATTTATTAATGATGTTAACATGGACAGTAATCTATGCTGAAGTTGTGGCAAAGTCTCTAGCCGCTTACTTGTATATGTTTAAACTTACTGCTAACCCACAACTTGAGCATAATGCTTTGTACAGTGCGATTTTGATGATAGTGCTAATTTTCATAGGCATGAAAAGTCAAAAGCTTTTTGTTAGAGTATCAACTTTTTTAGTTGTTATTTTGATTGTGGCAATTATTTTAGCATCTATTTTTTTAATTCCACTATGGTCATTTAATAATGTGTTACAGTTACCTGCTGATAGTGGTGAGTTTATCGCTAAGAGTATTATTATGCTGCCATTTTCCTTAACATCAATTTTATTTATCCAGTCATTAAGTCCTATGGTAATAGGCTATAGGTTACATTATCGTAAAAAAGAAAAAGAATTTGTCTTGGCTAAGACACTTAAAACAATGACTTTAGCGTTTATTATCTTAGTTATCATTATTGGCTTTTATGTGCTTTCATTTTCATTAGTTATCCCAAGAGCAGATGCTTTAGAAGCTACACAACATAATCAATCAGCGTTTATACTCTTAGAAAAACAAGGCTTATCTAATGGTGTATTGTATGTATGTGGGATTATTATTAGTTTGTGTGCTATTTTAACTTCGTTTTTAAGTGTTTTAGCAGGTATGGAAGAATCCTTAAAAGGATTATTGAGAAAAACGGTAACAAGTCTAGGTTTAAAAGATGATACTAATAATATCTTAAGCTTAAATACACTTGTAGTAGTTATAATTTTTCTACTGACATGGCTTTCAATAGTCTTTGATGCGCCAGTATATAAGTTAGTGCCTTTATCTGGTCCTGTATTTGGTATATTAGGTTGTTTGGTACCGGCATATATTGTTTTTAAAACACCAAAGCTAGAAAAATATCGTACTAAAAGTATCTATTTTGTTATTTTTGTTGGACTTATATTAGTAATATCGCCGTTTTTGACTTCGGCGTTATCTTAAAGAGCAGTGGCTATATAATCCAGAAGATATAAATGGCTAAACATAGTTGAAGTCTATATTTTAAAGTAAAAGTTTATTTCGACAAGCTCAACGCACTTTTATTAGACTTATTGGACAATACCTTAAAGTATTAGAGTGGTTTTTAACCATCAATGTCTAAAATGTCTCATTCCTGTGAAGACCATAGTTATACCAGCTTTGTTAGCTGCATCAATAACTTCTTGGTCATTCTTTGAGCCGCCTGGTTGGATTACAGCTGTTGCTCCAGCTTTGATACATTCTTCTAAACCATCAGCAAATGGGAAGAAAGCATCTGAAGCAACTACTGAGCCTTTAGCTCCTTGATGAGCTTGGGCTTTTTCAGCACCAATACGTGCAGAATCAACTCTGCTCATTTGTCCTGCACCAATTCCTACTGTTTGAGTATCTTTAGCATATACAATCGCATTTGATTTGACATATTTTACAGCTTTCCAGGCAAACATCATATTAGTCCATTCTTTATCAGTAGGGACTCTATCTGTAACTACTTTACAGTCAGCAATATCAACACCACCATTATCATAAGATTGTGACAGAATACCACCATGGATATTTTTGCTTATCATGCGTGATGATTTTGTATCAAAAACTTTTTCAGTTTCTAATACTCTTAGGTTTTTCTTCGCTGCTAAAATATCTAAAGCTTCTTGAGTATAGCTTGGTGCAATTATTACCTCTAAAAACATTTTACCTAGAGATTCAGCAAATTCTTTATCAACTTCACAATTAAATGCGACAATACCACCAAATGCTGAAATTGGGTCACAAGCTAGAGCTTTTGTCCAAGCTTCAAAAGCATTTTTACCAGAAGCAATACCACAAGGATTAGCGTGTTTGATGATTGCACATGAAGGTTCAGAATATTCACAAACCATTTCAAAAGCACCATCAGCATCATTTAGATTATTGTACGATAATTCTTTGCCTTGTAATTGTCTTGCATTTGTAATGCTTACACAGTCAGCATCTGTAGAGTATATAGCTGCTTTTTGATGAGGGTTTTCGCCATATCTTAGAACCTGCTTTAGAGTTCCTACAGAAAAGAGTTTCTCAGGATATTCTTCATCTAGCTGTTTACTAAACCAATTTGCAATATGACTATCATATTCAGCTGTATGGGCAAACGCTTCTTTAGCAAATTTACGACGTGTTGCTAGAGTAGTTTGGCCATCATTCTCAGCTATTTCTTTAATAACTAATTCATACTGACTAGGATTAGTCACGATAGTTGTATGCTTATGGTTTTTTGCACATGAGCGCACCATAGAAGGTCCGCCGATATCTATGTTTTCGATACAGATATCAAAATCAGCACCTGATTTAACAGTATTTACAAAAGGGTATAGATTAACTACTACCATATCTATTGCACCGATATGATTTTCTGTCATAGCTTGTATGTGCTCAGGATTATCTCTATCTGCTAAGATCCCACCATGAATTAGCGGATGAAGTGTTTTTACACGACCATTCATGATTTCTGGAAATTGTGTATGCTCTGAAACATCTATTACATTTATTCCAGCATCTTTAAGGGTTTTTGAAGTTCCACCTGTTGAAAGTATTTCGATATTATACTTACTTAATTCTCTGGCAAACTTAATTATACCTGTTTTATCAGATACAGATATTAGTACCCTTTTTATTTTTGACATGCTTATTCCTTGTTATTGCTTATTTAAAGTCAGATTTTAACTATCATTATAACAATTTTAATCATAAATTCTTAGTTAAAACACTTTTGTTAAGCGATATTTTACTAGTAAATTAGTTACTAATATATTAGTATATTTACTATCAAAATTTTAATCTCATAGTATTCAAATTTAATATGTCAAATATCGTAATCGTAGGCGCTCAGTGGGGTGATGAAGGTAAAGGTAAAATAGCAGATACTTTAGCTGAGAAAGCGGATTTGGTTGTTCGCTATCAAGGTGGCAATAATGCTGGTCATACATTAGTCGTAAATGGTAAGAAGACATTTCTTCACCTAATACCTTCAGGGGTTTTGCATCAGCATACCAAATGTGTAATTGGTCATGGTGTAGTTTTAGACCCTGTTGCCTTAGATGAGGAAATTGCACGTTTACAAGCAACAGGTATAGCAATTTCAGCAGAGAATTTATTTGTTTCTGAATCTTGTACGATTATTACTTCTTATCATAAGCTTTTAGATGCAGTTAGAGAAAGTAACACTAGTGAAAAAATAGGTACAACTGGTAAAGGTATTGGTCCAGCATACGAGGACAAAGTATCGCGTAAAGGTATCAAATTTAAGCATCTATTTGATAAGGATGTATTAAGATCAAGATTGGCAATTTCTTTAGCAGAGAAAGAAACTTTATTTAGAGATTTATATAAAATTGAATACCCAACACTCGAGCAAGAGCTTGATAAACTTTTTGCTTTAGGTCAAAAACTTAAACAATATGCAGCAGATACTTTTTCAATAATAGATCAAGCAATTGCAGCAGGTAAGAATGTTGTTTATGAAGGCGCACAAGGTGTGCTTTTAGATGTTGATTATGGTACTTATCCATTTGTAACATCTTCTAATACTTCAGTAGCAGGAGTGTATTCTGGTGCAACAACTGCTGGGCATAGTTTAGATCATGTGATAGGTATTACTAAAGCTTATACTACAAGAGTTGGTGAAGGACCTTTCCCAACGGAACTTTTTGATGATGTTGGTAAATCTATTCAGCATAAAGGTGGTGAAATAGGTGTGACAACTGGCAGAATTCGTAGATGTGGCTGGTTAGATTTGCCTCTTTTAAAATACTCAGCAAAGTGCTCAAACTTAACGTCAATAGCTTTAACAAAAGTTGATGTTTTATCTGGTATGGAGACATTAAAAGTTTGTATTGGATATAAGTATGAGGGTAGAGAAATATATTGTGCTTATCCTGGTATAGATTTGTCCAAGGTTGAGCCAATTCTTGTTGATATGGAACCATTTTGTATAGATGAAACTGTAACAAAAGATAATATACCGGCAGCACTTAAGACATATCTTAAGACCATAGAGAATCATATTGGTATTCCAATATCTTCATTAGCATATGGACCGTCTAGAGAACAAATTTTATTCTTTGAGGATTATTTCAAAAAGGGTTGATTTATGACTTATTCTGCAGAAAATACCGAAGTTTATATAACAAGCCAACAACTTGAACAAGCTGTTACTAAATTAGCGGAACAGATTAATCAAGACTATTCAGGTCAAGAAGTTACGCTTGTGTGCGTTTTAAAAGGGTCTTTTATGTTCTTTGCTGATCTTGTGAGAAAGCTGCGAATTGATCTAAGGACACAGTTTATTACAGCATCATCGTATGGTTCTAGTACTAAAAGTTCTGGTGAAGTAACTTTGACAGAGACATCTCTAAAAGAAGAGTATGTTAAAGATAAAAATATTATCATCATTGAAGATATTGTTGATACTGGACATACTTATCATAAGCTAATAGAGGGGATTAGTAAATATAATCCCAAAACTCTAAAGTTTGCAACTTTATTATTTAAGCCAGCAAGACTTGAAAGAGATGTTAAGCTTGATTATATTTGTTTTGAAATAGAAGATAAATTTATCGTTGGCTATGGCTTAGACTTCGATGAGAAATATCGTGAATTACCGTATATTGGTCTTATAAAATAGATATTCTCTATATTAATAATAACTACTTAGAAAAGCCTCTCTAAGAAAATCTTCAGCTAATCTCCAAGCTCTTTTATTTGAAAGTTTATTAAATACTGTACCAAACTCAGGATCATTGGCATTAGGATTTGTGAAAGCATGATAAGTATTGCCAAAACTGTGCAGCTGCCAATCTGCTTTACGCTTATCCATTTCTTGCTGAAATTTGTTGACTTGTTCTGGTGGCACCATTGGATCATTATAGCCATGTAATACTAGTATTTTGGTATCTATATTTTGCTCTTTGACGATATTAGACTCTAGTAAACCATGAAAGCTAATAGCAGCTTTAAGCTCAAAATTTGATCTAGCCATATCCAAAACACATTTACCACCAAAGCAAAAACCTATTGCAGCGATATTTGACTTATCAACTTTTGGCATTCTTTTTACTGTACTATACGCTGTTCTAAGCCTTGTCATTAAGGCATATTTTTCAGCTAAGAGATTATTCATCAAGGTAGCATTTTCTTGTTTAGATTTACCTACTTTTGCATCACCATAGATATCTATAGCAAAGCCAAGATAGCCTTTTCTAGCCATCGCTATTGCTTTATCACAGGCAAAATCATCTCTACCTGCCCATGTTGGTGCTATTAGTACGGCTGGTAAATGAGCGCCTCTATCTGGGTATGCGCAAAAGCCTTTTAGCAAGATACCATCACCACGATATTCAATTTCTTTTGTAATTATCATTTTAGTTCTCTGGATTAGCTTAAACTATTTAGAATTAGCGTAATTATAAATATAAAGCTAGTTCTGGTATAGTCAAATAATTGTAGATTAGTAAAAATTATTGAAACTTATTTTTTATGACGCTTACTAGGTATAAAATACAGATAATAGTTGTAATAAAAAAACTAATTGGTACATCGATGTAGTAGGCGGCAACTATACCTGACCACACTGTCAAAACTGAAATTAAAGTGCTTAGAGCAATAGGTTTATAAAAGCCGTCAACCCATTGAGTTGCAATAGCAGCAGGCCCGATTAAAAGTGAGAATACTAATAAAATACCAACGACTTGGCAAGCCATAGATACAGTTATTGCAATACATATAAAAAGTAACATAGATAAAATTTTATTTGATACTTTTTTTGACTCAGCAAATACCGGATCTATTGACGATATGAATAGTGGTCGTGCAATTACCGTAAGCAGTGCTATCGTAAATATTGCTAAACCTACCAAAATATATATTTGTTCAAGACTAACTGTGAGTATATCTCCAACAAGGATAGACATTACAGAACCAGAATAACCACTCTGGTATAAGAATAAAAAGTAAGTTCCTAAACCTAAGAAAAAAGTTAGAACAATACCTATAGCAATATCATTCTTTTTAATCTTATCACCAAAAGCCCCCATAAGTAATCCAGCAACAAGATTTATAGCAAGTTGTCCAGTCATCGCTGATAGATTGAGCAGCACAGCACCAGATGCTCCTGTAAGACTAATATGTCCTAAGGCATGTGAAGCAAATGATAATCTTCTAATTATGACAAAAAAGCTAATAATGCCACAGATAACCGCTATTATTGTTCCTGCTATAAAAGCATATAGCATAAAGGTGTAACTAAACACAAATATCCTCCTGTAAACAAGGTAGCTCATTACAATAATGGCATTGACCATCCTTGAAATGAATAAAAGCATCTAGTTGAGTGCTAATCTCTTTCATATCATGTGATATTATCAATAAAGTGATATTTTCTTTCTTATGAATTTCTTTCAAGCAAGCTAAGAATTGTTGCTTTGCATCTGGGTCAAGATCAGATAATGGCTCATCTAAAAGAAGTATTTTTGGTTCATTAATCAAAGCTTGTACTAAATATACGCGTTTTTTTTGACCACCAGAAAGGTTCTTAAAAGGCTTATGAATATAATCTTGAGTTTGCGTTAGTGTGATAAGGTACTCTAGTTTTTCTTTAAAACTTTTATTAAATAATGGTAGCCCCCATGAGTTTGGTTTATAACTATATTTAACAAGCGTAAAGCCAGAAGTTTTTTCTTCAAAGTTTATTTCTCGCTCTTGAGGAATATAGCTAATAGTATCGACATCTATCTTTTTATTATTAATAGTTATTGAACCAGAAATAGTTGGTATTTTACCTAGGAGTGTCTTAAAAAACGTTGATTTACCAACACCATTCTTACCAACGATACCAATCCATGCATTTGTTGGGATTTCTAGGTTTGGTGCAGATATAATTGGCTTATTATAGCCAATCACAAGGTTAGTACATTTAATCATTTTATTTTTGTACTTTATCTAATGCGGCGGCAGTTGCTTGTAATGTTTCAATCATCCAGTTGATAGCGTCATCATTTACAGGCATAGTTTCGGTAATACCGACCACTGGTATATTATTTTTCTTAGCAAGTTCTAAGACATCGCTTGTGACATTATCTGTGACTTGTTTGTTATAGAAAAGCACTTTAACTTGTTTATCGTTAAAGAGTTTCTGATAATCAATCATCATTTTAGGGCTAGGTTCAGAGTCGTTCATTATCACCCATTGGAATGCAAGACCTTTCATATCCAATCCTAATGCATTAGCCATATAGCCAAATAATGGTTCTGTAGCAGTTACAGGAGTACCTGAGCTTGACTGTTTTATTTGTTTAACTAGATCATAAACTTTTTGATATTTATGATTAAAGTTTTCAAGATTTTTTTCAAATAAGCTATTATCGATGGAATCTTGCTTAGAAAAAACATCTTTTAGTTTCTCTGCTAAAGCTGGGAATGTATCAGGGTCATACCAAAGATGTGGATTAATACCAAGTTTTTTGGTTTGTGGATAGTTTATTAGGTCTTGTACCTTAATAATTTCGGCATTTTTATTACTTTTTAATATTGGTGTAATCCATGAGTCATAATTGGCACCATTATAGATAATTACATCTGCTTCAGCTAAAAGTTTAGCATTTTTTATAGAAGAGACAAAAGTATGTGGATCACCATCAGCATTATTTATTATGTTAGTAACTTTAACATTACTACCACCAATAAGCTTAGCGATACTACCATATTGATTTTCAGCGGCAACAACCGATATATCATGACTACCTTTGGTTGTCTGTGGCTTATCACTTTCTGTCAGAATATTGATAGCTACCAAAGCTACAATAACAACAGCGGCTAAAGCTATTAGTATATATTTTTTCATGATTTATATGGTATTAAAATTTTTGTACAACAAATAATAGAATAAAAAAAAGCGAGAGTAAAGTAGTATTATTCTAGCTATTAGAATCTTTGATAAATATAGCTATTATAAAAGACAGTAACATCAAAATAGGAATGATTACCAATGTTGTTTGGAAAGCATAAAGTGCTTGGTGAGTTTCTTTGAGATAGGTAATCATCGTTCCTGTAATTGGTTGTAATATACCACCACTTAGTGGTAAAAACATATTTACTACAGCTAAGCCAGTAGCTATTTGAGTCGCTGATACTGTGTTTCTTAGTGCAGAATAGTTAAGTACATGTACAGCTTGAACGCCACCGAATAAAACGCAAAGGATATATGCAACAATAATATTTTGATTGTAAAATAATAAGTAAGTCACGATGAAAAAACCAAATATAGGAGAAATTAGAAGAAATCTTTTCTCGCTATTTACGGCAGATGCTATAACTCCCCAAATCGGACTAAAGATACATACGCCGATAAAGATTAGTGAAGTACAAAGACCAGCTTGACTTTGACTAAAACCATATAAGGTCAGATATCTTATACCCCATAAATCTGCAAATAGTACAGTAGTGCCATATATCGTAAAACAGAATAAACCGTTAAACCAGATTTGCTTGTTCTTTAAAACTGCTAAAATATCTTTTAGGGTTTGGCTTTGTTTGTTGTTATGTTTATTTTCTTTTTTATAATCAGGATGAGTTTTGATAACAAAAATAGTGAATAGTAGTAGTATAAAAGAAATTACAAATATTAAAGCCATAATTTCTGAGATGCTAAGATATTCAGACAGAAAAACTAAAGGGGCAGCAGAAAGTGTCGCACCAATGTATAACACAAATTGAGTTAGACCTGTAAATGCTGGAAATAACCTATTTGGTAACCAAATAGCTATTGATTTTATTGCACATAATATAGCAAAACCGCCACCAAATCCTGCTAGAATTCTATATGTTAGAAGCATAGATTCAGAGTGAGCTATAGTTGCAATAAGCATAGCTACAGAAAATATAGCACTGCTAACTATCATTACCTTTTTAACACCAAATTTATCAACTATTATTCCTGCTGGTATTTGTGAAATTATATAACTCCAATAGAAAGATGAGCTAAACAATGCTGTTGAAGCAATACTAAGGTTATAAGGTTCTTTCATAAAATCATCAAGCAAGGCGCCTGTTGAAGACCTTACAAAGTACTCAAGGGCGTAAAAGAAAGCACAAATAAACCAGATACTTAATCCTAAAGTAGTAATCTTTGTCTTATACATTTAATCTAAATTCCTCTTTTTTAAAAATTAGCTAAACGTTAGTGTACTGTTAGCTTCTCGAGAATAGCGGATTATATACTAAATGATAATTATTATGAAAGCAAATTTTACTTATTTTTAATTTTATACTTAAGCTCTTGCAGGTACTATTCGAGTATTATTACCAGACATATATATAGTCACTTGATCACCAATATTAAGACCATGCTTATCTTCTTGTAATATTGCTATGGTTCTTCCGCTATCAAGTTTTAGTGTAAATTGATAGCCTTTTGATGATGTTATAACATCTTCCGTTGCTCCACCAGCAATTCCTCCTACTATTGCCCCACCTATTGAGCCTGCGATACTTGTAAAGATATTACCACTTCCTGCTAGAGCTCCTCCTAGACCACCAGCTAAGCCACCAACTCTTGCACCGATATTATCAGAGCCTTTGATATTGACTTGTTGGATATCAATAATTTGTCCTTGTTCAACTTGAGATACCTGACCTACAGAGTTAGCTGAATAGCTTGGTTCAGAACTAGAGCAGTTTGTCAACAAAAAGCATAATAATAAAAGCCAAATCCAAAAAAATCTCTTCATTTATGTTCTCCTAGCAAGATAATTTATTAGCGATTTCAGCAACGCGTTTGCCTAGTGTTTTACATATTTTTATCTCATCGTCAGACATAGTTTTATTAGGTGAGAATGTGTTTAAATGTGAGGCTCCATAAGGTGTACCGCCAGTACGAGTATGTTCTAAGGCTTGCTCACTATATGGTACGCCAACTATCAAGCAACCATGATGAATAAAAGGAATCATCATTGATAATAGAGTACTCTCATGACCAGCATGCATTCCTGATGCGGCTGTGAAAAAACCTACTGGCTTACCGATTAGGCTACCTTTAAACCATAAATCACTATGTATTTCTAGAAAGTATTTAAGTGGCGATGCCATATTACCAAAATATGCAGGACTTCCGACTATTAGACCATCACAATTAGCCAAATCTTCTTTTGTTGCATAGAGGTCACCATTATCTGGGATTAAAGGCTCAACTTGTTCAGTTTTTGCTGAAATATTTGGCACAGTTCGGATAGTTGCTGTCGCTCCTGTAGCTTCAACTCCAACGGCTATAGTATGCGCCATTTTCTTTGTACTTCCACCTTGGCTGTAGTATAGTATTAGTATGTTTTTCATTGTCATTATTCTATGTTTGATATCAGATTATACAAAAAATATTTGCTAATATTAAAAAACTATTGGATCTGGGTCTTTAAAGAATATCTCCGTAAAGACTGTCCCACAGTAGCTGCTTCAATAACTCTTACGAGTTTGTTTGCTATCGTACCAGCTTTTTTCATTATAATAAATATTTTAGATGCTTTTAATGCTTTTAGTTCGCTTTCTGAGAGTCTACAAAATTTTCTTTTTGAAAATATGCTTCCAGAGACAGCAACAACAGTTCAGCAGTATATCACAAAGATTTCTCATAAAATGACTTCTTTACCTATTACATCAGTTATAGTCTTACTTGTGGTGATCTTTTTGATGATAAAAAGACTAGAAATTACCCTAAATAAAATCTTTTATGCAAATAGGCAACGTCCCATGCTTCAAAGTTTATTGGTATACTGGGCACTAATGACAATGGGACCACTATTGATGGGATTTGTATTTATTTCAAGTACTTATCTTATATCTATGGCGTGGTTTGTTAAAGATATTGGCATGGAGCAATATCTCTTAAGTGGTTTATCGCTTATTTTCTTAACAGCGGGTTTTTTTGTTGTCTATAAAATATTACCTAATACAAAGATCAATTCACAAATTGCCTTATTAGCAGCATTTTTAGTCGCAATTGTATTTACTCTTGCTAAGAAGATCTTCGCTTTATATATGTTTTATGTCCCTACATATTCAGTAATCTATGGATCATTATCATTAATACCAATATTTATTCTTTGGGTTTTTGTTACATGGCAAATCACACTTTTAGGTGCGGTAATGATTCGTGCGATGCAGTATATGAAGGTAACTCTAAATTTTAAAAAAGAAGTAAAAAGAGATGATCTTAGTATAAGTGTTAGTATGCTTAAAGAGTTACACCTTGCGCAAAAAGAACTAAAAAATGGTATGAGTATTAATGATTTATACCAAAAAACTTCAGTAGCAGATTATGATAAGATTAAAAAAATTCTTTATGCCTTAGAAAAAGCTAATATCATTAGGATTACAGTCCAAGATATTTGCTACTTAAATTGCGATGTTTTTGATATAAGCTTATATAAAATTTACTTGGCTTTTAATCCTACAATTAATTTTAAAACTAGTTCTATTAGAAAAATTAATGTTATAAAATCTCAGCTATATAAACAACTTGATATAAAATTATACGAGTGTTTTTAAATAAATAAGGATTGGATTTATAATGTTGTTTGAGACTCTTGATTATTCTGGATTAGTTATAAATGTCTTATATACTATCTACTTGGCTAGATTAAAAGTATGGTCTTGGTCATTGGGTATAGTTGGAGCCATACTGCTATTGTTTCTATTTGCAATTAAAGGTACTTACTCGTTAGTACTATTGCAATTTGTTTATGTGATATTTTTCAGTTATGGTTGGTATAAATGGTATACCCAAGGTGTTGATGGAGAACATAAAACTGTTAAGTGGATGAAGTTTGCTGATTACATTCGTTATTTAGTTTATGTGATTGTTTTGTGTATATTCAGCATTGGTTTTAACTATATTACAGCTTCGACTGATATTATTTCTACTGGTATACTCACTGGTATTACATTTACAGCTATCATTATGACCATAGAAAAATTTATGGAGAATTGGATAGTTTGGATTATTTCTGATTTATATTTTGTTGTGGTGATGTATCAACAGCAGTTATATGGTCAAGTTGTACAAAATTTCATATTTTTTATTACTGCTGTTTATGGTTTTTACTATTGGTATATGAATACAAAGGTAGTGGAAACTGAGAAATGATTGTTAAGGTAGCTTTACCAGTACCACCTAATTATATCCTTGATTATAGTGTTGATAGCCAAAAGGTAGAGCTGTTTGAGCGGGCCTTGGTTCAAGTAGGCAAGCGTCAGCTGATAGGATTTATCATAGCAAAAGATGTCAAGATTGATTATGAACCTGAAAAGGTCAAAACTATTATAAGGACTCTTGATAAACCGATTAGTCCTGCGATACAAAATCTAATATTATGGTTATCACAATATTACTGCTGTGATATATACAGTGCAATACGCTTAGCTTTACCAAATGACTTTCTCAAGCTGCAAGAGATTAAACCACAGCAAGATACATATGTATATATTAATCAAGTAAAGTTGCAGCAGCATAAACTAACAGCAAAGCAGCAAGCTTTAATAAATGCTATTGCTGCAGAAGATTTAATTAAATTAGAAGAGCTAAAACAGTTAGCTTCAAGCTATGTTATTAATAAATTATTTGACAATAATATCATTAACAAAACTTATAAGCTAAAACAAAGCGAAAATACTCTAAATGCTGATAAAGCTAGGAATCTTAATCAAGAACAACAATATGTGCTAGAGCAAATATTAGCTAATACAAAATTCAATGTATCGTTGCTATATGGTATTACTGGGAGTGGTAAAACTGAAATTTATTTACAAGCTATAGCTGAGTTTTTAGCTAAATCTCGACAGGTATTGATTTTAGTTCCGGAAATAAATCTTACTCCGCAAACAATCAAAAGATTTGAAAATAGGTTTGTAGATAAAAGTGTTGTTGCGCTACACTCTAAATTAAGTGATAAAGCTAGGTTGACTAATTGGCTAAAGATAAAGCGAGGTAAAGCAGATATTGTAATTGCGACACGTAGTGGGGTCTTAGCTGATTTTGATAATCTTGGAATAATTATAGTTGATGAAGAGCATGATAGTTCATTTAAGCAGCAAACTACTACTATTCGCTACAATGCTCGAGATGTTGCGATATTTAGGGCCAGACAGCTTGATATACCGGTAATACTAGGAAGTGCAACACCTTCACTGCAGAGCTACTATAACTGTGTTACTGGTAAATATCGTCTACTTAAACTAACACAAAGAGCATTAAACTCGTATAAAAATCAAATTGAACTTTTAGATTTAAAATCAACTATTGTTGATAATGGCGTTAGTAGTCAGCTTTTTAATCTTTTACAAAAAAATATTCAATCACATCAGCAATCTCTAGTTTTTATCAATAAACTAGGTTTTGCTAAAGCATTAGTATGCAAAAGTTGTGGTGAAGTTGTTGAGTGCAAGAAATGCGATAAACCTTATACTCTACATACGCAACCATATCAATATTTAGAGTGTCATTTTTGTGGTTCGCGTAAGCCGTTGGTTACAACATGTCCTAGCTGTGGAGTACAAGAGTTATTTCCTTATGGTTGTGGGACTGAAAAAATCCAAGCTCGAATAGAAGCAAAATTTCCTTATAATAGAGTTGTACGTTTTGATCGTGCAAATATTAAAACTATAACTGATTTACATGCTATCAACCAGTTGATAAATGATAATCAGGTTGATGTTATAGTTGGTACACAAATGATTGCAAAAGGACATCATTTTGAAAATATTACTCTAGTTGGCTTAATAAATATTGATTCAGGTTTATATAGTAATGATTTTAATGCTATTGAGAAAACAGCGCAGCTGATTGTACAGGTTGCTGGCAGAGCAGGCAGGGCAGATAAACCTGGGAAAATTGTATTGCAAACTTATCAACCAGAAAATAAGCTACTTCAGTTATTAGTAAATAATGATTATTTAGAGTTTTTAGATTATCTTTTACAGCAAAGGGAATATGCCGGTTACCCACCTTATACATATCAAGCGCAAATTATCGCAGAATCAAAAAAGCAAGAGCAAATTCTAGAGTTGTTGAATGATATATATTCAAGCATATCAGGCAGTATAAATATCAAAGTATCTAAGCCTTTGCCAGCATTACACCTTAAACGTAATAGTGTTTATAGATATAGCTTATTACTAACAGCAAAAACGCGTAAAGAGATTAACTCTATAGTTAATTGGCTTGGTAATAAATTCATTATAAATATACCAAGTTCAGTAAAAATGTATTTTGATATTGATCCTATTGAATTACTATAAGTGTTAAAGTGAAAATTTAATTTTGTTACTACCGGATAAGACACAAAATACTATATTAGCTTTTTGTTTAATTGATTTTGCTAGTTTTGGCTAGCTGCCAAAGTATAATTGCTAGACAGCTAAGCAATATGAAAATAAACACTATTTGTAAAATACTTTCAAGCTTAATGTATGAAAATATTATTAATCCAACACCTGTAAAAAACATCTTAATAGCACTTTGTACTGCACTAGCTATGCCTTTATCTTTTTTAAAGCCTTGCATACACATTGATAGTATTAATGGCGCGATAATACCGCATAGAAAAGCTGTACCAATGCCAAATATAGTTATGGTAAAAGTATTTGTGTATAACTTAAATAATAATATATATACTATAAAATGAAATAAAAATAACCCAAGTAGTAGAGCGAGAATTTTTTCGGAAGCATATCTATATAAGAAACGTTGTAATGAAAAAGCTCCAGTAGCTAAACTTATAGCGTAGAAGCTGTTTATAAAACCATTGGTAATTACTGGTATGCCTAAGTGATGCAATACAAAAGGCAACATATTATAAAACCCTATAGAATAAACATAAAATAATGCTGAAAGAAGACTCATTGTAAAAAAGTAACGATTTTTGAAATAATACAAATACTTATCTAAAGTGGTTTTATAGTTTATTTTATATTCGAGTCTTCTTGAAGTTTCAGGCATTATTAACAAGATTAACAAAAAAACAATCACATTTATTAACAACAGGGTCATTAAAGAAAATCTCCATGAGCTAACTGATTGTATAAATGCGCCTAGTACTGGTGCAATACATGGCGATATCTGACTAGCTAAGGCATATGAAGAAAATGATTTCCTTAATCTCTTAGGATTATGTGAAACATCAGCAATTATTGATCTACTTATTACAGGACAACCAGCACTACCAATCGCAGTTACAATTCTACCGATGTAGAAAGAAACGATTCCTTGAGCAAAAGCTGATATTAAAATACCTAGAATTGTTATCAATAGTGAAATTAACACAAGTTTCTTGCGTCCATATCTATCACTTAAAAATCCATATGGTAGTTGAAATATTCCTAGGATAAGCATATAGGTTAATACGCTATTTTTAAGTAATGTTTGAGATGTTTCAAAGTCAGATTTAATGTAGGGTAGGGATGGGCTAATAAAATCGATCGACATCAATCCTGTAAGTACAATTAAGCCGCTAAAAAATAAGGCAATACGATATGTTCTAAGCATTTAGAATTTATTTATAAAATAGGTTATATAAAGGATATTTTCTTATAATAAATGCTACTTAGAAAGCTTTATTTAAGATTTTGTATACTTTTTGATAATAGTTGGGTTATTGCTTAACCAGTTATCAAACTCTTGAGCAATTTTCTTACCTTGTGATGTATTATTGAACATAAAAGCTTTGTAGTATTGATTATCATCAACTTTTACAGGTATTTGGCAGATTTTATGATTTTTCGAATGCTGATAAGCTATTTCTAAAGTATCTGTAAACATAATATCAGGATGAATATTATCTATACCTTTTATAATAGAATTTATTGCTTGGTTATTATCGCTTATTATTAGCACTTTAGCATTTTTTAATTTCTGCAATGCAAATACTTGATTTGTACCACCTCTATTTTCAATAACTAATGTTTTTGGATTATCAATATCACTAAAAGTTTGGTACTTATTTAACTTTTTACAAGCAGTCATAGCTGCTTTATTAAATGGTATTAGTGGGTTTGAAAAGACAAATTCTTTTTTACGCTCAGGAGTTATTGTCATTCCTCCAACAAAAACATCAAATTTATTATTTTTTAAATCATTTTCAGCAGTTGCCCAAGAAGTTTTGACAAACTTGATTTGTTCTTTTTTGCTTTTTGCAAAAGCTTCTATGAGCTTTATATCTTTACCAGAGTATTTATTATCTTTGGGATTATAGATTGAAAATGGCGCATAATCGCCAGTTGTTCCTACGGTAATATCAGCATATGCGCTAGAAATCATAACTACAACAGTGGTTGTAACGGCGAATATAGATTTTTTCATTTTTTTAAAAACTATTGTTTTGATGATAAGATTTTACACCAAAGCACAAAAAATAGAATAGCTTAGATAATGATTTTTATTGAGATTGATCTTCTTTTTTTTCTAACCAAGTAGCTACAAAACAACCTACGGTAACCGCTAGACCAGCTGATATAATCCATGCTAAATAATACATATATTTTCTCCTTATTTAGTACATTTCGTGTGAATTAGCTCTAACCTCTTCAGCTGATATTCTTCGACCATTAGCCCACATTTTCTTATATACAAAGAATGTATAGCTAAATATGATCGGAAGAATTATAACAGCTGCGCATAATATACCTATCAGCGATGTTTGGCTACTACTTGCGTTGTAGACGGTTAGACTATACATATAGTCACCAATATTAGATACCATAATAAATGGAAATAAAGTAAAGCCAACGGTTAAAACAGCACCAAGTAAAGACGCCATACTAGCTAAGAAAGCCGCACCATCTCTATCTTGATTGTTAAATCTAATAACAAATATGGCGCCAACAAAAGCTAGTATAGGTGCAAACCACATCCATACATGTGCATGGTTGAAATTATAGTACCATGAATATTCAGTAGTTACTTTACCAGATGTAAAAGCATGATTTAAAGCATCTGATAAATGAGCTAAACTAGCATCTGGGGTAAACTGATAACCAGGTATAAAAGTTATCCAAATTGCAGCGATTATGAATAAAACTATATATACACTTGCTGTTGCATTAGTAATTTTTCTGAATCTGTCACGTAAAATACCACTAGTTCTAAGCTTAGCATAAGCAGAACCGTGCATTAGTGCCATATTTAATGCAAACACACCAAATAATAATGCAAATGGTGTTAGTAAATGTAGTAACGTGATCCACATCGACTGATATTGACCATTTGTTACCGTACCATAAATCAGTCTGGCAGTATCATCATAAGAGATTGGAAAACCTAAATAAAGATTACCAACAGCTACTCCCATCACAACTATAGGGATTATACTTCCAAGTACAAGCATCCAGTCCCAGAAATTGCGCCATTTAGGATTGTCTATTTTCTTTCTATACTCAAAAGCTGGAGGTCTAAGGAAAAGTCCCCATAGTACTACTAAAATTGCAATATATAATCCTGAGAAGCTAGTAGCATATACTTGAGGCCAGATTGCAAATATAGCACCGCCAGCCGTGATAAACCAAACTTGGCTTCCGTCCCATGTAGGTCCTACGGTATTTATGATAGTTCTTTTCTCGTAGTCGTCTTTACCAACGAATTTCGCAAGAATTCCTACACCAAAATCAAAACCAACTGTAGCAGCTACTAAAAATATTAGCACCCCTACAACTAGCCAAGAGATAATTTGTAACACGTCTAATAACATTTATCTCTCCTTATTTACTTTTTTTGTTTTGTTCAAAATAGTATTTACCAGTACCTAGAGAGCTAGGACCAAGTCTTGCATATTTGAACATTAAGAATACCATTACAGCAAATAACGCAGTGTCTATCAAGAAGAATATCGCCATTGATGTTCCAACGTCAGCAGCAGTTAATGCTGAAGAGCTAATACTTGTAGGTAGTTGGTCATAAACAGTCCAAGGTTGACGACCATGTTCAGTTACATACCAGCCAGCAATACATGCAATATAAGGTAATGGTATTGACCAAATCATAACCCTTAGGATAAATCTACTAAATGCATTACTAGTAAGAGCATTTCTAGTAAGTAGAATTAGTCCAACAACTATTAAGGTAAACATAAAGAACCCTATGAATACCATTATTCTGAAGCTCCAGAAAACACTAGCAACATCAGGAACCATATTAGTAGCAACAGCTCTTACTAGTTCTGGATCATTTGCAGCTTTAGTAATTGTTGCTGAATCAGCTACACCATACTTCTCTTGAGCAGCTTGTACTAACATTTTACCAAATCCCATGTACTTCTGATAAGTAGGATTGTTGTAGTTAGTGTAGCTGCTATCAGGAGTGTCGCCACTATGGCCTGTCTCACGCCATTTTAAAAGATCAGCATATGCAAGACCACCTTCTCTAATCATTATTAGAGCAGAAGGTACTTTTTCATATTTGCTTGGATTTGCAGCAGCATCTTGAGGTGAGACATCAGCAGTTTGACCTGTTTTAATATCTCTGTAGTATGCAAGATTTGGATCTCTTGTGCCATCAGCTGTCTTTTTACCATAGAGTATAGCTTTGATTCCAGGAATTTCTGTATCTGTAGAGTGAGTTGCAATCAGACCTAATACAGCTGGGATAGGAACATCAAAATTATTTTTTTGTTCTTTTTGACTTGGTAGAGCTACTGCATTAAATGCTGCTGGAGCTTTAGAAGTATCCCATTCTGCCTCAATAGCTGCCATTTTTAGTGGTTGTACTCTAAAAGCGTCTACACCATTTGCATCACCGAAGATAATTGCAACTATACATGTAATTAAACCAAAACCTAAGCCAATCGCGATAGATCTCTTAGCAAACGCCACATCACGACCTCTAATCAGATAAAATGCACTTATACCGATTACGAAGATTGCTGCAGTAGTATATCCAGCAGTCATCACATGGCCAAAGTTTGTTTGAGCTGTGTGGTTAAGGAATAGGTCTAACAAGCTAACAGTCTCCATTCTCATAGTTGATGCCACAAATTCAGAGCCAACAGGATGCTGCATGTAGCCATTTGCAACTAAGATAAGTAAAGCTGAGAAGCTTGAACCAATTGCTAAGCAAAATGTTGATAGTAAATGTTGTTTTTTTGTAAGTTTATCCCAGCCAAAGAAAAATAAACCAGCAAATGTAGACTCAAGCATAAATGCTGCTAGACCTTCAATAGCTAGCGGTGTACCAAAAATATCACCTACTGATTGAGAGTAGTATGACCAGTTAGTACCAAATTCAAACTCCATGGTTAGACCAGTAATAATACCTAGGGCAAAGTTTATTCCGAGTAATTTACCCCAAAACTTCACCATATCTTTATAAACTTCTTTACCTGTTCTTATATACATTAGCTCCATTGTGAATAAGATCCACGTTAGACCTAAAGTTAGAGGAACAAATAAGAAGTGAAATGACGCTGTTAAACCAAACTGCAATCTTGCTAAGTCAACAGACATGAGCGTTGGTAACATATTTATTTTCTCCTCATAGTTCGAGTAACTAAATGTTGTTAAATTTTTCTAAAAAGAAACTTGGAAGAAAAAATAGGCTGATCTGGGTTGTAGTCACTTTTTCTCACCTTTAATTGTGTTGTTCAAATTGTAACACATTAATTATTTAAATCAAAAAATAAATTCCGCTGAAAGCATTGAAAATAAAGGCTTTGAGTATACTAAAATGGTATAGATTAAATATACTGAAACGGTATAGATTTATGTAAGAATAGTATTTTAGTTGCTGATGGCTATCTGATGCTATTTATAGTTGGCTTTAAATACAAAGGTTATTTGTTTAAATAATTATATATTTAAAGTAAATATTACTTTAATCTTTAATTGGTTTGTGATTGAGTTTGGTTGGTTTGATGCTTGATGATTTTGTATTGAATCAATGGTATATTGTAAGATATTTGATAAAGCTATAAACTTGAATCAGCTAAGCTTTTAAAGTCTTTAAACTGACTTATGAATGCTCTTTCTACGCTTGATTTGTAGTGATGAAATTAATTTTTCCAAGAAGATCTTTTTCATCAAATTCTTTTTTATCAACCTTGATATAGATAGCATTTTCCTCTAAACAAATTATTGATTCATATACACCTTTTTGTTTTTGGAGCAGCTGATCTAATTTTGCTTTTAGGTTTGGTGTTAGTTTATCTAGTCTATAAACTTTTGAATTTAAATAAGTAGGCTCAGCCATTATCAGACTAATTATAAACCAAGATACTGATAAGGCTGTACATAATATAAGCACACCAGCAATACCAAAATGATGGTAAATAATACCGCCAATCATACCACCGATAAAAATGCCAAAAAATTGACAACTAGAAAATACTCCCATAGCGGTCCCTTTACTACCAATGGGAGCTATTTTTGATACCCATGAAGGTAAACAAGACTCTAGAAATGTAAACGCAGCAAAGAAAAATGTTAGGATAAGAGCTAGTAAGAACGTATGTTTGTAACTTATTACTAAAAGTGCTAGACATATACCTAATAGCGCTACTGCAACAATAAAATACTTTTTCATTTTGCGTTGTACTTCGGCAATCATCACAAAAGGAAACATCATGCTAAATGAGATAATCAAAACTGGTAAGTATACTAACCATTGACAGTCAGCATCTATGTTAAGAACATTTGTTAAAATTGGTGGAATTACTATAAACAATGCTGTTAGCGTAGCATGAAGAGTGAATATGCCATAATTAAGTTTAAGTAGCTCTTTGTGAGAAATTACATCTTTGATTAGTTTAAGAACCGGCTTTGCTTCATGATGAAAACTAGGTACTTTAGGTGTAGGTATCTTTGTGAGCATAAAAATGCTTAGTCCACCAAATACTGCAGTGAGCCAAAAAATTCCTGATAAGCCTATAAGACTATTTAGTATAGAGCTAAACATCATTGCTACTAAGAATGAAAAACCAATCGACATACCAATTAAAGACATCGCTTTGAGGCGATTCTCTTCTTTGGTTGAATCAGCGACAAGTGCGGTTAGGGTACTACCTATTGCACCAGCTCCTTGGATTGCTCGACCGATGATTATGCCATATATAGTGCTTGAACAGGCAGCAACTATACTACCGATGATGAAAAATATTAATCCTACAAATATTATTGGTTTGCGTCCAAATTTATCTGATAGAATACTTAGTACAATTTGAAGCATTGCTTGACTTAAGCCATACACTCCAAGAGCTAGACCTATCAAAAATGGTGTGGCATATTCTATATGATTGATGTATAGACTGAAGATAGGGAAAATTATAAATAACCCAATCATTCTAAAGCTATATATCAGTGATATGTTGATAGTTATTTTGGTTTCGTTGTTATACATTGTTTAAATTGATTTTAATAAGATAGTCATGAGTATAATTAATTGATTTTTATAATTAAACATTAATATGCTCTAATCACGATGATTTTTTGATAAATTAAGCTTTTTTATTTACCACTATTACAAAATTAAACATACGTTTGCTGTTTTATTAAGTCATTTTCTTTATTTTTTTATTAGTCTCAAATTCAATTATTAATTAAATTCTCTAGATAAATTTCACGTTAGGTGAAAGAGTTGCTTTTTAGCATATTCGAAATAACCGATATATAAGGTTTTTATTCAGTTATCTCAACTTTTTTATTATGTACAGAGATTAATACGTTAAATTATTACTGGAATGTTTTTTTTTTTAGACATGTTATATATAATGTATTAGTTTGGTGAAATGTGTGTTTGCTTATAAACATAATATTTTAATCGTAAATTAAAAGGGAATGTATTTAAAATGAACTGTAAAAAATACTTGCTAATCTTGTCTAGTGTTGTCGGAGTTCTGTCTTTATCTGGTTGTAAGGGTGGTATCTGGAATCCGATGGGTGTTATTACAGCACAAGAAAAACAATTGCTTATCTTTGCAATAGTCCTTATGCTTTTTGTAGTAGTACCAGTTATAATCTTGACTCTTTGGTTTGCTTGGAAGTATCGTGATGGTGCTAATGCTGAGTATCGCCCAACTTGGAGTCACAGTAACAAGCTAGAGATAATCTGTTGGGGTGTGCCATTTATAATAATTTTGATATTAGCAATTGTTACATGGAAAACTACACACTCATTAAGTCCATATAAACCATTAGAATCTGACAAAAAGCCTGTTGAGATAGATGTGGTAGCATTAAACTGGAAGTGGATGTTTATTTATCCTGAGTACGATATCGCTACGGTTAACTATATTGAGATTCCTAAGGATCGTCCAATTAACTTTAAGATAACTTCAGCAGCGCCGATGAACTCATTTTTTATACCAGAGTTAGCTGGTCAGATTTATGCTATGACTGGTATGACTACGCAACTGCATTTGATAGCGACTCAAGAAGGCAAGTACAGAGGATTTTCAGCAAATTATACTGGTATAGGCTTCGCTGAGATGCAGTTTTATGCAAAAGTTACCAGCCAAGCTGATTTTGATAAATGGGTTAAAGAAGTTAAGAATGGTAAACATCAATCTTTGACATGGGATTACTTCTGGAGCGATCTTGTCAAAGATTCTATAGATAATCCGGTAGCTTACTATTCTCATGTGGATAAGAACCTATTTAACGATATTATTATGTATTACATGATGCCAAACTATAAACCAGGAGAAATGGCTGGTAATATGTCTGGTATGCATATGCATCATAATATGTAGTGTTATTAATAAGTAGTAGTTTTAAATAGGAGACAAATATGCTAGAAGCATTAATTGGAAAACTAAGTAATCCACATTTAGTGTTTCCATACCTATATGAACCAGTAAGCCAACAGTTAATTATATTAACAATGTTTATTGGTATCGTAGTTGCAGGTGTGGCACTAATAGGTGGTATTACATATTTTAAAAAATGGGGTTACTTATGGAATGAGTGGTTCACTACTATTGACCATAAGAAAATAGGTACTATGTATACTATCGTAGCGTTAGTGATGCTGTTCCGTGGTTTTGTCGATGCTGCAATGATGAGAACACAGCAGGCGTTAGCATCTGGTGATAGTACAGGATATCTAATCCCTGAGCATTTTGATCAAATCTTTACTGCTCACGGGGTTATTATGATCTTCTTTGTGGCAATGCCACTTATATTTGCACTAATGAATTGGGTAATTCCTCTACAGATTGGTGCTAGAGACGTTGCATTTCCATATATGAACTCTTTGAGTTTTTGGTTGTTTGTAGTAGGTGCGATGTTGATAAACATTTCACTATTAGTTGGAGATTTCGCACACGCTGGTTGGTTAGCCTATCCGCCATTTTCGGAAACAACTTATAGCCCTACAGTAGGAACAGATTATTATATTTGGGGTCTACAAATATCTGGTATTGGTTCACTAATGACAGGGATTAACTTCTTTGTAACTATTATCAAAATGCGTTGCAAAGGTATGACTTTAATGAAGATGCCTATCTTCACATGGGCTTCATTATGTTCAGTTATCCTTGTAGTTGCTGCTTTCCCAGTTCTAACTGTGACTTTAGGCTTATTGACTTTAGATAGATACTTTGGAACTCACTTCTTCACTGTTTCAGGTGGTGGAGACCAAATGATGTATGTCAACCTAATCTGGATTTGGGGACATCCTGAAGTTTATATTCTTGTATTACCTTTATTCGGTGTATTCTCAGAAGTTGCTGCGACATTCTCTAAGAAGCCACTTTTTGGATATACAACAATGGTTTGGGCAAGTATAGTTATTACTATCTTGTCATTTACTGTATGGTTACACCATTTCTTCACAATGGGTGCAAGTGCGAATGTTAATGCCTTCTTTGGAATTATGACAATGATAATTGCAATTCCTACAGGTGTTAAGATCTTTAACTGGCTATTTACAATGTATAAAGGTCGTATTACATTTGCAACTCCAATGATGTGGTTGATTGGTTTCATGATAGTTTTCTCTGTTGGTGGAATGACAGGGGTATTATTATCTGTACCAGGTGTTGACTTCCAAATGCACAATAGTGTGTTCCTAATCGCACATTTCCATAATGTTATTATCGGTGGTGTTGTATTTGGTGCCTTTTCTGGTCTTAGCTTTTGGTTTCCAAAAATATTTGGTTTCAAGCTAAATGAGCGTTTAGGTAAGTATTCATTCTGGTGTTGGTTTATTGGCTTCTTTGTAGCATTTATGCCATTGTATATATTAGGTACTATGGGTATGACAAGAAGACTGTATCATTATGATGCTGCTACAGGATATCAACCATTGCTTATAGTTGCTTGGATTGGTGCAATCATTATTGGTTTGGGTATATTGCTACAAGTTTTACAGATTATAGTAAGTATTAAGCAAAGAGACCAAAATCGTGTTGGTGCTGATGCTTGGGGTTATGGTCGCACATTAGAGTGGGGTATACCTTCTCCAGTGCCTTTCTATAATTTCTCGCATGATCCAGTGGTTGAAGAGCGTGATGCATATTGGGATCATAAGCAAAAAGGTCTAAATGTAGATAATACTCCTGTAGGTAGTGCTAAGAAATATGAAGATATTCATATGCCAAAAAATACAGCTGTGGGTGTTATAATTGGAGCATTTAGCTTTGTGTTTGGTTTTGCTGCAGTATGGCATATTTGGTGGCTTGCTATCGTAGGTGTTGTAGGTATCATTGGTACTGTATTGTACAGATCATTTGATTATGATATCGACTACTATGTCAAGGCTGATGAAGTTAAAGAAGTTGAAGGTAGATATAATCAACAAGGAGAGTTACAAGTATGAGTACAGTAACTGCAGAACATAACCATCATCATGAACATCATTTTGATGGTTCAAAAAATGTTTTTGGTTTTTGGATATATATTATGAGTGACTGTGTGCTTTTTGCGACATTATTTGCAACGTTTGCAGTATTTCATAAGCATACATTCGGTGGTCCTGGTGCACAGGAGCTATTTAGCCTGCCATACGTATTTGTTGAAACAATGTTGCTACTGATAAGTAGTTTTACATTTGGTTTGGCAATGCTAAACCGTAACTCTGAAAATATTAATCATGTGATTAAGTTTTTATGGATTACTTTCTTTTTAGGTTTAGGATTCATAGTAATGGAAGTACATGAGTTCTATGAGTTAGCTATCGAAGGTCATACATGGTCTTCAAGTGCATTCTTATCATCATTTTTTACATTAGTAGGAACTCATGGATTACATGTTAGTATGGGTCTTATTTGGATTGTGAGTATGATTTTCCAACTTAAGAAGTATGGCATGAATCCTATGGCTAAGACTAAGCTTACTTATTTAGGATTATTTTGGCACTTCTTAGATATCGTATGGATATTTGTATTCTCAATAGTTTACTTATTAGGAGCAGTGTAATATGGCTAAAGAACACTTATATGATCATGATACAGGTGCTGCATATGGTACTCATAAAAGCTATATACAAGGTTTTGTGCTATCTGTAGTTATTACTACAATAGCTTTTGTTTTAGTTGGATTTAAGCTTTTATCTCCAGTTGCTTTATGTGTGACAGTAGCAGTATTAGCTGTAGTACAGCTTTTTGTACAATTAGTGTTTTTCTTGCATTTAAGCACAGATTCAAAAGCACGTTGGAACTTAGTAAGTGCAATTTTTGCAATTATTGTAGTTATAATTGTAGTTGCTGGTACTATGTGGATCATGTTTGACTTATATGACATGATGATGTAATTTCTTTTTTAAATATTTTCTTATTATGTATTTCAAAAGATATCTTCAATTAGCTAAGCCAGGTATTATTTTTGGTAATCTTATTACCCTCATAGGCGGGTTTTTATTAGCTACACATCGAGAAATAGGCTTTGAGTATCTGCCTTTGTTTGTATATGTGATGATAGGTGTTGCATTAATGATTGCAGCAGGCTGTGTCTTTAATAATATTTATGATAAAGATATTGATAGTAGTATGACACGCACACAAAAGCGCCCATTAGTTACTGGAGATATCTCTGTAATACAAGCGACAATATATGGTTCAATACTACTTATATTAAGCTGTTTAGTTTTGTATTACTTAGTAAATCTATTGACATTATGGATTATAATTATAGGTTTTATAGTCTATGTTGGTGTTTATACAGTTTCAAAACGCTTAACTATACATGCTACAGTTTTAGGTGGTATCTCAGGAGCAATTCCCCCAGTAGCTGGTTATACAGCTGTAGTTAATACATTAGACTACAATGCTTTAGCTTTGTTTTTAATTCTATTCTTTTGGCAAATTCCACATTCGTATGCTATAGCGATACTATATATGGATGATTATAAAAAAGTTAAGTTACCAATGCTTCCAATAGTCAAAGGTATGGCTTACACTAAAAAAATTATGTTATTTTATCTAGCTTTATTTGTGGTTTCATGTGCTTTACCGGCAGTGCTTGGAAGTGCAGATTTGTTTTCATTTGTTGTATGTATGCTTGTAGCACTATTTTGGTTGTATAAATCTATACAATCTTATAAAAATGATGTAGATAAAGTTTTTGCTAAAACTGTATTTAAATTCTCCATAATCGTTATTACAGCTATTTGTCTGACGATGGGTTAGTTGTTTTCATTCGATAATAAAAATATATATGCTACTGATTTAATCTGATTTGGCTTTAATTCTTAGAGGCTCTGAAGAGTGGAAGCTAATAAAATCAATACTTATAGTGAGATGCTGAAATAAATTCAGCATGACCTTTTTTGTGTGTAGTTAGCTATAATATTAAAGATCTATATTTAGGCTTTTAGCAATAGCTTTGAGTTTTTTCATGGTCTCTGGGAGCTTTCTAATAGCAATCCATTGTTTGGCAAGTTCACTATCTTTATAAGCAGGGTAACCCATATGGCTTTCACCAGCAGGGACATCCCACATAACTCCAGCTTTACCACCGATACGTGCGCCACTACCAATATTTGTATGATCTTTGATACCAGCGTTACCGGCGATTATAACGCCATCACCAATTGTTACTGAACCACTTATACCAGCTTGCCCACAAATCATACAGCCTTTACCTATAATTACATTGTGACCTATCTGAACAAGATTATCAATTTTGGTATAATCACCAATTATAGTTGAGCCATATTTAGCATTGTCAATACAAGTATTTGAACCAATATCAACAAAGCTACCGATAACAACATTGCCAATATGCGGAATCCTAACAATTGTTCTACCATCTTCAGAAGGTCTATAGCCAAAACCATCTGAACCAATTGAGCAGTTTGAGTATAACCTACAAAAATGTCCTATAATAGTTCTATCGCGAATTGTCACACTTGGCCATATAATACAGTTAGTCCCAATTTTTGCATCATTGTATATACATACATTAGCATAGATAATAGTATTATCACCGATCTCAACATTTTTACCGATATATGCGCCGGGTCCAATGGAGACATTTTTACCAATTTTAGCAGTTGGGTCGATTACAGCTTTCTCGTGGATGCCATTTTGTTCAGGATATGGTACGGAGAAAAGCTCTAATATTTTAGCCATAGCTAAATCAGCATTATTAACTACAATTAAAGGTTTATCATTTATTTGTGCTAATTGATCACTAATTTTTTTACTTACAATAGCTGCAGCCGCTTTTGAATTTTGCCAAAGCTTAATATGTTCTTGTTTATCAATAAGAGTTAGATCATTTTCTTTTGCTTGTTCAGCGTAATTAAGACCTGAAATAATAACTTCATCATTTGGTTGATTGATTACTTTTGCATCTAAGTGCTGAACTATTTGTTTTAGAGTGTATTGCAAACGTTTTCTCCAAATTTATTGTGCTTAAATAATCATAGCAGATTAAGCCATACTTTGATAGTAAGCTTTAAGATTTAGTCACCAACACCAAAGTCAGTATTACTAACAAGTATTTCAAATTGAGGATCTTTAAATAATTCTTTGTATTCTTCTAAAAACCAGCTTTTGAGTTGCTCATCAGCTTGAATGGTGGTAGTGTTATTCACATATAAGTTCAAAGTAGTGTGCTTGAAGTATTTCTTAGCTATTTCGATATCTTTTTTGATAATTTCTTTGGTTTGTCCTTTAACTCCTATCAATAAACACACCGAGTCAAAAAGTTGGCTTAATTGTTGAGGTGAATCATGATAGAAACCTTTGTTAAGGAGCTTCTCTCTAAAATTATTATCAAAGCTCTCCAAGCCTGTTTTTATAAAGATATCTGTTTCAAAAATATCTTTAATTTTGTGTAGATGATCTTTATACATCCAGTGTGCTTCGACAAAAAGTAGCTTGATATTCTTTTGCTTTATTATTTCTTTGATACGCTGTTTAGTTGCTTGAGGAAGTTCAAAAACATTACCAGAATTAATTACTTCTAAGATACCAAATTCACCGGTAACATTTGCTAAAACTTCAAAATTTATCGCATTGATCTCATCAATATTTCTAGAGTTGTCTAGAATATAGTCACAAAATGTACATTTGCCGTAAGCACATGGACGACTTTTAAGCAGTACAATTTCTCTTTTGTAATTATGCACATTTGTAATTTTACTATAGCGATCCATTATCTAATATACTCCTGTGCTTGAATTAGCGCTAGCTCATCAGTGTTTAGATCATGAGTTACTCTAAAAATACCATCTAAGCACTTTGTCACTGCTTTGAGAGTTTCATCTAAGTTTTTACCTTTTAACAGATAACTTAAAAACATTGCTGCTGTAATATCACCAGAGCCACTAACTTTAGATTGAACCTTGTATTTAGGTGATTCAAGATATGAGAAGTTACCATGATGGTATATGGCTATGCCAGTTTTATCTTTGCTAAAAGATACGCTAGTTACGATTATTATTTGGTTGAGATTGCCTGTTTTATTGATGAGTTTTTTACAAGCTATAATAATATCATCATAATTGCGTATTTGAGAATCACTCAAAATACTAAGCTCGAATAGATTAGGTGTGATGATATCAGCTAAAGGTAATAAGTGACTTAAAAAAATATTAGGATGATCAGCAGATGCAAAAATATGCCCATTTTCATCTTCATCATACTTGTCACCAAAGACAGGGTCGCAGCAATATAAGCTGTGGCTGTTTAATTTTTTGAGTTCTACAACTGTATTTGCAATAACCTTGGCAATTTCTAAGTTACCAATATACCCAGATAAGATAGCATCTTGTTGTGCTAAAAAACCATTTACTATGATACCATCAATAACATTTTGAATATCTTCGGCACTAAAAAAAGATCCTTTGTAGAAATCATATTGAGTATGGTTTGAAAGTTGTACTGTGTATATTGGTGAGACTTCTATGCCAAGCTTTTGCATTGGGAAAACTGCCGCTTTATTACCGGCATAGCCATGGGCGACATGCGATTGGATAGATAATACTTTAGGGATTTTTAAAGACATTGATAATTATATACCTAAGTTAGTTTGGATGTTTGCAAGTAGGTCAACAGATGCTTGCTTATCACCAAGTTTGCCTATTTTCATAAATAAGTTAACAGTGTTTTGGTTGCCTTTAACAAGTCTAATAGCAAAATCATCTTGTCCAGACTTATTAAAGAAATTTTTATCTGTAGCATAAGTACCAGTGATTTCAGCATCTTGGCTGTTGATGGTATTATTCTTTACGCTATAGATATTGCTATTATTTAGTGCTAGTAGTGTAGCATTATAAACGCTTTGTAAACTAGTATTATAAAGTTCAGCATAAAATGTACCGTTTACAAATCTGACAATAGAATCACCTGCCGAATTTAAATCATTAGAAAGACTAGCATTATTTGAGCAGCTAACTAGGGTAAGTGTAGCTAGTACATATGCAGCTAAAAGTTTGATTTTTTTCATTGTATTGCTTGATTTATAGTTTAATGTTTAGATTTTATAATAGTATTTAGTCTTTGTAAATTAACTATATCAGAGTTAAGCTCTTGAAAAACAAATAACAAACCCTATACTCTACAAAGGTACTTTAAGATTTTGGAGTAAATCTGTGTCGGTATATAATCATTTTCAAGAATTATTAGAGTTTTTAAACAATCGTGTTGTAGGTCAAGAAAACCTTAACAAACGCTTATTAATCGCTCTATTAGCAGGAGGGCACCTGCTTGTAGAGGGGGCGCCTGGTTTAGCTAAAACAACTGCTATTAAAACATTATCTGAGAGTATAGATTGCTCATATCATAGAGTACAGTTTACTCCTGATCTTTTACCTGCTGATTTGACAGGTACAGAAATTTATATATCACAGCAACAAAGCTTTGAATTTCAGTCTGGACCATTATTTCACAACTTATTGCTTGCTGATGAGATTAACAGGGCTCCTGCTAAGGTACAATCTGCATTGCTTGAGGCTATGGGTGAAAAGCAAATAACAGTTGGTAAGAAAACTTATCCACTATCTAACTTATTTATGGTGATGGCAACACAAAACCCTATTGAGCAAGAAGGAACCTATCCGCTTCCTGAAGCGCAATTAGACAGATTTATGTTATTTGTCAAAATTGAATACCCTGATCCTAAAACAGAGGCAAAAATCTTAGCTATAAGCCGTGGTGAGGCACTAGGACATAAGCTAAAGCATCCTAATATTCACCAAGAAACTATTTTTAAAGCACAAAAAGAAGTACTAAATGTCCAAGTTTCTCAAGCATTAGAGCAATATATTATCGAGCTAATATTAGCAACTAGAGATCCAGCAAAATACAATCAAAATATCAAAAAATGGATTGCGTTTGGTTCTAGTCCTAGAGGTACTATAGCTTTAGATAGAGCGGCACGAGCACACGCGTGGCTTTCAGGTAATGATTATGTCTCTCCTAGTGATGTTCATGCGGTAATTTATGAAGTTCTACGCCATAGGATACTATTAACTTTTGAGGCTGATGTTGATGGTGTAACCAGTGATGATGTTATTACCGAATTACTAAAGGCAGTGCCTATCCCGTAGAGATTAGCTTAGATGAAAAGTTATAAAGGTGTCAAGCCGGATATCAAAGAGCTTTTAAGCTATCGCTACCAAGCCAGAGCATTAAAGCTATTTGCTAATCAAAGGGTAAATACTACTAATGCTGGTAACAATATTTCTAAGGCGAAAGGTCGTGGTATGGATTTTGATGAGGTAAGACATTATCAAGCGGGTGATGACATACGTCTAATGCATTGGTCTTTGACTGCAAGACTTGGCAAGCCATACACTAAAGTTTATCATGAGGAGCGTGAACGTAACCTTTATTTTATTTTAGATCAAAATACTACAATGAACTTTGGTACTAGGGAGTGCTTTAAGAGTGTTAAGGCAGCAAATATTTTAGCTTTGCTTGGCTTTGGAGCTTTAGATGCGCATGATAAAGTCGGAGGTGTTATTTTTGATGACAAAGGCTATAACTATTATACTGCTAAACAAGATAAGTCAGCTTTAATTAAGATGTTTAATTTTGTTGCTGGTGATACTAAGCAATATCAACTAACTTCAGATAAAAAGCTAGCTGATGCGATAAAATTTCTTTATGCAAAAATTCACAGTAATAGTGTTGTAATTGTGATTAGTGACTTTAGTAGTTTTGATGAGCAAGCAAAACAATATCTTAAACTTTTAAGTGCTAAAAATGCTGTAATCAATATTTTTAGTTATGATCCTATAGAAAAAGAGTTGCCAGCTTTGGATACTTTTTATTTCAGTGACGGTAAGCAAAGAATTGCTATAGATAGTGCGAGTAAGCAGCAAAGTAGTATTTATAAGAATTTATATCAAAATAGATATACTGCAATAAAGGATTTTTCGCGTAAGAATAAAACAGGTTTTATTGAAGTAGCAACAAATGATGATTTGGTTAAAGCAATAAATTATGGGATAGCTAGCTATGCAAACTAATAATCTTTTGGAGCAATTAAAAGATATTTATTTGCCAGAGAAGGTTTCTCAATGGTGGCCATTAGCGTATGGTTGGTGGTTACTTTTAGCAGCAGTTATTTTGGTTATTATTGTTAGTTTAGTATTTTTACATTTACGCAGAAAAGCAAAGCGCTATAAAGATTGTATAATAGCTGATTTTAGAAAAACTGTAGAAATTACTTATCAGCAAAAGCCTAAAGAAGTTCTACAAGATATTTCAGTATATCTAAAAAGAGTCGCTTTACAAAAGTTTCCTAATGAGTCAATTAAAACTTTGCACGGTCCGCAATGGCTTGAATTTTTAGATACAAAACTTAAGCAACAAAGTTTCAAAAATACTAAAGCTAATATGCTTGGCAATAGCTATAAGCCAGTTGAGCTAGATAAAGCAACATTAAATGAGATTATGACTGTGGCTGAGCAGTGGTTAAGGAGAGTTCTATGATAAACATAGAATATCCATGGTTTTTCGCTTTGATTATTTTACCATTTTTGGCTTATTGGCTGCTGTCAAGAGCAAAGCGAGATAAACAGCTAGCTTTGAAAACGCCATTTTTTGAACAGCTAGAGTCTCAAATTGGTAATGCTGGTACTCGTAATTTTAAAAGAGCAAATTACCTTAAATATTTATTAGGTGTTATTTGGATACTTTTGATTATCTCAGGGTCAGGTATCCAATGGCTAGGTAAACCAATTAGTTTACCTCAAAGTGGTAGAGATTTGATCATGGCTATAGATTTATCTGGAAGTATGGCTATCCAAGATATGAAAAAATCTAATGGACAAATGGAGTCAAGATTTGATCTAGTGATGCGTGTTGCTAATCAGTTTCTTGATACACGAAAGGGTGATAGAGTTGGTTTGATACTTTTTGGAACTAGAGCATATCTACAAACTCCATTAACTTTTGATATTGCTACAGTCAAAAAAATGCTTGATGATGTTAGTATTGCCTTACCCGGCCCGCAGACAGCTATTGGTGATGCTATAGGCTTAGCAGTTAAAAAACTCAAAAAATACCCTGGAGATTCTAAGGCGTTAATTTTACTAACGGACGGTGAGAATAATTCTGGGACACTACAGCCGCTACAGGCAGCAGAGATCGCCAAACAGTATCATATAAAAATTTATACTATTGGCTTAGGTGGTGGTCAGATGATTGTTGAGACTACTTTTGGTCAGAGATTGATAAATACCTCTGAAGACCTTGATACAACTGTCTTGGAAAAAATTGCTGCAATGACTGGAGGTAAATACTTTAGAGCACAAAATAGTAGTGACCTTAAGAAAGTATATGAGTCGATAGACAAACTTGAGCCAATAGAATCAGATAAAACTGTTGTTAGGCCAGTTACATATTTATATCCATGGAGTCTTGGTTTAGCATTGATTTTGAGTTTTATTATGGCAATTATATGGTTAAAACGCAGGAGAGGATATTAAAATGGTTTTTCATTTTTTAAGACCTTGGTGGCTTTTAGCTCTTATTCCTGTCGTGATTTTTGTGATATTGCTTTTGAAGCATTCATCACAAGCAAATGGTTGGGCTAAGTATTGCGATAGCGATTTATTAGAGCATATAGTCGTTGGTCAGCAATCAACACCAAAAAAGTCACTTATACCATTGATATTTTTGCTTATTTGGTTTGTCACTATTTTTAGTCTGGCTGGACCAACTTGGAAATACAAGGATGTGCCAGTTTACCAAAAAAATATCTCAAGAGTTATAGCATTAGATGTTTCGCAATCTATGGATACTACAGATGTTTCACCAAGTAGGCTAGAGCGAGCTAAGTATAAGATATTTGACATTCTGCGTCGCATAAAAGAAGGACAAGTCGGTATGATAGTTTTCTCAAGTGAGCCATTTGTAGTATCACCACTTACTTCAGACGCTAATACTATTGAAAATCTTGTTACGGTAATTAACTCAGATATAGTTCCAGTACAAGGTCATAATATTTATAAAGCCCTCAAAAAATCAGCACAGCTAATTGAGCAAGCTGGAGCACAGCAAGGACAAATAATTTTAATAACAGACTCATCGCCATCGCCACAAGCAATAAGTCAAGCAAAGCAGCTTGCACAGCAAGGAATAAAAACTGATGTTTATGCAATAGGAACTCCTATGGGGGGAATAGCTAAGGATGAGAAAGGTAATTATCTAAAGGATAGTCAAGGCAATATTCAATACTTTGGTATAGATTTAAGTAAACTTGAAAGCTTAGCAACTGCTGGAGCTGGGAAATTAGTAACGCTGACAGCTAATAATAGCGATGTTAAAAGCTTATTGTCAGAGCAACAAGTAAGCTCAACAAAAAAATCAAAAGAGCAGTCAGCAAATATTTTTTGGCAAGATGGGGGTATATATTTTATATGGTTGGTGACTATTTTGAGTGTATTTCTTTTTAGAAGAGGTATTTTGGAGAGAGTATGTCGCTAAGAAAATTAATATTTGTCTTGTTATTATTACCATGTTTTTGTTTTGCGAATAAGTGGAATGATTTATGGCAAACAAGAGATCAACAAGGTATGAGCTATTATGAAAGTGGTAATGCAAAAAAGGCGGCTGAAGCTTTTGAAAATAGTAATTGGAAAGGTTCTTCATACTATAAGGCTGGAGACTATCAAAACGCATACCAAGAGTTTAAAAAAGATGATTCAGCTAAAGGGTTGTACAATCAGGGTAATGCCTTAACGCATATGGGCGAATACAAAAAAGCTATAGACGCATATACAAAAGCTATACAAAAAAGACCAGATTTTGCAGATGCAAAAAATAATTTAGAAGTTGCTAAAGAGTTAGAAAAACAACAAAAGCAACAGCAAAATAATAACAAAGATAATAAAGATAATAAAGATAATAAAGATAATAAAGATAATAAAGATAATAAAGATAATAAAGATAATAAAGATAATAAAGATAATAAAGATAATAAAGATAATAAAGATAATAAAGATAATAAAGATAATAAAGATAATAAAGATAATAAAGATAATAAAGATAATAAAGATAATAAGGATAATAAGGATAATAAGGATAATAAGGATAATAAGGATAATAAGGATAATAAGGATAATAAGGATAATAAGGATAATAAGGATAATAAGGATAATAAGGATAATAAGGATAATAAGGATAATAAGGATAATAAGGATAATAAGGATAATAAGGATAATAAGGATAATAAGGATAATAAGGATAATAAGGATAATAAGGATAATAAGGATAATAAGGATAATAAGGATCAAAATGAACAAGCTAAAATTGATCAGCGTCAAAAAGAGCTTAATAATAAGGAAGCAAATAAACTTTTATCAATGATATATGATGATCCCGGTGGACTTCTTAAAAATAAATTTGCACGTGACTACCAGAGAATGATAGGAGACAAGCGTGAAAACTAAGTTATTTAAACTAATAAGTATATTTATACTATCAGTAACTATTTTGAATTTAAGCTATGCTAATGTTTCAGCTAGTATTGATAGAGCTCATCTTGAAAAAGGCGAGACATTTGAACTGGTGTTACATTTAGATAATTTTGATACACAACCAGATTTAGATGTTTTAAATAAAGATTTTACTGTTTATAACACTAGCACTAGTAGTAAAACCACTGTCATTAATGGACAACAGAGCTCTCAATTTGAGATGATCGTCACGCTTATGCCAAATAAAACAGGAAAGCTAACCATACCGGCAATCAAAGTTGGTAACCAAAGTACAAAACCTATAAATATAGAGGTTGATAAAGAGCTTTCAAATGAGGAAGAGCGTAATTATCAAGATTTGTTTGCTATAGGTTCATTGGCTACAGATGAAACTTACGTTAATGTGCCGGTTTTATATACTTTGAGACTATATTATGCAACACCTATCCTAAGCTTACAGCCTAAGCCATTTGATATAAAAAATTCTACAATAAAGCAGACAAATCATAGAAAAACTTACCAAAAACGTATCAATGGTAAAATGTATGATGTTGTTGAAGAAAGCTTTTTGATAATTCCTAATATTACCGGGACTATACGTATACCAGCTATTGTTTTAGAAGCAACAATTCCAAACACTTTTGGGCAGCTAGGTACTCGAGTAAAATATTTCTCAACTGAGGCAAAACTTCTCAAGGTTAAACCAATTCCAAATGATATAAGTATTAATGATTGGTTTCCAGCAGCTGATGTGCAAATTAGTGATAACTGGTCTGCTGACAAAAATATCAAAGAAGGTGAGCTTCTAACAAGAACAATCAAGATTAAGGCAAAAGGTGTCTTAAGTAATGATATACCAAAGCTAGAGTTTAAATCTTCTGATACTTTTAATGTCTACCCTGAAAAACCAGAGCTTCAAGATATTGAGCAGGCTGGTCAACTAACTGGTGTTGCTACCTATAAAATTGGTTACATGCCAGTTAAACAAGGTAAAGCAATTATCCCAGCAATCAACCTTAAGTGGTTTGATGTCGATAATCATAAATCAAAAGTAGCTAGCATAGCTGCAAAAACTTTTGATGTGCAAAAAGGTAATATCTCAAGTTCTAATTTTGTTGCTAATAGCCAGCCATTATCTTCACAGGTTGTACAAAAGATCGTTAAAGATACTTTTTGGCGTGATGTTGCTATAGGACTTTTTATCTTATGGCTTATAACATTTATATTGCTTATAAAATGTAAAATTACAAAAAAAATCACTATCAAAGCTGGTGAAAAGCAAGGTGATTTATATCAAAAAAATACTGGCTTAAAAGAGATAAAAAAAGCATGCAACAAAAAAGATAATGTTCAGCTACAAAGAGCAATTATTGGTTGGGCAAATACTCAAGTTGATAAACAAGTATTTTCATTACTTGAAGTTGCAGAGGTATTTCCACACTTAAAAGATATCTTAAAAGAGCTAAATGCTGGAATATATGCTGTGAAAGATTTTAATAATTATCATGAGCTGCTAAATTTAATTAAAAGTACAACTAAAATTACTAAAACAAAATCTAGTAATTTAATTAAAGGTTTATACGAGTAGGTGATTATGAAAAAAATTTTATTATGCATATTTATGTTTGTGGCTTTTGTTGCTTCAGTAAATGCACAAACTGTATTGATAACGGGCTTTGCACCTTTTGGTGGCGAGAAAATAAATCCATCTTGGCAAGCGGTTAAGCAACTTCCTGATACTATCGATGGAGCCAAAATCATTAAAAAACAAATTCCAGTTTCTTTTAGGGGCTCGGTTAATGATTTAGACAAATTAATTAAGGAATATAATCCTGATGTAATTATTGCAGTTGGCGAAGCTGGCGGTCGAGCAGCAGTATCCATCGAAAGAGTGGCGATAAATGTTGATGATGCTAGGATCCCAGATAATGATAACTATCAACCTAAAAATATTAAGATATCAATAAATGGCAAGAATGCTTATTTCTCTAAACTGCCAATTTATCAAATCCAAGAAGCGATACAAGCACAAGGCATTCCAGCTTATATATCTGATAGCGCTGGGACATATGTTTGTAACCATGTAATGTATCATCTATTAGAAGTACTGAGCAAAAAGTATCCTAATAAGATAGCAGGATTTATACATGTACCATACGCACCAGAGCAAGTTGTTGATAAATCAGATATGCCTAGTATGAGTACTGATCAGGCTACGCAAGCATTAAAAATAGCTATACAAACATCGATAACTAAGCAGTAGGTAGTTTGTATGCAAAAAGGCTGGAAATATTATTTAGGCATATTACTGTTTGTTTTATCGTTTGTGCCTTATATTGTGGTTTTTTGCATAATCCCTTTTCTAGGGCTATCTACATCTAATTATTTGGCAATTTCATCAATTTTACTTATCAGTGCCGAGGGTATTTTTTTAGTATCTGTAATGTTGCTTGGTAAAGTTATAATTGATACGATAAAATCAGCGATAAAGAAAGTTTTTAAGTCAGCATTTACAGCTCAAAATCCTATTAGTCGTATAAGGCATAATATTGGATTGATTATGTTTTTCGCTAGTTTGATATACCCAACGTTATTGCTAGAGATGATACTTATTTTTGACAAAATTAACCAAGTTGGGCAGCTAAATATGATGCTTATCTTGTTTAGTGGTGATATTGTTTTCATAGCTAGTTTCTTTATCTTAGGTGGTGAGTTTATTAGTAAGTTAAAATCTTTATTTAAGTATCATAAATGATAATCTTTAATTGTTGGAGTAACTAGATTTATTATGAAAGTAGAGTTTAAGGTTTTGCAAACACAAGATATTAACCAAATGCTAGAAGTGTTGATTACTACAGTTATCAAAGAGTATAGCGAGCGCAAAACTATAGCGATTCTTGCGCCTACAGGTATTGCAAAACAACTTGATGATGATTTATGGCAAGATGGTCAAGATTCTTTTATCCCACACCATTGTGCTATAAATGCTAGAGAATATAACCAATATAAAAATATTCCAATTCTTATTACAGATAATTTATTTATCACTTCAGGTTATGATGTTTTAATAAATATTATGGAAGTAGCAGTTGATCCTCAACGAGTTAAAGTCAAAGAGCTAAAAGAGTTTGTCTATCAACAAGATAGCGCTTTACAGGCTTCACGTAAAAAGTATGTTTTTATAAGAACTCAAATTTAGAAATAACTACTACTAAAAATATTTAGTTTAATTTTTTATAAAAAATATATTATCTTTATATTTGTGATATAATTCTTTTTTTTAAATTATAAATTGAAAAAGTGAATTCAATTATAACCCCGCCTATTTTATTCTTTTTTCTTGGTCTTATCGCTGCGATATTTAAAAGTAACATTAGTATTCCTGATGATATAAAGAAGTTTCTTTCAATATACCTGCTTATTTCAATTGGATATAAGGGAGGTTTTCAAATATATAATAACGGAATAGATAGTTATGCTATTTTTGTAATACTAATATGTATGCTATTTTCATTTTTCATGCCTTTTATTTTATTTTTTCTTTTAAAAAAGTGGGTTTTAAAAACAGGACCTGACTCAGTTTTAATAGCATCATCCTACAGTTCCGTAAGTGCTGTTACTTTTATAACAGCTTTAAATGTATTGATAGCCGATAATATTGACTATAATGGGTATATGATAGTTGCGCTAACAGTTATGGAGTTTCCAGCTATAATTGCGGGGATGATGATATATTATCTCTTCGTAGTGAAAGGAAGTGCTTCTGTATCTCAATTGACAACTTTTAGAAGGTCAGCCAAAGAGGCTTTGTTAGATTATTCAGTTGTTCTATTAGTGGGGAGCTTAATTATAGGCTTCTTATGTGGAGATGGTGGAAATCTAGATATGGCTCCATTAACTTCATCTTTGTTTAAAGGAATGCTTGCTCTTTTTCTTTTAGGTATGGGAGTTTCTGCTGGTCAGCAGATAAGCTTATTAAGAAAAGCAGGGGTAAAGCTAATAGCTTTTGCTGTATTCGTGCCAATAGTTTTATCATGCTTGGCTATTTTAATAGGATCGTCTATACATTTGGGAGAAGGTAATACATTATTGCTAGCAATACTTTTTGGTGGTGCATCATATATAGCTGTTCCAGCAGCTATGTCAGAAACAGTTGAAGGTGGTAATATTGGATTAATGGTAGCTTTGGCACTTGTGGTTACTTTTGTTTTTAATATTAGTGTAGGGATTCCTCTATATCTGAAAATTCTTTCTTAATAGTTGTTTAAATTATTTTAGTTTCTATATTTTTTCTCTCAACCTTGCTAAAATTATTTGCATTAATTTTTCTATAAACTTAGATATTTACGGCGCTATAAATGACTCAAGAAATGAATAAAAACTATAATCTAAAAGAAATAGAACAGTCTAATTATCAAAATTGGGAAGCTTCAGGCAAATTTGCTTGTGGTAACTCAAATTCAAAAGATACTTATACAATTATGCTACCACCACCAAATGTAACAGGTACTTTGCATATGGGACATGGTTTCCAGATGTCGTTGATGGATATTTTAATCCGTTATAATCGTATGTCAGGCAAAGATACTCTATGGCAACCTGGTACCGATCATGCTGGTATTGCTACGCAAATGGTAGTTGAAAGACAGCTTAATGCTCAAGGTATCTCAAGACATGATTTAGGACGTGAGAATTTCCTAAGCAAGGTTTGGGAATGGAAAGAGTTATCAGGTGGAACTATCACATCACAGATGCGTAGAATAGGAGCTTCTCCAGATTGGGATCGTGAGAGGTTTACAATGGATGATGGCTTATCTGATGCAGTTAAGAAATGCTTTATTAAATTATATGAAGATGGCTTAGCATATCGTGGCGAGAGATTAGTAAATTGGGATCCTAAATTAAAGACAGCCGTTTCAGACTTGGAGGTTGCTCAAGTAGATAAGCAAGGCTCACTTTGGCATTTTGTATATCCTGTGGCAGATAGTGATGAGAAGATCATAATCGCAACAACTCGTCCGGAGACAATGCTTGGTGATATGGCGGTTGCGGTTCATCCAGAAGATGAAAGATATACTCACTTAGTAGGTAAGATGATAAATCTGCCACTTACAGATAGACAGATTCCAATTATCGCTGATGATTATGTCGAAAAAGACTTTGGTACTGGCTGTGTCAAGATTACTCCAGCTCATGATTTTAATGATTATGAAGTGGGTAAAAGACATGATTTGCCAATGCTAAATATTCTAACTGATGATGCGACATTAAATACAAATGTGCCATCAAAATATCAAGGTTTAGATAGATTTGAAGCGCGTAAGCAAATAGTTGCTGATATGGAAGCTTTAGGTCTTTTAGATAAGATAGAGCCACATGCTCTTAAAGTACCAACAGGTGATAGAACTGGGGAAGTTTTAGAACCATATCTAACTAAACAATGGTTTGTCAAAGCTGATGTGCTAGCAAAACCAGCGATTGAAGCAGTTGAAAAGGGTGATGTAAGGTTTGTTCCGGATAATTGGAAAAATACTTATTTTGCGTGGATGAGAGATATTCAAGATTGGTGTGTATCTCGTCAGTTATGGTGGGGACATAGAATCCCAGCTTGGTATGATGAAGCAGGTAATGCTTATGTAGGCGAAGATGAAGCAGATGTTAGAGCTAAATATAATCTAGCTGATGATATCGCTATCAAACAAGATGAAGATGTCTTTGATACATGGTTTTCATCAGCATTATGGCCATTTAGTACATTAGGTTGGCCTGAGCAAACTCCTGAGTTAGCAAAATACTATCCAACAAGTGTACTTGTGACAGGTTTTGATATTATCTTCTTCTGGGTTGCTAGAATGATGATGTTTGGCATGTACTTTATGAATGATGTGCCATTTAAAGATATTTATATCACTGGTCTTATTCGTGATAGCGAAGGGCAGAAAATGTCAAAATCTAAAGGTAATGTTTTAGATCCTGTAGATTTGATAGATGGTATTTCATTAGATGAGCTTCTTAAAAAGAGAACTACTGGTCTAATGCAACCACAAATGAAAGCTAAAATTGAGGAAGCGACTAAAAAAGAATTTCCTGAAGGTATCAGTGCGTATGGTGCTGATGCAGTGAGATTTACTTATGCAGCATTAGCTTCTACATCGCAAGATATCAGCTTCGATACTGCGAGAGTTGAGGGTTATCGTAACTTCTGTAACAAGCTTTGGAATGCTTCAAGATTTGTGATGATGAATCTTGATGACTATAAGGTTTGTGATAACTATGAGTTAGGTGTTGCTGATAAGTGGATTTGGAGCGTGTTAAATACTGCTACTACTGATGTACATAGACATCTTGCTAACTATCGTTTTGATTTGGTAGCAAATACTATTTATGATCTTGTATGGAATAATTATTGTGACTGGTATGTTGAGTTTGCTAAGGTTACTCTAAAAGATGATTCACTATCTGAGCAACAAAAAAATGGTATTAAATATACACTTACTAAAGTTTTGGAAAATATCTTAGCTTTAGCGCATCCGCTTATACCATTTATTACAGAGAGTATTTATCAGCAGTTAAAAGCACATTTAAATGATGCTAAAGATACAATTATGGATGTATCTTATCCTGTAGCTACTCAAGATTTAGAAGCTCCAGAAGCTGAAAAAGCTATCGCATGGCTACAAAATGTTGTTACAACTCTGCGTAATATGCGTAGTGAAGTAGGTATCAAGCCATCTTTAGAGATTTTTTTAATTGTTAAAGATGTTGCTGATAAAGTAAGAGATTACTTAGCTCAAACAGAAGGTTTTATAAAGGCTCTAGCAAGAGTAAATAATATTGAGTTTAATGATAATCCGCCAACATCTTTATCACAGATTGCTGAAGGGCTTGAGTTAAATATTCCATTAGCAGGTTTGGTTGATATTGATGCTGAAAAAGCAAGATTAGATAAAGAACTAGACAAGCTAAAAGGCGAAGTTGATAGAGTACAAAAGAAACTTTCTAATGAAAGATTTGTCTCAAATGCTCCAGAAGCTGTAGTTGCTGCAGAGCAAGAAAAGCTTGCTAAGTATCAAGAGCTATATGCTAAAACGCTTGAGAAGAAAGAGGCTTTGGGGTAAGTGAATGAAGAATTAAAAAAGATATATAATTATAGAAGACTTGATAAAGTTGAAATTGATGGAATTACTATAAGTTCAGCAATAAAAGGAGAAAGAGTCAAGCTTTCTCAGAGAGCATTTATAACTTCGTATGAGGATGGGTTTGATACTATTGCAAATCAATTTTGTAGTTTGCTTAGTTTAAGTAGTGCATCACTTAATAAATGCTTGGTGATCATACATGAAGATAATAGTGCCGATTTATATTTCAATCCTCCTATGACTCAAATAGTCAATTTGAAGACCGCTACTAAAAAAGGAGATGTTATTACTAAAAAAGATATTTTTGATATTTCCGAAGTCTTTTTTAAAGATTCAATAACAGACTTAACCCCTCAAGAAGTGGATAAAATTATTTTTATATTCAGAGAGGGTTTTAGGTTTGGGATATTCTATGACTTTACTAAAAAAAATAATATAGCTTCTTTAAACAAAGAAATTGGTAATTGTTATAAAAAACTTCACTTTTATGAGCAAATATCATTTTTAAGAGAAGAAGAGTGTTTCGATAATATTACTGCAGATGGTTGGTTTCCCTTTATTGCATTAATAAGTTCTGAATTTAGTGAGATTATACATTTATACCAAAGTGAAAAGGAAGCTTCTAAACGGAACTACTTTTTAGAAGAGTTATTCGCTAAGAAATTTGATAGTAACAAAATATTATCGCTTACAAATAATTGGTGGCAAAAAGAACAATTTTCCGCAAAGAAAAAGTTTATAGAAGCTGGGATAAATTGCTTTTTAGAGGGGAATTATATTAGTTGTTTAAGTACTTTGTATCCAATAATTGAAGGTATTGTCGGTATCGACTATTTTAATCAAAATGGAAGAAAACCAAAATTTAAAGAGTTGGTCGAATATATTCAGGAAAAAGCTGATATTAAATATTCATGTCCTAATTCTTTAGCGTATCCGAGAGAGTTTTATGATTATTTAAATAAGGTTGTATTTAAGAATTTTAATTTAGAGACTGGGGATGTTGATTTGTCACGACATTCAGTATTGCATGGATATGCCAGTGAGGAAGATTTTAATATGACTAGATCATTACAGTTAATTCTTACTCTTGATCAAATTAATTTTTATTTATGATAGAAGTATAAACTTATGTTTATTGAAAGTAGTAAGTTTAGAAAGGAAGATCTTTAATTAAATTATCACTTTTATATAGAATTCTGATTAGCATTTATATTAGCTGCTAGAGATTTTTTGATTATAGTTTTCAGAAGCTTTTTATGCCTATGATTAGGGTTTTTTCTTAGGCAATTTAATGCATATTGTTGCAATATAACCAAAGGTAGAGTTATATCATCCCTCATTTTGATAGATCTATCTTTGACAGGATTTGCATGTAAGAAGTTTTCATCCTTTTCAGTTACAGCTAACAAATACTTTTTAGCTAACTGATGCTCATCGAACAGTTGTTGCCAAAATGCACAGTATTTAGGATCCTTACTTATATGTTTTGTAATATTGAAATTTGTTTGAGCGATACTCTGTAGAGCATTGTCAAATATTCCTTTGATTATAAGTGAGCGTTTATATATTTTTTGTAGAGCGGTTAGATTGTTGTTAATCTTTTGTCACTACGGTACTTATAGCCGTTCCTAAGCCATAAAATGCTAAGATACTCTGTCTCATTTGCGTCCAAGCAGCACCATAAGGTATAGCTCGAAGATCATCTAGTTCAATTTTATCGTTAGAGTTTCTTTTAGCAGGGCGAGATCCGACATTCATTTCACTAATATATTTCAAAGGGGTGATTTCGGTAATATAGTCAATAAATTGCGGATGATTCTTTAGATTTATATAGGTATCGAAAGATAGTTTTCCTAACTCATTGATAAGGGCGATCTCGGTGGGATTAAGCTTATGTGCATTATGTAAGTTCAGTTTGCCATATAAGCCAGATGTCAAAATCTGCTCAAGATTATATTGAGCGCTATTAGTATTGCCAAATTTTGAAGAGATACTTTGTCCTTGGATAGTTATCTGTACATCATGATTTGAGACAACATTAGATAGTCCTTTGTAGAATAGAAACATATCTCCACCTCCACGTGAAGGAGGACCACCACGACCATCAAAAAATATTGGTTTGATACCTTTTGAGCTAAGATATCTACTTAAGGCTCTTTTTGCCTCAAGGATAGACCAGTTAGCCATGAAATAGCCACCATCTTTGGTACCATCAGAGAACCCAAGCATAATCGTTTGAGTATTTTGCCATACTTTGAGATTGTCTGTGTAGAGCTGTATTTTGAGTAGTTCATCAAGTATTTTGGTAGAATTTTTGAGATCTTCCATAGTCTCAAATAAAGGTACTACTTCAATCTTTATCTCACTATCAGCTTTTGAACCTTTATTAAAGAGTTTGAAGATTGTCAAAACTTCCAAGATACTTACGCTAGAATTTGCGTTACTTATGATATATCTTTGAATAGCATTATGACCATTATGTTGTTGAATATATTGTATAGTTTCTATTGTTTCTATAACTTCTTTGGCTAGATCACTATTAACTTTTAGTTCTCTAAGAGATTTTTGTTTAGCAAGCTTGACTAGGTGTTTGATTTTCTCAGAGTTATTGAGTGTTTGGTAATCAATATTATAGTTGTCACTAAAAATCTCATTAAAAAACTGCTTGTGTACTCTAGCATTTTGACGAATATCTAATTTTGCAAAGTAGAAGCCAAAAGTTTTTACTTTCAGAATAAGATTATCAAGTCTATCAACAAACAAAGAGTCATATTCTGTGTCTACGATATTTTTAACTTTGATTAGATCAGCTAAGAACTGTTCGGCATTAGAGTATTTGTTGATTTTTAGATTTTGTCTTATCTTTGTTAGTTCTTCATGAACATTTTCAAAAGTAAGCTTTTTAATTAGCCTCTTTAGGTCTTTTTTGTAGCAATTTAATACATTTGTTCTTAAATGCTTTGAAACCTTCTTAGTAACCTTTGCTGTGACAAAAGGATTACCATCACGATCTCCACCAGGCCAAAAGCCAATTTCAATATTGGTATTATCACTTGTAAGTTTATACTGTATTTTAGGGATTACATCATAAAAAATATTATTTAGATACCATATTATCGAAACAGCTTCATCTTCAGGTGTGGGTTTGGTTTTATTGCTAAACCTAGTTTTTCCCATTTGTAAAAAAATATCCTGAATTTTATTTATATCATTGGCGATAATAGCTTTTTTCAAATCATCAATAATTGGTAAAACTAGCTTTGCATAGAACTGCGTAGGATGGGCTGTGAGTACAAGTCTAGTTTTATATTCTTGTAAAGCTTTATTTAGAGCATTTTGTTTGTCATATCTTTCAACTCTTCTAGCTAGTCTTGTGATACTGTATTCACCATTTAGATCATGTGTTTTGGCATAAGCAGCTTCTTCAAGAGCATCTATCAAGACTATTTGTCGCTCAATATAGCGTATGAATTTGATAAAGATTTGAAGCTTTTGCTCTTCTGACATTTCAGGATATAGATGTTCAATCGTTCTATCGGGTCTTTAGCATTATCTATAAGATTTTTACAGATATTAGAGAATGTTGCTAGCATTGCATTTGCGTTATGCTCTTTATCAAGAGGAGTGTTAAAGAAAAGACCATTTAGCATCTTATATTTAAGCTCAACTTGAGATTTGTAGTTTTCTAAGAGTTCATCTTTAACAGAATAAAATGGCATTGTTAGCCTCAAAAAATATGATAAACATAGTAAATATTTAAAACTATTTATGATCAAGAGTATATGTTTATACGCTTATTTTAGTAACTTTCTAGAATTTTAAAGCTTATTACTTTATTTCTTAGATTGCTGGGCCAATCCGCTGCAAAGAATTACTGCTTATCTGATTGGCTATAGTTTTAATTTAAGAAATGAGAGCTTATTAAAGGACTATCTTGAAACAATCAAATTTCTAGTTTAATCTTTAAGTAATTTTATTTAATGATATTCTAAATTTTGTAGATATAGGATTGGTTGAAATATGAAGAAAGCATATATATTACTTGATTACTTCTTAAAAGTTTTATTTATAGCGATATTTTGGTTTGTCGCTGGTATTTTTATAGGTTATCCAGCAGTATATTTGATGTCATATGACTATATTTATAATATTTTACAGCCATATGGATTTATTTGGATATCAATATATGGGGCAATAAAGATATCTGGTTTCGGCGCTATGATTTTTGCTGTGATTTTTGCGGTATTTGATACTAACAAAAAGTTATTGATAGCTCCACTGATAATTTCAATCATAGTTTTATACTTTATTCAACATCTTGTTTCTGCTGAGATATTATATTATTTAAGTGCTTAAGTATTTCTTCTTTATCAAAATTGATTTGTCTACATTATTAATATCAGTATGTCCACAAAGTGCCATAGTTTTATCCATTTCTTGATAAAAGATTTCTAAAACTCTCTGAGCTCCTTTTTCACCATAAGCACCGACACCATAAACCATAGCTCTACCAATTAGTCCAGCTTTAGCACCTAAAGCTTTTGCTTTGAGTAAATCTTGACCACAACGAATGCCACTATCGATTAGAACTTCAAGCTTTGAGTTGACTGTATCAATAATTTCTTCAAGAACAGATATGCTTGATGGGGAGCCATCTAGTTGACGCCCGCCATGGTTTGAGACAACAACCGCATCAGCACCAGTATTTTGAGCCATAATAGCATCTTCTGTATCCATAATACCTTTGATAATCATAGGACCATCCCATTGTTTTTTTACCCACTCAACATCACTCCAGTTTAGACTTAAATCAAATTGCTCATTTGTCCATTTACCTAAAGATGCAAAACCGCCTTTGTTTGCGGCATGATTTAAAATATTACCAAATGTTCTATTGCTAGTTTTGAGCATATTTAAGCACCAAGGCAGTTTAGTACTTAGGTTAATTAAATTTTTAAGCGTTGGCTTAGGCGGTACTGTTAGACCATTTTTTATATCGGCATGACGATCGCCAAGCATTTGTAGGTCAGCAGTTAGCACTAGGGCATTACAACCAGCATGCTTAGCGCTTGCTATAAGATTTGCCATAAACTTTCTATCTCTCATCATATACAACTGAAACCAAAATGGTTTTGTTGTATGCTTAGCAACTTCTTCGATAGAGCAAATAGACATTGTCGATAGTGTAAAAGGTATACCAAATTTCTCAGCTGCTCTAGCAGCGTGAATTTCACCATCAGCATATTGCATTCCAAGTAGGCCTATAGGAGCAAATACTAAAGGCATTTTATACTCTTGACCTATGATTTTAGTTTTTAGTGAGCGGTTTTGTATATCTGTGAGAACTTTTTGCCTAAAAAGATAATCGCTAAAATCTTGTTGATTATTTTTTAGGGTTTGCTGTTGCCATGAACCTGATTCACAGTAGTCAACAAACATTTTAGGAACTCTACGATGATAAACTTTACGCATATCATCAAGTGATGTGATTTTAGTTAAATTAGTTTTCATTGAGATATTTCCGATAGATATAATAGCTAAACTTCAGTAAAGATTTTTTCCTCAGGAAGTCTTGATTTAGGTAACTTAGCATTAAAATCATCTTCAGAGCTATAGCCAGCAGTGACAATTACGGAGGTTTTAAGTCCCTTTTCTGCTAGGTTAAACTCAGTATCAATTATATGTGGCTCGATACCTTCCATTGGGGTGGCATTTATTTCTAGAGCAGCTAAGCCAAGTAAAATATTACCAAGACTGATATAAACTTGTTTCTCAGCCCAGTGTTGTAAGTCTTTAGGATTATAGTTATATAGAGATGTGAATTTTTTACGTGCTGCTTGTTGAAGTTTTTCAAATTCAGCGCTAGGAAAACGACCATCTTTTCTTTCTTGAGCTAAGAGTTCTTCAAGATAGTTATCATCAAGATTGGTTTTAAGGCAAAGTACGATAACTAAAGCACAGTCCTTAATATTTGCCACATTTTTAGGGTGAATATTTTCAGCAGCTTTAGCAATTTTAGCTTTAGCTTGGTCAGAAGTTGCTAAGATAAAGTGCCAAGGTTGAGAATTTACACTTGATGGTATAAATCTAAGGATATCTTTTATTTGCTGAATTTGCTCATTTGATAGCTTTTTTGTTCGATCATAAGCCTTAGTAGTGTAGCGAGTTTTAGCATATTCGACGATATTCATAATTCAGAGTAAAATTTTATCAAAGATTAACTTAGTATATTTGATTCAAAAATATACAACAATGCTTTTTGGGCTAGAGATATTTTTATTTTTTGTAATTATTAATTTTTATATTTAAGGATATATAATATTCAGAAAAAAAATGATAAAAACTTCAGCTTTAATTTGTGTCAAGGATAATAAGATCCTTCTTGTAAAGGTGCGTGATAATACTGTTTGGTATTTTCCAGGTGGTAAGATAGATCTCGGAGAGTCACCATTACAGACTATTATTCGTGAGCTTAATGAGGAGCTGAATATCCAAATGCAACCAACAGAACTAGACTATCTTGGTGAAGTTGTTACAGATAATCATGATAGGACAGATATTGTATCAGTGCATTGTTATGCTGGTGAAATCACTCAACAAATTATACCAGCTGCAGAGATATCAGCTATAAAATGGTTTGATTTAGATGATACTAAATTTATGGCGCCAGCTGTAATTGAAAGTATTGCTAGATGGTTTAAAAATCCTTGATATATTTTTACTTGTAAAACATAGCCAAGACAGCAATATTTCGTTCTAAAAACTAATAGATTTTGCTGTGGCAGCATATTTTGTTTTTGTAGCTTTTGAATGTTATCTTTGATAGTTAGTTATAATAGCTATATGATTTATGATGTTATTTTGGTTCATAGGAGATAAGTTTTGCGTAGAGTAGAAACAGACAGTACCGGTCAAATAGAAGTTGATAATGACAAATATTGGGGTGCACAAACTCAGCGATCTATAGAGCATTTTTCGATAGGTGATGATCTGATGCCGATTGAAGTTATTAAAGCTTTAGCAATTATCAAAAAAGCTGCAGCTATGACAAATCATCAGTTAGGTATCTTAGCGCAAGCTAAAAAAGAAATTATCATTAAAGTTGCTAATGAGATAATTGCAGGCGATCTTGATGAGCATTTTCCATTACGTGTTTGGATGACTGGTAGTGGTACGCAATCAAATATGAATGTTAATGAAGTGATTTCAAATAAGGCTATCGAACTTCTAGGTGGTAAAAAGGGTAGTAAGAATCCTATCCATCCAAATGATGATGTTAATATGTCTCAATCATCAAATGATACTTTTCCAAGTGCGATGTATATTGCTACCGCGGTTGAGGTAAATAACAGACTTTTACCTGCTGTTGAGTATATGCAACAACAATTAGCTGACAAAGCAAAGCAATGGGATGATATTGTCAAAATTGGTAGAACACATATGCAAGATGCTGTGCCACTAACTCTCGGACAGGAATTTTCAGGCTATGCAGCGTTACTTGAGAAAAATATTGGAAGAATTAAAGAATCTCTAAAAGATGTATATGAATTAGCTCTAGGTGGAACAGCTGTTGGTACTGGATTAAATGCTCCAATCGGATTTGCAGATATTGCTGCTAGTAATATTGCTAAGATTACAAGCTTGCCATTTGTTTCAGCTACTAATAAATTTGAAGTACAAGGCTCACATGATGCTTTAGTTGCGATTATGGGGCAACTCAAGACTTTAGCTAATTCATTATTCAAGATTGCTAATGATATTCGTTTACTAAGTTGTGGACCAAGAGCTGGTTTTCATGAGTTACTAATTCCTGAGAATGAACCAGGCTCATCAATTATGCCAGGAAAGGTTAATCCTACTCAATGTGAAGCTATGGCAATGGTTGCTGCTCAGGTTATGGGTTATGATGTTGCGCTTAGTATAGGTGGTTCAGCAGGTTATCTAGAGATGAATGTCTATAAACCATTAATTATTTTTAATATCATTCAGTCGATTAAGATTATCTCAGATAGCTGTATAAATTTTACAAGGTATCTTTTAGAAGGGATGAAGCCAAATCATGACAAAATAGAGTTTTATCTCAAAAATTCACTCATGCTTGTGACTGCTCTTAGCCCAGTTATAGGGTACGATAAGGCAGCAAAAATGGCGCATTATGCTGAGCAAAAAAATATTTCTTTAGCTGAGGCAAATCAAGAGCTTAAATTTTTGTCAAAAGAAGAATTTGATAAAGTTGTTGATCCTTATAAAATGACTAAAGGTGGTATCTTATAAGCATTAATTTTTTTCAAAAATAATATTCTTATTAGATGTATTAACACTTATTAATCATTTGCTTTAATTCTTGAAAGAAACTCGTTTCTAGTTTAATCTTTAAGTAATTTTATATCTAAGGTATTTATAATATGATTACAACAAGATTTGCACCAAGTCCAACAGGGTTTTTACATGTTGGTGGAGTGCGTACTGCATTATTTAGTTGGTTATATGCCAAAAACAACAATGGTAAATTTATTCTAAGGATAGAGGATACGGATCTAGAGAGATCTACCCAAGAAGCAGTCGATGCTATTTTAGATGGAATGAGTTGGTTGGGGCTAAAAAATGATGGCGAAATCTACTATCAAACAAAGCGCTTTGATAGATATAAAGAAGTGATCCAAGAACTTATTGCAGCTGGCAAAGCATACTACTGTAGCTGTTCTAAACAAAGATTAGATGAGCTAAGAGAGTATCAGCAGGCAAATAATCTTAAAACTGGCTACGATGGTAAATGTCGTGATGCAAACTATATTCCTCAAGAAGGAGATAGCTTTGTGGTACGTTTTAAGAATCCTCAAGATGGGGTAGTCAGCTGGGATGATGCAGTCAAAGGTCGAATCGCGATCTCAAATCATGAGCTTGATGATATGATTATTCAAAGAGCAGATGGTTCACCGACATACAATTTCTGTGTTGTTGTTGATGATATTGATATGGCTATTACACATATTATTCGAGGTGATGATCATGTTAATAATACCCCGAAACAAATCAATATATACAAAGCTTTGAAAGCTAGTGTGCCAGTATTTGCTCATGTACCAATGATACTTGGTCCAGATGGTGCAAAACTCTCTAAGCGTCATGGTGCTGTCAATGTTATGCAGTATCGCGAAGATGGCTATTTACCTCAGGCGATACTTAATTATCTTGTTAGGCTTGGTTGGTCGCATGGAGATCAAGAGATTTTTTCTATCGAAGAAATGATAAAAGCTTTTAATTTAGAGCACATTAACGCATCACCATCACGTTTTGATTTTGAAAAACTTAAGTGGCTGAACAAACATTATATCAAAGAGTCTAAGTTTGATGATATTCAAACAGAAGTTGAGTATGACTTTGCTAAAGCTGGTTTAGATATTAGTAATGGTCCAGATTTAAAAGAGCTTCTAGCTGTGATGGCAGAAAAAGTTGATACATTAGTTGAACTGGCAGAGAAATCTAGTTATTTTTATAATGATGATATCAGTTATGATGAAAATGCTGTAAAAAAACATATCAAAGCTACAACAGGTGAGATATTTGTTAAGTTGTTAGAAAACTTTGAGGTTTTGGATGCTCAGCAGTGGCAAGATCCAGATGCTTTACATAACATAGTTAGCGTGACAGCAGAGCAGTGCCAAGTTGGTATGGGTAAAGTTGGTATGCCGTTGCGTGTGGCTATTACTGGTTCTGGCCAATCACCAGATATTGGTATTACTCTAAAGCTAATTGGTAAAAATAAAGTAATTGCTAGACTCACTAGAGCAATTAAAGAGTTATGTAAGTAATGAAAATTAGGAAGTTAAGTCTAGTTATAGTAGTTTTTTTGCATACTATATTAGGTTATGCAAATAACCATTTTGGTAATAACTTAGCTGGCTGTGGTTTGAGCTTTGATCCAATAAATTTGCAAGATACAGCAAATTGGAAAGATAAATTAATCAAAAATAATGATCAAAGTAAACTAAAAATCATTCATAAGAGTATTCAATTTAATACCACTAAGCGTAATTATATAATTTCACCTTTAGATGCAAAATTAGCAAATTCTTTGCCAGCTGTAGGTAAATGGATGATGGTAAATACAAGTAGTTACAACAAGCCAAATTTACCTCAAGAAATTGCAGCAGCATGGGTATATTGGCGCGGAGCTAAAGATTTTATTATCAATGGTGTAGCTCAACCACAAAGTTACACTGTAGAACCTATTAATGCTGTTTTGTACTTGAAGGTTTCTTAACTGCAAAGGAAGCTAATAATTATCTAATTAACTTATTTGCACAGCTTGGCTATTCTAATACTGATTCAATAAATCATAGTGGTGGTTATGGTGTATATTTTGATGGAAAGTTATATCCACAATTATCAGGAGCGCCGACAAATACTAATGATACAAATGTTGCTTTAACATTTGAAAAAGATATAGCAGACTTTGCTGATCATTTTAGACTTATGGGGCCATATATCTTGCATCAAAATGATACAAAAAAGTTTATCTATGCAATATCAATATCACGAGAATCATCATGGTTTAAAAGTAACAAAATTAATTGTGGCAATTTGTATATATCTTTTAGGCAGGCAGAAAATGCTTTGATAACTAGTGTCATAAATCAATTACCTGCAGTTAAAATATATTCAGCGTCTTTAGATAATTATATCGAGGCTGATACTAATGTTGATACATCAACTACTGGGGATCATACTCGTGATAGTAGTTTTGTAAGTGTATTTATAGTTAATAAAAATAATTAATTATTTTTACGAAAGCTCTTGACTAAGTTATAAAAGTCATTATAATACACATCATATCGCTGGAGACAGTGATTTAAGTCTTAAGTCCCGTTCGTCTAGAGGCCTAGGACACCGCCCTTTCACGGCGGCAACAGGGGTTCGAATCCCCTACGGGATGCCAAAATATTCAAATAAATTATCAAAAAATAACATAAAAAATAAAACTTCAAAAATCTTTATTTGATTTTATGGTTTTAGTATCTCCGCTACCATACATCTAGCAGTACCACCGCCGACATCTTCAATAGTTTTTACATGGCATGGGAGTCTTGTGCAGTGAAGATCTATGAGTTGTTTTTGCTGTTCGGTAAATCCCATATCTGCTGTTGCTGATAAGATCAGATAAATTTTACCCTGTTTGTTTTTTACTTCTAAATTATTACAGCAGCGTAGGTGGACTTGCTTTTGCGATACATCTACTATTGTTTTGTTAGATTGATGTAGTGCTTGAGCAACTATATCTCTGTCCTTATCGCACTTTATAGATTCCAAACAAACAAATATTAGTTTTTCTCCAATACTTAGCATTTGTGTTGTCTGATAAATCGGTCTGTCTTTATAGTCATAACTTGTAAATGTTATGAGTTCGTATCCTAACTCATCAGCTACTTTTTTTGCTAGACTCTCATCTGCACGTGATGATTTCGATAGAAAAACTTTTTTAGTAGAATTATCAAAAACTAATGCAGCATTACCCTCAAGCGCTTTTGAGTGATCGCCACGAAAGTCTTTGAGTTTATATTTTATTCTAAGTTCCGATTCTAGAGTTTGCAAAAGTTGCTGGGGTTGTACTTCGCATCTACGACTTTCTGAATACATTGGATATATAAAAATATAACCCTGTCCATCAATTACGTGTGTAGAGAGCCAGTCATTTGTGAATACGGCGTCAGCTGCATTTTTGGGTGATTTCATGATAATGACTTTTATATCTTTAGATCTTATGTAATTAACCATCTCATAGAATTCATCTCGAGCTAAGGCTTGGATGGCTTTCTCATTTAGCCTAACTGCTCTTCTAAAAGCATCATCACTGTCTGTTTTTTGAGTATTGAAAGCAAAGTATTCTGGATCGACCATTAATACTGTATCTGAGACTTGAATTGACATTGGCTTATAAAAAATTAAGACCTTAGTTAGTTTTAATCTACATTATCGCTATTGAAAATTCTACTAAAATGACCTTGCTAAATTACAATTTTTTAATCTTTTCAAAAACACTAAATGTAAAGTCAAACTCGTTTTTATCATCTTTTTTGAATTTTTTGTGGCCGATGCGCTTGAATTTTGATTTATCCCATTGTGGAAAAAAAGCATCAAGATCAGTCATTTCAGTGTTTACTTCAGTTACATATAGTCTATCAGCATACTCTATAAATTCTTTATAAATTTGAGCACCACCGATTATAAAAATTTCATAGTGAGGCTTTGACTGAGCAAAATTTAGGATATCTTGAGTACTATTAATAATAAGACATTTATCTTGCTTATAGTTTTTGTCTCTTGTTAATATGATGTTTTTGCGATTAGGAAGGGGGCGACCTATTGATTCAAAGGTTTTTCTACCCATGACAATATAGTTGTTTTCAGTTATCTTTTTAAAATTTTTAAGATCTTCTGATAGCTTCCATGCTAGAGTGTTTTCTTTACCTATACCAAAGTTTTTATCATAAGCAACGATTAGTGAGATCATTTTGAGAAATCTATTTTTAGCCATTTTGGTGTATTTTAGCATTTAAAACAAATATAAAATACCCTTTGTAATTTATAAATTAACTATGGTAGAATCTTACCGCTTGTACTTTGTATTTGAGTATAAGTAGTGTTTAACTAATAAATCATGTATCTTGTTAAATGCTTATGTCAAAGGGTGTCCTTAAGGATATTTGGCATAGCTAAGGTACTAGATATAACCCAAATAAGGAAAATAAAAATGTCTTTAATGAAAGAAATGTTATCTGCAGGTGTTCACTTCGGACACAAAAAAGCTTTCTGGAATCCACAAATGAAAGAATACATCTTTGGTATTAACCATGGTGTACATATCATTAATTTGGAAAAAACAGTTCCACTTTTCCAAGATGCAGTTAACTTTGTTGGTAAAACTGTTGCTAACGGTGGAAAAATTCTATTTGTTGGTACAAAAAGACAAGCACAAGATATCGTTGAAGCTGAAGCTAAAAGATGTGGTATGCCGTATGTGAGCCACAGATGGTTAGGTGGTATGCTTACTAACTACAAAACTGTTAGACAATCTATCAAGAGACTAGCTCAGTTAGAAAAAATGAGAGAAGATGGTACTTTAGAATCTTTAACTAAAAAAGAGATGCTACAAAATATCAGAACTATCGAAAAATTAGAGAAGGTTCTTGGTGGTATCAAAGAAATGGGTGGTTTACCTGATGCAATCGTTGTTATCGATAGCAATAAAGAGCATATTGCTATTCAAGAAGCTCAAAAGTTAGGTATTAAAGTTGTATCAATCGTAGATACAAACTCAACTCCGGAAGGTATCGATTACATTATTCCAGGTAATGATGATGCTGTTAAGTCAATATCTTTTTATATGAAAAAATTTGCTGATGCTGTTATTGATGCTCAAGGTCTAGATAGAGCAGTAGAAGCAAAAGCTGATGAAGCTGCTCAAGCATAAGAAACAAACAAGGATAAAACAATGTCAAATATTTCTGCTAAATTAGTAAAAGAACTTAGAGAAAGAACTGGTGCGGGTATGATGGAGTGTAAAAAAGCTCTAGTTGCCGCTGCTGGGGATATTGAAAAAGCTGCTGAAGAAATGAGAATTTCTGGTCAAGCAAAAGCTGATAAGAAAGCTTCACGCGTTGCTGCTGAGGGTGTTATCGAAGTTTATGCTGCTGACGGTAGAGCTATTTTGCTTGAGATCAATTCAGAGACTGATTTCGTTGCTAGAGATGAGACTTTCAAGAAGTTTGCTCAAGAAGCTGTAAAAGCTGCTCATACTGCTCATGCTAAGACTATCGAAGAAGTTTTGGCTGCTAAAACTTCAAATGGCGAAACTGTTGAAGAAGCTAGAAAGTCACTAATTGCTAAAATCGGTGAGAATATTCAAGTGCGTAGAGTTAAGACTGTTGAAGCTAATACTTTAGGTGCTTACATTCATGGTGGTAAGATAGGTGTTGTTGCTGCTCTAGAGGGCGGTGACGAAGATCTTGCTAAAGATGTTGCTATGCATGTTGCTGCTGCAAACCCTATGGTTGTATCTGGCGATCAAGTACCAGCAGATGTTGTTGCTAAAGAAAAAGAGATCTTTACAGCTCAAGCTAAAGAGAGTGGTAAGCCTGTTGAGATCATTGAAAAGATGATCGTTGGTAGAATTCGTAAGTTCTTAGATGAAGTTGCTCTTTTAGGTCAAGATTTTGTTAAAGATCCTGCAATTAAGGTTGAAAAGCTAGTTAAAGATAAAGGTGCTAAAGTAGTTAACTTTATTAGATTGGATGTTGGTGAAGGTATCGAGAAGAAGGAAGAAGACTTCGCAGCAGAGGTGATGAGTCAAATTAAAGGTTAATATATGTCTAATGATTCGTCAGAGTGTTCTCAAAAACTTCCTAAACTTAAGAGAATTCTTCTTAAATTAAGTGGAGAATCTTTATCAGCAGATCAAGGTTTTGGTATAAGTGTTAAATCTGCTCAACCTATCATAAATCAAATTAAAACTCTCACTGATTTGGGTGTAGAGTTGGCAATAGTTGTTGGTGGTGGTAATATCTTACGTGGTGGCAAAGCTAATTTTGATGACAAGATTAGAAGAGCTACAGCTGACTCAATGGGTATGATTGCTACTATGATAAACGCGCTAGCTCTTCGAGATATGCTTATCAGTGAAGGTGTTGACGCTGAGGCTTTTTCAGCAAAAGGCTTGGATGGCTTATTAAAAGTTGCTAGCGCACATGAGTTTAATCAAGAACTTGCCAAAGGAAAGGTTTTGATATTCGCAGGGGGTACTGGTAACCCATTTGTGACAACTGATACTACCGCTAGTTTGAGAGCTGTTGAGATTGGCGCTGATGCCTTGTTAAAAGCCACAACGGTTGATGGTGTATATGATAAAGATCCAAACAAATATTCAGATGCTAAGCGCTTTACTAAAGTAACTTTCTCGGAAGTGGTTAGTAAAGAACTTAATGTGATGGATTTGGGGGCATTTACTCAGTGTAGAGATTTCGGTATTCCGATATATGTATTTGATTTAACTCAGCCTAACGCTTTAGTTGATGCTGTTTTGGACTCAAAGTATGGTACTTGGGTTACTTTAGACTAATTAATTTTTTAAAAGGATTATTTTTTATGATAAATGAGATTCTAAAAGATGCTGAGAGTAGAATGAAAAAATCATTAGAGGTTTTAGCTGATGATTTAGCAAAAATTAGAACTGGTAGAGCGCATCCTGATCTATTGGCACATGTTACAATAGACTATTATGGTGTTGAGACGCCAATATCTCAAGCAGCTAATATAACAGTTCTTGATGCTAGAACTTTGGGGATTACTCCTTGGGAAAAAGGTTTATCAAGCAAGATTGAAAAAGCGATATTGACTTCTGATCTTGGGCTTAATCCTACTAACTTGGGTGATTCATTAAGAGTTCCTATGCCTGCTTTGAATGAGGAGAGAAGAAAAGAATTAGTTAAACTAGTCAAATCTGAAACAGAAGCGGGTAGGGTGTCTATCAGAAATATTCGTCGTGATGCTAATGGTGATATCAAAGAACTTCTAAAAGAAAAAGAAATCACTGAGGATCAAGCTAAAAAAGCTGAAGATGATATTCAGAAGATTACTGATAAAATGATTGCTCAGGCTGATGCTCTTGCAGCTAAAAAAGAACAAGATCTAATGGCTGTGTAATTGCTTAGATTTCCCAATAATAACTTGTATTTTTGTTTATTCTTTCTTATCATTTAGCTAACTTAATTTTTTTCATAATATTTATGACATCGGCTAAAGAAAATATTCTAAGGCATCTTGCTATTATTATGGATGGTAATGGTCGGTGGGCAAAGAGTAGATTAAAGCCGAGAATATTTGGTCATAGAAATTCGGTCTCGAGTGTTGATGCAACTATAGAGTACTGTGTTGAAAATAATATTGAAATACTTACTCTTTTTGCTTTTGGTCGAGATAATTGGCTAAGACCTGCTCAAGAGGTCGCTGATCTTATGGATCTTTTTTATAAAACTCTAAAAGATAAGACTCCAAAGCTACATGATAATAATATTGTTCTTACTGTTGTTGGAGATCGCTCACGCTTATCTGATAAGCTTATTAGTATGATTGAATGTAGTGAGTCATTAACTAAGTCAAATACGGGACTAAAGCTTAGATTAGCTGTTGATTATGCTGGTCGATGGGATATAGTTGAGGCTACTAAAGCTATTGCTAGAGAAGTTGATACTGGTAAGCTTGGTGTTGATGAGATTGATCAGAACAGTTTCGCTAAATATTTGGTTGGAGGTGATATGCCTGTCGACTTACTTATTCGTACAAGTGGAGAAGTGCGTCTGAGTGATTTTATGTTGTGGCAGTTAGCCTATGCGGAGATGTATTTTACAGATATCATGTGGCCAGATTTTTCTAAGCAAGAATTAATTAAGGCTGTTGAATATTTTTATTCTCGCCAAAGAAGATTCGGCAAAAGTGGTGAACAAATTTAATTAAGAGGAATTTATGAAAGAAAGGATTGTGACTGGTATAGTTTTAGTCGCTGTGGTTTTTAGTTTTTTGGTTTTTGCTTCTGACTATCTGTTTGGTGTTGGTGTATTTTTAGTTGCTTTATTGTCAGCATATGAATGGCTAAAACTTACAAAAATTGATCAGCGAGCAATATTCAAGAATCTTATTATATTTACGATAGTGGTTTTTGTAGTTGCACAATTTTTTATATATCTTCAGTATATTTTTCCAATATTTTGGCTGTATGCAATTTATAAATTAGCTAGCTATGAGCGTGAGAAAATCAATACAATAGCAATTAATGAAATGCTAGTGATGGGAATGTTTACTATATCTCCTTTTGCTGCGGCTTTATATATATTGCATGCTAATGGTGTTGCATGGATATTTATGTTTATTTTGGTAATTGCTGCAGCTGATAGTGGAGCATATTTTACTGGTAAGGCTATTGGCAAACGTAAAATGTTGCCGCGACTAAGTCCGAATAAAACTATTGAAGGTTTATTGGGAGGTTTGATTTGCGCTGTTATTGTTGCAGTGATTTTTCTTATGTATATGAATTTAAGTTTTGGTCAGTATATTTATATGGTGATAGTGTCTGCTTTAATAGCGTTGTTATCTGTTGTAGGTGATGTTTTTGAGAGTATGATGAAGCGAATAGCTGGTGTTAAAGATAGTGGTAGTATTTTGCCTGGACATGGTGGTGTACTTGATAGGTTGGATGGATATATGCCAACTTTACCAATATTTGTGCTGCTTGGTTACTTAGCGGGAGTTTTTATTTTTTAAGGGGAGATATATGAAGGTAGAGCTAAAAATTTTAAATAAAGAACTTATAAAAGAGTTACCTAGCTATGCGACTGAAGGTTCAGCAGCTATTGACTTAAGAGCATGTATCTCTGAGAGTGTTTTTCTCAAGCCAGGTGAATGCAAACTTGTTGCAACTGGTATAGCTATTAATATTGCTAATCCAAGTTATGCGGCAATGATTTTACCAAGATCTGGTTTGGGACATAAGAAAGGTTTGGTACTAGGTAATGGTACGGGGCTTATAGATTCTGATTATCAGGGTGAGCTTATGGTTTCTTGTTTTAATCGCTCACAAGAGACTATTGAGATAGAACCGCTAATGAGATTTGCTCAGCTTGTAATTGTTCCTGTGGTACAAGCAAATTTTGAGATTGTTGAAGATTTTTCACAGCAAAGTGCCCGAGCTACTGGCGGCTTTGGACATACAGGGGTTTGATTTATGTTTTTTAATATCCCTAATATTCTGACTTTTGGTCGTTTGATATTAATTCCTTTTATAGTGGTGTGTTATTATTTTAATTTTCCACATCATCATGGTATTACGGCGACTTTATTTTTACTTGGGGCGGCGACTGATTGGTTAGATGGTTATTTGGCACGTAAATGGAAACAAACTAGTAAGCTAGGTGCATTTTTAGATCCTGTTGCTGATAAGCTTATTGTTGCTACAGCACTTTGTTTGTTTATAGAGATGTATCCATATTGGTGGGCTACTATACCTGCTATTGTGATGATTTGTAGGGAGATCGTTGTTTCAGCTTTGCGTGAATGGATGGCTGAACTCGGTCAGCGTAGTGTTGTTAAGGTCGGTGTTTGGGGTAAGGTGAAGACTGCAGCACAAATGGCAGCATTATTTATATTTTTAATTAAACCAGCTATAGATTTTAGACATTCTATAGACTATACAAGTTTCAATACTTGGTTCATATTCTTAGGCTTTTTGATGCTTTATGTTGCGGTTGTACTAACGATTTATTCTATGTGTAACTATCTCTATGTGGCTTTTAAATCAGTTTTTGGTGCTTCGGATAACTAATTACTTTTTCTTTGCTTTTTTTTGCTTTTTTGATATTATTATTGTCTAATGCTATTTTTGCATAGCAAATGCTCTTATCGAGTATTTGGATTAATTTAATATAAAAACTGATAAAAAACGGAGAATAATAACTAATGGCAACTATAAATCAGTTGGTGAACAACCCTCGCAAGAGATCGGTTGTTAAGTCTAAGGTTCCTGCGTTGAAGGCATGTCCTCAAAGAAGAGGGGTTTGTACTAGGGTTTATACTACAACTCCTAAAAAGCCTAACTCAGCACTTAGAAAAGTGGCTCGTGTGAGATTGACGAGTGGATTTGAAGTGACAAGCTATATTGGTGGCGAAGGTCATAACCTGCAAGAGCATAGTGTTGTGCTTATCAGGGGTGGTAGGGTAAAAGATTTGCCAGGTGTGCGTTACCACATTGTTAGGGGTGCTTTAGATACTTCAGGTGTTAATAATCGTAAGCACGGTCGTTCCAAGTATGGTACAAAGCGTCCTAAGTCTTAATTTGTGTTTAAAATTTAACATTTGAAGAAGGTGTAAAAATGTCTAGAAGAAATAGAGCTCCTAAAAGAGATATTCTACCTGATCCTAAGTATAAGAGTCAGGTTGTTGCTAAGTTTGTTAACCATATTATGCTAAGTGGTAAAAAATCAATAGCAGAAAAAATCGTATATGGTGCGTTTGATAAGATTAAAGCAAAAGATGCTTCAGCTAAGGAAGTTGAGGTGTTTGAAAAAGCATTAGAAAGTGTTAGTCCAATGGTAGAAGTTAAATCTCGTCGTGTTGGTGGTGCTACATATCAAGTCCCTGTAGAGGTTAGACCAGAGCGTCGTCAAACTTTGGGTATGAGATGGATTATTGATGCTGCGCGCAAGAGAAAGGAAAATACTATGGGTGATAGAATAGCTGCTGAAATTCTGGAAGCTGTAGAGGGTAGAGGTGCTGCTGTTAAGAAGAGAGAAGATACTCATAAGATGGCTGAAGCTAACAAAGCATTTGCTCACTTTAGATGGTAATAGGAGATTAGAAGATGCCTCGTAATACGGCTTTAGAAAAATATAGAAATATTGGTATCTGTGCTCACGTTGATGCAGGTAAAACGACTACTACAGAGCGTATTTTGTTCTATACAGGTTTATCTCATAAGATTGGTGAGGTACATGATGGCGCTGCTACTATGGACTGGATGGAGCAAGAGCAAGAAAGGGGTATTACAATTACTTCTGCTGCGACAACTACATTTTGGTCTGGTATGGATCAACAGTTTGAGAAACATCGTATTAACATTATTGACACACCGGGTCACGTTGATTTCACGATTGAGGTTGAGCGTTCGCTACGTGTACTTGATGGTGCAGTAGTGGTTTTCTGTGGTTCATCGGGAGTTGAACCTCAGTCTGAGACAGTATGGCGTCAAGCTAACAAGTATGGTGTGCCAAGAATTGTATTTGTTAACAAGATGGATAGATCTGGCGCTGATTTTGAAAGAGTATGTGCTCAGATTAAAACAAGATTAAAAGCAAATGTTGTTCCTGTGCAATTAAATATTGGGGCTGAAGAAGAATTTAAAGGCGTAATTGATCTTATCAGAATGAAAGCAATTATGTGGAATGAGGAAGACATGGGTCTTACTTATGAGCTTGTTGATATCCCTGCGGAACTTCAGGATAGAGCTGAAGAATTGCGTATGGAGATGATCGAGGCAGCTGCAGAAGCTTCAGAAGAGCTTATGGAAAAATACCTTGAAGGTGGTGAGCTTTCTGAAGATGAGATTCATCAAGGTCTACGTGCTAGAGTTCTTAATAACGAAATCGTTCTTGCTTTCTGTGGTTCAGCATTTAAAAACAAAGGTGTTCAGGCTGTTCTTGATGGTGTTGTTAGATATCTGCCAGCGCCAAACCAAGTTCCAGCTATCAAGTGTGAAACAGAAGATGGTGAGCCAGCTTCTAGACCATCATCTGATGAGGCACCATTTGCAGCATTGGCATTTAAGCTAGCTACAGACCCATTTGTTGGTAACCTAACATTTATCCGTGTTTACTCGGGAGTGCTTAAGTCTGGTGATGCTGTTTACAATCCGGTTAAGGGTAAGAAAGAGCGTGTCGGTCGTATAGTACAGATGCATGCTAATAAGCGTGATGAGATCAAAGAAGTTCGCGCTGGTGATATTGCAGCATGTATTGGTTTAAAAGATGTTACAACTGGTGATACTCTTTGTGATCAAGAAGATGTTGTAATCTTAGAAAAAATGGATTTCCCAGAGCCGGTAATATCTGTTGCTGTTGAGCCTAAGTCAAAAGCTGATCAAGAGAAGATGTCAATAGCTTTAGGTAAGCTTGCAGCAGAGGATCCATCATTTAGAGTTAAAACTGACGAAGAGAGTGGTCAGACAATTATCTCTGGTATGGGTGAGCTTCATTTGGATATTATCGTTGATCGTATGAGACGTGAGTTTAAAGTTGAGGCTAATGTTGGTAATCCACAGGTTGCATACAGAGAAACAATTAGATCAAAAGTCGAGCAAGAAGCTAAGTTTGTGCGTCAGTCCGGTGGTCGTGGTCAGTATGGTCACGTTTTTGTTAGATTTGAGCCTCTAGATGAAGTTGATGAGAATGGCGAAGCTAAAGTCTTCAAGTTTGTTGATGAGGTTGTTGGTGGTGTAGTTCCTAAAGAGTATATTGGCTCAGTTGCTAAAGGTATTGAAGAGCAGTTGAATAATGGTGTTCTAGCGGGCTACCCTATGATTGGCGTTAAGGCGACTTTATATGATGGTTCATATCATGATGTTGACTCATCTGAGATGGCGTTTAAGATTGCTGGTTCTATGGCATTAAAAGAAGGTGCTAAGAAAGCTAATGCTTGTATTCTTGAGCCAATCATGAAAGTTGAGGTTGTGACTCCAGAAGATTACTTAGGTGATGTTATGGGAGACCTAAACAGAAGAAGAGGAATTATTGAGGGTATGGATGAGAATCCAAGTGGAAGAGTTATCAATGCTCTAGTTCCTCTGGCAGAAATGTTTGGTTATGCTACTAACGTACGTTCTATAAGCCAAGGTAGAGCTTCATTCTCTATGGAGTTTAAGAAGTACGCTGAAGTACCAAATAATATTGCTGATGAAATCATCAAGACACGTAACTCATAATTTTAGAAGGATTAATTAAAATGGCTATAAATAATCAACGTATCAGAATTAGATTAAAAGCCTTTGATCATAAGCTTATTGATATTTCTACACAAGAAATTGTTGATACTGCTAAGAAGACAGGGGCTCAAGTTAAAGGACCTATTCCTTTACCGGTGCGTAAAGAGAGATTTACAATTCTTATTTCTCCGCATGTAAATAAGAAAGCAAGAGATCAATATGAGATTAGAACTCACAAGAGATTAATCGATATTGTTGAACCTACAGATAAGACTGTAGATGCTCTTATGAAACTAGATTTAGCGTCAGGTGTTGATGTTCAGATCAGTTTAAGCTAATATATACGTTACTTTTTTGAAAGTTTTCAAAAATAGTATTAATTAGGTCTCTGTGGTCAATCGTAATCACAGGGTTAATATAATAATAATAGAGGATTAAATAATGTCTTTAGGATTGGTTGGTCGCAAATGTGGTATGACTCGTATATTTACTGAAGATGGTGTTTCTATTCCTGTAACAGTTGTTCAAGTTGAGGCTAATAAGGTTACTCAGGTTAAGACTGCTGAAACAGATGGGTATAATGCTATCCAAGTAACTACTGGTTTTAAAAAGCGTTCTAATGTAAACAAGCCTGTAGCAGGTCACTATGCGAAAGCTGGTGTTGAGCCAGGTAGAGGTTTATGGGAGTTTACTATTGATAACGCTTCTGAATATGAGGTTGGTGCGTCTATAGATGCTACAATTTTCGAAGCAGGTCAGAAGGTTGATGTCAGAGGTGTATCTAAAGGTAAAGGTTTTCAAGGTGGTGTCAAGCGTCACAACTTTGCAACTCAAGATGCTACTCATGGTAACTCACTATCTCACAGAGTTCACGGTTCTACTGGCCAAAACCAAACTCCAGGTAGAGTATTCAAGAACAAGAAGATGGCTGGTCATTTAGGTAGCGAGAATGTTACTATTCAGTCACTTGAAGTTGTGAGAGTGGACGCGGAAAATGGTTTATTGCTTTTAAAGGGTGGTATTCCTGGTTCAGTTGGTGGAGATATTATCGTTACTCCAGCTGTGAAGAGTTAGTAGATAAATATTAATTATACCGGAGAGTTGTTGTGGACTTAAATATAAAATCTTTGGCTGGTCAAGAGGCTGGGTCTTTAGGTGTTGCAGAAGGTGTTTTTGCGGCAGACTATAACGAGGCCTTAATTCACCAGGTTGTTGTTGCCTACATGGCAGGCGCTCGTCAAGGTACAAAGGCTCAAAAAACTAGATCAGAAGTTTCTGGTGGTGGTGCTAAGCCTTGGAGGCAAAAAGGTACAGGTAGAGCAAGGGCTGGTACTATCCGTTCGCCTATCTTCAGAAAGGGTGGTGTTACATTTGCAGCTAAGCCTAAAAGCTATAAGCAAAAAGTAAATCGTAAGATGTACTCAGGTGCAGTTAAATCTATATTATCTGAGCTTGTAAGATCAGATAGAATGACTGTGGTTGAATCATTGAAATTAGAAACTCCTAAAACAAAAGAATTTAAATCAATAGTTGATTCATTAGGTGTTAAAGACGTTCTTTTTGTTGTTGGTGTAGAAGAGTTTAATGAAAATTTATACTTATCTTCTAGAAACCTTAAGAATGTAGCAGTATGTGATTCTGTGGAAATTAATCCAGTTTCTTTGGTTTGTTTTGAAAATGTGGTTTTCACTAAGCAAGCTATCAAGGAAATAGAGGAGAAGCTAGTATGAATTCTCAAGAAAAATTATTAAAAACAGTTGTTAGACCTCATATTTCTGATAAAACTTATGGTCTTTCAGATGCTAATTCAACTATAGTATTCGAAGTAGCTAGAACTGCAACTAAGCAGGATGTGAAAAATGCTGTAGAGAAGCTTTTTGAGGTAAAAGTTGAGTCTGTGAATATCCTTAACGTTAAGGGTAAGGCGCGTAGATTTGGTCGTGTTGAGGGTAGAACAAAGGCTTGGAAGAAAGCTTATGTGAAGCTTGCTGAAGGACATGATATCAATTTTGTTGGTGCAGAGTAATTTAAAGAAGGTTTATAATCATGATTGAAATAAAAAAAGCTAAACCTACTTCACCTGGCCGTCGCCACGTAGTGAGCGTAAAGAATACAGAATTACATACAGGTAAGCCGTTTAAGGGTTTAGTAGAGGTAAAGAAAAGTAAGGCTGGTAGAAATAATACTGGTAGAATTACAGTTCGTCATCAAGGTGGTGGTCACAAGCAGCATTACCGTATAGTAGACTTCAAGAGAAATAAAGATGAGATTACAGCTAGGGTTGAGAGAATCGAGTACGATCCTAATCGTAGTGCAAATATTGCTTTAGTTCTTTATGCTGATGGTGAGAGACGATACATCATTGCACCAAAAGGTTTAAAGAAGGATATGTCTGTAGTATCTGGTGAGAAGGTTGATGTTGCTGTAGGTAATTGTATGCCGCTTAGAAATATACCTCTAGGTACAGTTATACACAATATCGAAATGAAGCCTAAAAAAGGTGCGCAGCTAATTAGAAGTGCTGGTGCTTTTGCTCAGTTGGTTGGTAAGGATAATGCTTATGCAATTATTCGTTTAAGATCAGGTGAGATGAGAAGGGTGCTTTTAGATTGTAGAGCAGTTATAGGTGTGGTATCTAATTCTGAGCATAACTTAAAATCTTTAGGTAAGGCTGGTGCTAAGCGCTGGAGAGGTATAAGACCTACTGTAAGAGGTGTGGCGATGAACCCGGTAGATCATCCACATGGTGGTGGTGAGGGACGTACTTCTGGTGGTAGACATCCAGTTACACCATGGGGTATCCCAACTAAAGGTTATAAGACGCGTAGAAATAAGCGTTCTAATAAGTTGATTGTTCAAAAACGTAAGTAATTAGGGAGAAGGTTGTGCCTCGTTCATTAAAAAAAGGACCTTTTGTAGATCATCATCTTTTAAAGAAGGTTTTTGAAGCGCAAGAAAGTAATTCTAAAAAGCCAATCAAAACATGGTCAAGAAGATCAATGATTGTGCCAGATATGATAGGTTTAACTATAGCTGTACACAATGGTCAGCAGCACGTGCCTGTTCTTATGACTGAAGAAATGGTTGGTCATAAGTTGGGTGAGTTCGTTGTTACTCGTAACTACCGTGGTCATGCAGCTGATAAAAAAGCTAAGAAGAAATAGTTGGGGTTAAGATACATGGAAGTACAAGCTAAATTAAAATTTGCAAGAATCTCAGCTCAGAAATGTAGATTGGTTGCTGATCAGATCAGAGGTCTGCCTGTTGAGCAAGCTATTAATCTTTTGACTTTTAGCAATAAGAAAGCTGCAGTATTGATCAAGGGTGTTTTGAGCTCTGCAGTTGCTAACGCTGAGCATAATGATGGTATGGATGTTGACTCTCTAGTTGTGTCAACTATCTTCGTTGATGAAGGTCCTACAATGAAGCGCTTTGAAGCTAGAGCAAAAGGTCGTGGTAATCGTATTCTAAAAAGAACTTCACATATAACTGTGAAAGTTGCTGAGAAAAAATAAGGGGTGTAGTAAAAATGGGTCAAAAAGTAAATCCTAATGGTATTCGCTTAGGTTATATAAGAGACTGGCGTTCAACGTGGTATGCTGACTCTTCTAGCTACGCTACTAAGCTTAATGAAGATATTAAGGTTAGAGAGTTTTTGCACAAAAAACTTGCAGCAGCAGCAGTTAGTAAGATTCAGATTGAGAGACCTGCTCAAAATGCTAAGATTACAATCCATACAGCTAGACCTGGTATTGTAATCGGTAAGAAGGGTGAGGATGTTGAAAAGTTGCGTGCTGAGGTTCATAAGCTGATGGGTATTCCAGTTCAGATAAATATTGAAGAAGTGCGTAAGCCAGAAATTGATGCTAAATTAGTTGCTGAAAGCGTTGCTCAACAGTTAGAGAAAAGAGTAATGTTTAGAAGAGCAATGAAAAAAGCAATGCAAGCTGCTATGAAATCAGGTGCTAAAGGTATCAAGATCATGGTTAGTGGTCGTTTAGGTGGTGCTGAAATTGCTCGTTCTGAGTGGGCTAGAGATGGTAGAGTTCCTCTACAAACATTTAGAGCGGATGTGGATTATGCTACAGCAGAAGCTTTAACAACTTATGGTGTCATTGGTGTTAAAGTCTGGATCTACAAAGGCGAAATCCTTCCAGGTCAAATTGCTGAGAAGAAAAATAATAAAAAAGGAGCTAAATAATGCTACAGCCTAAGCGTACAAAGTTTCGTAAACAGCAGAAGTTGCGTAATAGAGGCTTAGCTCACAGAGGTAATAAAGTAAGCTTTGGTGAGTTTGGTCTTCAAGCGACATCTAGAGGTAGAATCACTGCTAGACAAATCGAGGCAGGAAGAAGAGCGATTAGCCGTCACATTAAGCGTGGTGGTAAAATTTGGATTAGAATCTTCCCAGATAAGCCTATAACACAAAAGCCTCTTGAAGTTCGTATGGGTAAAGGTAAAGGTTCAGTTGAATATTGGGTAGCTCAAATTCAACCGGGTCGTGTACTATATGAGATTACTGGTGTTAAAGAAGAGTTGGCTCGTGAGGCTTTTGCTAGAGCAGCTGCTAAAATGCCAGTGCAGACAACTTTTGTTGAAAAGCAGGTGATGTAATGAAAAGAAAAGATACTTTAAAAGATTATAGAGGTAAAAGTATTGACCAATTGCAAGAGGCGAAAATAGAGTTATTGCAACAATTATTTTCTCTTCGTATGCAGAAAGGTACAGGGCAATTAAAAAAGAATCACTTATTTAAAAGTGCAAAAAGAGATATTGCTCGTATAAATACAATAATATCAGAAAAGAATAAATAGGTGCCTTGAAAGATGAGCGATAAAATTAGATTGTTAGAAGGTAAAGTTTCTAGCGTAGCTATGGATAAAACTGTAGTTGTCAGAGCTGAAAGATATGTTAAGCACCCTTTGTATGGTAAGTTCGTTAAGAAAACTACAAAGTACTATGTTCATGATGAGAAAAATGAATGTAAAGAAGGTGATGTTATCAAGTTCAAAGAAACTAGACCATACTCAAAAACTAAAAAGTGGTGTTTAGTCGATATTATCCATAGAGAAAAATAATAAATTTGATTTTATTTTTGTTTATTGGTATATTTATCAGACTGCAAAATTACTCTGCAGTCTTATATAATAATAAATAAGGGTTATTTGTATGATTCAAATGCAAACAGAACTCCAAGTTGCTGATAATAGTGGCGCTAAGAGAGTAGAGTGTATAAAAGTTTTGGGTGGTTCTCATCGCAGATATGCATCTATAGGAGATGTTATCAAAGTAACTGTGAAAGAAGCTTCTCCAAGAGGTAAGGCTAAAAAAGGATCTGTATATAATGCTGTTGTTGTTAGGACAGCTAAAGGTGTACGTAGAAAAGATGGTTCTAAAGTTCGTTTTGATGGCAATGCTGCCGTGCTTCTAAATGCTAACGGACAACCAATTGGGACTCGTATCTTTGGCCCTGTTACTAGGGAGCTTCGTACTGAGAAGTTTATGAAGATCGTATCTTTAGCACCAGAAGTATTATAGTTATTTATTGAGGTGTAGATAATGAATAGATTAAAAAAAGGTGATGATGTAATAGTTATCGCTGGAAAAGATAAAGGACGCAGAGGTGTTGTTAAGTCATTCGCTAAAGGCGGTTCTTTAGTTTTGGTTGAGGGCATAAATGTTGTTAAAAAACATATTAAGCCTAATCCAAATAGAGGTGTTGAAGGTGGGGTTGTTGAAAAAGAGCTTCCTGTCGATGCATCTAACGTTGCTATCTTTAATCCAACTACTGAAAAAGCAGATAGAGTGGGTTATAAGTTTGTTGATGAGAAAAAGGTTCGCTATTTTAAGTCTAATGGCGAGCTTGTAGACTTATAGGACTAGGTTTTATGGCAAGATTAAAAGATTATTATCAAAAAGAGCTTGTTGCTAAGTTAAAGACTGAGCTTGGTTTAGATAATATAATGGAAGTACCTGCTATTAAGAAAATTACTCTTAATATGGGTGTGGGTGATGCTGCAAAAGATAAGAAAATTATGACTTTTGCGTTGAATGATTTGACAGCTATTGCTGGTCAAAAGCCAGTTGTTACTAAGTCTAAAAAATCAATTGCTGGTTTCAAAATTCGTGATGGATGGCCTATTGGTGCTAAAGTTACACTACGTGGCGATCGTATGTATGAATTTTTAGATAGACTTATAACAATTGCTATTCCTAGAATTAGAGATTTTAGGGGGTTAAGTGCTAAATCTTTTGATGGAAGAGGTAATTATAGCTTAGGTATGAGAGAGCAAATTTCTTTCCCTGAAATTGATTATGATAAAGTTGACTCTATCAGAGGTTTAGATATTTCGATAACTACTACAGCTAAAAACGATGACCAAGGAAGAGCTTTGCTAAAAGCATTTGGTTTTCCTTTTAAGTCTTAATCTAAATTGGGGTTTTAAATGGCAAAAAAATCAATGATTCAGAGAGAGTTAAAGAGAGAAAAATTAGTAGCTAAATATGCTCAAAAAAGAGCTGAGCTTAAGGCTATTATTCTTGATATAAATTCTACTGAAGAACAAGTATGGGAAGCTCAAATTAAACTGCAAAAGTTACCGGTAAACTCATCAGCTTCTAGAGTTCAAAGAAGATGTAAAGTTACAGGTAGACCACATGCTGTGTACAGAAAATTCGGCTTATGTCGTAATAAGCTTAGAGAGTATGCAATGGCAGGTGATGTTCCTGGTTTGAAGAAGGCTAGTTGGTAATAAGGAATTTTAAGTTATGAGTATGCAAGATCCTATCGCGGATATGTTTACAAGAATCAGAAACGGACTTTCTGCTGAAAAAGAATTTGTTTCTGTACCATTCTCAAAGATGAAAATGGAAATCGCGAACTTTTTAGTTAACGAAGGTTATATTAAAAGTTGTTCAAAAGGTACAACTTCAATGGGTCATCCTTCTATTGAAATAGAGCTTAAGTATCATGCAGGTGTTCCTGTTATTGAAATGATCAAAAGAGTTTCTAGACCAAGTTTGAGAATCTATAAGTCACACGCAGACCTACCTAAAGTGTACGGTGGTTATGGTGTTGCTATTGTTTCTACATCAAAAGGTTTAGTAAGTGATAGAAAGGCTAGAGATCTTGGTGTTGGTGGCGAAATAATTGGCTACGTAGCTTAAGTTTGGAAGGAGATTGATATGTCAAGAATAGGTAAAAAACCTGTTGTTATCCCAAGCGGTGTTACGATTAGTGTTGCTGCTGGTAACAAGGTTGAAGTTAAAGGTGCAAAAGCAACTTTAAGTAAGACTTTTTCTACTGATGTGACTTTTAATGTTGCTGATAATGTTGCAACTATAACACCAAATAATAACAGTAAAAATGCTGTTGCGCAATCTGGTACTGCAAGAGCGATACTTAGTAATATGGTAGAAGGTGTTAGTAAAGGTTTTGAAAGGAAGCTCAAAATTATTGGTGTTGGTTATCGTGCTAAAGCACAAGGTAACGAGCTTAATCTTACTTTAGGCTTCTCACATCCTGTAGTATATAAGTTGCCACAAGGTATAACAGCTGAGACTCCAGCTCCTACAGAAATTATTCTAAAAGGTGCTGATAAAGAGCTTTTAGGCAAGGTAGCTTCAGAGATAAGAGAATATAGAAAACCTGAGCCTTATAAAGGTAAAGGTGTTCGTTACGAAGATGAGTATGTAGCGAAGAAAGAAGCTAAGAAGAAGTAGTTAGGTAAGGGATAGTATAATTATGGATAAAAAAACTGCTCGTTTAAATCGTAGTAAGCGTACTAGAATTAAACTAAGAGAGCTTGGTCATACTAGACTTTGTGTTTATAGAACACCAAGACACGTTTATGCGCAGGTGATTTCTGGTGATGGTTCTACTGTATTGGTGGCTGCGTCTACTGTAGAGAAAGATGTTAAGGCAAAATGTAAATATACTGGTAATGTAGAATCTGCTGCTATTGTGGGTGAAATCATTGCTAATAGATGTAAAGAAAAAGGTATTTCTCAGGTTGCTTTTGATAGATCTGGATATAAGTATCATGGACGTGTTAAAGCTTTAGCAGAAGCTGCTAGAGAGCATGGTCTTCAGTTTTAATAAATAAAATATGGATGATTATTCATTATGTCTAATGAAGTGAAAAAAAACGAAGAACTGATTGAAAAGTTAGTTAGTGTTAAAAGACACTCAAAAACAGTGAAAGGTGGTAGAATTATGAGCTTTGCTGCTTTAACTGTTGTTGGTGATGGTAAAGGTAGAATTGGTGTTGGTAGAGGTAAATCAAGAGAAGTGCCTGCTGCTATCCAAAAAGCTATGGAAAACGCTAAAAAGAACATGGTATCAGTAAACTTAAACAATGATACATTATGGTATCCTGTAATGTCTAATCATGGTGCTTCTAAAGTATTCATGCAGCCAGCATCTGCGGGTACTGGTATTATTGCTGGTGGTGCTATGCGTTCTGTTTTTGAAGCAGTTGGTGTACACAACGTTTTAGCAAAAACATATGGCTCAACTAATCCAGCGAATGTTGTAAGAGCAACTATTGCAGGTTTGGCAAAAATTAAATCACCAGAAGAGATCGCTGAGAAGAGAGGTCTTTCTGTTGAAGAGATTCAGGGGTAATTAAAAATGACTCAAGCTAAAACATTTAAAGTTACTTTAGTAAAAAGCCTAATTGGCCGTAAAGAAAACCATATAGCTTCAGCTAGGGGTTTGGGCCTAAGAAAAATCAACCACACAGTAGAAGTACTAGATACTCCTGAGAATCGTGGTATGGCTAACAAAATATATTATATGGTTAAGATAGAGGGGTAGTATAAAATGAAATTAAATACACTTGCTCCTGCTGCTGGCTCAAAAAGCGCTCCAAAAAGACTAGGTCGTGGTATCGGAAGTGGTTTAGGTAAAACTTCTGGTAAAGGTCATAAGGGTCAAAAAGCGCGCTCAGGTGGCTATCATAAAGTAGGTTTTGAAGGTGGACAAATGCCTTTACAAAGAAGACTACCAAAATTTGGTTTTACTTCTGCATCTAAAAGATATGTTGCTGAGATCAGACTTCATGAATTAAATAATGTCGTTGCTGATGAGGTTACGTTAGATACTCTAAAAGATTTTGGTCTTATTAGAAAAGATATCAAAACAGTGAAAGTAATAGCTAGTGGAGAAATCCAAAAAGCTGTTAGCCTAAAAGGTATAGCTTGCACAAAAGGTGCTAAAGAAGCTATCGAAAAAGCTGGTGGTAAAGTAGAGTAAGATTAGAGATATGTCAAAGTATAATAGTGCTTCTGGTACAACAGGCGAATTGAGATCTAGACTAATTTTTGTAGTTATTGCTATCTTGGTATTTAGACTGGGAGTGTATATTCCTATACCAAATATAGATCCTACTAAGTTAGTGGAGATTATTTCAAATCAACATTCATCAACTGGTGGTTTGATGAGTATGTTTAATATGTTCTCTGGTGGCGCTCTTACTCAAATGAGTATCTTTGCATTGGGTGTGATGCCTTATATTTCGGCATCTATCATTTTTCAGATGCTTTCAGCTGTATATCCAAAATTTATAGAGCTAAAAAAAGAAGGTGAATCTGGCCAAAAGAAAATCACTCAATATACAAGATATTTAACTCTTGCTTTGGCTATAGTACAATCATTTGGTATTGTTGCATTTGTATTACATCAAGATGGTTTAGTAACTACAAATAATATGGCGTTATTTTATTTGACGACTATTGTTTCTGTTACAACAGGTAGTATGTTTTTGATGTGGTTAGGTGAGCAAATTACTGAAAGAGGTGTGGGAAATGGTATTTCACTACTAATCTTTTCAGGTATTGTTGCTAACTTGCCATTTGAAATTTCAAACACTCTATCTCAAGCAAACCAGCATGTAATATCTTACTTGTCTGTATGGGTGCTTTTAATTTTGCTACTTTTAGTTATCGCATTTGTAGTATTTATGGAAAGTGCTCAAAGGAAAATTACAGTAAACTATGCTAAGAGACAGCAAGGCAGAAAAATGTTTGCTGCTCAAACTAGTCACTTACCTCTGAAGCTAAACATGGCAGGTGTAATTCCAGCGATTTTTGCGTCATCAATATTGATGGTTCCTGGTGTGTTGCTTGGTTGGTTATCTAATTATAACTCACTTAGCTGGTTGGCAGATGTTGCAGAAATGTTGCAGCCAGGCAGTATAGTTTATACAGTAGTTTTTGCTGCGACAATTATCTTTTTCTGTTTCTTTTATACTTCGTTGGTATTTAATCCTAAAGAGACAGCAGATAATTTAAAGAAATCAGGTGCTTATATTTCTGGTGTGAGACCTGGTGAGCAAACAGCTAAGTATATAGATGCAGTTATGACTAGATTAACTTTGGTTGGTTCACTATATATCACAGCTATATGTTTATTACCAATTTTTGTGGTGAAGTTCTTTGCTCAAGGATTGTCATTCACATTTGGTGGTACGTCTTTGCTGATTGTTGTAGTTGTGATGATGGACTTTATGGCTCAAGTTAGATCGCATATGATGTCAACACAATATGATTCTTTACTAAAAAAAGCAAATCTTAGTGGTAAGAGAAAATAGAGAAATATTTTTGGAGAAATATAATGAAAGTTAGAGCTTCAGTTAAAAAAATGTGTAGAAACTGTAAAGTTATCAAACGCAATAGAGTAGTTCGTGTGATATGTACAGATCCTAGACATAAGCAAAGACAAGGATAGTCAGTCAAGCATAGTTAAATAAAGCTTGATTATTTGTTTTTAAAAAGCTATCCTAGCAAGTTACAAATTGCATGAGATAGCAACTAAATTAAGAATAATTATTAGGAGTGAAGTAGATGGCTCGTATAGCTGGTGTTAATATTCCTGTTCATAAACATACAGTGATAGGATTAACTTCAATTTATGGAATAGGTAAAACAAGAGCGCAACAAATTTGCCAAACTTGCAATGTAGACCCAACTGTTAAGATTAAAGATTTATCAGAAGATCAGGTTGAATCTTTAAGAACAGAGGTTGCTAAATTTACGGTAGAAGGTGATTTACGCCGTGAAGTTTCTATGGACATAAAAAGACTTATGGACTTAGGCTGCTTCAGAGGTAGAAGACATCGTCGTAGCCTTCCTGTAAGAGGACAAAGAACGAAGACTAATGCACGTACTCGTAAGGGTCCAAGAAAGCCAATTAAGGCGTAAAATACAATTATAACTATAAGATTAAAGGGTAGATTATATGGCTAAGTCTGTTAGATCATCAAAGAAAAAAGTAAAAAGAGTAGTGACTGATGCAGTTGCTCATATTTACTCATCTTTTAATAACACTATAGTAACTATTACAGATAGACAAGGTAATGCTTTATCTTGGGCGACTTCTGGTGGTAGTGGCTTTAGAGGTTCGAGAAAAAGTACACCTTTCGCTGCTCAGGTAGCTGCTGAGAGAGCTGCTGATATGGCTGCTGAGTATGGTGTAAAAAACGTAGATGTTTTAGTAAAAGGACCAGGTTCAGGTAGAGACTCTGCTGTTAGAGCTTTAAACGCTAAAAACTTGAAAGTAACAAGCATAACAGATGTGACTCCATTACCTCATAACGGTTGCCGTCCTCCTAAAAAACGTCGTGTTTAATATTTTAAAGGGAATTTAATAATGGCTAGATATCTAGGACCAAAATGTAAACTTTCTAGAAGAGAAGGTACTGACTTATTTTTGAAAAGTGGTGTAAAAGCTAACGATGAAAAATGCAAAATGAATACTGCACCAGGTCAACATGGAGCAAGAAGAGCGCGCCTATCTGACTATGGTTTACAGTTAAGAGAAAAGCAAAAGGTTCGTCGTATGTATGGTATTTTAGAAGGTCAATTCAAGAAATACTATGTTGAGGCTAGCAGAAGAAAAGGTAATACTGGTGCTACATTGCTAGAGCTACTAGAGTCAAGACTAGACAATGTTGTTTACAGAATGGGTTTTGCTGCTACACGCGCAGAAGCAAGGCAGCTAGTAGTTCATAAAGGTATCATGGTGAATGGGCATACTTGTAATGTTCCATCTGCTCAAGTGAAAGCTGGTGATGTAGTTGCAGTTAGAGAAAAAGCTAAGAAACAACTAAGAATTCAAAATGCTGTAGAACTTGCTAAACATAGAAAAGAACTTTCTTGGATTGATGTTAATACTGATTCATTAGAAGGTACTATGAAATCTTCACCAGATAGATCTGAACTATCAGCAGATATAAATGAACAATTAATCATCGAGCTTTACTCTAAGTAATAATTTATTATTATTTTTTAGTGACTCGTTTATAGCCTTATTTCAAGGAGATTTTTTAGTGAGTAATAATAATTCAAAGCAGGAATTTGTACCTAATATACAGCTTAAAGAAGACTTAGGAGCTTTTAGCTATAAAGTTGAACTTTCTCCTGTAGAAAAAGGTATGGCTCATATCCTTGGTAACTCTATTAGAAGGGTTTTATTATCTTCACTATCAGGTGCATCTATAATTAAAGTAAACATCGCTAATGTATTACATGAATACTCTACTTTAGAAGATGTCAAAGAAGATGTTGTTGAAATTGTTTCTAATTTGAAAAAGGTTGCGATAAAGCTTGATAAAGGTATAGATAGACTAGATTTAGAACTATCTGTAAATAAGTCAGGTGTAGTTAGCGCTGGAGACTTTAAAACAACTCAGGGTGTAGAAATAATAAATAAAGATCAGCCAATAGCTACTTTGACAAATCAAAGAGCATTTAACTTGACTGCTACTGTGAGCATAGGTAGAAATGTTGGTATACTTTCTGCGATACCAACGGAACTTGAGAGAGTTGGTGATATAGCTGTAGATGCTGATTTTAACCCTATTAAGAGAGTTGCTTTTGAGGTTTTTGATAATGGTGATAGTGAGACTTTGGAAGTATTTGTAAAGACAAATGGTACTATAGAACCACTAGCGGCTGTTACAAAAGCTTTAGAGTATTTCTGTGAGCAAATATCAGTGTTTGTATCTTTAAGAGTACCTAGTAATGGTAAAACAGGTGATGTATTAATAGATTCTAATATTGATCCTATTCTTCTTAAACCAATTGATGATTTGGAACTAACTGTGAGATCATCCAATTGTCTGCGTGCTGAGAATATCAAGTATCTTGGAGATTTAGTGCAGTATTCTGAATCACAGCTAATGAAGATACCTAATCTAGGTAAGAAATCTCTTAATGAGATCAAGCAAATTTTAATAGATAATAACTTATCTCTAGGTGTTCAAATTGACAATTTTAGAGAACTAGTTGAAGGAAAATAACAAATATAGTAATCATATAATATTAACTATAAAGGAGTAATTACTATGAGACATCGTAAACAAGGTAGAAAGTTTGGAAGAACTAGTAGTCATAGAAAAGCTATGTTTAAGAATATGTCAGCTTCTTTGATTAATCATGAACTTATCAAAACTACTTTACCAAAAGCTAAAGAATTAAGAACAATCGTTGAGCCTTTAGTAACTTTAGCTAAGAGAGAGCATAAGTTAAGAAACGAACTAGACACTAACTCAAATGAGTTTAAAGCACAATCAGTTGCTTTAAGAAGACAGGCGTTTGATTTCTTAAGAAATAAAGCTGCTGTAACTAAACTTTTTGAAGAGTTTGGTGCTCGTTATGCAGAAAGAGCTGGTGGTTATACTAGAATTCTTAAATGTGGTTATAGATTTGGTGACAAGGCTCCTATGGCTTTCATTGAATTGGTTGATAGACCAGAAGTTGAAGAAGCAGCTGACGAAGAATAATTCTTTTGTATTTTATCTAAATTTCATTCCTAAAAAAATTCTTTTTACCCTGATAGATTTTTATAGTTTGTATAGATATAAATGTAAAAATTACTTGAAAAAACTAATTACCACTCTCATATAGTTATTTGTTTAAGATTATTTATAAATGTATAACAAGAGAGGGTTATATAAATGTCAGAAAAAAAATATACTTTTGAAACTGAGGTAGATAAATTACTTCATCTTGTAATTCACTCACTATATTCAAATCGTGAGATATTTTTAAGAGAACTTGTCTCGAATAGTTCTGATGCTATTGAGAAATTAAGATATGAGAGTATTTCAAATGCAGCTTTGAATGAAGATGATACTGATTATGCTATCAGAATTGATTTTGATAAAAATGCAAAAACTATAACAGTTAGCGATAATGGTATCGGTATGACTGAAGAAGAAGTCATCGAAAACCTCGGTACAATTGCTAAGTCAGGTACTAAGAAATTCTTGGAAAGTTTAACTGGTGATAAGAGCAAAGATAATGATTTAATTGGTCAGTTTGGTGTTGGTTTTTATTCATCATTTATCGTTGCTGATAAAGTTACAGTTAGAACTAGAAAAGCAGGTCAGGATAAATCTCAAGCTACTAAATGGGTTTCTGATGCACAAAATGGCTTTACAGTTGAGACTATTACAAAAGAGAAGCGTGGTACAGAAATAATTCTTCATATCAAGAAAGAACATCTAGATTTGCTTGAGTATTACGTACTTAAAGGACTAGTTAATAAGTATTCAGATTGTATCAATACTCCAATTCAAATGAAAAAAGTTGAGCATGATAAAGATGGTAAAGAAACTATCAAAGATGAGTATGAGACAATAAACAATACTAAGGCTATTTGGCTAAGATCTAAAGATGAAGTTACTGATGAGGAATATCAAGAGTTCTATAAGTATATTTCCCATGATTTTTCGGATGCTTTAATGTGGATACATAATAAGGTTGAAGGTAATCTTGAATATAATAGCTTACTTTATATTCCACAAAATAAACCTTTTGATTTCTGGAATAGGGATAAGGATTATGGGTTATCGCTATATGTGCGTAGAGTCTTTATTATGGAGAATAAGGAATTATTACCTCCATATTTAAGATTTGTTAAGGGTGTGATTGATTCTGCTGATTTACCACTTAATGTATCACGTGAAATATTACAGCATAATAAAGTTATCGATAAGATTAAAAAAGCGATAACTACTAAAATCCTAAGCGAATTGAAGAAGCTAGCTAGTAAAGATACAGAAAAATATCAAAAATTCTGGGATAGTTTTGGTCAAGTGCTGAAAGAAGGTGTATCTGATGATTACTCAAACAAAGAAAAGATTGCAGGCTTATTAAGATTTGCGACTACTGAAAGTGGCGATGCTAAGCAGACTGTATCATTAGCTGATTACATCTCACGCATGAAAGAAGGTCAAGATACAATTTACTATATCACTTCTGATAGTTATAAGGCTGCTGCAAATAATCCTCAGCTTGAAGCATTCAAGAAGAAAGGTATCGAAGTTATCTTGATGACAGATAGAATTGATGAGTGGATGATGTCTACGTTGACTGAGTTTGATGGTAAGCATATGAAATCAATTATCAAAGGTGATATTGACCTTGATAAGTTTGAAACTCCAGAGAACAAAGAGAAATTTGAGAAAGAGTCAAAAGACTTTGAGAAAGTTCTAAAAGAAATTAAAGAAGTTCTAAAAGATAAAGTTGAAGATGTACGCTTGTCTAAGCGTTTGACAGATTCTCCAAGCTGTGTGGTTGTAAATGACTATGGTATGAGTTTACACATGCAGAAGATGATGGAAGAGGCTGGTCAAGGGTTTATGCCTGGTATGGGTATGAAGCCTATCTTAGAGCTTAATGCAGAGCATAATCTTGTACAGAAGCTAAAAAATGAAGCAGATACAGAAATATTTGCTGATTTATCTGAGCTTTTACTTCTTCAGGCGATGTTTGTTGAAGGTGCTAAGATAGAAGATCCAATGGCTTTTGTTAAGCTTGTCAATAAATATATCAGATAGTTTTTATAAAAAAATAAGTTCTTTTTTTACAGGGGTTGTCCTACTTGAAATCGTTGTTTAAGGAATTCTATAAGAAAGTGTTTTACCACCATTAAAAGAAATACTAATGATAGTGCCACTACTACAGGCACTAAATGCAAAAATTGCATTATCAACGATAAAACTATCTGCTTTATAAGTGTTTCCTGAAGTTGGTGCTGGACTATTTAAACTACCATTTGCATTGCCTGCAACTGGATTTGTGCATGTTCCATTGGCAAAGCTAAAATTATAAGCTATAGCTTGCGAAGATGGTATAGATGCTGGAACAACAAATTCTGGAATACTTGGATTTGAAGTATCAATAGTAATATCAAGCTCATTATTTTTGTTGTTTATGCAGCCTGTAAGTAATAGTAATATTGTAACAATCGAACAAGTTAATAATTTTTTCATTGGTTAAATTAGTTTTATTTAAATTTAAGCATAAGTATATATATATATTGAAAAGTCAATGTATAAGATCGTTAATTTAATCTGATCTAGCTTTAATCATTAGAAGCCCTGAAGAGTAAAAGCTAATAAGTTTAATTCTTTTATTTATATCCAATATAAACTGCAATAAGTATCATAATTGAGCTTAAAGTCATCAGATATATATAGAATTTAAAGATGAATTTTAGCCATAAACCATAAGGTATTCTGGCAACACCTAAAACAGCCATAAGTGTAGCAGATGTAGGCATTAGACAGTGTGTCCAGCCATCGCCAAGTTGGAAAGCTAAGACTGCGATTTGTCTACTTAATCCCGTTAAGTCTGCTAATGGTGACATAATTGGCATGGTAAGAGCTGCTTGACCTGAGCCAGAGGTGACAAAGAAGTTAAATATCGATTGGAAGAAAAACATTCCTAATGCGGAAACATATTGATTAGTACCAGAAATAATCTCAGATGCATAATGTAAGATAGTATTTAGCATCGTATAGTCTTCAGGGTTTGAACCACCCATAAGATATATCAGACCATAAGCAAAACCAATGATTAAACAAACAGGTAAAAGATCTTTGGCACCATTTTTAAAAGCATCAATAGCAATGCTTAAGTTCATACCATTTACTTTACCAACTATAGCAAACATTCCAGTTAATAAGCCTAATATTGTAAAAAGTGTCGCAATTTCTGGGATATAATAGCCAAGCTCTACTACGCCATACACTAGCCACACAATGGTAGCGATTAAACTCAAAAGTATTAACCATGAGTAGATACACATCTTTTGAATTTGCTCAAGATTATGCTCATCTGAGTTTCTATAGAGATTATCATGAATATACATTGTTGATGATTGAGGATTTTTCTGTATTTTTAACGCATAAAAAACCGCAAAAATACTTATCGATAATGTAAATATAAACCACATAATTATTCTAAAAAGGCTTCCTGATAAGATAGGAAGCTCGGCAATCCCTTGTGCGATACTAACTGAGAAAGGATTCATCCATGAGGTTGCAAATCCAATTTGAGTAGCTAAATATATGACTACAGTACAAGTGAAAGCATCAAAACCTATAAGTACAAAAATAGGTACTAAAAGCATAATAAAAGGTATTGTCTCCTCACCCATGCCAAATACCGCACCACCCAAAGAAAAAATAAAACATAAGACAGGGAGTAGGATAATTTTGTTATTTTGAAATTTATTAACAACACGAAGTATTGACTGATCAATAACTTTTGTCCTAAGAAGAACTCCAAAAGAACCACCTATAATTAACAAGAAAGCTATAATTGCAACAGCACCGCCATCTTTAGAGCCCGAGGTAATACCATCATAAATAAAGTTTGTAAAACCTCTATTCTCAGCATTTTCAGTTGCAAATATTTTAACAGGAGCTGTTTGGGGATTACCTTGAGAATCTAGTTTGTATCTAAAACTATCTGCAATAAGTACACTTCTTGAATATGTCTGACCATCAGAAGCGTATTGAATCTTTTTTACATTAAACTTACCTACAGGTATAAAATAACTTGTGATAGCTACAAGGATAGCAATACAAAACAATATTGCTAGAGTATCAGGCATTTGTATTTTTCTCAAACTTTTCATAAAAGAATTTGTTTATTGGTTTATATATTTAGATTATCAGTATTTGCTAGCAAATAAATATAAAAATCATACCATTTGAAAATTTTTTGAACTATTTCATTATGTAGTTATTGTGCTTAGTTTGTAGATGTTTTGGTAAGTTAGAATGTTTAGCTATTATGATGAAGGCGATCTTTTAACTTTTACTAAATGTAAAAATTAACTAATAATGTATTTTGAAATGGTAACATTTTTTTAAAAATGTTATTATTATGTTCCATGATTTTTTATATTTTCATGTGTCTAAATGAATTCTAACACTAAAATTATTTTTGTCACAGGTGGGGTAGTATCCTCACTTGGGAAGGGCGTAACAGCCGCATCTTTAGCTACTCTTTTAGAAAGTCGTGGTCTTAATGTAACAATGATGAAGCTTGATCCATATATCAATGTTGATCCTGGTACTATGAGTCCATTGCAACATGGTGAAGTTTTTGTAACCGAAGATGGTGCCGAGACTGATCTTGACTTAGGTCATTATGAGCGTTTTATCCGTAATAAGATGACTCAAGCAAATAACTTTACAACAGGTAAGGTCTACCAAAGTGTGTTAAGAAGGGAGCGTAAGGGTGATTATCTCGGTGCTACTATCCAAGTAATTCCACATATCACTGATGAGATCAAAAGGCGTATTTGTAGTGGTATCGCAGATGATGTTGATGTTGCAATTGTAGAGATTGGTGGTACTGTTGGTGACATCGAGTCGCAACCATTTTTAGAGGCAATTAGGCAGCTAAGAATAGAGTTAGGTAGAAATAGAACATTGTTTGTACACTTAACTCTTTTACCTTATATAAAAGTTGCTGGCGAACTCAAGACAAAACCAACCCAACATTCTGTCAAGGAGTTAAGAGGAATTGGAATACAAGCTGATGTATTAGTTTGCCGTTGCGAGAAAAAGTTTGATGATAGTGAGAAACGTAAAATCGCACTTTTTACTAATGTTGATCAGGACTGTATATTTACAGCAGAAGATGTTGATACGATTTATGAAGTGCCACTTAAGTATAACCAGCAAGGTTTTGATGCAAAACTTGTTGAGCTTTTAAACTTAAATACTAAAGAAGCTGATCTATCTGAATGGCAAGATGTTGTAAATACTATCAGAAATGTCAAAGGTGAAATCACTATTGCAATGGTTGGTAAGTATGTTTCATTAACAGAAGCATATAAATCACTAAATGAGGCACTGTATAATGCAGGATATAAAAAAGGCGTTAAAGTAAAAATAAAATTTGTTGATTCAGAAGAGGTTACTGATAATAACGTTGAATCATACTTCAAAGATGTTGCTGCTATTTTAGTACCGGGTGGTTTTGGTAGTAGGGGGGTTGAAGGCAAGATAACTTCGATAAAATATGCCAGAGAGAATCAGATTCCTTTCTTGGGAATATGTCTAGGAATGCAGTTGGCTGTTATAGAATACGCTAGAAATATTCTAGGTATAAAAGACGCTCATTCTAGTGAGCTAGAACCAACAACAGCAAATCCAGTGATTGGATTAATAACAGAATGGCAAGCAGAAGATGGCACGCTTCATCAAAGAACTCATAATTCAGACTTAGGTGGAACAATGCGTCTAGGCGGCTATAAGTGTGTCTTAAAGCAAGGTTCGCGTGCTAGAGAAATATACCAAGCTGATGAGGTGATCGAAAGGCACCGTCACCGCTATGAAGTAAATAGTAGCTATGTTGAGCGCCTTGAAGAAGCTGGTTTGATTTTCTCAGGAAGATCTGAAGATAATAAATTGATGGAGCTTATAGAAATTCCTGAGCATAAATGGTTTATAGCATGTCAAGCGCATCCAGAGTTTACTTCTACACCGAGATATGGGCATAAATTGTTTGAATCTTATATTCAAGCAGCTATCGAAAATTCTAATAATTAATTACTACTTTTGATATTTCATGAATAAAAGTGCTATAATTTGACTTAATTAACTATTGGAGAATAATTTAAAATGACTAAACAAAGAACTTTATCTATAATTAAGCCAGATGCTGTAGAGAAAAATGTAATTGGTGAGATCTATAGCCGCTTTGAGAAAGCAGGATTAAGAATTATTGCAGCTAAAATGAAGCATTTGTCAAAAGCAGAAGCTGAAGGATTTTATGCTGTACATAAAGATAGACCTTTTTTTAGTGCGCTTGTTGAGTTTATGATTTCAGGCCATGTGATGATACAAGTTTTAGAAGGTGAAAATGCAATAGCAAAAAACCGTGAGTTAATGGGCGCAACAAACCCTAAAGAAGCTAAAGCAGGCACTATTAGAGCTGATTTTGCTGATAGTATCGATGCAAATGCTGTCCATGGCTCAGATGCAGAAGATACAGCAGTACAAGAGATAAGATATTTCTTCAGTGATACTGAGATTTTCGGCTAAGATATATCTGATCTAATAAATATTTAGGAGGAGATTGGAAATGAGTTGGTTAACTAGAGTAATTGGTAGAAGTCTTGGTTTAGAAGCACAGAAAAAAGATATGCCATCTGGAGTTTGGAGTCAGTGCCCTAATTGTGGTGTAACTCTATATTCAGAAGAACTACATAACAATAAGTCAGTGTGTCCAAGCTGTAATTACCACTATAGAATTTCTGCTAGAAACAGACTAAACCTATTCTTTGATAGAGATAGTATGCAAGAGTATTTTGCAAATGTCTCGCCTGTTGATATGCTTAAGTTTAAAGATACAAAAACTTATAAGGATAGATTAGCTCAGGCACAGAAAAAAACTGAAGAGCAAGATGCTTTAGTGGTAATGGAAGGAACTGTTAAAGGTTTCCCTGTAGTTGCTGCAGCTTTTAACTTTATGTTCCTAGGTGGTTCTATGGGTTCTGTAGTAGGTGAGAAATTTGTTAGAGGTGTCAAGCTTGCTATGGAGAAAAAAGTACCATTTATCTGCTTCACAGCAAGTGGTGGTGCTAGAATGCAGGAATCATTGTTCTCACTAATGCAGATGGCAAAGACTAGTGCAGCTTTACAAAAATTAGCAGAAGCTAAACTACCATACTTGGTAGTGTTGACAGACCCAACAACTGGTGGTGTGTCTGCTTCACTTGCTATGCTTGGTGATATCCATATTGCAGAGCCAAAAGCTTTGATTGGATTTGCTGGCCCTAGAGTAATCGAGCAAACTGTAAGAGAAAAATTACCGGAAGGTTTCCAGAGAAGTGAATTTTTAGTAGAGAAAGGTATGGTTGATATGATTGTTGATCGTAGAAACTTAAGAGGTGAAGTTGCTAAACTAATAGATAAACTAATGCCTAATCTTACAAAAATAAACTATTCTCAACCTTTAGAGTATAAGTCTGAACAACAAGCTTAATTTGTAATCAAAAAATGAGCGTCGAAATTAAAATAGCTAAATTAATGGCTAAGTCTGATGCTCTTTGCTGTGATCTTCTTGATTTATCACTAATTCTTAGTAGATTTAATTTTACTAAAAAGTTTAAAGTCATAACTATAGCTGGTACTAATGGTAAAGGTACGACAGTAGCTATGTTAGAAGAACTATTAGTATCGAATAACAAACAAGTTTTAAGTCACACTTCGCCACACGTTTTTAAATTTAATGAAAGGATTTCACTAAATAAAGAGCCAATATCTGATAGTGTTCTTTTGGAGGTATTAGAGAGATTAGAAGAATTAACTCCTGAATATCGCCTCTCGTATTATCAGATTGCTTTTTTATGCCTTTGTATTTATTCGCAGAGAATAGCGCTTGATTATTTGATTTTAGAAGTTGGTATTGGCGGTAGATTAGATGCAGCAAATATAATTGATGCTGATATAACAGCTATTACAAATATTGACTTTGATCATTGTGAGATATTGGGTGATACTCTTGATAAGATAGGTTTTGAAAAAGCTGGAATATCAAGGTCACAGGTTCCTCTTTTTCTGGGTTCACAAATGCCACGGAGTGTCTATGAATATGCACAAACAATAGGTGCGATAGTTTATCAAAATAATTATGAATATAGTTCAAAACAGTGTTTTACTCATAGTTATAATATTGCCATGGGGATAGCAGAATATCTTTTTTATAGAATGCAAATAGCATATATCCCAAATCTTGAGGATATAAGGGCAAGAGCAAGGTTTGCAACCCTAAAGAATGATTCATTAAATAATAGTTATGTTGTAGTTGATGTTGCGCATAATCCTGCTTCTGTCAGACATTTGTTTGAGCTCTTAGAGAGTAAATTTGCAGACAGAAATATTCGCTATGAGGCAATATTTGGCATCTTAGCAACCAAAGATATACGCGAAGTACTTAATATAGCTAAAGAGCGTATCTATAAGTGGGATGTCATAGATCTTAAATATCTTGACTCAAGAGCAGCTGATCTTGAAAAGATAAAACAAGAATTTAAATTACAACAGATAATTCGTGTAGATTATAACAAAGATTTAAGTAGTGTTTATCTAGCAAAAAAAGATACGGTCACGGTAGTGTTTGGATCTTTTGTGTTAGCAGGAGAGTTTATAAGACATTATGAAAAGTATACTAGTAAATGATGAAGAACAAATGTATCAACTTGCCAAAGAGTATGCTCAACAGCTAAAGCCTGGTCAGATTATCTATTTGTACGGTGATTTAGGTGCGGGTAAGACTACGTTTGTCAAGGGTATACTCAAGGCACTTGGTTATACTGGTAATGTAAAAAGTCCCACTTATACTCTAGTTGAGAGTTATGAATTTGACAAATTTGATATTTATCATTTTGACTTATATAGGTTGGCTGACCCAGAAGAGTTAGAATGGATAGGTGCACGTGATTATTTCAATCAAAAAGATATTTGCTTTATCGAGTGGCCTGAGAAAGGTAAAGGTTTTTTACCATTAAATACCACTAAGATACATATAAAATATCTAGCTCAAGGTAGACAAGTAGATTTTTACTAAAAATCTCTATAAATCTTATGCAAAAGTGTATTATACTTTTAAAAATGTGACGCTTGATGTTTTTGTATTGCAGGAGAAATAGATGAAAGCTAAATTTATAGTTGCTTTTTTATCAATATTGTTTTTTAGTTCATCATATGCGACTTTGGAGCAATGTTATAAAGATGGTTTAAATCAACACTATGAAAAAGTTTTAGAGTCTTGTAAGCCATATTTGAAAACTGATGCGCGTGCAACTGGTCTTCTAGCAGAGGCAAATATTCAACTTGATTCAAGTGATAAGACAGCTCTAGAAGATGCACTATGGGCAGTAAATTTTTACCAAAAAAATGGTGCTCCAAAAAATCCAGAAGGTGCTAGATCATACGCGTACTTAGTATATTTGATTGGGGAATTATATTTCTTTGGTTCTGATGATGTCAACGTAGATCAGAAAAAAGGTATACAATATATTATAAAATCAGCTAATTTGGGCTATGATATTGCTCAAAATCAATTAGCAAACCTTTACGTCAGAGCAGGTAAAGTTCCTGGTCCAAATTTTTCTAAGGCTTATAAATGGTATAAGTTAGCTATTGCTAATGGTAGTCTAGATGCACGTAACGCTTACTTGATGAATAATGAAAGAAGCTTTATAGAAAACTATCCATACTGTATATCGATTGGTAGAGCACTAATTGGTGATACATATTTAAGTGGTTTGGCAGGTTTACCAAAGAGTCCTGACTTTGCTATTCAATGGTATCAAAAAGCGTATGAGCTAGACCATATATCTCCTGTAGAAACTGGTCTAGCAAAAGCATATATAGCAAAAGGAGATAATAAACTTGCGTATAAATATGCGCGTGAAGCGATACAGCAGCCATATGCTCCAGCATTTGTTGTAATTGCAGATTTAACTGATAACAAAGTCGCTAAATATGCTTATCTAGCAGAAGCTATCGAGTTATATAAAAATCCAGCACTTAGATTCTGGACTCAGTTTAATGAGTACTGTATGCCAGATATCTCTGATAAAGGTCTTAAACAAGCCCAGCGAAAACTTGCTAAAATTAAATTATCAAAACAAGAGTTAGAGCTAGCTACCAAAGAGCAGGAAAGTTTGAGAAGTAGCTGGCAAAATGCTGTAGCTTCTAAATAGCACCTATTTACTCTACTAAAAAATGCGAAAATTCTTCTCAAACAGTTTAATCGTTTCTATATTTTTGTTTTTATCAAAACTGCTCGGCTTTGTTAGGGATTTACTATTAGCAAGTTTTTTTGGCAGTGGAACAGCTTTGCAGGCATTTTTAGTCGCTTTTAGATTTCCTGAGTTTATCCGTAAGGTAACCTCTTCAGGAACACTAACACAGATTATAAACCCATATCTAAACGGTAGCATTAATCAAAGAAATAATAAATTCATTATAACGATCTTATATTTTATAGCTTTGTTTTTGTTTATTGTTACGCTCTTGGCGATAGCATTTAGTAATATTTGGGTTGGTATTTATGCTTATGGTTTTATTGATGAAATAAGTGTTTTAGCACTCGTGAAAAGCATGTTTGTAATAATGATACCGTATGTGCTTTTTAATGGTGTTATGGGAGTAATTTCAGCAATTTTAAATAGCTATAGTAAATATGTTATATCATCATTATTGCCAATAGTTCTAAATGTGGTGATGATTATTGGTGTGGTTATATCTCCTAGATTTAATGTACCTATATATAGTGTTGCTTATGCTGTTTTGTTAGCTGGTATTATTCAGGTAAGCATAGGTGGTTATAGCCTTATAAAATTAATCGGTAAAATTAGCTTTAGTGGGGATGTTTTTTTAGTTAAGGATAATCGCGCAAAGATTTTTCTGCGTAAACTTCCTGGGGCTTTTCTTGGTACGGCAATATTACAGATTAATGGCCTTGTTGAGACATTCTTTGCATCATTTTTACTTTCGGGAAGTCTAGCATGGCTGTATTATGCTGATAGAGTCAATCAATTTTTGTATGGAGTTTTTGGTACAGCAATTGCTACGGTGATGATCCCATATTTGATTGATTGCAGAAGGGATAAACAGCAATTCTTTAAGACTTTAGCAGCAATTATAAGTTTTACACTGTTAGTGACAATCCCTGCTATAGTTGGTTTATTCGTGCTAGCAAAGCCTATAGTTATTTCATTATTTTACTATGGTAAATTTAGTTTAAATGATGTTGATTTTACTTATTTAGCAATGCTTGGATATTTAATGTCATTATTTTGTTTTGTAGTAGTTAGAGTTATTGTTTCGGCACTTTATGCACAAAATAAGACAACGATAGTTTTTTACATAAGTTTAGTATCTTTGATAACTACAATATGCTTAGATATATCTATTGTAAATTTCTTTAGTTATGACAAATATGCTTTTGTATATTTGGCATTAGCTAGCTCATCTGTGGCGTTTCTAAATTTATTTATTCAGCTGTGGGTGCTTTGTGATTTTAGTTTTAAACTATTTATAGCTACTTATTTACCTTTTATAACAATTATTAAAATTATAGTTGCCAGTACAGCTATGGTTTTGGTATTAAAATTATTTAATCTAAGTGATAGTTATTGGATTACATTATCAATGTTTGGTAGACTCAAGAGTATAGCTTTGATAGTGTTTATAGGAGTATGTGTTTACTTAGTAACTATCCTGCTATTAGGAGGATTTAAATCTCTAAAAACACTAAAATAATAATTTAATAACTAGTTTAAAATCATTAGTGAAAAACTTATTTAGGATAATAATGTACGATTTCAAAAAAATAAATAATCTACGTGGTATAGAAAGAGAAACTTTAAGAGTTACTGATTGTGGTAATTTAGCAACTTCTAATCACCCTGATGGTTTAGGTCATAAACTGACTAATAATAGTATTACTGTTGATTTCTCTGAAAATTTGCTTGAGCTGATAACTAAACCGCATGATAGTATAGATAAAGCCATTAGTGAGCTATATCAACTATCAGCGTTTACTCTAGAGAACATGCCCAATGATGAAATTATCCTTAATACAAGTATGCCATTATCTGCTAACGATAATGATATACAGGAAGCAGATTTTGGGAGCTCAAATTCCGGGCGAATGAAGCGTGTTTATCGCAAAGGACTATCTGCGCGATATGGTAAAATTATGCAGATAATTTCTGGGATACATTATAATTTTTCTTTTGATAAAGACTTAATTAGTAATATTGCTAATAAGAAGCAAGTATCAATATCAGATATTTATTTTGATGTGCTTAATAACTATTTTGAGTTTATGTGGCTTTTACCGTATCTTTTTGGTGCTAGTCCTATATGTGCTAAGACTTCTGTTAAAAATAAACCTGATTATTTATCAGTTTTGGATGATGAGTTTTATGTTGGTGAATATGCTACAAGCTTGAGAATGAGTGACCTTGGCTATACAAGCCCTGCACAAAAAGATTTAGCAATATCATATGATAATGTTAAGGCATATGTTAAAGATTTAATCCAAGCTACTGATGATACTTTTGCTGATTATAAGCGTATAGGTCTTTATAATTCTCAAGGACAAAGAATACAGTTAAATGATAGTATTTTACAGATAGAGAATGAATATTACAGCGCAATTAGACCTAAGCAAATTGCTAAAAGATGCGAGAGACCTGCTTGTGCTTTATATAACCATGGTGTTGAGTATATTGAGGTTAGAGTTCTTGATGTCGATCCATTTGAGCCGGTGGGTATAAGTAAAGATACAGCACTTTTTGTTGAAGCAATGTTGATGACTTGTCTAGAGAAAGATGCTAAAAAATATCATAAAGATATTATCAAACAGGCAAAACAAAATTTAACTGCAGTTGCAATACAAGGACGTAATCCACAACTTAAGCTTAAAAAACTTGATGATAATAGTGAAATACTTTTAAAAGATTATGCTTTACAATTATTTGACAAAATTGAAGCAGTTGCTAAGAAAATGTCTAAAGAATATTTAAATGCTGTTGAAATTCAAAAGCGTAAAGTATTAGATATCTCGCAAACACCTTCAGCTAAAATAATAGAATTAGCTAGAGAGCATGGTTATAAAAATTTTATCTTAGAGATATCTCGTCAAGTATCGCAACAATTTAGAAGTTATGAGCTTCCATCAGTAGTTGTCGCTAGATTAAAAGAGCAAGCTAGCCAATCTGTTGTTGCAGAAAAAGAATTAGTTGCTAATGATAAAATTTCCTTAGATGAATATATTAATAGATATTATGAGTCTTCAATGGGTTGTTGCTAGTTGGGGGTGTAATGCTAGTAAAAAATTTGTCTATAACGCCTAGATTTATATAATCTACCATAAAAATCTCATATTTAATTCGTTTGCTGAGTGAGCCAAAATAAAGTGTTTTGAGATGACTGATCTTAATTTCTGAGATTGAAATAAAAAAAGATACAAAAAAACCAGCACAAGGCTGGTTTAATTTGCTGCGATAAATGAAAAAACTAATTATATTTTTTTCATGCCGCCAAATCTCTTCTTGAACTTATCAACACGTCCAGCAGTGTCAACGATTCTTTGCTTACCAGTATAGAATGGGTGGCATTCTGAACAGATATCAATGTTCATTTCTTTTTTACCAACTGTTGATCTTGTAACGAAAGTGTTACCACAGCTACAAGTTACAGTTACTTCTGTATATTTAGGATGAATTTCTTGTCTCATTTTTATAGTTTCCTTATTTTTATAATCTGACATCGCCACTTAGACTCTCTCATCTAAGCACCATATCCTCTTTAGTAGAATAGCTTAGCGATTTTAGCCTAAATTATCCACAGTATCAAGTTTAATTCGAAGAAATATACTTTTCACGGCGAACATTTTTAGCGTTAAATCCAGCTTGTGTAAGCATTTCATATGATTCATCAATCATATTTGGGTTACCACAAACATAGACTACATCTTTTTCAGGATCTAAACCTATTTTCTCAAACTGATTTTGTACATATCCTGAAATTTCATAATCTTTAAGATCTTGAGTTTCTCTACTTAGGCATAATTTAAAGTGGATATTATGATGCTTTTTAGCAAATTCAATAAAATCATCTTGATAAAGTGCATCTTTGCGATATTGCACACCCAGAAGAATATGTATCTCAGTAGTATCAGCTTTTTCTAGTAGTTCTGGGAACATTGCTCTATATGGAACAATACCAGTGCCAGTACCAACTAAAATTAGCTTTCTGATTTCTTCATCTTTTTTTAGTACTAGTCTACCAGCTGGTCCCATCGCAGCTGCGCTATCACCAACTTTCATATTAAAAAAAGTATCTGTGGCGATACCTCCCTCAACATAAGTCATACCTATCTCTAAAAGCATATTATCAGAAGGTAATGAGCCTAAACTATAGCTTCTACGCTTTATATTGCCTTCTGCATCTGTGAGCAGAAACGTAATAAATTGTCCCGCAATAAAATCAAGAGGCTTACCATCTGTTCTTTTGAAAACAAAGTGTCTAACCTTATCAGTAATATCTTTAAAAGATACTAATTCAAGTTCAAATTTTTCTAGTGCCATTTTATGAAAAATTAATATGTATATTTGTAACAGCTGTAATTGTATAATAATTTTATCTAGATGATAAGTTTGTATTTAAGATATGCGACGAATATTTAGTTTTTTGCTATTTTTTCCTTGTCTAGGTTTAGCAACTATGACTCAAGCAGAAGTTGATAAGCTATATACAAAACCTGTAGTTTTAAGTAGTAAACAATATACCTTTAATATAGAACTTCCGGTAGACTCTATAGATGGTTACAGATGGTTTTTAATCTCGCCAGATTATGATTACATTGATGATGATAGCTATAGTCACGAGAGTGTAGATATACAAAATTCAAAATGGGGTGGTATGGATAACTTTAAGCTTAAACTTACCAAGAAGTTTAGAAAGGTTCCGTATAAAATAGTTTTGCATTTTGAATGCTTGCGACCATTTGAGAGTAATCCAAAAGTTTTAACAAAAGACGTGACAGTTCTATCGCTGCCAGATTAGGAGAATTTATGAAGAAAATAATTATAATAATAGCCTCTATGCTAATTGCTTTGACAGCAAACGCAACAGGAGATTGTAGTGATAAAAGTTTTGATGATATAAAAAATAAGGCTATACAAATGGAGCAGGCTTGGGATTCTGCAAATGTTGAAAAAGTAGTTTCGTTTTATGCTGATGATTTTATATATATGAGTGGTGGTAAGCCTTATACAACTAAAAACGCTGTATTAAAACATTATGTCGATGACTTTGCTGCAAACAGTTCTGGTAAAAGAGATATGGGTAAACTTAAGCTTAATTATGAATACTGTAGAAATCTTGATCAAAATCATCAATTAGTCATACTGAAATTTATTTGGACAAGTTCGGATGGTAAGGTTGCCTCAGGTCATGATTTACTTGTTTGGCATAAAGATAGTAAAGGTAATTATGAAATTATTGTAGATTTTCCACAGTAGTAGTTTATATAAAATAGGAGATATAAAATGTTGATGGTTTGGTTGATATTCTTGATAGTGTTGGCAGTATTTCTATTAGCTTTTTCGATAAGTATAGTTGCAACACAATCTGTAAATGTTATAGAGAGATTCGGTAAGTTTGTAAGAATTCAACGAGCAGGACTTAATTTTAGAATCCCTTTTATCGAGAGAATAGCTGGTAAAGTGAGTTTGAGAGTTCAGCAGCTTGATATCGTCGCAGAGACTAAAACAAGAGATAATGTATTTGTGCATATGAAAGTATCGGTACAATTTCTAGTTGAAGAGTCAAAGGCTGTAGATGCGTTTTATAAGCTCACAAATGCCAGAGCTCAGATGGAATCGTATGTTTTTGATGTGATTAGATCATCATTGCCGCGTATGAGTTTGGATGAGTCTTTTGAGAATAAAGATGCTATAGCATTAGATATCAAAAAAGAGCTATCAGAAGAAATGAGTACTTATGGGTATACGATAATTAAATCATTAGTCGTTGATATTAATCCTGAGGAAAATGTCAAGCGCTCAATGAATGAGATCAATGCGGCACAAAGACAGCTTGAAGCAACAAAAGCAAAAGCTGAAGCTGAGAAGCTTATCAAAATCAAGGAAGCTGAAGGTCAAAAAGAGTCAATGAAACTACTTGGTGAAGGTATCGCAGAGCAGCGCAAAGCAATAGCTAGAGGCTTACGTGTATCTATAGAAGATGTCAAAGAAGGTACCGGAGAAGGAGTTTCTTCTGAGTATATTTCATCCTTAGTAATGATGTATCAATATTTAGATACACTAGAAAATATGACAAAATCTGGCAAGTCAAATGTAATATTTACTCCTAATTCACCAAAAGGCTTCAACAATCTAACTTCAGAAATGATAAGTGCTTTGTCTGCTGTTAAGGATATCTAACTTATTTTCTTATTTTGATACTTCTAGCAATAGCTAAACCAATTAAATATAATAAAAATTCATACACTTATTTCTATTAATTCAAAATTTACTTACAGGAAAAAAGTAAACGAGTTGTTACGCAAGATTTTTAAGACTCATGGTCTTATGCGTTGTTATAAGGCTTAAAGCATTGAAAATAAAGGGAGAGATTGTGGTAGCTATGACTGGACTTGAACCAGTGACCCCAGCATTATGAATGCTGTGCTCTAACCAACTGAGCTACATAGCCACAAAAGATGAATCATATTATATGTAATTTATGAAAATTGTCAATATTAATTCATATTGATGTTAAAAAAAATATTACTGATGTTTTATTGCTTGCTAAATATATTAGTTTTGTAGTACGATATAACTCAAGTGTACAAAGGGTTTACCCTATATAACTATTAATAAAATAAAAAATGTCTGAAGGTAGAAATAAATTAAACGATTTTTCACTGTTACAATCTTTGTTAGGTGGCTCTTCTAAAATAGAAGAAAAAACTTCTAGAATGAAGCAAGCTAGAGATAAGAATATCTCAAAGAATAAGAGTATTCCTAAGCCTACAGTGGCTAAGAAAGTTGAAGAGAGAGATACTTCTTTTATCCGTATTCCACAGTACGGTCATAGAATAAATAATAAAATAGTAGATGAACTTCAAAATCCACAACTTGAAGATAACCAAGAAATCTTAGTAACTGTTGATATTGAGAAAGAAAGACAAAAAGAAGAAGCTAGATTATTTAAGTGGTTATGCCATCGTTTTCCAAAGTGTTTTGATCCAATCAATAAAAAACCACTTAAGATTGGTATAAGTGAAGAGATCGAAATAATCTACCAGAATGAGAATTATGCGCCAGTTGATAAGATGGTACTTCGAAATGTATTACGCCGCTATGTCGGTGATACTCGTTACCATAAAGCAGTTTTTGAGCTTAAACAGAGATTTAACTTACAAGGTCAGCCAGTTGAAGACTATGCTCCTGAGCATGTCGAGTACTCTAAGAAGCGTCTAGATGAGATAGCAGAAAAAGCCGAATTTAGAGCTAAGGGTTTGTCTATGAAAGACTACTACGAGTATAAAAAACAGCAACAACAAGAAAAAATTGATACTGAAGAATAATAAATAAAAATCAGTATAAATTTATTGCCTCTCTACCTTTTTGGGTTTATTCTTTTATTTACGGTCTTTAAATTATCTGTTATAACTATGTATTCAAAAAAAGTAAAAATCGTTTTTTCTAAGAAAATAATTATAGCTATATTTATGACTTTGTTGGTGGCTAGTTGTGCAACTGATAAATATCAAGCTCGAGAACTTCCTTTACTAAAGCACGGCTACTCCAAAAAGAAGTTAACAGCATATAATACTTTTGGATTCCGTTATGATTCTACTCCAAGTGGAATTTTTAATATTATTGATAAAAAACCAACTGAGTTTCTTGTAAATATGTATATTGGTGATAATCAAGGCTGTAAATTTATCTATACTGCAGATACAAAAGGCAAACAAGGTGAGATTACTAAAACGGGCTCATTTACAGCTTATCTCTCTGGTAGAAATGAGTTGTTAAAATTAGAATGCCAAGGTAAAAATTCTAATATAGACTACAAAGTTATCACATATGCAAATGCTATCGAGTACGATAGGGTTGGTAACTTATCATATTTAGTTGAGTCTGGAGGGCTTTAATATATTTTATTTAAAGGTATTATTTTCTCCAAAAATCTGGCATAAATAACACTAGAATTGTAAATATCTCAAGTCGCCCTGCAATCATCGCAAAGTCACATATCCATAGAGCTTCTTTAGGGAGGTTTTTGAAATTTGAACCGATATCGCCTAGTCCTGGACCCACATTAGATAAGGTAGTAGCAATTGTTGAAAATGCCGTAGTGATATCTAGACCACAACCTAGCAAAGCTAGCCAGCCACCAGCAAAAATTATAATATAAACAGAGATAAATCCAGAAACTCTATTAAGAGCTTGTTCTGATATATGGATATCACCTAGTTTGACAGTAAAAACACCTTGTGGATGGATGACACGTTTAGCCTCAAGTATAGCTTTTTCTTTAAATAGAATTGCTCTAATCATCTTTAAGCCACCAGCAGTAGAACCACCACAGCCACCAATTATAGCAATAAACATTAGCATAATTGGCAAGAAGCTAGGCCATAAGTAATAGTTATTATCAGAAACAAAACCGGCACTTGAACTGATAGATATTACCTGAAATATACTATTAGTAACTATGGAGAAGATATTTGAAAGATCATTTGTATGCGCAATCATTGTGATACATACAACAAGTGAAGTAAAAAACAAGAAGTAAAAATATGCTTTAAACTCAATATTTTTAAAATAGTGACTTATTTTAAATTTTGACAGAGCTATATAGTGAGCTTTAAAGCTAGTAGCTCCTAAGAAAAGAAAAATCGCACATACAACAAGCATCCCGAATGGTTTATCGGTCATGCTTGCATCTGAAGGTGCAAAACCACCAGTTGATACTGTTGAGAATGTATAGCATACTGCATCAAATGGTTCTACTCCAACAAGTAGATAAGAGATAAAGCATAAGAAAGTAAGTAAAAGATATACCATCCAAAGTGCTTTAGCGGTGCTTGAGATTTTAGGTGCGATTTTATCATCCTTCCATTGGCCTGATACTTCTGCTTTGTATAGTTGCATACCACCAACACCTAATAAAGGCAGAATTGCCACTGATAGGACAATAATACCCATACCTCCGAAAAATTCAGTTTGTTGACGATAAAATAAAATACTATGAGGAAGTTTATCAAGCCCTTCAATCACTGTGCCACCAGTTGTAGTAAATCCAGAAACAGACTCAAATACTGCATCTGTAAAAGATAAGTTTAGTCCAGGAAACGACATATACGGTATTGCACCAAAAACTGTTACAAACATCCAAACAAGCGTAACTATGAGAAATCCATCTCTATTTGAAAGTTTCTTATTTGATCTACGTGAAGTAAGCCAAAGTAAAAAACCACATAAAAATGTTACCGTAAAACTCAATAAAAATGGATAAGCATTATCTTCATCATATATATAGTCAACCAATAAAGGAGTAAGCATGGTAAGACTAAGGAACATTAAAAATATACCAATTATTTTTGGTTTTTGGCTTAACGTCATCTGCTAATACTTAAAAGCTTAATGTTTATGGGTGACTTTGATGTTTAGTTTAGTATAATTACTTGCAAGCTACAAGATAATTTATAAATGGTATTTAAGAGAGGTCAGTCTATGATGAAACTTATATTGCGCTTAGCTCATTTGTTTGACAATAAAAAAGATAGAGCGTATGTGAGTGAGGTTGACAGATTTTTACAGGAGTTTGATAGAGCAAATCCACAAAAATCTGAATCTCAAAAGAAAGAAATATTAAAACACCGAAATATCTTCAAGAGAGAAGCAAAGCCAAAAGTTAGTTTTCTTGATAGTGAGTAATTTGATTGTCTAATACTGGTTCTAAGCTTTTAGCACAAGAGTTTTTGTATTTGTCTATTAGATATTATAAATTGTTCTATAATTTTTAGTTTTTATACTTAAGCTTTCTCTAGAAAATTACTTTGATATTTTTAAAACAGTTAATATTTATATAGGTTAGGATTTTTGTCAAAAAGTTTGTGCTTGTGCTTGTAATCAAATTAGTTTTCTTGGTATACTCAATTCTAGAATAGTTTTATATTATTATTTCTTATATGAGGAAAAGCTATAAGTTATTAATAGTGGCTGTATTAGCTATGTCACTGAATAGTTGTATTTGGCTGGCTGTTGCTGGTATTGGCGCTGCTGGAGGAGCAGCTGGTGCTTATATGGTTGAGAAAAAGTAGCCAAATATCTATGTAGATTTCGTTTCATCAATTATATCAGTATTTTCAGGTGCTCTAAAATTAAAACTTGTATCACTTATATTCACATCAGTTTTTACATCGCTAAATTCAATTTTGGTAAATTGATTTAGTGATGTTGAGATTTCTAAATACTCAAGCTGGTTAGTTGAAGTAAACTTAATTTTTATGCTGTCGATCATTTGGTCATTTTTAGGTTTTAGAATATAGCTATTGTTATTTTGCTCTGTGACAGTAAAAAGTTTATTGATGTTATTGGTGTTTCTTGACAAAAGAATTAGGTAAGGAAACTGAGCTATATCATTAGAAACTTTTTTTATGATAAGTTGATCTAAGTCACCATCATAGATCCATAAGTTTGTACCATTAGAGACAATTTCTTGGTTATTTGGAGAAGTTGTTATCCATTTAAAATATTGTGGTTTTTTAAGGCTCATATTGCCTTTTGAATTAAGGTTATTGCTAGTTTGTCCATCTATAAGTTTTTGATTGAAGTTAGCAGTCATTGAGTGAATATTTTTTATTTTTTCTATAAGGTCGCTAGCTGGATCAGCAAAGCTAATATGAATACTAAAAAAAAGTATAAAATATATAATTATCTTCTTCATTTAAGAGTCTCTCTTTATTAGAACTTCACGCATACCATTTTGATTCATTTCTGAAACAATTCCATTCTCTTCCATTTCTTCCATCAGTCTTGCTGAACGGTTATAGCCTATTTTTAGCTTACGTTGTACCGCAGAGATTGATGCCTTTTGTGTTTTGATTACAATTTCTACTGCTTCGTTATAGAGTGGGTCTTCGCTGTCGCCACCGCTACCTGGGCTACTGCCATTTTCAGAATCTTCTGATGCTTCTAAAATGTCTTGGACATATTCTGGCTCACCATATTCTTTCCAAGCTTCTACTACTCTATGTACCTCATCATCATCAACAAAAGCACCATGAATACGCATAGGAGCACCAAAACCTGGTTTAAGATAAAGCATATCGCCTTGTCCTAGAAGTTGCTCAGCGCCTTGTTGATCGAGGATTGTCCTAGAGTCAATTCTAGATGATACCTGAAAAGACATCCTTGTTGGGATATTTGCCTTTATTAGTCCAGTTACAACATCCACAGAAGGTCTTTGTGTTGCTAGAATTATATGAATACCAGCTGCACGGGCTTTTTGAGCAAGTCTAGCAATTAATTCCTCAACCTTTTTACCAACAACCATAATCATATCAGCAAACTCATCTGCGACAACGACAATATATGGCATTTTTGTGAGTAATGGCGCCTCATGAGCTCTTTCAGGATTCATCTTAATAAACATCGTATCTTTGAGAGGTCTACCAGCTTTCTCTGCTTGCTCAATCTTATCATTAAGTAAGGCAATATTTCTCACTCCAGCAGCTGACATTAAGGCATAGCGACGTTCCATCTCTTTAACACACCAACGCAAAGAGTTAGCAGCTTCTGTCATATCTGTAACAACTGGAGTCAATAAATGTGGTATACCATCATAGATTGAAAGCTCAAGCATCTTTGGATCAATCATGATAAATTTAAGCTCATCAGGACTACATTTGTATAGCATACTAAGAATCATTGCATTGACACCAACAGATTTACCTGAGCCTGTTGTACCAGCTACTAAAAGGTGCGGCATTTTTGCAAGTTCTGCAAATGTTGGTTTACCAGATATATCTACGCCTATTCCCATTAGGGTAGGGGCTTTAGATTTTACAAACTCTGGTGCTGCTAATACTTCTTTAATTCGCACCATCTGTCTAGTTGGATTAGGTAATTCTAAGCCTACGTATGGTTTACCAGGGATTACCTCAACAACTCTAACCGCAGTAGTAGATAGAGCTCTAGCTAAATCTTGGGCAATATTTGTAAGTTTGCTGACCTTTGTACCTCTTGCAAGATCTATCTCATACCTTGTGATTACAGGTCCAGGGTATGCTGCAACGACTTTTGCATTAATATTGAAGTCATTTAAAGTTTGCTCAAGTAATGAAGATGTCTCATCAAGCTGTGCTTGAGAAATAACAGTTTGTTTTGCTTCTGGTTCTATAAGTAGATCTAAAGCTGGCAGCATTTTTTTATTGAGAGCTTTATTAGCATTTGAGCTTGTTAGTGTCGATGTCGTTGTTATCGCCCTTAGTTGCTCTTTTGTCATTGCTGGTTTAGTTTCATTATCTGACAGTGATAATAATTCTGAATCCAGATCAACATCGACATCGACATCTAGGTCTAAGATTGAATCTGAATCTGCCAATATTTCTAAATCCGGTTTTTGAAACAATTCAGTTTTAGGATCTTTGAATGAAAGCTCATTTGTAACTTTTGTATTGTCTAAAACTTCTCTAAAAACATCTTTTTTATGAGTTTGTTGGTTATCTTCAAAGATGCTTGAGACTACTTTATTATCTTTATTAAGTGGATTTGTTAAGTTATTTTTGGCTTCAAAAGTTTCAAAGTTACTTATATCTGGAATATTTTTATCATCATTAGTTTTTGCTTTTGTGATATAACTAAATGCTTTGGTAACAAATATCACTAAGTTTTTGAAAAGATATATCCATGTTGTGCCTGAATATAGCGTTAGACCTACTAATAACGCTATCAATAATGCAAAGCTACCACCTACTGAGCCTAAATATTTGATTGTGAGTTTGACTGATTCATAACCTAGAATACCGCCTGAGCGTTGAGGTACCCAATAGTTAGCAAAGCTAAGATAAAGCTCAGCAAGCCCACAGCAGGATAGAATGAAAACAATAATTCCAATAGTTTTTACGGCGAATAAAAGATAGCTAAGACTTTGTTGTTTTCTCTTGATAAGGAGAATTCTGACAAAATCAATAAGTAAAAAAGGTAAAATAAAGCCGATAACACCAAATATTGAGAGTATGAAGCTTGCTATGTATGCACCAACAGGTCCAGCGTAATTTTTTATTGTGGTTTCAGATGAAACGCTACTCCAGCCTGGGTCATTAATATTAAAGCTAAACAAAGCGATAAAAAGATATATTATGCTAGCTGTTAAAATAACTACTAAGGTTATCTTTAACCTACCAATTGCATGATTTGTTTTGTTTATGTTGTTATCTGTCATATTTTTCTAAAATAATTATGCTTAATAAGTAAAACCAATTGATAATTTTAACAAAAAAAACTCTAAAAATGTTAGACTATACTACTAATTTATTAAGCTTGAAGGTTTAGAGAGGTAGATTTTGGCAAGATTTCATATCATATTGGGTTTAGTTGTTTGTTTTTTTGCATGGATATTCTTTCTTATATTCCCAATTTTAGATATACAATTCGCAGGACATTTTTATAACTCGTCCGCACATCAGTTTATTGGTGGTTATGATGGCTTTTTAGGATTTTTGCATTGGTTTGCTAGGTTTTTTCCAATATTTTTCTCAATAATTGTAATTTTATTTCTTTTAGGATCACTATTTATCGATAAGTTTAAGATTAAGTATAGAAAAGCTATATTCTTTGTTGCAGTGTGCTTATGGATAGGCCCTGGTTTAGTTGTTAATTATGTATTTAAGGATCATTGGGGGCGTCCAAGACCAGTGATGGTTGAACAATTTGATGGTGATAAAATTTTCCAGCCACCATTTGTTATATCTTCGCAATGTGATAAAAACTGCTCGTTTGTATGTGGTGATGCCTCGATGGGATTTTGGCTTTTTGCATTTATGCCATTATTAGCTACAAGAAAAAAGAAGCTCGTTGCGTTTATGGCAGCAGTAGTTGCTGGTGGAGGTTTGGGATTGATGAGAATGTCTCAGGGAGGGCACTTTTTTAGTGACGTTGTCTTCTGTGGTATATTTGTATATATCTCTACATGGGTTGTTTATGCGCTAATGTATCATAAAAAAGAATATTGATTTAAATTTGATAAACATAGATAATAAAAATTGAATACGTTAAAAGAGGTACGATGATGGATTTGGGTTTTGTTTTTATGGCACAGATTTGGAATATCTAGAGAGAAGTTTAACTCTCTGGTAATTCTATTTTGTCATTTAAATATTTCTCAAATTCCCTAAATCTTGTCTCAATCGTGAAGAGTTAAATATATTAAAGCTCTTAATTTTTTTAATTAATACCTTTTTGGAGGGAAATAAAATAGATGTCGCAGAAACTTAAACGTGGTTTGCATACTCGTCATATGTCGATGATAGCTCTAGGTGGCTGTATTGGTACTGGTTTATTTGTAGCACTTGGTGGTGCAATCGCTGATGCTGGTCCTGGAGGAACTGTCTTGGCGTATGTAATTATAGCCATAATGGTTTATTTCTTGATGGCGAGTCTTGGTGAAATGGCTGCGCATAGTCCTGTTAGTGGCACATTTTGTGAGTATGCCACACGTTATGTTGATCCAGCTCTGGGTTTTAGTACAGGCTGGAGCTATTGGTTTAATTGGGCTATTACAGTTGCTACTGAGGTTATTGCTGCAGCATTAATTATGCAATATTGGTTTCCGGATAGTTCAATTCTGTTATGGAGTGGATTTTTCTTTGTATTAGTTTTTGCTTTGAATATCTTCTCAGTAAAGATATATGGTGAAGTTGAGTATTGGTTATCTTTTATAAAAGTCTCTACAGTTATTATATTTATAATTGTTGGTTTCTTATCAATACTTGGTCTAGTGGGTAATCACCAAAGTGTTGGCTTTCAGAATTGGCATATCGGAGATGCTCCTTTTCATAATGGTTGGTGGGGCTTTATATCAGTATTTATGATTGCGGGATTTTCTTTCCAAGGTAGTGAGCTTATAGGTGTCACAGCTGGAGAAGCGAAAGATCCAAATACGTCTATACCGAAAGCAATTAAACAAACATTTTGGCGTTTATTTATATTTTATATACTTGCTGTAGTAATTATTAGTTTCTTAATTCCATACAATAATCCATCTTTGATAAAAGCTGGTGCGAATAATGATGTTTCTGTTAGTCCATTTACAATAGTTTTTGAAAATGTTGGTTTGAATTCGGCTGCAACTATTATGAATGTAATTATATTAACAGCAATAATATCTGCATGTAATGCAAGTATGTATAGTGCGACAAGAGTTTTATGGCATTTAGGCAAGATCAGGCAAGCGCCTCAGTTTTTTGCCACTACAAATTCAAAAGGTACACCAATGATTGCTCTTTTGGTTACAGCAGTTATAGGTTCATCATTCTTTTTTGTATCTTTTGTTGGTAGTGGATATATATTTACATGGTTAGTCAACGTTTCAAGTTTGGCTGGATTTATTGCATGGTTTACAATTGCACTTAGCCATTATCGTTTTAGAAGAGCATATATCAAGCAAGGTAAAAGCTTAGAAGATTTGCCTTATGTAGCAAAATTTTTCCCATGGGCGCCTATCATTGCTCTAGTTATGGTAAGTATAGTAATCGTTGGTCAAGGTGTTACAATGTTGACAATGGATGGTAGAACTTGGTTTAGTGTAATAATAGAATTTGTATCAACTTATATAGGTTTCTTTGCATTTGTGATACTATATTTTGCATATAAGTTTATTAAAAAGACAAAACTGATAAGACTAGAAGATTGTGATCTTACTAGAGAATCTTAATTGTAGTAGTTATGAACACTTTTTTTATTCAAGGTCAAGTTGGTCGTATTGAGGCGGCTTATGATAAAGTCAAAGACGCTAACAAGGATATTGTCGCTGTAGTATGTCATCCTCATCCACTATATCAAGGTAGCATGCATAACAAAATTGTCACAACTATTGTTAGAGCGATGAAAACTTTTAATATAGAATCTTATAGATTTAATTATCGAGGTGTTGGTGAAAGTCAAGGCCAATATAGTGATGGGGTTGGCGAGCTAGAGGACTTACTTTCAGTATGTGACTGGATTAAACACAATTCAACAGCAAAAAAAATAATATTATGTGGCTTTTCTTTTGGTGGCGCTATAGCCTATAAAGGTTTAAGTAGCCTAGATAATATTGTAAGCCTAATAACTATAGCTCCAGCTGTAGATAGATTTGATCTAACTAAATTCAGTCAACCACAAGATATTCCATGGCTTGTGGTACAAGGTATAGATGATGATACGGTTAACCCAAATTCTGTCTTTGACTTTACTCTTAAAGCTATTAAATCTGATCTAACTTTGGTTAAAATGAACCAGGTTGGACACTTTTTCCATGGTAAGCTTATAGAACTTAAGACAGTTATAGAAAACTTTTTAACACCAATAGTCGATAAACTTTAAATAAAAGGACCAAAATAAATGAATAGAAAAGTAGCACTTGAAGCAGTCAGAGTTACCGAACTAGCAGCATTAGCATCATGGAGCCAGATGGGTAGAGGTGATAAGATAGCAGCTGATCAAGCTGCCGTTGATGCAATGAGAAAGGCACTTAATGAAGTTGATATTGATGGAACAGTTGTAATTGGTGAAGGTGAGCTTGATGAAGCACCGATGCTATATATTGGTGAAAGAGTTGGCGCAGGCGGCTGTGAGGTTGATATTGCCTTGGATCCTCTAGAGGGTACTACAATCACATCAAAGGGTGGCGCTAATGCACTTACTGTTTTAGCTATGGCAGATAAAGGTGGTTTTCTAAATGCCCCAGATGTATACATGCAAAAGATTGCTGTTGGTGGTATTAATGCGCCTAAGGGTATAGTTGATCTAGATGATTCTGTAACAAACAATCTCAAGAGAATTGCTGAATTCAAAGGTGTACATATGTCTGCATTAGTTGTGTGTACTATGGATAGACCTAGACATGAGCATATTATCAAAGAAGCACGAGAATGTGGTGCTAGAGTAATTCTGATAAATGATGGTGATGTATCAGGTGTAATAGCTACAGCAACAGAAAATTCTGGGATAGATGTCTATATTGGTACTGGTGGAGCGCCTGAAGGTGTTCTTGCGGCAGCAGCTCTTAAGTGTTTAGGTGGGCAAATGCAAGCAAGGTTAGTATTTAATGATGATGAAGAAATAAAACGCGCTCACCGTCTTGGTATTACTGATCTTAATAAAAAATATGATATTGATGATTTAGCATCTGGTGATATTGTTTTTGCTGCAACTGGAGTTACTGATGGTAATATGCTTCAAGGAGTCAAACGAGTTAAGAGCACACGTAGAGGCTCTTATGCAGTTACACATAGTGTAGTTATGCGTTCTACAACAAAAACAGTTAGACATATAACCGCAGAACATAGTTTTGACTTCAAAGATGGTATAGAAAAATTCATGTCATAATTTGTAGACGATTTATTTAATTTTTAAAAGCTCGCTAAGTATAAGTGGCTGGTTATTAACACCGTTATCTAAATGCTATAATTAGCAAAATCTACTCACTGTATAACTCGTTTATTTAGTGTATTAACTCATATAATCATGAGTATTAAGCTAGCTAGAAGAAGAATTTTAGCGAGTATTTTCTTATGATTTTAAAATAAAAAGTTCTTCCTGGAAGTTTTTGTAAATTTACTAAACAAACTTTTAAAAAGCTTTTAAAGATGTTAAATTGATGTAATTGTTTTTTTAAAAAAAATCTACGGATGAATCATAATAACATACTTTGGATTACGTTTATAATATACATCATAATCATTTTTGGTATAGGAATATACTCATATTTTCAAACTAAAAAAGTCTCAGATTATATGCTAGGTGGTCGCTCTCTAAGTGCGCCAATTGCTGCACTAGGTGCTGGAGCCTCTGACATGGGTTCATGGTTGTTATTAGCACTTCCTGGAGCTTTTATGGTCTCAGGTATTAATCAAATATGGCTACCGTTGGGATTGACAATTGGAGCGTTTATAAACTGGGGTGTTATCGCGAGGAGATTGCGAATATATACTGAAATAGCAAAGGATTCTATTACTATCCCGGCATATTTTGAAAATAGGTTTCATGATAATAAAGGGATGATAAGATCCTTGACTGCTATAGTTGTAGTAATATTTTTTACGATATATATCGGAGCAGGTTTTGTCTCTGGTGGAGTATTATTTAGTTCAATGTTTGGCATTTCATACCATCAAGCATTATTACTTACAGCTGCAATAATTTTTATTTATACATGTGTTGGTGGTTTCTTAGCGATATCTTGGATTGATTTTTTCCAAGGTAGTTTGATGCTGTTAGCTTTAATTATTGTTCCAATTGTAGTGTATTTTGATATTGGTAGTACAAATATTAGCTCGGTATTATCAAATATTGATATCAAAGGATTTTACGATATTACATCAGGTGTGCCTTTAATTACGATTATCTCTCTTTTGGCATGGGGATTGGGGTACTTTGGTCAACCACATATTATTGTACGCTTTATGGCAATAAAAGATCCAAATAAAACCTCAAAAGCGATGTTTATCTGTATGACATGGATGATTTTGGCATTACTTGGTGCTGCTTGTGTTGGTATTTTGGGAGCTGTATATTATAAAGATGGGATAGCAAATCCAGAATCTGTATTTTTGAAGTTATCAGCAGTGTTTTTTAATCCATGGATGGAGGGTGTTTTATTAGCTGCAGTATTATCAGCGGTAATGAGTACTTCATCAGCGCAATTGCTATCACTATCTAGTGCCTTTTCGGTAGATGTGTATGCTAAATTTATTCGTAATAAAGCAAGTCACAGAGAGTTACTAAATGTCAGTAGATTAATAGTACTTTTAGTAACAATTGCGGCAGTTATATTGTCATATAACCCAGATACTACGATTTTAAACTTGGTTGGCTTTGCATGGGCTGGTCTTGGCAGTTCGTTTGGAGCTGTCGTAATTTTTTCTCTATTTTGGTCAAGGATGAATAAAAATGGAGCTATAGCAGGAATTTTATCAGGCTCATTAGCTGTTTTAATTTGGCCTATGTTTGAGCATTTGGGTGGTTGGTTTAAAGTATATGCGATGGTGCCTGGTTTTGCACTAAGTAGTGTATGTATAATCATATTTAGCTTGTTAACTTCGAAACCAGAAGAGTCAGTACAGTTAGAATATCAAAAATACAAACGATCATTATAGATTAAATTAATTATTGTTAGTCTAATTTTTTTCAAGTAAAATTCACATCATTTGACTTTAATCATCTTATATGAAAAAAACCTTAGTCTTAATATTAGCTATGCTAGTATTGTATTGTCTTTCACTAGCTGGAGAGACTTTTGCTGGAATAACTATGTTATTGTTGCTATTTTGCTTTGTTTTTTATTTATTTATTACTTCTAAGTCGCGTAATTTTAATCTTATAACTAGTATTTATGTTGTGCTAAGTTTTGCTTTTGTAGTTTGTGCTACACAAGTGTTACTGAGTGTTGACTATAGCAGATATCCGTTTATATCGATGTTAATTTTATTTGTTTTATTACCAACTTTTTTCTTGTTAGGATATAGAATTATTTTAAGTATTCATTGTTTTATTGACAGTTTTTTAGCTCGAGATAAGATTTTTGTTGAAGAGGCTGCTGAGCTTGAGTGCTCTATAGTTATAACAACGCGTAATGAGCCTTTTGATGTTTGTAAATTCACATTTGATTCAGCTTGCAGTTTGGATTATCCAGCAGAAAAATTAGAAATAGTTGTGGTGGATAATAGTGATTTAAGCCATAAAGATTTTGCTAGATGGCAGGAATATGTTAATCAACATAATATGCTTGAGGGAATTAGTTGTAAGTTTATCCATAGAAATGGCACTGAAGGTTTCAAACCACGTAATCTTGATATTGCTATGGAGCATATTAGTTTTGATTATGTATTATTTTTAGATGCAGATTCAACATTACCCGAAAACGCACTAAAAGTAGCCTTACCTGAGTTTAAACAAAATTCTAAACTTGGGTTTGTTAGTTTTTTAATAGAAAGTACTAATTATAGTACAAATTTAGTTGCTAAAGTTGCGAGTATCTTTCAAAACACTATTCGCTATTTCAATGAATTTGTTGGTAAATATGGTTATTGTAATTACCAAGGGCATAATGGTATATGGAGTAGAAAAGCTTTAGAAGCAACATCTAAGTGGGAAGAGTATTACAAATCTCAGGTTATGGTAACAGAGGATATTGCTGCAGGATTTAGATGCTATGAGGCAGGCTTTATAAGTAAACCTATATTTCTCAAAACTGGAGAATGGGTTCCCACATCTCTCAAAGAGTTTGAGAAAATGTGGCTAAGATGGTCTTTTGGTGGTATGCAAGTGATGCATAAATATATGTCGAATATTATCAGTTCTTCAAACTTATACTTTAGGGTAAAGTTAGATATGCTCTATCTGTTGTTCAAAGTTGTCGCATCTGGTTTTCCAATATTTGCATTACTATTAGTACTTTTCCCTAGAAGTAATCTGGCTTTTGTATCAATTGTTAACGTAACGCTTGTACCATTATTAATTTTAAGTCTCTGGTATTACTTATATGGTGATATTAAAGGAAGCTTTTTGAGTAAAATCTCACAAATTTATATGGCGATGTTTATGTTGTCATCATTTGTATTTTGGTGCGGAATCAAAGCAGAAATTAACTATTATCTAAATAAACCACAAGGTTGGAAACCAACAAGTAAGGTTTTTGATAAAGTAGATGGTTGGGCAAGGATTATTTATGATAATATTGGCAAACTAAGTTTTTCTGCATTTGGTTTAATCATAGCAGTGTATTCTATTTGTAAATTTTATCCACAGCCAAACTTTCATATGTACTTATTATGTATGTTGCCAAGTATTTTACTTTTCTTAAATACTGTCTTATGTGTTATGGTATTAGGTAGAGCAAAATATTAGCTAAATTATTATGATTGGCTACAATAACATAGTTTATATAGCTATAGCGTTTGGATTTGTACTATTAAATGCTTTTTTTGTTGTAGCTGAATTCTCATTAGTTAAGCTTAGAAGCTCCCAAGTTGAGATTTTACGCAATAAAAAAGCACTACAAGGTAATATCCTCTATAAGGTACATAATAATATCGATATCTATCTCTCTGCTTGTCAATTTGGTATTACGCTAGCATCGCTAGGTTTAGGTTGGATTGGTGAACCAGCTTTTTCTAAACTTTTGGAGCCTCTTTTTTTATTTTTTGGGCTTACACAAAGTCTTTCAAAATTTATTGCTTTTGCAACTGGATTTATAATCATATCATTTTTGCATATAGTCATAGGTGAGCTTATGCCAAAATCTATGGCGATTAGACAAACTGAGAGATTATCACTAGTTACATGTGTTCCTTTATATATATTTTATTGGCTAATGTTTCCATTTATATGGGTATTAAATACTACTGCAAATAAACTTTTAGGACTATTTAAACTAGACTCAGTTACCGAAGCTGAGTATGGTTATACTACAGATGAGATTAAAGTGATTCTAAAAAGTAGCTATCTTAAAAAGCCTCTAACAGAAGAACATCGAGATATTTTACTAAGGATGGTTGAGTTTGCACATTTACACGCTATAGATGCAATGCGACCAATCAAAGAAATGGTTTTAATAGATTATGATTTATCTAATTGTGATAAACTTGAAGTTATCAAAGAGTTTCTATACACAAGATACCCAGTTTATCAAAAAGATAAAAATAATATCATTGGTGTTGTTCATACAAAAGATATTTTATGTGCTTTAGATACAGAGTTAGCGAAACAAGATTTACGTCCAATATTAAAAGTCTCATACCATGATCGCTTAATAGATGTACTACATAAATTTCAACAAGGTAGGCCACACTTTGCTTTAGTTTATAAGAAAAATCAACTCATTGGTTTTATTACTTTAGACAATCTATTGACTATATTAATTGGTAGGATATCTGATGAATTTCATCTGGTAAAAGAACCATGGATTACATTGGCTAATAATAAATTTTTGATAAAAGCTGATGCTCCAGTATATGCAATAGAAAGATTAGCAGATATAGATTTATCAGAATATCCTGCTGATACAATTTTAGATTTACTACAAATTATTTTAGTTGAGGAAATCTCTACTAATACTATATGGGAGCATGATAAATTTATACTTAAGGCATATAGAGTTGATGAAGGTAGTTTAAAAGAAGTTATTCTAGAATTAAAACCATTAGATAAAACAAAATTTAACTAGCAAAAGTGATTTAGTAAAAAAGCTATGCTACTATATTGCAACAGTTTTAATTTTGAAAAAGATTAAGTCGTGAAAGCTAGGTTTTCTACTACAAGCAAACAGCAAGGATTGTCTCTAGTTGAGAGTATAATTTCATCAGGTTTGATCCTATTTGTATTACTTTCATCTTTTTTAGTAATAAACTCAGTAATTACGACATCTGTTACAGTTGAGAAGAAAGTTCAGTTATTGCAGCAGCTCGATAAAAAAATAGCTCAGTATATTCTAACAGGAAAATTTAGTACTACATCTATAGCTAAGAGTGACTTTTTACAAACAAAATCATCAAACTCAAACTTAGTTAAGTTCGTTGGTATAAATCAAAACTTTGGAATTAAAGTTTCCAGAGAAGTAATAAAATATGGCACAACGTTTTAATAAAATTTCTATAAATAGTTTTATTAGAGGCTTTACTTTAGTAGAGCTTATGGTAGCACTTACTATATCAGCTATAGTTATCGTTATGGCTATAAATATTTATTTTTCGGCTAAGCAAAATTATCAAAAGGCAAAACAAGATGCTGATCAAGATATTAAAGCATTAGTTACCAAAAAAATATTTTATGATGCGCTAATAACGGCTGGGCTATCATGTAAGTATGGTTCAAAAAAACAACAATATATAAATAAAACTGCGGAGAATCAAATAAATGCTAATTTTATTTATAATGGCTCAGCTATTAGAATAGGTAAAATCTCTGAGATAACAGATTTGATTCAAGACAGTTTGGGCAATAATAAAGGCTTTTTATACCAGTATGATACTAATTACATAATGGTAAAGAGCGAAAAATCATTTACAAGTTTAGCTTCAACACCGATAAATTTGAGTTTACCTTTAGCTACTAGTCAGCAATGGCATAGTGGTGATTATTTAGCACTTTGTAATAATGATTATGTTGATATTGTCAAGGTAGCATCAATTGATAAAAATAAACGTAAAGTTAATCTGGTTGTTGCTCCAGCTAATGAATTTGATAGAGGTGATTATGTTGGTAAATTTAGTATCCAGATATTCTACATAGCAGCAACACATGACCCCAAAGATTCACAAAAAATAATCTATTCTCTGTATATATATAACAAAGACGGCTCAGCTGCTGCTGTGGCATATCCACTTGTAGAGGGAGTATCTGACCTTAATATAAGTTATGCGCTAATTGATAAAGATAATTTAACATGGAGAGATATTACGACAGCTACGGATCTTGATGATTTAAAAACAAAAGCGCTGAAAATATCATTTAAAATAAATGATAAATATTTTGAGAAAATAATTTTGCTATAAAGAATATGAAATTAAAAAAATCTACAAAACTTTCAGGTTCTTCACTTGTTTCTGTAATGATATTTAGTTTTGTTGTTTTGGTGACCGTGTCAAGTCTTGTTTATGTAGTTAGATTTAACCTTTTAGGTATAAAAAGTTTAACTCAACAAGAAGCTGTGATAACAGCAGAGCAACAATATATCGATAATATATTTGCCAAAGACTCAATCAAATTAGGTAAAAATAACATCGGTGACTATGATTTCGAGAATGTATTAAAAAGTAGTTTAGCTATTTTTTCTAATACAAATGTTGATGTTTCGCTTTACAATGCGCAACCTACTGCTATAAGCAATAATATAATCCATAGATTATTTTATAAAGGCAATCTTAAGTTAACAAAAGATATTATCTATAAAGATCTATCTAAGCATTCAATGATTAATTATGATTCTGAGTTTGTACCAATTAATGTTCCGTATATTGATATTACTAGGATGAATAGTTCACAGCAGTTCTATCACCTAAATCAAGAGCTACAAATCAGTGATAATCAGCATGGTTTTATTGGCGTTATAGAAAAGGAATACGATTGGATACTGATATCGTTAAATAATGGTAAAACTCAAGTTATAAGTTTAAGTGGGTTAAATATCGCTGGGGATTATAAAATTAGTATTGGCTGGCAGCTTAGTAAAGGGCGATGGCAGTTACTATTAGCTATATATGATAATCAACATTTGTATATCTTTAAGACGGCACTTAAAGATCTTATCAATAATTTTGACAAAGCTATATTAGACTTATCAACGCCTATAAATATTATTGATCCACCAAAAGATATTGTCACATTAAGTTGGTATTATCAGCATGATAATTCACAACCGAGTTTAGTTGTATTGACAAAGCGTAATGATAGTGCTGGTAACACTAGAGTAATTGTAGAGGACATTGAGTATAACAGTCTTAATAATACCTATAGAACTTCTATTAAAGATGCTATAAATGGACTGGGAAAACTTGATAATACTAATATTTATGTAGAAGCTGTAGATCCAAATTATACCTTAGCAAAAAGCCCGCTATATCTGTTTGCTGGGGATAAGTTAATACTATATAACTTAGCTAAATCTAATACAAATGACACATTAATAGTGCCGCTACAAAATATAGTCAAGCATAAACCTATAATAGTAAAAAAAGATCTTTATGAGTATTATATCTTGACTTACAGTGGAGATCGTTATTATCAATATAAATATACTAGTAATACTAATATTATAAGTCTTGCTAACACGGTAATTTATCCTGAACAAAAAATCGAAAATATAGTTGTGAGATATGGCTTAAAATTTATAATTACAAATAAAAAAATATATGTTGATGATTTTGCTAATAAACAGCTCAGTGAAGTTGCTATATAGGTATTATTAAATGTTAAAAATAAGCTTAATTTTTTTTGTGTTATTTCTGAGTATTTGTAATATTTACGCGACTAACTGTCAGCTTATAGATACTCAAAATGGTTCTAATGGTTTAGTAGAATTTACTTGTGACCAAGATATTTCCTTAGATGATAACAAAGTAATTTTTTATATCGTTGGCAAGAGTGTTGAGATTGATTCTATTAGAGTATCACGTGGTAATGTTGACTTTACTATTGATCAAGTCGCTAAAAATGTTAAACGAGTGAGTCTAAATATCGTTAAGAAAACTATTCTGGATTTTGAGCTGGACTATATTGCTTATAGGCAGCAACCAGTTAAATTAATGATACAAGCTAAAAAAGGTAGTAACTTTGATTATCAAATTCTATGGGGAGGAGTGGTAAAAAACTCTTACACAAATAAAAAAAATAAAAATAAAAACTTTCAGTTCTATACAACAAAATCAAAGCTTTTTGTAGTTAAAAATGGTTTAGAGTGCTCAATCAAAGGTGATTGTGACGCTAACATTAATATACTAGATCAAAATGACTCGCCACAAGCAACTGAACTATTTCAAAAACTAGCTACTTATTTTGATTTTGGTATTGTTCATCAAAGATTAGTTTAATTAAATCCTTAGTAGGGTAAGTTAGAACTTTATGCTAAAATAATTGTGATTAGGCAGGTTTAGCAAAAATGGATTATTTTAAGGTGCGTTGTAAGAGTAACACAAAGCATATGAGAGACAAAGCAATCAAAGGATTTACAATAATTGAAGTGCTTATTGTTGCAGCTTTGGGTTTATTTACTTTGATGACGGCATTTTATGCTATAGGTAATATACTATCTAACGCCATTCTCACAGAAAAAAAAGTAGAGTTGGTTGACGAGCTAGAAACTAGAGTTGATGAATATATGTTAACGGGGAATTTTGATAATAGTTCCTTAGGAGATATCAGTTTTTCTGAAGCTAGTAGTGGTAGCATCCGTGAGTTTACTGCGACAAATAATAAATTCTCTTTAGAGGCTGTTAAAAGAGCGTATGCTAGTGTAGATCCTTTAACCGAGCTAATAAATCAACAGCTTGGTCCATACATGCAGCGAGCAAACGAGATTTATGTAAATGCAAATGCTACAGTAATTGATGACCCAGCGGTATTATCAGATATAGAAGTTGCTAGAAATACTCTTTTATCACCAAGTACGGCAAAATGGTCATCAAATACAGGGGTGTTATTAAACTTAGGAAATACTCAAATTGTTACAGCTGTTCCTTTAGATGATCCACCGCTTGGCTCAGGTGCTTATATAACTGTAGCACCATTTACTAATGCAGATATAACACCAGCTATTAGATGGCAGTGTACTGCTTTTGGATTTAATAGTGAGCTACTTCCTTCTTGGTGTGTTTTATAGTTTTAGAATGGAGATTTAATGTCATTAAAACTTAGTCAAAAAAAGCTAGCAGGTTTGACAATCATAGAGCTTCTAATCTCTACTGCTATAGCCGTAATGATACTTTCGGCATTAATTACTACTTATATCGCCGTAAAGAGTAAATATAGCGAATATAAAGATAAAACTACAACAGAAGCAAAAGAATTATTGGTAAAAAATATACTCTATAACTTTGTCAAAGATGTTGGTTTTGCATGTAAATTTGGCTCTTCACAACAAACATACTATGATAGAACCTCCGATTCTTTGGATAGTATTTTTTATAGTCCTGCTATGATTCGCGTTGGTAGATTACCTTTAGCTACTTCAAGTCATTTCCCACAATCATTAGAGGATGGTTGCTCAGGAGAATGTTATCTGACTGGAACAGATTATATAATGATTAAGAAAGAAGAAAGTCATTCTAGTCTTACTCAAATAAACTCACCTAGTACAACCTTACACCTTCGTTCTGTTGATGGTCTTACAGCAGATGATTATTTATTTTTATGTAATAAAAATAGTATTAATTTAGTCAAAGCATCAAGTATTAATAGTGGCTCAAGTATTGTTAATTTAACACAATCACCACAAGGTGGCGATTATTATCCTGGTGATTACGTTGGCAAATACTCACTTGAGATTCTTTATGTTAGAGATACTGGTGAACAAGATAGACAAGGTCAAGATATTTATTCATTATACGTGTATATTAAAGATAGTGGTGCAAATGGGATGTCTTATGAGCTTATAAGAGGAGTTGAGAACTTACAAGTTGAATATGCAACAGTTAGTAATAATGTCGTAACTTGGAATAATGTTACTACGGATATTGACATAAACAGCACTAGTAACCCTGCGTTGAGAATATCTTATAGTATTGCTGGTCAGACATTTAGTAAGATAATTAGCATATAGGGTTGTATAGTTATGATAAGAAAAAATAGAGGATCATCATTACTAGCAACTTTAATTTTTGCTTTTGTATTAATGATAGTGATATCAGCTCTTGCGTATAACTTTAAAGCAGATTCTCTAGCTATTAATACTTTGGTTGATGAGAAAAAAAACCGAAGTGTTCATGAGGGGTATTTTGGCAATATTATTGGAACCGTCGATTTAGCAGTCACTACAGATGAAAATATAGGTGATTTCAGGTTTGTCACAACTCCTAATTCAATTACCCCTAGATTTGAGTATGAAAATACTAATGCTGAGCTGTATAATGCTGAAGCTTATCTTATAAGCTATGATGTTACACATCAGTTTTATGATAATGGTGTTCTTAAGTATATTAGAAATTTTATTTATAATTTATTACCGAGTTTTACGCTAACTCAATATGAAAAAACAGTGATACCTTTAAATCTACCATATGTGAATATTGATGGTATGACTAATTCAGTATTCAGTTATAAAATAGGAAGTCAAAATAATAAATCAACTATTGAGGGAGGATATATAGGATATCTAAGAAAACCTATAATAGATGGCTATGACGGTAGTGGATCAAGATCAGATTATATTGTTGAGCAAGGTAATGGTAATATAAAATATATTATATGTCATAATCCTGAAAATGGCGGAAACACAATTGTTGTGTCTGAAAATTCTTGGGATGCTCATCACGATCATGGTGATTATAGAGGACCATGTTTAAATAATAGCTCACAGAGTTTTACAATTAATATTTATGGGAATATATTAAGTATTAGTTATCCGGAGGCGTTAGCTTTAAGCTATTATGATTTTAGTGTGGGTTGGGAGCTAAAAAATAATGAATGGACGCTACTTTTAGCAATACATGATTTAGATAGGGTTTATACATCATCAGCATCTTTAAATGATATCAAAAATAATCCACAAACTGCGGAACTTGCTTTATCCGATTGGAAAGAGGTTTCTAGTCTAGAGGAATTTGATGGTGGTGATATAGTTAATGTGGGCTGGTACTTTGACAATAATCAGAGTAGTCCAAAGCTTTTAATTTTAGAAAAATTTCTTAGAAATGGTAATTATGATATAGATGCTTATAAAACAACTTATAATGCTCTTACTAAAACTTATGCAGCTGAATTTACTGATAGGTTAATAGCAGGAACATCAGATTTTAGTGATAAAGATGTTTATGATCTAGTCCCGGATAGTTTATTCACATTGCAAGGCAATTCTCCATTAATTTTTCAGGGTAGGAATATTGTAGATTTTAATTATGCTTTGCCATATAAATTAGGAGATGGTAATGGTTCAACGAAATCATTATTAGTAGCTGATGTGACAGATCAACCACTTTTAATTAAGAAAAATGCTACTCAGTTATTTATAATGTATTTCAATGGTAGTACATATTATAAATACTCATATACTCCTGGAGCAACTGCTCCAGTATTGTTATCTTCTCCTAACTTTCCAGGAGAAACTATACAGAAGATAATAGCTAAGTTTGGAGCACTATTTGTTATAACTAATAGTAACATTTATGTTAGAAGTATAGAAGATGATTCTACAATCAGTAGTGTAGCAATAGCTGGCTCAAATTATCAGATCCTCAGAGATAGTGATGGACGAATATATGCAATAGCAGATGGTTTAAGTTGTACTATAGATTCTAACTGTAGTAGTGCAGCTAGAGTTTATTTTGATACTGGTTGTGCTGCATATAATAGTTGTAGTAGTTTAGAGACTCTAGAAAATGTTCAGCCATATCTTAATATGGTTTATAAAGGTTTTGAGTATTAGAATTAGTTTATAAAAGGGAATCATGAAAAAGATAAGAGGGTCATCGTTAGTAGCGGCTTTAATTTTTGCCTTTGCATTAATGATAATAATATCAGCTCTTGCCTATAACTTTAAAATGGATTCTCTTTCTATAAATACTTTGGTTGATGAAAAACAAAATTTAAATGTAGATGAGGGTTATTTTGGTAACATTGTTGGTACTACAGACTTTTCATCAACTACAGAAGAGAATATTGGCGATTTTAGTTTTATAACCAGACCAAATTCAATAGTTCCTAAGTTTGATTATGAAAATACTAATGCTGAGTTATATAATGCCGATCCTTATCTTATAAGTTATGATATCAGACATGAATTCTATAATGCTGGTGTACTTAAGCATATTAGGAATTTTATTTATAACATATTGCCTAATAGCATAATGACACAATATGGTGAAAACACATTTCCTCTAAATGTGCCATTTGTCAATTCTGATGCTATGACCGGTAATATAGCAAATTATAAACTTAATATAGATGGTGAGGTTTTAGATAAGTTACAAGGTTATATTGGATATATACAAAAAAATGCTAATACACTAGGTATTTATGCTACTTCAAATTCATCAGTGAATGTCCCGAGTGATCTAAATGTCAATGATTATAAATTATCTATTGGTTGGAACCTCAGTGGTGGATATTGGAGTATTTTTTTGATAGTTTATGATGGAAGTAAAGCTTATACATCATCTACCACTCTTAGTAATTTAATAACTAATAATATACAAGCACAGACAGATCTATCTAATTGGCAGCAAATACAAGATGTACCAATATATTATCCAATATATCTGGCTGGTACAACATATCATAACGGCGATATTGTAGCTTCAGGCAACAATCTATATATATGCAAAGAAGCTGGATGGTGCTCGAGTGTATCTTCATCATATTATGAACCAGGTAATGGTTCAGCATGGCAACAAGCTTGGGATCTAGTTGGTAGTTTGGATCCTGATCAAGTAGGAGATCCAGGTAATATCATAGTAGCTACATGGTATCATGATGCTAATAATCAAGAGCCGAAGCCTTTAATACTGCGAAAGACTCAAAGATCGGGTAATTATGATCTTGATGTATATATGACTACGTATAATAGTGCAACAAAGATTTTTACGGCAAATTTAGCAGATAGCTTTACTACTGGCGCAACAGATTTTGATGACTCTCAAGTGCATATAGTTATTCCTGATAGCTTGTTTGTTTTAGGTGCTGGTGTACCATTGATTTTCCAAGGGACAAATATTTTTGATTTTAACGCTTTGGGGACTCATCTATTAGGCAGTGGCACAGGCTCAACTAGGGGAGTATTAGCAGCTGCAGCTACTGATAAACCAGTATTGATAAAGAGAAATGCAACACAGCTGTTTATAGTTTATTTTAATGGTAATACATATTATAAGTATTTGTATAGTTTAGGGGTGGCTGCACCAACATTATTATCTTCTCCTAACTTTCCAGGAGAAACTATACAGAAGATAATAGCTAAGTTTGGAGCATTATTTATTATAACTAATAGTAATATTTATCTTAGAAGTATAGAAAATGATTCTACGATTAGTAGTGTGGCAATAGCTGGTTCAAATTATCAGATACTCAGAGATGGTGATGGGCGGATATATGCGATAGCAGATGGTTTAAGTTGTACTATAAGTTCAAATTGTAGTAATGCAGCTAGAGTTTATTTTGATAGTGGTTGTGCTGCACATAATGGTTGTAGTAGTTTAGAGTCTCTAGAAAATGTTCAGCCATATCTTAATATGGTTTATAAAAGTTTTCAGTAATAAGATTTTTTCCAAAAATATTAAAATTTAGTTATACTGATAACTTATAATTATAAGATTCAAAGAGATGGATTTTTGCTTTATGATTTTTTATAACTCTTTATCAGGACAAAAAGAACAATTTAAGCCAATTGAGGCTAATAAAATCAAAATGTATGCTTGTGGTGTGACAGTTTATGATGATTGTCATATTGGTCACGCTAGGACTTATATAGCTTTTGATGTAATCAACAGATATTTTAAATATCGTGGTTATGACGTCACATTGGTTAGAAATATTACTGATATTGATGACAAGATTATCAAAAGAGCTAATGAAAATGGTGAATCTACCACTGAGTTAGTTGAGAGAAATATCAAGGCAATGCACGATGTTTTTGCTAGGCTTAATATTCTTAAACCTTCTAAAGAACCAAAAGCTACAGAAACAATTCCGGAAATGATAGCAATGATCGAGACTTTGATTGAGAAAGGTTATGCTTATCAAGGAGCTAATGGCGATGTTTTTTATCGAGTCAGTAAATTTGCTGATTATGGTAAGTTAAGTAAACAAAATCTTGAAGCTCTTCAACAAGGTTCAAGAGTTGATGTAGTTGAGGAAAAAGAAAATCCAATGGATTTTGTACTTTGGAAGATGGCAAAAGAAGGTGAGCCAGCTTGGGATTCGCCTTGGGGTGCTGGTCGTCCAGGTTGGCATATAGAGTGTTCTGCGATGTCTAAGAAACTTTTGGGCGATACTTTTGATATCCATGCTGGTGGTTCTGATCTTAGATTTCCACATCATGAGAATGAAATAGCGCAATCAGAAGCTTGTAATGAATGTACTTTTGCAAATTATTGGCTGCATTCTGGTATGGTCAAAGTAAATGCTGAGAAAATGTCTAAATCTTTGAATAACTTTTTTACAATAGTTGAGGTTTTAGAGGAGTATCATCCTGAAGTTGTGAGATATTTCTTAGCTTCGACAGTATATAGAAGTGAGATTAACTACTCAAAAGAGAACCTTGAAAATGCAAAGGCTTCTGTAGAGAGATTATTTAATACATTAAGAGATATTGAGCCAGTTGAGGTCAATCTTCCTGATGATGCTAGTGAGTATGAGGAAAAATTTATCAAAGCTATGGATAATGACTTTAATACTCCAGAAGCTTTAGCTGTTTTATTTAGCTTAGCTAAAGAAATAAATACTCTTAAGACAACAAATAAATATAAAGCTAGTGGCTATGCATATTTATTGCGTAAACTTTGTGATGTATTGGGTATTTTATTTACTGATATTGAAGAGTATTTCAAGCAAGGCGATAGTGTTGATGTTGGTGAAATTGAGAGGCTTATACTTGAGCGCACTCAGGCTAAAAAAGACAAAAACTATCTGCGTGCCGATGAGATAAGAAATCAGCTTCAAGAGCAGGGGATAATATTAGAAGATAGCGCAACTGGTACTACATGGAAGAAAGGTTAATAAATGTATAGTCAAGAAAAGCAACAAGATATTATAAATAATTTACATACAATCAGAGATTATATACGCTGGTCAATTTCAGAGATGACATTAAATAATGTTTATTTTGGACATGGTTCAGAGTCTACCTGGGATGAGGCTGTGTACCTTGTACTTAGTGCAATAAATGTATCGAATGATATTGATAGTAACATGGTTGGTTCAAGACTGCTTATAGAAGAGAAAAAAATAATTATTGATTATGTTTATCAAAGAGCATGTCTACGTAAGCCATTACCTTATATTTTAAAAAAAGCTTGGTTTGCAGGTATGGAATTTGATATTGATGAGAGAGTTATTATTCCACGATCACCAATAGCCGAACTTATACGTAATGAATTTTCGCCATGGATCAATGATATTGATGATGTTACTAACGTGCTTGATTTATGTACAGGTAGTGGTTGTATAGGTATCGCATGTAGTAATGTCTTCGAAGAGGCAAATATAACTTTGGTAGATATATCTGATGATGCTTTAGCTGTAGCAAATCATAATATTAAAAAGCATCAGTTAAGTGATAGGGTAAGGGCTATTAAGTCGGATCTATTTGATAATCTTCAAGGTCAAAAATTTGATTTAATTGTATCAAATCCTCCTTATGTTGATAGAGAAGATTTAAACAGTATGCCGCAGGAGTATCATTATGAGCCTAAACTGGCTCTTGAAGCTGGTGATGATGGTCTAGAACTTGCAAAAAAGATTATCCTTGAAGCTGATCAATATATGACAGAGAATGGTGTATTGATAGTTGAGGTTGGCAATAGCCAATACGCACTAATGGAGATGTGTCCAGATATTCCATTTACATGGTTAAGCTTTGCCGATGGTGGAGATGGAGTGTTTTTGCTTACTTATGATGAGCTAGTTAAATATAAAGATGCATTTAAAAAATATTTCCAAAAATAAAATTTAGATTATAATCTCTCCAAAACCTTTTTATTATTAAACTTAGGATTAGCATATGTCTAATGATCCTTTTAAGAGGATATCTTCTGATAAAACAGTTATCTTGATAATTTGTCTTTTTGGTTTGATGTCACAATTTGCCACAGATAGTTTTACACCATCACTGCCACATATTGCTGAATATTTTCAGGCTGCTGCTAAAGATATTAAGCTAACAGTAGGTGTGTATTTTTTTGGTATGACCTGCTCAATGTTGGGCTTTGGTTATTTATCAGATAAGTATGGGCGTAAGCCAGCTTTAGTAGCTGGATACTTAGTGTTTTGTTTTGCAAGTATTTTATGTATGATTGCCCAGAGTGAAACACAGTTGCTGTTTTTTAGATTTTTACAAGGTATCGGTATGGGTAGTTCTTTTGTATCTTTCCGTGCTATTATGAAAGATGTTTTTAGTGATAGCCAATCACTAGCTAAAGTTAGCCTTGTGATCACTAGTATTGTATCATTAACTCCGCCCCTAGCTCCGATTACAGGAGGTATCATTCAAGAAACTATTGGTTGGCGTGGAAATTTTGCCTTACACTCAATAATGGCAATAACTATCACAGTTTTAATTATAAAATATTTACATCTTAAAACTATTCCTAAAAGTAATTATAAAGTCTTAGAGGCTTACAAGAGGATACTAACTCATAAAGTTTTTGTTCTAAATGCTATTTGTAGTGGTTTAGCATTGTCTTTAGTTTTTATCTTTGCAACACTTTCCCCTTTTTTCTTTCAGATTAAATTAGGCTTTTCTGCTGTTGAATATTCATTTATATCAGCTTGAGTAATTATACCTTCTGCAATATTTTTAATATTATTCAAAAATATAATCAGTAGACTAGCTATGGATAAAGTTATACTTTACTGTGGCTTTTTTTCCGCATTAAGTGGCTTAATGCTTGCTTTTTCTTATTTTGTTTTTGGTTTAGATGCTAAAGTGATTATTATCTTATGTGCTTTGGCATTTTGTGGTAATGTTTTTCAATATACTGCTACATATGTATGTGCATATAAGGATATTCATACGGAGATCGGCGTGGCATCGGCAATATTTGGATTTATACAAATAGCTGTGACAACTATTTCATCGTCACTTGTTTCTAGTATCACCTTACATAATCAATTTATCTTTGGATTATTAATGACTGTGCCACCTTTATTAATAGTCATCTTAAAAACTATTGATCTCAAAAAACTCTTGTAAATCAGGCGTATATGATTAAATTAGAAAAATTTACAGAAAGCAATATATCTGATCTTTTGTCTGAATTGGAAGGATATGATATTCGTTTTTTATATCAGTTTGGTGGTATTAATTATCAATTTCCTCTTGATTACCTTCAGATAAAACAAACTATGGATAATAAACTAAACTTACTCTTTAATGTTGTAAATGATGAAGGTAAATCTATTGGACATTGTCAAATAATTAGATTAGATCAGGCTAACAAAAAAGCTTCTATAGGTAGGTTGCTTATATATGAGCAATATAGAGCAAAAGGTTTTGGCAAGTTAATGATCAAAAAGCTTTTAGAATTTGCTAAATCAATTGGTTTACAAAAAATAAGCTTGAGAGTTTTTGATTTTAATAGCTCAGCAATTAAATGTTATGAGACTATAGGATTTGAGAAAACTATAGAAGAATATATTGATATTCCTAGTTTAAAAGAAAAATGGAAGATAATCTCAATGGAGATTGAGATTTAAGAAAAGATTATAATATTATTTACGAGTATTTTTAGCTATTTCTTTGAGATTATCATTGATCTTAAAAAGCACGATAAGTATTTCGCAGAATACTTTAACGAAAATTGCTCCTAATATAATCTCTAGAATTCCTGCAATGAAATAGCCAGAAAAAAAGGCTGCTAAACCGCTAAAGCATACGCCTATAATACTAAGCCAAAAAATAAAAACAATTATGCTTGGAGTAAGAAAACTCTCAAAACTTATAAATTTTTTTAGAAAATTAACCACAGGATTTTGATTTGTTACTTCGTTCATTTTGGTATCTCCTTAATCTTCAACTATGTTAGCTTGATTAGCTGTTTTTTTACAATAAGCCACATAGCGTTTGTCTGTAACTGTTAGATAGAATATAGCGCCAATTAGACCTTCAAAATAGGTATGATCTATAGGTGATATAATACATACAAATACTACGAAAGGCATTATTAGTATAACTAAACTTTTAAAACCAACTCTATTATATTCAAAAATACCAAAGATCGACATAAGAATAACAAGAATTATACTCAGATGAATATTAGTCTCTACCTCAACAGTGTTTAGTAGCATGGTTAGTAGTACAAAGACAATCATGCCAAATATTCTTGTCTTAGGTGCAATTGCTCCCATACTAATAGGTGCAGCCATATAACCAATAATATTAAATCCTGTCACAATAAGCATTAGAGCAGCCCAGTTATCAGAAAAGATTAAGAAACCAGCACAAATTAAAAAGTTAGCTATTAACGATCTTCTTGAAATATTAACCTTTTTATTAATTTTAGCAAAGTATCTTGGCATTTGACCTTCAGCTGACATCGCGTATAGCATTCTTGAGGAAGCGCCAAGATAGCTATAACCTGTCGCAGAAGGACTAACAATACTATCTATAATTAATAAAACAGCTATATAACCAAGACCTATCAGTGTAGCTACTTGTAAAAGAGGGGATTCAAAGTCTAGGCCAGCCCAGCCACCTTTTGAGATTAGATATTCATGCGGTACGGCTTGCATGAAAGCATACTGTAATCCCATATAAAGTAGTAGTACTAAAGCTAGAGATAAGATAATTGCAAGAGGCACATTTCTTGAAGGATTCTTAATTTCACTACTATATGCTACGACAATCTGAAAGCCATTAAATGTATATACCAAACCACCAGCCACTATTGCAGTCAAAGCATTACCGACTGTAAAGTTATTGTTAGGAATATCTGCAGAAATCAAACTATGGTGATCGGCACTATGAGTGAAAGCATATACAATAAAGATAATAACTATTGCTGCGGGTACAAACATTTTAAATACTGTTATACCATTATTTACGCTAGCAAGTAATTTGACTCCGTAGAAGTTAATAATTAGGTAAATGACTAATATGAATAATGATAATAACATTCCATAAGTTGATATAATACCATTGTGCATTAGCCACTCAAAACCTTTAATTCCAGCAAGATATTGTGTTGTTGCTTGTGCCTCAGTAGATATCATTACCACGATACCAAACCAGTTAGCAAAAGCAAAGGGCATTGCAAAGACACTATTATGTGATAGAGCGCTTGACCTTGTTGTAGCCCCTCTTACTGGAAATACTGACACTACTTTTGCTAAACATAAACCAACCATCATAATCATGATCGCAGCTAATATCCATGCTAAAAAAGCCCAATTTCCCGCTGTTTTTGCTGTAAGTTGCGCACTAAATAGCCAGCCTGAACCAACCATTGATGTCACTCCAATAAGGATTGCACTAAACAAAGACATCTTTTTTGATGTATTAATTTCCATTACAAAAAACCTATATTTGAAATACTAATATAATTTAACTATATACATAACTAGTTGTGATTAGCAATACAATCTTTACCTAAAAGTTTATTGTTACTAGTTATTTGAAAATAGCTTTAAAGCTAGTATTCAAAAATACAAGCTACTCATTATACCAATATAACCACCACGAGTTTCATTTTGAGCTTGAATAGAAAAATTGGTTTTTTTATTGTTGATTTTTAGATTGTTATTAATATCATAGTGTACAAATTAGAGTTAGTTAAGTATGTTGGTAAATGGTTAGTTAAATCATAACTATTGGATATTGTCGCAGCAGAAAATGGTAAAAAAATATCCAAAATAAAGGTTTTTTCATATCGAATAAAATAGTAGATTTAATGGCGAAAAATCTAGAGCTTCCCTGAAAGGATTATCAATATTTCTAATATATTTTTTTACCATTTTATGATGAATCTTATTAATTTTTTCTAATGGTTTAAGCTTTTTATCAACAATTATTTTTTTATAAAGTCCTAGCCACTGAGTAGTTATATCTTTGAAATCTTGGCTAGACATAGTTGGTGAGATTCTATTATCAAAGCAGATTTGATTATAAAAATGCTTAGGTATGCAAAAAATATGTCTAATTATTTCGTTATTAGCATTTATTTGTTCTATTTTATTATTATCAATTGCTGCAAAATCATTTAAATATAAGGCTTTGAGAGTTTCAATACCTAAGAAGTTCTTTGAAAAATGTTGTTTGTGGTCTCTTTGTGTAGCACTACTGTTATCAATAGAAAGGCTAATATCTTGAATAAGTTTTTGATAGAGAATTTCTTGATCAAAAACTTGTGCTAACTTTTTTAGTTGTGGGGACGATAAATTGTTTTTATTAGTGAGGTTATTTACTTCCTTTAACCACCAATTCATTTTTTGATTAGCTACTTCAAGGTTATTATAAAGCTCAGTACATGAAATTATTTGTGATTTAAGCTGATCGAGTAAATAAATTATTTGCTGTTTATCAGTATTTAACTTGCGGTACGCAAAGTAAATTACAGAACCATAGGGTGGTAGCTTTTCATTCGGATAGTTAAAATAATTATATTGCATTTTTATACCTTTCTAAAAGCTATAATATAATTAACATCAGCACCACTAGCAAGTTTGAAATTGTTTGTAAGAGGGTTATAATGCACACCTATTATTTCCAATGCTACAAAACCATATTTCTCAGCAGTTTTTATCAGTTCATAAGGTTTGATAAATTTATTATATTGATGTGTGCCTTGTGGTACCATTTTTAGAATATGCTCAGCAGCAACTATTGATAGTAAATATGACTTAAGATTTCTGTTTAAGGTCGAAGCAAAAAATAAGCCGTCTTTTTTAATTAGTTTTGCGATCGAGGCGATGATACTCTCTGGATCTGGAACATGCTCCAACATTTCCATACAAGTTACAATATCAAAGTCTAAATTTCCTTGCGCGGCAAAATCCTCTATAGTTGAGTTTATATAGTTAATTTTAAGCTTATTCTGCTTAGCGTGCTGCTTAGCAACATTTATAGCCTGTGAAGAGGCATCTAAACCATAAACATTATTATCATTTGTCGTAAGTGATTCGCTAAGTATTCCGCCACCACAACCGATATCGATTATTTTTTTATTATTAAGGCTTGTAAATTTTTTGATAAATTCTAATCTTAGTGGATTAACTTGATGTAGAGTTTTTAACTCACCATTATGGTTCCACCAGCTATCAGCTAGGCGAGAGAACTTATCAATTTCATTGTTATCTATATTAATCATATAATTTTGATTTTTTTATATTACTTTCTAAATAATATCAAAGATGAACCACTAAGAAAATTTTTATTAGAGTTTTGTATACTAATTTACTATAATAAGACTTGTATTTTTTTGCCAACCTAAATATGAGAATAATTTTGATGAAACTAAATGCTAAGTCTACTTTATTATTATCACTGTTAGGAGCGACTTTGAGTAGCTGCTCAAGTTTGAAAGCTACTAAAGATAATCGTGATCCTTTTGAGAGCTATAATAGATCAATGTATGCTTTTAATGATAAGGCTTATGAAACTTTAACTCCAGCTGCTAATGCGTATGAAAAAGTTGTTCCAGATACTTTAAAGAGTGGGATATTTAATATTTTCCAAAACTTAGCTGAGCCTGCTAGGGTTGCAAATGATATGTTTCAAGGCGAATGGGATTATGCTGGAGATGATGGTCTTAGATTCTTGACAAATACTACTTTAGGTTTAGCAGGTTATTTTGATGTGGCGGATAGTTGGTTTAACAAACCTATGAGATATCATCAAAGTTTTGCAGTTACTCTTCATAAGTGGGGTGTATATGATGATAACGAAGCCTCTCCTTATGTGGTATGGCCGCTTATTGGCCCAGGAACTTTAGAGGATATTACTACAGGCGTTGATGCGTTGTTTAATCCTTTAACTTATATATTCTTCTTCGCTCCAGTTGGTGCTGCCGTATCTTGGGGAGTAAGTGTTGGTACGACAGGCGCATATTATGTTAACCAAGGAGTATCATATCTACCATCGTATTCAAATCTTAAAGAAGTTTCAATAGACCCTTATATAGCAATGAGAAATGCGTATCTGCAGAATTATGATTATGGCATGGCGAAAGTACTAAAACAACAATTAAGCAAAGATGATGCAACTATTCAGACCGATCAAGCCGTACTAGGAGTATTAGGATTAGATAGTGATAACGTCAATGCTCAAATTGCTACTACAGGTAGTACTAAGGTCAAGTCTTCTGAGCCTCCGGTTATATTCAAGAGCAGTATTAGTACCGTTAACAAAGCATCACAAGTTGAGGAAGCATTTGATCAGGACTATTCAAATGATAGTACAGCTCTTGATTTGGCTAATGTTGATAATGATGATACAACACAGAGTGAAGCTAGCAAGCTAAAAACTGAAATAAGAGATGCCAAAGCAGATCTTCCAGGTGATGCAGACTCTCCAGCATCAGCAGTTCAAACTCTTGCCGAGCAGGGGTAGTTTAAGTTTAGTTTTCTATATCATATTGATTTAATAATATAGCTCTATTTTTTAACGATCTAAACTTTTTAAAGTTTATTGAAAAGTAAGATTTGATTTGACTAAACCAACTTGATTTTAGTTTTTTAATACATCAATAATCTTTTAGTTTACATAACATCATATTATTTAAACTCGATAAAAATTTATAGTAATATAATAAAAAAGAGAATAAAAGACTTATTTAACTTCATTAGTAGCTATAGTTTTCATTGCTATAGCATGTAATTCACCAGAAAGGATATATTCATTTATTTTTGAATAGACTAATTGTTGCCTTTTAACTTTGCTAGGCATATCATTAAATTCTTCGGCAATTATAGTTGCTGAGAAATGTACATTATCATCGCTTTGAATATCAGCACTACAGTTTGTTAGTGAATTTTCTAAGATGTCTTTAAGTTGTTCTTTTGTCATTTTTTCTCCTGATATATTAACTAATATATTCTTCTAAAATAGTTTTAGCACCATGCACATTTGATAAAGAAAGTGTTTTTTGGTTAATATTTTTCAATACAATTTGTATATTATTTTTTCGAGCATATTTTATGTATTCAATTATTAGTGATAGGCCTGCGCTATCGATCCTATCAGATTTAGCGAAATCGATAATCCAAGTTTTATCTATTTTTTTTAGATTTTTTCTAAAATATCTATACATGCTAGCAACAGTTTTTAGCGTCAATTCTGTTTCTATAGTCCAGTTATTATTAGTTACGGTTATCATTATACGCTTTGAAGATTATAATTTTTATCTAAAAGTTTAGGGTATGTTTTTTCTTTGATCTTAGTTGTAACTTTTTCTGCAGCTTTTGTCATATCAACAACATTTGGATATGGTGCAAATTGCTGTTGATATGTTCTTAGGATACTTACGCCAGCCACATCAAAATCATAGATATGCCATTTAGCATCTTTTTGGAACATTTTTACAGCAAAATCTGAACTTTGGTCATTATCTATGTTGGTAATTTTACCATTTACGATAACAATTGGTTTATTTTCCCAGCTTGTATCATTTTTGTTAAAAGGGAATAATGTAAGTTTATACTTTCCAGCATATGCGACGTTTTTAGCATACATAAATGCTAGCATCTCTGTAGCTGAACGAATAAATTGTTTTTGCTCCGCTGGAGTTGCTTTTTTCCATTTTGGGGTGCCGACAACAAGCTGAGCAATTACACTAGGTGCAACCACTGGAATTATTTCGCGATCAACAAGACGTAGTAGCTTGTATGGATCTTGTTTGTATTCATCAGCATTTTTTATAAGTTTATCCTGGGTTTTTACAATAGTTCTGTTTAGCATATCAACAGGGTTTTCTATCGCCCAAGCACTTGAAACCATCAATATTATTAATGATAAAAAAATCGAAATTTTACGTAGCATAACCAAAAGCTCTTAAAGTTAATTTGTGATCCTAAATTTTAATACAAAAAAAATATATTTAAAAGCAGCAATTATTATTCCTTACTTTTATCATCATCTTTGCCTGCAACAAAGGTGTTAATTAGTGATCCTAAATCTATTGCTGATTGAGTATTTTCTAATTGTATCACACTTCCTTGATGCAGATATTTATCTTGCTCTGAAGAGCTAGCAGCATCAGCTATACCAGCAATAGCCATTATATCTTCACTAGGAGGACTTAAGGCAACATAGTTATCACCCAAGATTCCTGACATAGCAATAGATGCAGAGTAATTAGCAGGAATTTTTTTATCACTATTTATCGCCATAGTGACAACAGCCATAAATCCATTATAGCTTTTTTCAAGGGCAATTTTAGTTACTCTACCAATTTCTACACCAGCTATTTTAACAGAGGCATTTGTACGTAATGAACCTACATTTTTAAAATCAGCAGTAATGGTATATTCTTGTGTATTAAATGCTTTAAATGATGTACCACTGACTTTAAATGTTAAAAATAACAGGCATAGCACACCTATTATTATAAAAATTCCTACTGAGGTCTCAAAATATTTGTTCCTCATCAAACTCCTCCAAACATAATCGATGTTAAAATAAGATCTGCACCTAAAACACTCATACAGCAATAAACAACCGTTTTTGTAGTAGCTTTGGCTATGCCATTTGAGTCTGGTATGCAATAATAACCTTGGTATAAAGCTATCCACGCAGTTATAAAAGCAAATACAATGCTCTTGATAATTCCGTTAGATATATCAGAAGCTGTAACTGATGACTGGATATTACTCCAAAATTCTCCATAGCTAATTCCTAAAGCTGCTTCTGCAAGTATAAAACCTGCAAGTATTGCAACAGTTGCAAAGATAAGAGCTAAAATTGGACCACTTATCATACATGCCCAAAACCTTGTAGATAATATGAAGCTTATAGGATTAACATTCATAACTTTGAGGCTATTGATTTGATCTGTGGCTTTCATTAGTCCAATTTCTGAAGTTATTGAGCTACATGCTCGCCCAGCAAAAAGCATCGCTGTAACTACTGGCCCAAGTTCTCTAAGTACACTAAGAGCTACCATTACACCTAGCAATGAATGAGCACCAAATTTTGATAGGGTATAATAGCCCTGTAAGCTTAAAACTAAGCCTATGAAAACACCAGATGTAACTATGATAATAATTGAGTTAACCCCAACAGCTTTTATTTGAATAATACAATCTCTAATACTCAATTTACTAATAACTATTCTAAGTATTAAGCTAAGAGATTTTACTAAGCTATATATTAAAGAGAATGTAAGAGTATATACTTTGCTGAATATTGTCACAACTTAGCTCCCTAAAATCTCTTTTTTAAAGAAATTTTTCTCTAAATCATTATGATTATGATAATTATAATCTAGTGGTTTACCAGCTAGAAAATTTTGTATTTGCTGATTTTTAGTATTTTTTATATTCTCTGGTGAGTCGCTAGCTATAATTTTCTTATTACCGACTATAATAATATGATCAGATATGCTCAAAGATTCCTGGATATCATGCGAGACTATTATTGAGGTCATATTTAGAGATTCATTTAAGGTAGATATCAATTCTAATAATTTGTTAAATGATGCCGGATCCTGTCCTGTAAAAGGTTCATCATACATCATAATATCAGGATCCATAGCAATCGATCTTGCAAGAGCCACTCTACGTGCCATACCCCCAGAAAGCTCACTTGGCATCATATTAATTGTATGAGCTAATCTGACAGCTTGAAGTTTTAATAATACAATATTTCTTATCAGCTTTTCATCAAGGTTGGTATTTTTACGTAATGGGAAAGCAATATTGTCATAAACACTCAAATGAGTAAAAAGGGCGCCTGACTGAAAGAGAAAACCCATTCTATGGCGTAGCTTTTCTAGCTGTGTTTCTTTGGTATTTTTCTCAATAGTCGCATCATCAATACAGATTTTCCCTAAGCTTGGTTTGATTAGCCCAGCTATAAGCTGTAATATCGTAGTTTTACCTGCGCCAGATGGTCCGAGTATTGTCGTTATTTTATTCGTTGGAATTGTAAAAGTAATATCATTGTAAATACAGCGACTATCTCTATAAAAAGAGACATTTTTGAAACTAATATCACACATTATCAAAATAAGTAATTAGTTAAAAGGAATATTAACTTCTATAGTTGAGTTTTTGCTACTATCTTCAACTTTTAGATCAATGTCTCTAATATTCTCTTCAGACAAAGCAACATATTTTTTGACAACTTCGATTATTTCATCTTTTAGTTCTGCAAGTAAGTGGCTACTTATCTTAGAAGATCTTGGATGTAACTCACTTCTTTGATGAGCAACGATGATCTGTAGCCTCTCTTTAGCTACTGAAGCACTCTGTTGTTTTTTACTTAATCCAAAAAGTTTAGCTAGCATAATTATGATTTACCTATCAATTTTTTGAAGAAACTAGTTTTTTGTTCAGTATATCTCATTGGTACGTCTTTACCAAGTATTCTATCCACAGCATCGAAATAGGCTTTAGCGGCAATCGAGTCACTAAAGTGTGTAATTGGATGACCGCTATTTGAAGCCTCTAGGATGTCTTTAGACTCTGGAATGATACCAACAATAGGTGTGTATAGTATTTCACTAACGTCTTCAGCCTTAAGCATTGCACCAGCTCTTGCTCTAGCAGCATCATATCTATTAAGAAGTAGATGTATTTCTTTGAATTCACCTTCTCTTTGAGCTTTAAGAGTTTTGCTAGAAAGCATTCCGAGTATTCTATCAGAGTCTCTAACAGATGATACTTCAGGGTTAGTGACTATAATTGCAGCATCTGCACATCTCATAGCCATTAATGAACCTTTCTCAATACCTGCTGGAGAATCGCATAAAACAATATCAAAAGAGTTTCTTAATTCTTCAATGAGTCTATCAACACCTTCTTCAGTTAGCGCATCTTTATCTCTAGTTTGTGATGCTGGAATAATGTATAAATCATCGATTCTTTTATCTTTGATAATAGCTTGATTTATAGTTGCTTCTTCTCTGACAACGTTTATCAAATCATAAACAACTCGCCTTTCGCAACCCATTATAAGATCAAGGTTTCTCAAACCAACATCAAAGTCAATAACAACTGTTTTAAGGCCCTTTTTAGCAAAAGCATATGCAACAGCAGCACTTGAAGTAGTCTTACCAACACCACCTTTACCAGAAGTAACTACAAATACCTTGCCTTGTTTTTTTTCACTCATCTTAGCCTAAGCCTCTTTGATTTAAATTTCTTTAAAAAATTAAAAACCTTCTATATGTATCTTATCATCTTGTAGATAGACTATATATCCATCATTGCTAGTATTTCCTACAGGTATACTCTCATTATTTAATGTTACATATTTACCTGCTATTGATACTAGTTCTGCTCTTAGGTCCTTACAAATTATTTTAGCATCTTTATTGCCGGAACTGCCGGCAATTACTCTACCACCAATTCTACCATAAACAATAATGCTACCATCAGCAATAATTTCAGCACCATTATTAACATTTGCAGTAACAATGACATCGCAGTCACGAGCATTTATTGATTGACCAGTGCGTACAGGAGTAGTAACAATTTTAGCGGAAGTAAAGTTTTTATCTTCTTCTATGCTAGTTTCTTTAGACTTACCACTTTTTAGAATATTGTGACCAGCTTTAGCTAATTTTGTTTTTAGTTCTTTGTTGTCAACAACAAATCCTATAGGAATCATTCCATTAGCTTTAAAGGTGGAAATTACTTTTTCTAAAAAAATAACTGAGCATTTTTCATCTTGATCAATATCGCGAATATCAATAGCAAAAGGGGTATTGTGAAAAAATGATTTAGACTGAGAAATTTTTGAGTTTAATAAACTCTCAATCTGAGTAAATTCAGTCACATTGATGTTAATTGCACTTATAGTGTAGCTACCACCTTTGAAATGAAAAGCTTGCTTCATGTGTAAGACCTTAAGATTAAGAAGGTTATCGCAATTATTTTATTTTAGCTTCTTTATACATTACATGCTTACGAACTACTGGATCATATTTTTTTATTTCCATTTTGTTAGGCATTTCTTTTTTATTTTTTGTAGTAGTGTAGAAGTGTCCTGTTTTCGCAGAAGAAACTAGTCTGATTTTTTCTCTCATGGTATTTTCCTTATGAAAAGCTTTTATTAAATTTTATGACCTTGAGCTCTAAGATCGCTAAGTACAGTATCAATACCTTTTTTGTCAATGATTCTCATACCTTTAGAGCTAACTCTTAGTTTTATATATCTATTTTCACTTTCTACCCAAAATCTATGTGTGTGAAGATTAGGTAAAAATCTTCTTCTTGTTTTATTTTGTGCATGTGAAACATTATTTCCAGTAGCAGGTCTTTTACCTGTAACTATACAAACTTTAGACATTTAGAAACCCTCCCTGGGCAAATTTTATTATTTTTATACAATATCTCAACGATTTTATTATTTTTTGACTTAAAAGTAAACCTGTAAATAAGTAAGTTTTATTGTTTTGTCTCGGTTGAATATTGATTAGGTCTATATATTAGGAGTTCCTCCTGCATTTTGAGAGTTTTGTATATTGTTGTTATAGTTAAAGTTATTTTCTCCCTCAAATAGTTCACTAGTAGTTGGATTATTATTAAGTGCAGGAGCGCTTGGATCATTGTCTACTTTAGTTGTAGTATCACTTTGATTATCACTTGTTGAAGTAGAATTACTTTGTTGATTTTGCTTAACAATACTAGAACTAGATTTTGCAAGAGTTGATCCAGAGCTCGCTTTGTCTTCATCAGGCAGGTATAAAGGTCCTGTTTGACCGCATGCACTTAGTACTAATATAGCTATTGTGATTGATATTACAAAAAGTTGTTTTTTCATGGTTTAGAAATAATTCAAGTATTTGTAGTTTAGAATTTAACAATAAATGTTTGGTTTGGCAATTCAATTATCTATTTAAATACTAAAATGCTAAAATTTTAATTAGTTTATTTATTGTTGATAATTTTATGAGGTTTGTTGATTTTAATGGTGTCGGTGAGGCAACTGTCAGGGCATTAGCTAAATATAACTTACATAGCCCAAATGATCTATTAACTATTTTTCCAAAAGACTATAAGGATACACGGGTTGTAACACCTATTGATCAACTTGTTGCTGGTAAGAAAAGTTTGATCCAAGGGCGGATTACTAATCTTACATATAAAAAATTTGGTAAGAAATTTTTGCGTTTTAATGTTAGCGATAGTACTGGTTTTTGTAGCGCGATATTATTTAAATTTTACCCTAATCAAATAACAATGCTTGAGAAGTCTGAGTATGTACGCTGTTATGGGAAAGTTGAATTAGCTTTGAATCCACAAATGATTCATCCAGAGTGGGCTGTTGTTAAAGATGGTAAGTGTGCTTTAAAACAGGGATTTTCGCCGGTTTATCGTCTTAAAAAAATTCCTGATAGATTGATTTCTAAGATGATCATGAAAATGTTACAAGATAATAAGGTTGAAAATATTATTCCCACAAAGCTGTTGCTCAAATTTAATTTAATTAGTTTTTCTGATGCTTTATATTATGTCCATGGGCTGACAAACCATATTGATGATAAGTATTTGCATAAAGCGAAATTCTCTATTAAGTTTGAAGAAATGCTTGCATATAAATTGGCCGAGCAAAATATTTGTAAAAATACTGTAAAATCGCAATCGCCACAATTGTGTTTAACTGCAACAGAACAAAGGAAATTTTATGATAAGTTGCCATACCAGTTAACTAGTGCACAACAGCGAGCGATTAAAGAAATTCTTGGAGACATTAAAAAATCTAATACAATGAATAGACTTCTGCAAGGCGATGTTGGGGCAGGTAAGACTATTGTTGCGACTATGGCAGCATATGCTGCAGCTAAATCTGGTTATCAGGTTGCTATAATGGCGCCTACTGAAATTTTAGCTGAGCAACACTTTAGTTTTCTTTGTCAATATTTAGCTAGTTTTGATATAAAAGTCATCCCATTATTGGGTAAATTATCAGCAAAACAAACTCGTGAAAGTTTAGAGATAATTAAAAATGAAAAAGACTGTGTAGTTGTTGGTACTCATGCAATTTTTCAAGAGCGAGTTGAATATTGTAATCTAGGCTTGGTAGTTGTAGATGAACAGCATAGATTTGGTGTTGAGCAGCGTTTAGCCTTGATAAATAAATCATCATCAAATGCTAGCAAACTAACGCCACACCAATTAATAATTTCAGCAACACCTATTCCGAGAACTTTAGCGATGACGTTATACGGTAATCTCAAATTATCTATTTTAGATGAGCTACCACCTAAACGTAAACCAATAGTTACAACTGTTTTAAATAGAGCTAAAAAACAGAATTTAATTGAAAAAGTTAAACAAGCGGTATCACGTGGTGAACAGGTATACTGGGTATGTCCATTAGTTGAAGAGTCTGAAAATTTGGATTTTTTGCAGGATGTCAAAACCTTATATCAAGAGTTAATTGTAGCTTTAGGTAAAGAAAATGTTGGACTTATCTATGGTAGTATGAAATCTAAAGATAAACTCGAAGAAATGGCTGCATTTAAGGCTAAAAAATATGCAGTACTTGTAGCAACAACAGTCATAGAGGTTGGAGTTGATGTACCAAATGCAACTATTATGATAATAGATAATGCTGAAAGGTTAGGTATATCACAACTTCATCAGCTTCGTGGTAGGGTTGGTAGAGGGGCTAAAGAAAGCTATTGTATTTTGCTTTATAGTGATAGAATTAGCGAGGTTGGCAAGAAGAGGTTGTCACTAGTAAGAGAATCTCAAGATGGTTTTTATCTAGCTGAAAAAGACTTAGAAATTCGTGGTGCTGGTGATATCCTTGGCAAGGAACAGTCAGGAATATCAATCTTTAAAACTTTTGACATTAATGAATATTATGATAATTATGATAAAGTTGTAGAGTTTGCTGATCTTTTAGATAAAGGTTATCCAGAGTTGGTTGATAAACTAATCCAACGTTGGTTTGATAAAAGAGTGAATTATGTGGAAGTTTAAAAAATGATTTTACTAAGCGTAATATCAATACTTATAGCTTTAATAATTACTATTGTGGTAGCTAAAATACTGTATAAATCTAGTTTTAGAAAAAATAAGTTAAATTCAACTAAAGACTTATTGATAAATGCGACTATAGTTACTTTTATATTCTTCTGCGTTTGTAGTTTGATATATGTGTTTTTGCTAAATATTGTCTAGATTATGTTGTTAATTTGTTACTAAAATATTAATAACTGAAGTTGCGTATAGCTAAACACACAAAAAGGTCATGCTGAATACTGAAATAAGTAGTATGACAGAGTGTATTATTACCTTATGACTAGTAGTTATACTTTAATTTATGTAGTTATTTTTATGAGCAGTCTGATTAGCAGCAAAAGACAGTTGATAGAATTATTATTTTTATAAAATTAGGTCGACCTGAGCAGAGTCAAAGTCTCATTTTACCTGATTTATGAAAGTCATTTCGACGGGCTTTATGGTCTTTTTGAGATTAAATCAGCAGTCTTTCATTATGGTTAGCTGCTTTGGCGTGATTGGATTTTTATTGGTGTGGTACAAACCTTTCTACAAATCAGTTACAATGGTTATTAGTGCTAATTATCTCATATGATGTAATGAGCTAGATTAGATCTTTTATCAAATCAGAGTAGCTATAATTTGATAACTTATACTAAAAGATAATCTAGCTTAAAAATTATGGTATTGCTGTTATAATACTTAGAAGTATCAGTTTTTTCAAAAGATAAGAGGGTTTAATAAATGGCTGTTATTAAAGCAGAAGATTTAGTAAATAGTGTTGCAGAAGCATTACAATATATATCGTATTATCATCCAAAAGATTTTATAGATGCGATGTATCAAGCGTATCAGCGTGAAGAGTCAAAACCAGCTAAAGATGCGATGGCGCAAATCCTAATAAATTCAAGGATGTCAGCAATCGGTAAGCGTCCAATTTGTCAAGATACTGGGATGGTATGTGCTTTTGTCAAAGTTGGTATGGATGCAAAACTTGACAAGACTGATAGAACAATTACAGAACTTGTTAATGAGGGTGTGCGTCGAGGCTATAATGATCCGCATAATCCTCTAAGAGCATCAATGGTTTTTCCACCACATGGAGCTAGAAAAAATACTAAAGATAATACTCCAGCAATTGTTCATATTGATTTAGTTCATGGTGATAAAATTGAGGTTGATATTGCTGCAAAAGGTGGTGGATCTGAATTTAAATCAAAATTTAAGGTACTAAATCCTAGCGATAGCATAATTGATTGGGTTGAAGAGATGCTCCCTACTATGGGTGCTGGCTGGTGTCCACCTGGAATCATTGGTATAGGTATTGGAGGCACTGCAGAAAAAGCGATGCTTTTGGCTAAGGAATCTCTTAGTGAAGAGATTAATATCCAAGATATTATCAAAAATGGTCCACAAAATGACACAGAACAGCTAAGATTAGATATCTATAATCGTGTTAATGCTTTGGGAATAGGTGCGCAAGGTTTGGGTGGTTTGACAACTGTTTTAGATGTTAAAATAAATGAATACCCAACACATGCTGCATGTAAACCAGTTGCTTTGATTCCTAACTGTGCGGCTACTCGTCATGTTCATTTTGTTTTGGATGGCTCTGGAGCTGTTGATCTACCAGTACCTAAGATAGAAGACTGGCCAGTGATCGAACAGGCACAAAATGATGATGTTAAGAGAATAAATCTTGATACAGTTACTAGAGAAGAAATTGAAGCATTAAGGTCAGGAGATAATGTTTTGATTAGCGGTAAAATCTTAACTGGTCGAGATGCTGCACATAAGCGTTTGCAAGATATGTATAGTGCTGGAGAAGAGTTTCCTGTAAGCTTAAAAGATAGATTCATATATTATGTGGGGCCTGTAGATCCAGTTGGTGATGAAGTAGTGGGTCCTGCTGGTCCAACTACTGCTACACGTATGGATAAGTTTACACCATTTATGTTAGAAAAAGCTGGTATTATGGGTATGATAGGTAAGTCAGAGCGAGGTCAGGCAACTATTGACTCTATCAAGAAAAATAAAGCTATTTACTTAATGGGTGTAGGTGGTGCTGCTTATCTGATATCTAAATCGATCAAAAAAGCAGAAGTCGTTGCATTTGAAGATCTTGGTATGGAAGCAATTTATGAGTTTGAGGTTGAGGATATGCCAGTAACTGTGGCAGTTGACTCTTTAGGTGTTTCTGCTCACCAACAAGGTCCTAAGCTTTGGAAACAAAAAATAGCTAAAATTAATAGGGTTTAATCTATGGAGATGTTAGTATTTTTTATAATTAAGATTTTCTTTGTAATTTTAGCTATTTCTGTAGTTGGTATAGTTAGTGCTGTAGTCATAAAAAACTTTAAGCAAAGCAAAGAAGATAAATTATCATCAGATAATCAAAAACGTAATTAAGAAAATTAGTAGTAGTTAGCCATCCTTACTATACTGTAGCTTTTATTTCTTTGTTGTTCACTAATATTTCCAAAATTAAATTCTAAATATGTTCTAAGTATATGATTTTTCTAGTCTTGTTCTGAATAATTTGAATCCATCAGTTTATTTATTGGTTGACTGGACATTAAAGTATTTGTATAAAAACTTTTTATGGTTGCAATTATGTTTAATATAAACTGCTTCATATACATTTATTTTCTTATAAATTATATCGAGGCTAAGTTTAATCGTTAATCTTGAAATATATATGTGGTATATTTTATTTTATTTGCTTTAAAAAGATAAATTAATGCTTAAAGATAAAATATTTGAGTTTATAAAAAAAGTTCAAGCTATATCTCATACTGGAGTAGTCTATTCTAAATGCCCATATGCTTTAGATAATTACCATGAGCTACTAGAGTTAAGCTCAAAAATGCTACATGAATATATCAAGTCAGATGTCCAGCCATATGATATCTATAGAGATATGTATTATCCTACACCACAACCTGGAGTACGCGTGGTTATATTTAAAGATAATAAACTTATGATGGCTGAGGATGCTGATACACCAAATGAGTGGACTATCCCAGGTGGTTGGTGTGATATTGATCTTTCACCGGTTGAAACATGTATCAAAGAAGTGAAGGAAGAAACAGGTTATGATATCAAAGTAGTTAAATTTTTAGCTTTAATGGATAGAAATAAATATACGCAAAGTGAGATATATAATGTTTATAGCTTGGTGTTTCTAGCAGAAATTATTGGTGGTGAAAATAATCCGAACTTTGAGGTTAATAAAGTTGATTTTTTTGAAATTGATAAGTTGCCAAAGCTATCACATAAGCTTACAAAAGCAGAGCTTGATATTATTTTAGAAGCATATAAGCAAGATAAAATATATTTTGAATAGTATTTAAAATAGTCGTGAGGAGGTAAAATATGATAAAGGTATTTGGGATAAATAATTGTACAAGTGTAAGAAATGCTCTTAAGTTCTTTGAAGAAAAGGGTAAAAAAGTCGAATATGTAAATCTCAGACAAGAAAAGCCAACGTGGCAAGAAATGCAAAAGATAAAACAAATTGGCAATTTTGAAACTATTGATTTGTTTAATTCTAATGGTAAGCTTTTTGCTGAAATGGGCCTTAAAGATAGATTTGATAGTTTGTCAGAGGAGGAGGTATTTAAGCTTTTAGTTACCGATGCCTTGTTATTTAAAAGACCTCTAGTTGTAGATGGCAACTATGCTAGAACTGGCTGGAATAAAAAAGAATATGAAGAAAAATGGGGGTAGAATAATTTAAAATTTGACGTGTTTTATTCCGTTGCATCAGATTTTGCTTTTTCAATTTGTGCATCTAGGCTAGCTGCTTTTGAAAGATTTTGTTGGGCTTCTGCATTTAGAACATTCGCTTGATCTTTTTCATATTGAGATTTAGAACTATCTGCTTTAGATTCCTTATCAAGGTTCGCTGCATCAGTTGTGAGATTATTTGCTTGCAGCTGATCATCTTTTGCTTGTTGATTTAGCTGTTGCTGCTGTTGCTCAAGATCTTGTAAAGCACGTTCTTTTTTGTTTGGTCCGCATGATGCTAGCAATGTTATACATGCCAATGATGTTAGTACTAGTGTTGAAAGTTTCTTTATTGTCATTGTTAATTCTCCTATAGATAGTTAAAAAATATTGGTAGAAAAACTTTACCAATTTCAATTATGCTAAATAATAACTTGGTTGTAAATATAAAAAGATTAATGGCTTTATAAGTTGAGTATGGTGATAGCTTATTTACCAATAATGGAGAATTTTTTGCTAATAGTAGTATCTGAAAAGCTAAGAGATTCCAAAGCTTGTTCCACCCCCAGATGTTGAGCTTGTCACATTCTCTTGTTTATTGAAAGTGTATGTATCATTACTGATAAACTCTGTGCCCTGGGATGTAACTTTTTTTTCTTGAGAGTAAGCATTATTTGCCTGCTCGAGAATGCTTATATCCTCTTGGCTTGTAGTGCCACAAGAAGAAATTAAAGCTGTAGAAAGAGTCAAAAGGATAGTTGTTAATTTATTATTTAAAGTCATGTTATCAATCTTTGTCCTTATAACAGTATTATTATAATTATGCTTAATAAAAATTTCTTAGTAAACAAAAGTGAAATTTTTTAGAATAGATTAACAGCATGAAGGAACATGATTGCACAGAAAACTGTAATAATACCAGCAGTGATATTTAACTCTTTTCTATTGCAAAAAATAGATATTAAGAACCAGACTAAGATACCCGTAGCAATACCTGTTGATATTGATGATGCGAGAGTCATCATTATTATGGTGAAAAATGCTGGTGTAGCTTGGACGAAGTCATTCCAATTAACATTTGCTATTTGTTGCATCATCATTATCCCTATTAATACTAGTGCCGGAGAAATCACTTCTATTGGAATAGAGCTAATTAATGGTGATAGAAATAAAAATGGTAAAAACATTAACCCCGCAAAGATAGCTGTAAGACCAGAACTTGCTCCTTGGGCGATACCTACACCAGATTCTACAACTACTGTAGATGGACTAGATCCTAGTATACCAGCTACTGTAGCGCTTGTAGCATCAGCAAGGAAGGTTTTCTTTAGTTCTTTATCTCTATGATTGTGCTCTTTTTGCATACTTCCATATAAGCTTGATATGGTTCCAGTACCATCAAAAAGACTTAAAAAGCAGAATGTGAATATTGTTGGTAAAATAGCGAATTTTAAGCCACTTATAAAATCTATTTGACCTATTAAAGAGAAATCAGGAGCACTTATTATAGTATTTGGTAGAGCTATTATTTTTTCATGAGAAAGATGCTCTAAAGGTATAGACAATATATAGCCTATTATGATTACTATAATAATTGGGGCAGGAATTTTTTTTATGAAAAGTATTACTAATAATATTAAACAGGCCATAAATAATATCGTGTGTGGATTGATGCTATTTAAAGTTAATAAGCCTTCGTTAGAAGTAATAAAACCACTATTTATAAAGCCGATATATGCAATAAAGAGTCCAATACCAGCTCCTAGTGATTGTTTGATTGACTTAGGGAGACTTAGCATAATTTTTGTACGAATATTTAAAATTACTAATAAGCTAAATATTATCCCTGACCAAAATGTCGCGCCTAATACAGTTTGCCATGGTAAGTGATACACTGATACAGCGGTATATGAGAAGAAAATATTCATTCCCATACCAGGAGCTACTACAAAAGGATTGCGTGTAAATAACCCCATGATTATGCTACCAAAAGCAGATACTAAGATTGTGCTTGTTACCAAAGCATTGCTGGGCATACCAGTAGCAGCTAGTATTTTTGGATTTACTACGATGATATAAGAAATCGCTAGAAAGGAAGCTAATGCTGCTAGGAATTCTTTTTTTATTGAGGTGTTATTTGCTTTTAGATCAAAGAATGATTCTATTGTTTTCAACATATTTTACAGCTAAATCACTAAAAGCTATATTGTAGTAATTAGTATGACAAAAGTCTATTTGGTTTTTAGATTTAGCAAGATTTTTTATACTCAGAATATAGGTTGTCTAATTGTTGTCTAATATTGATTCCTATATTTCTATAATCACACTCGCGTAAATTTGCTAAAGAGACTCTAGCAGAAGGATGTAGCACATCAAAACCTTTGCCAGGGAGTAAGACAATTCCTGTCTCCGCAGCTAGAATTTTTAGCGCCTCAGGACCACTATGATTTTTTATCAACCATTGAGAGAAATCTTTATCATATATCTTACATGAAATTTCTTCTAGATCTAGTAACGTGTAGTAACCGACATTATTCTCATCTAAACTTTGTTGTAATTTAGGTGAAATAGAGCTATATAGAATATTATAACGTCTACGTATGAGGTCTTTTGCTTCTTTACGATAAATATCTTGATTGTCTAACAAGCTAGAAAGTGCAAATAATCCCATTTGTAATTGCTGTGGTAATGAAATACCCGCAGTATGATTTAGTGCAACTGAGCGGCTATCAGCAACTAATCTATCAATAAACTTTAATGTTTTTGAATTTCTTGTAAGAGAACTGTAATGCTTATCAAGCTCTTGCAGTTTTTTATCATCAAGTTCGCTAATTAGTTTATCAAAAATATTATCTTTGTGTAGAGCAATTGTACCGATACGCCAGCCAGTTGCTCCAAAGTACTTGGAGAATGAGTAAACGCAAAGGGTGTTATATGCACATTTTGAAAACAATGACTCAAACTCATCTGAAAAAGTTGCGTAAACATCATCGGTAATAATCATTAAATCAGATCTATGATTATCAATTATATAAGCTATTTTTTCTAGAACTGAGTCACTGATTTTGACTGAGGGCGGATTACTTGGGTTTACTAAGCAAAGTATTTTGATCGTAGGGTCTAGTAGTTTTTCTAGCTCTTTGTCAGTAACTTGCCAAACTGCTTGTTCATCAGCATAGATGTGGACTATAGTATTGTTATATTCTGGAAGCTCTGGAATTTCAAGATATGGCGAAAAAATAGGCGTAATCATTGCTATTTTATCATGAGCATTAAGCAATCCATTTATTTTTGCAGACTGAAAGATATATGTCATGGCAGCAGTTCCACCTTCTGTTGCAAAAATATCAAACTCTAAGGGGATATCTGTATTTTTATAGAGCTCCTCGCGTAGATAGTGCATTACAATTTTTTCAGTGATAGAAAGCATCCTTGGTGGCGAAGGATAGTTGCATCCAAGATATGCATTAGTCATTTCATATAAAAAGTCTTCTTTGTTGATGCCTAAATGATCATCAACAAAAGAGATTGCAGCTCTAAGAAAATCAATACCATCTTGCTTATCATGGGTTGAACAATAGTAGTCAAATCTTTCTAACATACCTTTTTTCTCTGGTAGTCCACCAAAGATGTTGTTAAGGTAGGAATAAGATCTTTCAGATTCTTTAAGCGCAAAATCACCAAGACGTAAAAAAGCATGTCTTGGAACTGTTGCCAAAAAATTAGGATTACCACGACCGGCATTTAACATTAATCTATCAGCTTTACTTGTTGCTAATTTTATTAATTCATCTTTAAATTCAAATGGACTTAAATCTTGTTGGCTCATAAAAATATCCTTTTACTTAGTTAGGTATGATTGTTACTAATGCAACTATTACAGATCCCCACAGAGTCAACCATATATTTGCTAAAGCGTATGATGATGTAAATGGAATTACAGGGGTAGCATTGCCAGCTCGTTCTAATAAAGCAGCAAAACCAGGATTTGCACTTCTACCACCAGCAATGGTTGCTAATAATACAATAGGATTCTTAATTTTAAGTAGATAGTACGATATATAAAAAGAAATTACTTGAGGTATTATTGTTACACCAATGCCTAAGAAAAATAGAGTAAGCCCATGTTCCTTGATAGCAGTTATGGCTTGAGGTCCGGCAGTAATTCCAACACTAGCTACAAATATTGCTAAACCGAGATCTCGAATAAAATTAGAAGCTCCTAGTGGCAGATTACTAAATTGAGGTTTCACTGATCTGATCCAACCAAAAATCAAGCCTGATAGCAAGCAGCCAACGCCAGCTCCTAAAGTTATTGAAATGCCAAAGATATTGAAACTTATTAAGCCCAAAATATAGCCTAAAACCATTCCTAAACCAAAGAAAATGAAATCAGTGATAGGGGCTTCAGAAATAAAAGTTCCTATCTTGTCGCTTATTTTATCAAGATCTTCGGGTTTACCAACAAGTCTAATCTCATCACCTCTTCTTAGCTTTAGATCGTCAGAAATAGGAAGCTTTTGCCCGGAGCGAATAACTTTTTGTAAAAATACGCCATAATAATTTTTGTCTTGAATTATATCTTTGGCTTCTTTAATTGTTTTGTTGAATAGATTTTTATTAGTCAATATTAGGGATCTTCTCTCTTCAATAAAGTTAAACTGCTCGGGTTTAGTAACCTCAATATCTTTTGAAATAATTGATTGGATATCTAAATCTTCATAGAATGTTATAGATACTATATCATTTGTGTTTATAGTGGTTTCAGGAGTTATAGCTAGCAGCTTATTATCACGAATTATATTTTCTATCACTACTTTATACCTGTATGTCTTATACACTTCTACTAAAGACTTACCGAGCAACTGAGAGTCATGACTAATTTTATATGCTCGCGTAGTATACTCGCTAAAAGCAGAGAATTGACCAGCCTCTAGGTCTAAATTCCCATCAGACTGTTCTGTTGCTAATTTAATTGCTTCTTTTCTAAGATCCCACTTCATCACCAATGGAAAAATTGTTGCAAGCAGAATTATAGGGCCAAAAGATCCAAAGATATAGCATACAGCATATCCTACCGCAACATTGGTCTGCATTGTGTGGATGGTCGATTCGGATACTGAGCTTATCATGGCTATTGCATTATTTGCTGAACCTATCATAGCTGATTGAGTTAATCCTCCTGCACCTAGTCCGGCTGCCGTACCTTTATCTAATTGGAATATCCAAGCAAAAGCTAATACACATATTAACCCTAAGAGGCATGTTATAGTTGAAGAAGCTAACAATAAAAGAGTGCTTTTATTTAATGACCTAAAAAATTGAGCTCCTCCTTGATAACCAACTGCATATATGAATAATGCAAAAAATAAAGAGCCAATATCTGGTGAGATGGTGATGTTAAGTTGCCCTATAATTACACCAATTATAAGAGATCCTGATATTCCGCCTAACACAAAAGTTTTGTATTTTATTTTGCCAACTAAGTAGCCTAAATTTAATGTTAAAAATAGTGCTATAAAAGGATTTCTTAAGACATTAAGAATTACTTCATGAAACATTTATAATTTAAGTGGAGTTGCATAAAGATAAGTATAACAAACCTCAATAGCTATAATAATAATCTCTGAGCAAATTATTGAATATTTATATAGCCACCAGGAATAGACTCAATCAATGATTTAAGCTCTAGCTCAAATAAAATTGATGTTACTTGATTGTAGGGGAGTTTTGATTTGATGATAATTTTATCAATTGTAGTTAGCTCTTTACCTATACTATCTAAAATTATTCTCTCAGATTCGTTTAATGAGATGATTTTATTAAATTGATTATCTGTACTTGATATTTGTGTAGTATTTGAGATTATATCTATTTCTTCAAGGATATCATTAATGTTACAAACAAGCTTAGCCCCTTGTTTTATAAGCTCATTGCAGCCTTGGCTAGTAGTACTAAAAATATTACCAGGTATAGCAAAAACTTCTTTGTTTTGCTCTAACGCAAGTTCAGCCGTTATCAAAGAGCCACTTTTGCTAGCAGCTTCTACCACAACCACTCCTTTAGATAAGCCACTGATTATACGATTTCTTTGCGGGAAATTATAGCGTAATGGTCCTGTTCCCAAGGGAAATTCAGAAACTATTAATCCATTGGTGTTAATTATCTTGTTATAAAGCTCTTTATTTGAGCTAGGGTATACGACATCTACACCAGTACCTACTACAGCAATAGTGTTAAGATTGTTATCGATAGCATATCTATGAGCTAAAGTATCTATACCGTATGCTAGACCAGATATTATGGACAGTTCTAAACCTTTAAGTTCTGCACAAAGTTTTGCTGCGACATTCTTGCCATAACTAGAATGATTTCTGGCACCAACTATAGCTAATTGCTGGCTATTAAGAAGGTTACTATTACCACTACAATATAGTATCAAGGGAGGGTTGCTTATTTGTTTGAGACCGGATGGATAACTATTGTCTAGGTATGTGATTATTTGATTTTTGCCGCTAGAATCCAACCACTTATAAACTTTGTCTAAATACTCTAGATATTTTCTTTGATCAAGAAAATCTATACTCTCTTGACGTAGTGATAAAGTTTTTATGTATTTGGTTGGTGAACTAATAATCTCATTAAAGTCAAAATTGTTTTCTTTAGCTTTAGTAAATCGCGCATTACTAAAATAAGGTGTAATAGAAAGCGCAATCAAACTTTTGGTAGTATTATCGATCATTATAAAATAGTTGTTGCCATTGAATTGCTTGTGATTTCCTGTAATGAATTAACGATTAGAGCTATAGAGTAGTGTTGAGATTCTCTATAGATAAAACCATAACCAATATATTTAGGTGGGACTGGAAAACCATCTACTCTGGTTTCTGGTTCATATAAAATAACTTGAGCGCCTACTTTCAAGCCATCAGCAGCGCCTTTGTTCAATAGAATACTATTATACGAAGATGAGAATGTATTAGTATTCATTACATCTTCAAGTACATTAGCTGTTATTTTACTTTTCATTTTAAAGGTTTGTTCTGGTAGTTGTTGTGAAACAATATCATTAGGTATTACATAATTGCCTACACTAGCTTCACGACTTAGATTAGTTATTGTCAATGCTGTTATACCTTTGAAAGTATAATCATATTTTGCTGTGCCTAGTCTATAGACTTTTTTATCATCATTAAATGAAGATATTGGTTTTGGTTCGGATATTATTATGAAGTTACTGTTATCCTTGGCTGCTGTATATTCTTTGTTAGCAAAGATTTTAAAGTTAATTCCGAGTATTGGGCGCTTCTCCCTAGAATCATATATCCTTGAAACATTATCTAACTGATTGTCATCAAGTAGGTAAACATTTGAGAAGAATTTTGTGTATTCAGCCGGTCTGACATGCTCTAAATTACTTTCAATATTATCAATTTGCTCTATAAGTCTACTTTTCAGAGTGATTTCAACACGCTGATTTATAGCTCTACTTGAAGTTGAGTCATTAGGAGCAATAGGGTCTTGATAGCCTAAAGCTTTGATAGTAATTCCATCACTAGAATCAAGCCCTTTGTTTACAAGATATTCTTCGACACTACTAGCACGGTTTTTTGATAGTCTAATATTATAGTCAGTCAAGATTTTTTGATCTGTGAGAATTTTAGACTCAACTTTTCCAGCATAGCCTTTGATTGTAAATCTCGTTGTATCAGTTAGTTTCAAATAAGCGAAAAGTTTATCTAAAACTTCTTTAGCTTGGGCATTTAGTGTATAGCTATCAGCATCAAATTTTATATTTGTTTCGATTAGATCAGGACCTGCTTGTTCTTTTACACATATGAAAGATTTATTTGACTGAAGTAACTCCGGAGTGCAAGGTTCTAAAGTTGGAAATGTTAGCGGACCTTTATTCTTATCTTTATCGGCTGTTGTTTGGCATGCTACAAGTGTTGCAAGCAATGATGCTATTAAGCATAATTTTGATAATTTTTTCATATCATAAAACGTAAAATAGTATTTTATGATTTTAAGTTTACTATAAACTTATGAGTGTGAATAGTATTTGTAGTAGCTCTAATCAATTTAATAATCTATTGAGATATTAAAATAAGTAGTATCGACGCAAACAAAAGATGACTAAACCTTCTAAATATGGTATCTTGGAGTGCAAAAAGTATATAAGTAAATAGTATGAAAATCGCGCCAGATAGTTTTGTAAAAATGCATTTTAAATTTAGACTTAAAGATGGCTCTATTGCTGAAGATACCGAGAATTATAATAGACCTTTTGTATTTCAGATGGGTCAGGGTTGTTTTACTGAGAAAGTAGAAAATGAGCTTGTTGGAACAACTATTGGTGAAACCAAACGAGTAGTTTTAATGCCTGAAGAGGCTTTTGGAGAGAAACATCCTGCAAGTATCTATTCGGTGCCTAAATATAGATTTCCTAAAGATATGCAGCTAGAAGAAGGACTTATAGTTTCTTTTAGCCAAAAGGATGGCTCTAAGCTACCGGGATTGATTACTGAAATCAATGAGCAAGATGTCACTGTAGATTTTAATCATCCATTATCAGGACAGATAATCGTGTTTGAGGCTAAAATTTTAGATGTGGCTGAGAAAGAGGAGGATTTAGGTGAAGATATTACTAGCTAATCCAAGAGGCTTCTGTGCCGGCGTAAGTCGTGCTGTTGAGACTGTAGAGAAAGTTTTAGAAGTAGAGAAGTCACCAGTATATGTGCGCCATGAGGTCGTACACAATAAGGTTGTTGTGGATTCTCTTAAGAAAAAAGGTGTGGTTTTTGTCAAAGAAGTTGATGAAGTACCAAATGATGCAGTATGTATATTTAGTGCTCATGGAGTTTCTCTAAAGGTTGAAGAAGCTGCCGCTAAGAAAAATCTAGTACTTTATGATGCAACATGTCCTTTAGTTACCAAGGTGCATAGAGGGGTGCGTTTAGCAAGTAATAATGATGCTGAATGTGTCTTGATTGGTCACAAAGGTCATCCAGAAGTTCAAGGTACTATGGGTCAGTACCGTAGCAAAAAAGGCGCGATTTATCTTATAGAAAGTGAAGAAGATCTTAATAAATTAACAATAAAAGATCCTGATAATCTATACTATGCTACTCAGACTACTTTGTCAGTAGATGAGACGCAAGGGATAATACAGGCTTTAAAAGATAAATATCCAAATATTAAAGGACCTAAAAAAGAAGATATTTGCTATGCAACACAAAACCGCCAAACAGCTATAAAAGCAATGCTTAAATATATTGATGTTTTAGTTGTGGTAGGCTCACAGAACAGTTCTAACTCTAACAGGCTAAAGGAGCTAGCAACCTTAGAAGGTATAGATGCTTATCTTGTTGATAATCCTAAAGATGTTGATAAGTTATGGTTTGATAATAAGAAAGTCTGTGGCGTCAGTGCTGGAGCTTCTGCTCCAGAATACTTAGTTCAGCAAATAATTAGTCAAATATCTAAAGTTTGTTCGGTACAAGTTGAGGTTGAGGAATTTGAGGGTATTAAAGAAGAGGTCTATTTTCCATTACCAAGACTTTTAAAACAAAAGATTGGCTCAGGTAAGGTGGAATAGTATGCAAAGATCAATTAGAGGTGCTACTACTGTAGACAAAGATAGCAGAGAAGATGTCATAAGCGCGACAAAAGAGCTTTTGCAACAAATTATCAAGCATAATGATGTTAATGCTAGTGACATCGTAAATATTATATTTACTGCGACTACTGATATTAAATCAGAGTTTCCGGCTGTTGCAGCGCGCGAACTTGGGTTAGTTGATGTTCCTTTGATAGATTGTCAGCAGATGATCCGTAATGGAGCTTTAGAGTATTGTATTAGAGTTATGTTGACATATAATACGGACAAAACACAAGCGGAGATTAAACATATTTACTTGCGTCGAGCAGAAGTGCTAAGACCTGATTTATTAAGAAAATAGAAGGTGAAATGATTATGTGGTTGTTAGAAAATATAGATATGAAAAAATCAAAGTATATACTACCTAGTTTGTTTACTAGCGCTAGTTTATTATTTGCTTTCTTAGCAATTATAGCAGCTTTTAATGGTAATTTTGTTTCATCTGCAGTGTATATGCTGTTGGCAGGTTTTGCAGATGCTTTTGATGGTAGGGTTGCTAGATATACACACACTCAAACAGAATTTGGTGCTGCTTTAGATAGTCTTGCTGATGTGGTTTCATTTGGAGCTACTCCAGCCTTAGTTATGTATTTTTGGAGTTTACATAATATTGGTGCTCTAGGCGCAGCTATTTCGTTTTTGTACTTGCTTGCTGTAGCTTTAAGATTAGCTAAGTTTGATACTATGCCTGCTGGTGATAATTCAGAGGAAAGTATAATTGAGCGCCGCTTGTACTTTTATGGTATGCCATGCCCAGCTGGTGCTGTGACTATATCAGGATTAATCTGGATGGGGCAAAGAACATTTGTTGGTGATTACGCTTTTATAACTGTGATCTTAACTGTTTTTACCGCTTTATATCTTGCTTTTATGATGGTTAGTGATATTAAGTTTAGAAGTTTTAAAGATAGTGATGGTAAAGGTAATATTAGTAAGTTGTATGTAATTTGTTTTATTTTGATTATTCTTATGTTATTTACGATGCCTGATAAATTACTTTACTTGATTATGATAGGTTATGCTTTATCAGGTCCAATATCTCACTATAGATATAAAGCTAAAATTAAAAATAGTGATCTAAATGAACATTCATCGGTTGATGGTAAGAAAATAATAGATATTGAGAAGTAAATTTTTACTCTTTGATAGTAATAAAAGCATCATGGCTTGGATGACCTTGCTCAGCAATAATCCCAGCTGATACGCCTCCAGGTTGTTGCATAGGACCTGGCTCATTTGATTCTAGGTCTTGCTCAGTCGGTGGAGGAGCCACATATCCAAACGAATCACCTTGATTGCTTGCACATGATATCAAAGCAGTAGAAATTACAGCTAAAGTCAATAAAGTCGTTTTTTTCATGATATACCTTATAAAGTTTTTTGTGCCTTAATAATAACACAGATTTATATTTAATTTAGATGCATTAAATAGTTTATAATTGATAGTAGTTTTCGTATAATTAATTGCAGTGTATTTAGGAAAATAAATAATTACAGTTTTTTGGGAATATTTATGGATAATTCTATTTCTTTAGTTGAGCTAATATTACACGCTAACTTTATAGTTCAGCTTATTATGTTGGGTCTAGTCGCAATGTCCGTTTATTCATGGGCAATTATGTTTGAAGTCAATAATCGTGTTAAAAAATATCGTAATGAACAGGTTCAGTTTGATAAGCTATTTTGGGCAGGTCATCATATCCAGAAGTTATATGATTATTATCTACAACATAAAGAAAATATTTTTGGCAAATCAATAATATTTTGTTCTGGTCTAAGAGAGTTTAATAACCTTAAGGATACTTGTATGCTAAGAGGAGATACTATCCTAGAAGGCATGGAAAGAACTGTTAGTATAGCAATAGCACAAGAAGCAAAAGAGCTAGATAGAAAACTGCCAGCATTGGCAACAATAGGAGCTGTAGCACCCTATATCGGTTTAGTCGGAACTGTATGGGGGATTATGTCATCATTTAATACTCTAGGTGGTGTTGAGCAGGCGACAATTTCGGTAGTTGCACCACATATTGCTGAAGCTTTAATAGCTACAGCATTAGGTCTTTTTGTTGCTATTCCCGCAGTTATTGGTCACAGTAAACTATCTAACCAAGTTGATGATATTTTATCAAGCTATGAGTCATTCCAAGATGATTTGTGTATTTTACTTCTAAAAGAAGCACATAGAGATGAAATTCAACATCAGAATCAAGAAAGCTTGTAATAAAGACTTTTGCTTATGAAAAAAAGAAATAAAAGATTTTTTAGAAAACAGCGACCTATGGTACAAATCAATGTAGTGCCTTACATTGATGTTATGCTTGTTCTACTAGTAATTTTTATGATCACAACACCTATTTTAACTCAAGGTGTAAAAGTTGATCTACCGAAAGCACAATCTGAAAAGATACCTTCAAATGATAGTAAACCAATAGTTGTTACGGTAAATAAGCAGGGTGAGTATTTTATTAATCAAGGAGTTAATGATCCTAAGACAGCTTTAAGTTCAGGCGCATTAGCAAATGCGGTAGTTAGTTTATCACAGCAAAATCCTGGTAAACCTGTTTATGTAAGAGGTGATAGCAGCGCAAGTTATGGTGAGGTTGTAAAAGCTATGGCTCTTATTCAAAGAGCGGGAGTTGATAAAGTGGGGTTAGTCACAGAAGATGGCAAATCTTAATTATCATAAATTTTTACGGTTCTGCAACAAGCAAATAGATGAGAATCCGTTTTTAGTCAAGGCTATATTAATTCATATTGCTTTGATAATTTTGCTGTATATTTTGTCTTTTGTCAGTAGCTTAAAGTTTGAGAAAACACAAGCATCTTTGAGTGCGCAAGTTTCAAATATGCCAAAGAAATTTGAGATTATCCAAGCTACCTCAATAAGTAGTAGTGAGTTAAATAAACAAATATCTGCTTACGAGAATCATCAACAAGAATTAAAGCAGGCTAGAGAAGATATCAAACAAGCTAAGCTACAGGCTCTTAAAAAACATCAGCAGCAATTAAAAGAAAAAGCTGAGGCAGAGAGAAAAGCTAAACAACAAGCTATCCTAGAAGCCAAGAAAAAGGCTCAGCAAGAAGCTCAACGCAAAGCTGAGCAAGAAAAGCAAGCAAAACTTGAAGCAGAACGTAAGGCAAAAGTAGAGGCGGAGCAAAAAGCGCAACAAGAGTTACAACGCAAAAAAGAGCAAGAGCTTAAAGCAAAACAACAAGCTGAAGAAAAAGCGCGCCAAGAGAGATTAGCAAAAGCTAGAGCAGAGGCAGAAGCAGCTGCTAGGAAACAAATTGAGCAGAATCAGGCACAATCAGCTATTTCTAGTTACATCGCTGCATATCAAGATAGAGTTGGAGCTAACTGGATTAAGGATTCTTGTAGAGGAATTTATGATTTACCTCGCGCAATTATTAGAGATGGTAAATTTATTAAACTTACTGGTACATCTGGTAATTATAGATGTGATCAGTCTTTAATTGATGCTATTAAAAATACTACGCCACCTACAATTACAAATAATGTGGCAAGAAAAACTATACAAACAGAAAATATAAGCTTTATATTTAAACAAAGTTAATGAGGAACGGTATGAGAAAAATCATTGCAGGCGTTTTGATATTTGTTTTTTTGATCTCTAGTCTATACGCAGACTTAGTTGCAGAAGTGACTACTGGAGTAATTCAAAAGCCATTAGTTACGGTTGTTAGTGATAATGTTGTTGATCAGTTTCCGCAGCAGGTAAATTCTGTAATAGTTGCAGACTTAAATCATAATGCGAAATTACAAGGTAATGATACAATTAAGTATGAGATTAAGCAAAAGCAAAATATTCCTTGGAAGAGCTTAAAATCTGACTATGTTGTATTAACAAAATATACGAAGAACTCATATAATAATTATACTGTAGAAGTACAGATTCTAAAGAGAAATGACACAAGTTATTTACAAGCAATTACTTATAAAAATATAAATATTTCTCTAATGAGAACATTAGCACATAAGATTTCTAACTATGTTTATCATAAGCTTACAGGTGAGCAAGGCTTCTTTTTAACTAAGCTTGCATATGTCAAAGTAAGTAATCCATATGCAAGATACGGTAGGTTATATGAGCTTATTATATCTGATTATGATGGTTATAATAAGCATGTTGTACTAAGACAAACTGATAACCCAATAGCAACACCTTCATGGTCAAATGATGGTAGATATATCGTTTACTCTAGTTATAGTGGTGGTAGTATGGGAGTATATACTCTAGAAATAGCTACTGGTAAGGTTACACGTGTAACTAACTACAAAGGTATAAATAGCTCACCTTCGTTCTCGCCAGATGGTAAAGAAATTGCTTTAGCGCTATCAAAAGGCTATTCTGACCAAACTAATATCTACATCATGAACTTAGTTACAAAAGCACTAAAGAGAATCACTATAAATGGTATAAATACAGCACCAAAGTTTTCTCCAAATGGTCAAAGCATAGTGTTTACATCTGATAGAGAAGGTAGACCAAATATTTATGTAGCATCGGTAAACTCTAAATACCCACAATCATCAATATTAAGTACAAAAATACATCAGGCATATGAGCCAAACTATACACCAGATGGCAAAAATATAATATTTATGAACCAAAGCTCGCGCACAAGCGGTACGCAAATTGCTGATTTTAATTTAGCTAATGGAAGTGTAACAAATATTACAGATGGTAAAGCAGACAGTTCACCTACAGTTTCGCCATATGGTGATATGATTGCATATATCTCAACCAACACTAGAGGTTATAGCTCATTAGATATGGTATCATTAGATGGTGATAATCATTTTAATATTGAGACTGCTGATAATGGGAATATTCTAATACAATCACCAAGCTGGTCGCCAAAAAACTTTTAAGGAATGAGTATGCAATTTGCTATTAAAATATATTTGATTGGTTTTTTCGCTTTGTTAGTTACAAGCTGTGCATGGTATAAAGGACCAAGTTTAATGCCTAATGCAAACGGTAGTTTAGATGGTTCTTCTCTTAATCAAAGTAGTGGACCAGGCTTTATTAGTACCCTTAAATCAGCTGATAATTATGGTGCGAGTGATACAGGATTTGCTGATGGTGGTGGAAATTATGTTGTTTCAAGTTTTGATAATGATTAAAAATAATAGGAGTTTAAAATGATGAAAAAAAGGATAATGAACTTAGCAGTTATAGGTTCTATGCTTATGTTGGCAAGTTGCTCTAGTACTAGACCAGATAATAGTGACTTAATCAAAGATAAATATGCTGGAGTAGATAGCTCACAAGCTTTAGAAATGTCATCGCAGATTTATGGTTCTGATAAGATGAGTTCAGATCAAGTTGAACAAATGAAAAAAGAACTTATGAATATTAACTGTAGATCAGTATATTTTGGTTTTGATAGCTATAATATTACTGATGACGCTAAAGAATGCCTTGATAAGACGGCGGACTACTTGATAGCTCATCCAGATCAACCAATTAAACTATCTGGTAATACTGACCCAAGAGGTAGTGAGAAGTATAACTTTAACCTTGGCCAAAAACGTGCTGAAGCTGTATATAACTACCTACTAGGTAAGAATGTTAATAAAGATCAAATCTGTGTAGTAAGCTATGGTAAGCTAAAACCAGCTGCAGAGCCAACTCAGTTCTATGATGAGTTCTGTAAAGATGGTGTTAATGATGCATGTATGTACAAGGCATCAGAAAAAGCTTACTATTTAGATAGAAGAACAGAGATTGATTTTGGTGCTAAATGTGATGAGAGCAATTCATAGAACTAATAACTAATCTAAATCTAATCTTACAATTTTATCTTTTACTATTTTTTTATCTTAAATTGTTCTAAAATAGTCGCATAATTTTTTGTTTGAATTAAGTACTATGATTAAAATCCCTAAAATTGGTTTTGTCAGCTTGGGTTGTCCGAAAAACCTTGTTGATTCTGAGCGTATAATAACTAAGTTAAAAGCTGAAGGTTACGACCTGGTTGATAGCTATGATAATGCTGATATGGTTATTGTTAATACTTGTGGATTTCTAAACTCTGCTATTGATGAATCTCTAGAGGTTATTGGCGAAGCTATCGCGGAAAATGGTAAAGTACTTGTAACAGGATGCCTTGGGAATAAAGCTGATCTTATCAAAGAAAAACATCCAGAGGTTCTAAGTATTACAGGACCTCAAGATTATGAAAATCTAATTGAGGCTGTGCACACTCATGCTCCGATATTTGCAAATGATTTTGTATCTTTGGTACCGCCACAGGGGATTAAATTAACACCAAGACATTATTCATATTTGAAAATATCAGAAGGGTGTAACAATACTTGTACTTTTTGTATTATCCCAGATATACGTGGTAAATTAAAAAGTCGCTCAATTGATAACATCATGAAAGAAGCTGAAAAACTTAAAAATGCTGGTGTTAAAGAACTACTTGTAATATCTCAAGATACTTCTGCGTATGGTGTCGATATTAAATACAAACCGGGTGTTTGGAATAATAAAGAATATCAAAGCAACATTATTGATCTTGCTACTGCTCTTGGTGATTTAGATATGTGGACAAGACTACATTATGTCTACCCTTATCCTCATGTTGATAAAATTGTACCACTTATGGCTCAAGGAAAGATACTCCCTTATTTAGATGTACCTCTACAACATTCATCTCCAGAGGTTCTAAAAAGAATGAAGCGTCCAGCACATACACAAAAAACTTTTGATAGAATTAATAAATGGCGTGATATATGCCCAGATATAACTATTCGTAGTACATTTATAGTAGGTTTCCCAGGTGAGACAGAGGCTGACTTTGAGCACTTATTAGATTTTGCTGAGAAAGCGCAGCTTGATAGAGTCGGTTGTTTTAAATATTCAGAAGTCGAAGGTGCAAAGGCTAACCAGTTTGATAATCTGATTTCTGAAGAAGTTAAACAACAGCGTTTAGATGAGTTTATGGGATTACAAGCACAAATAAGTGCCGATAAACTACAAAGATTTGTTGGAACTGAACAGCAAGTAATCATAGATGTTATAAATAAAGATGAAAACTATGCTATAGGACGGACTAAATATGATGCTCCTGAAGTTGATGGTCAAGTAATTGTCGGTGATGCAGCAGAGAGAGGTCTAAAAGTGGGTGAATTTGCTAAGGTTGAGATTACTGAGTCTACTGAGTATGACTTGATAGCGGATTAAGGAAAATATAGTTTTGAAAGAAAGTGATATTGAACAACATTTAATAGATAAGCTTCAAGAACTAAAATATACCTATCGTAAAGATATAAATAATAGAAAGTCTTTAGAGGATAATTTTAGAGAAAAATTTAATGAATTAAATAGAGTGACTTTAAGCGATAATGAATTTGAAAGATTAAAGTTACAAATAATTCAGCCAGATGTTTTTGAGGCTAGTACAATTTTACGCTCTCAAAATACATTAAAAAGAGATGATGATACACCACTACACTATACTTTGGTTAATCTAAAAGATTGGTGTAAAAATTCATTTGAAGTGATTCATCAGCTTAAAATGAATACTACTTATAGCAATCATAGATATGATGTGATTTTACTTATAAATGGTATTCCTGTTGTTCAAATAGAGCTAAAATCTTTGGAAATCAGTCCGCGTAGAGCGATGCAACAAATAGTGAATTATAAAAATGATGAAGGTAATAGTTATCATAATTCGCTTTTATGTTTTATGCAGCTTTTTATTGTGAGCAATCGGATAAATACTTTATATTTTGCAAATAATAATACTGAGCATTTTAGCTTTGATGCGGATGAGAGATTTTTACCAATCTATCAGTTTGCAGAGAGAGATAACTCTACTAAAATCAAAAACCTGTTTGAGTTTGCAGATAAGTTTTTATCTAAGTGTATATTAGGTGAAATGATTAGTCGCTATATGGTTACAGTTGCAAGTGAAAAGAAGCTTTTGATGATGCGACCATATCAAATATATGCAGTTAAAGCTATTGTTGAAAAAATACATAAAAATAATGGCAATGGCTATATTTGGCACACTACGGGAAGTGGTAAAACTCTTACATCTTTTAAAGCATCGACCTTATTGAAAGATAACCCTGAAATAGACAAATGTTTGTTTGTTGTTGATCGTAAAGATTTAGATCGTCAAACTAGAGAAGAGTTTAATAAGTTTCAAGATGGTTGTGTGGAAGAAAATACTAATACTGAAACACTTGTGCAAAGGCTTCTGTCTGATGACTATAGTGATAAAGTAATTGTTACAACTATCCAAAAGCTAGGTTTGGCGTTAGATGAAACTAGAAAAATTAGGGGTAAAGCAAAAAACTATAAAGAAAGGCTAAAACCGCTACAAAACAAAAGAATAGTGTTTATTTTTGATGAATGTCATCGTTCACAATTTGGCGAGAATCATCAAGCTATTAAAAACTTCTTCCCAAATTCCCAGTTATTTGGTTTTACAGGAACACCTATTTTTGAAGATAATGGAACTTATAAAAAAATAAATGGTGAAGAGGCTTATATAGTTGAAACAAAAGATATTTTTCAAGAAGAGTTGCATGCTTATACAATCACAAATGCCATAGAAGATCGTAATGTTTTACGCTTTCATATTGATTATTATAAGCCTGATGAAAATACTAATATATCAACCCCAACAAAAGAAACGATAGTTAAAACTATTTTACAAAAGCATGATTTTGCAACAGCAAATAGAAAGTTTAATGCAGTGCTTGCAACAGCTAGAATTGATGATGCTATAGTTTACTATAAATTATTTAAGCAAATACAAGCCGATAAGCAGCAGCAAGAAGCTAGTTTTAAACCTTTAAATATAGCTTGTGTATTTAGTCCACCAGCGACGGGTAATCAAGATATCAAGCAACTCCAAGAAGATTTGGAGCAGGAGAAAGAGGATAATAAACATAATCCTGAAGAGAAGAAAAAAGCTCTAAAAGAGATTATCAGTGACTATAACAAGCAATATAAAACAAACTATAAGCTAGATACTTTTGATTTGTATTATCAAGATATACAAAAACGCATAAAAGACCAACAGTATTCAAATCAAGATTTAGCACATGATGAGAAAATTGATATTGTAATTGTTGTAGATATGCTTTTGACAGGTTTTGATTCTAAGTTTCTAAATACTCTATATGTAGATAAAAATCTTAAATATCATGGACTGATACAAGCATTTTCAAGAACTAATAGAGTTTTAAATGATACTAAGCCGTATGGAAATATTTTAGATTTTCGTTCGCAATGTGAAAATGTTAATAAGGCAATAGCACTATTTTCTGGTGCAGAGAAAGATAGAGCTAAAGAGGTTTGGTTAATTGATCCAGCTCCTGTAGTGCTTGAGCAACTAAATGATGCTGTCAAAAAGTTAGATGATTTTATGACAAGTCAAGGTTTGGAGAATAAACCTGAGCAAGTAGCAAATCTAAAAGGTGATACGGCAAGAGCTGAGTTTATAAGATGTTTTAAAGAGATACAAAGATTAAAGACACAGTTAGATCAGTATACAGATTTAACGGCGGATAATAAGCAAGCTATAGATAATCTCATTGATGAAGAGACGATGAGAGCATTTAAAGGAGCTTATCTAGATGTTGCTCAACGCTTAAAATCTCAACAAGATAAAAAAGATATACCAATAGAAAAAGAAGTTGAAAATCTTGATGTTGAGCTTGTACTTTTTGCTTCTGCGATGATTGATTATGATTATATTATGAATTTGATAGCTAATTACACTCATGCAACACCAAGTAAGCAAGAGATAAGTAAGCTTGAGTTATTAAGGTTGATAGCTTCAGATTCAAAATTTATTGATGAAAAAGATGATATCAAAGCTTATATAGATACTCTACAATTAGGAGAAGCTCTAAATGTAAAACAGATCCGTGAAGGGTTTGAAGAGTTTAAAGCTAATAAATCAGCTCAACAAATTACAGATTTAGCAGAGAAGTTTGGTTTAGAGCCAAAAGCACTCCAAGCATTTGTTGATAAAATAATTTTGCGAATGATATTTGATGGTGAAGAGTTGACTGACTTGATGGAGCCATTAGGCTTAGGATGGCTAGCAAGATCTAAAAAAGAAACTGCTCTAATGGAAGAGCTGATTCCTATTTTAAAGAAACTAGCAAATGGTGAGGAAATATCAGGTTTAGATACTTATGAGTAAAAAAAAGCAGTTTAATAAAACCGTTTCATCTAATAGAGAGAGTCTTGATGATATAACCACCCCACCTACTGGCGTAGGCACCCCTCCAACGGAGGGGAATTATTCCCCTTCTGTGAAGGGGTGGCAGTCGCAGACTGACGGGGTAGTTTTAGAATCTAAGCAAAGCAGGACGGTTTCTAAAAATATCCCCGAACTTCGTTTCCCAGAGTTTAGAGATGCCGGGGAGTGGAAAGAAACTAAAATAATTGAAATAGCAGATAAAAAAGTTAAAAGGAGCTTTATTGGAGGACCTTTTGGCTCAAATTTAAAATCTACAGATTATACTTCTAGTGGGGTACGAATAATACAGTTACAAAATATAGGGGATGGAATCTTTCATAATGACTATAAAATATATACATCAAAAGAAAAAGCAGATGAACTAATAAGCTGTAATATATACCCAAATGATATTATTTTATCTAAAATGGGCGATCCTGTCGCTAGAGCATGTATTGTACCTAGTTATGAAGAAAGATATGTGATGTGTTCTGATGGAATTCGCTTAGCTGTAGATGAGAAAAAGTTTAGTAAATACTTTGTATATTCTTATATTAATTCTAGCTTTTTTAGAGATTTGGCAGAAAAATCATCAACAGGATCTACACGCAAAAGGATTGGTTTAGATGTATTAAAAAAATTATCAATACTTACGCCTAGCTTTAAAGAACAACAAAAAATAGCGGATTGTTTATCATCGGTAGATGAATTGATAGAGGCACAAAGTCAAAAAGTAGAGTTACTAAAAGAACATAAAAAAGGCTTAATGCAAAAGCTATTTCCAGTAGAAGGTAAAACTACGCCAGAGTATCGTTTTCCCGAGTTTAGAGATGCTGGGGAGTGGGTTGAGCGAGAGCTTGGGGATTGCTTAAATTATATTCAGCCATCAAAATATATAGTCAAAAGTACAGAATATAATGATTCTTATAAAACTCCTGTTTTAACAGCGGGTAAGTCATTTATTTTAGGATATACCAATGAGATAGATGGTGTATTTTTAAAAGATTTGCCTGTGATTATATTTGATGACTTTACAACTGCTTCAAAGTTTGTTGACTTCCCATTTAAAGTCAAATCATCAGCTATAAAAATCTTGCTATCAAAAAAAGATATAAATGTTAAATTTGTTTATGAAGCTATGCAAAATATAAAATATGAAGTTGGGGTTCATGAAAGACATTGGATTTCTATTTTTAGTAAGCTTAATATTAGAATTCCAAATCCTAAAGAACAACAAAAAATAGCGGATTGTTTATCATCAGTAGATGAGTTGATAGAGGCACAAAGCCAAAAAGTAGAGCTACTTAAAGAACATAAAAAAGGACTGATGCAAAGGTTATTTCCAGTAACCACCTCAACCTAGGTTGGAGTTATTCCCCTTCTGTGAAGGGGTGGCAGTCGCAGACTGACGGGGTAGTTTTAAAAGGAAAACCATAATATAGAAAAGTACTAAAAATATGAGAAAAACGAAAAGTTATTATTCACTACCATATAATCCAGCTCTTAAACAAAGAGCTAAGGAGCTAAGAAAGGCAGGAAATTTAGCAGAGGTACTTTTATGGAATCAAATAAAAAATAAACAATTCCTAAATCTTGATTTTGATAGGCAAAAAATAATTGGTAATTATATTGTAGATTTTTTCTGTGGTGAGAAAATGCTAGTTATAGAAATAGATGGTTATAGCCATAATGATAAGCATGATTATGACTATAAACGGGATAAGTATTTAAAAAGTTTAAATCTAAAGATAATCCATTTATTAGATAATGATGTAAAAAATGATATTAATACTGTTTTGACCTTTTTAAGAAACCCCCCCGACCTAAAGGTCACCCCTCCAGCGGAGGGGAATTATTCCCCAGATGTTATTGAACAAGATGGTGGAGGTATTTAGTTATGAGTGGTAGTCCAAAAATATACTCCTATAAAACTTTAGATAACTTAGTCACTAACCGTTTAAGAAATGATTTAAATGATTGCGATCTAATTCTACTATTTGCCTATAATGGTACTGGTAAAACTCGTCTATCTATGGAATTTAGACAAAAAGATAAAAAAAATAAAAATAGAGATACTTTGTATTTTAACGCTTTTACAGAGGATTTATTTTATTGGGATAATGACTTAGAAGCAGATAGTAATAGAGTACTACATTTTAGAGAGTCTCATTTTTTTGATGGGTTAGAAGAGCTAGAAATGGAGAGCCGTATAGCAGAGTATCTAAACCGTTATGCTGATTTTGATTTTAAAATTGATTATAAAAATAGAACGGTTACTTTTAGTAAACAAGAGTTAGTTTTAAATCATAGAACTGAAGAGAAAAATTTACAGTTAGTTGATAATATAAAAGTTTCTCGTGGTGAGGAAAATATTTTTATATGGTGTTTTTTTCTTGCGGTGGCTCGCTTAGCTATAGAAAAGCAAGAGGCTTATGCTTGGGTTAAATACCTATATATAGATGATCCTATATCATCATTAGATGATAATAATGCTATAGCAGTAGCTAGTGATTTAGCTCAGTTACTGAAAAGTAGTGATAATAATATAAAAACAGTCATATCATCACATCATGGATTGTTTTTTAATGTTTTACATAATGAGTTTAGAAGCTCTAAGAAATTCAAAAGCTATTTTTATCATCGTCCAAATAATGAAAATGTTTATACATTAAGAACTACAGAAGATACCCCTTTTTTTCATCATGTATCGATACTAAGTGAACTAAAAAAAGCTTGTGAGAGTGGGCAGTTATTTACTTATCATTTTAATATGTTGCGTAGTATTATGGAAAAGACAGCAACATTTTTTGGTTATAAAGATTTTTCGGTATGTATAAAAGGTATTGATGATGAGGTTTTATACTCAAGGGCTTTAAATTTACTAAGTCATGGTAAATACTCTATTTATGAGCCTAAACAAATGGTTGAAGATACAAAAAAGTTATTTAGCGATATGCTAAATGCTTTTTTAGATAGGTATAAATTTGAACTACCTAAAATAATTAAAGAGAAATAATAATGAGTGAACAAGAGTCGAATGTAATTATTTATAATACTGTAGATGGAAAAGCTACTGTTTCACTACTTGCAAAAGATGGCACAGCATGGCTAAGTCAAGCAAAATTAGCAGAGCTATTTGCTACAACAAAGCAAAATATAAGTTTGCATATATCAAATATTTTTGAAGAAGGTGAGCTAGATAAAAATTCAGTTGTAAAGGATTACTTGACAACTGCCAGCGATGGAAAAAGCTATAATGTTACTCATTATTCATTAGAGATGATTTTGGCAATAGGCTTTAGAGTTAGAAGTAAAAGAGGTACTCAGTTTCGTCAGTGGGCGAATAAAAATCTAAGTGAATATATGATAAAAGGGTTTGTTATAGATGATAACAGGCTAAAAAATCCAGATGGTCGCCCAGATTATTTTGATGAACTTTTAGCTCGAATTAGAGATATTAGAGCTTCGGAAAAAAGGTTTTATCAAAAAGTAAGAGATCTTTTTATGCTTAGTCAAGATTATGATGCCACTGATAAAGAAACACAGCTTTTTTATGCTGAAACTCAGAATAAATTATTATTTGCTATAACTGGTCAAACAGCAGCTGAACTTATAACTAGTAGGGCAGATCATACTCAGCCAAATATGTCTCTTACAAGTTTCAAGGGTGATAGAGTTAGAAAACAAGATATTTATATAGCAAAAAATTATCTTACTGCAGATGAGTTAGATAGTCTAAATAGATTTGTAATAGTCTTTTTAGAGACTGCTGAATTAAGAGCTAAAAATCGTCAAAATATAAATATGAGTTTTTGGAAAGAAAATATTGATCGTATCATAGAGTTTAATGATAAAGAAGTACTTAAAGGTGCTGGAAGTGTCAGTCGTCAACAAATGCAAAAAATGGTTGAAAGAGTATATTCTGAATTTGATATGAAAAGAAAAGAACAAGAAGCAATAGAAGCAGACATTCAGGATATAGAAGAGCTTAAGCAAATTGAACAAGACATAAAGAGAAATAATAATGAGTGAACAAGAAAAAAAACAACTAGGTGAAACATTGTGGAAAATAGCAGATGAATTGCGTGGCGCGATGAATGCTGATGATTTTCGTGATTACATGCTTTCATTTTTATTTTTACGCTATTTGTCAGATAACTATGAAGAAACTGTAAAGAAGTTTTTAGGTGATGAATATCCTCAAGCAAGAGAAATAAATGTTGCAATTGAAATAGATGATAACTCTGATATAAAGAAAAAAGAGAAACATACTGAAAATGTTACTAAAATAATTTCACCATTAAAAATTTGGTACGATGAAAACCCACAGCATGTAGAAGAATTTGAAAAAGAAATTAGAAAAAAGACACACTATATTATTAATCCAGACTACCTATGGAGTAATATTGTAAATTTAGCAAAAACTCATCATATAGATTTATTAAAAATTTTACAAAGAGGATTAAAATATATTGAAAACGAGTCTTTTGGAAGCTCTTTTAAGGGGTTATTCTCTGAGATAAATCTAGATTCTGATAAGCTTGGGAAAAGTTATCCATTACGAAATAAAAAGCTTTGTACTGTAATTAGTAAAATAGCTACTGGTATAGCTGGATTTTCTACAGATAGTGATACGCTAGGAGATGCTTATGAGTATCTTATCGGTCAGTTTGCTGCTGGGTCTGGTAAAAAGGCTGGAGAATTTTATACTCCTCAACAGATTTCTACAATTCTTTCTGAGATAGTAACTTTAGATTGCCAAGACCCTAGCTTGGGTAAAAAAAAGCATTTAGATAAAGTCTTAGATTTTGCTTGTGGTTCTGGGTCATTGTTACTAAATGTTCGCCAACAAATCAAAAAAGAAAAAGATGGAAGTATTGGCAAGATCTACGGACAGGAAAAAAATATAACAACTTATAACCTTTGTCGTATGAATATGCTTTTACATGGTTTGAAAGATTCTGAGTTTGAAATTTTTCATGGAGACTCTTTGGCAAATGATTGGAGTATTTTACAAGAAGAAAACCCAAGCAAACAAATAAAGTTTGATGCTATTGTGGCAAATCCACCATTTAGTTATCGTTGGGATCCTGATGATAGACTAAAAGAAGATACTCGTTTTAAAAGTCATGGAGTCGCTCCAAAATCAGCAGCTGATTTTGCCTTTCTGTTACATGGTTTTAACTTTCTTGATAATGGCGGAACTATGGCTATTATATTGCCTCATGGTGTGCTGTTTAGAGGTGGGGCAGAAGTAAATATTCGTACGAAGCTTTTAAAGGATAGTAATATTGATGCTGTAATAGGGCTACCTTCAAATCTATTTTTCTCAACAGGAATACCAGTTTGTATATTAGTTCTTAAAAAGTGTAAGAAATCAGATGATATATTGTTTATAAATGCAAGTTCTGAAGAAAACTATAAAAAAGGTAAGCGACAAAATACTCTTGAAAAAGAGCATATACAAAAGATTATAAACACTTATCAATATCGTAAAGAAGAAGATCGTTATTCGCGTTGCGTATCGCTAGAAGAAATTGAAAAGAATGACTTTAATTTGAATATATCTCGTTATATAAGTACAGCTAAGCCAGAACCTAAAGTTGATATTAAAAGTGTAAATAAAGATTTGATAGATATTGAAAGTAAAATAGAATTAAGTAAAAGTAAACATAATGAATTCTTGAGAGAGTTAGGGTTAGAGTTGATTCCTTAGCTTCTTGAGTATGTTTGTTTAAAATTAAACTTTCTTAATATTCATTTATCTGTATAAAAAATCTATAATCTTATTTGTATACTTGTAGTACTAGAGCATAATTTTGGGAGAGTACTATGAGTGGTAATTTAGTTGTTATAGGTGCCTCTGGTGCTATAGGTAGTGCGGTAACCAAGAGATTAAGTCAATTATATCCAAATGCTAATATTTATGCTTTTTCGCGTGCTAAAGTAGTTGATTGTGTAGAAGGTGTAGTTTATGAACAGATTGATTATACTGATGAATCAACAATCGAAAAAGCAGCAAAATATGTTTATGATAAATCAGGTTCTATTAATCTGGTATTTGTTGCTACTGGCATATTACACACTCAAGATATAAAACCAGAGAAGTCGCTAAAAGAACTATTGGCAGATAAATTTATTGAGCTTTTTAAAGCAAATACAATTTTCCCTGCTCTTGTTGCAAAACATTTTATCCCAAAACTAGCCAAAGATACCAAATCTATATTTGCAGCTATTTCTGCAAGAGTTGGTAGTATATCTGATAATCAGCTTGGTGGTTGGTATGCTTATAGAGCTTCAAAGGCTGCTTTAAATATGTTTATCAAAACAGCAAGTATTGAAGCTAAGCGTTTAAATCCAAGTGCTGTGATAGTAGGGCTTCATCCAGGGACTGTCGATAGTTATCTTTCTGAACCTTTCCAAGCTAGGGTACCTGAGGGTAAGCTTTTCAGACCAGAGTATTCAGCTAGTAAGCTAATTGAAGTTTTAGATAGTTTGAAAGCAGATGATAGTGGTAAATGTTTTGCATGGGATGGTGAAGAAATTGCTCCATAATTATAAATTTTTAGGTTTTATTTATGAATGATAGAAATATAACAACTAGTGAAATTATAGAAATGGCATGGTGTGATAAAACATCATTTGATGCAATAAAAAATATAACAGGGTTATCAGAACCTCAGGTTATAAAGATTATGCGAAATAATCTTAAGCCGAGTAGCTTTAGGCTTTGGCGAAAAAGAGTAACCGGAAGAGTTGCAAAACATCAAAAAAGGTTAAATCATACAAATGCAAGTGGTTTGGTTTAAGCGTGATTTACGCATAAATGATAACTTAGCCTTATCTTTAGCATCTGAAAAAGGAGATGTTTTACCTCTATACATAATTGAGCCTGAGCTTTGGCAACAGCCAGATATGAGCTATAGGCAATATTTGTTTTTATCAGAGTGTCTAGAAGAGCTAAATACTGGGCTCACAAAATTGGGGCAATCTTTAATTATAATGGTTGGCGATGCTGTAGAGATTTTTGAACAGCTAATACAAAAATATTCTGTTAAGAATATCTGGTCACATCAAGAAACATGGAATAACTGGACATATCAGCGTGATATTAAGCTTGAGAAGTTTTTTAAACAAAATAATATTACATGGCATCAACCATATCAAAATGGTGTAGTTCGTTGTTTAGCTGATAGAGATAAATGGGCTTTGCTATGGCATAAACGTATGAGTGAAAAGCTTATCAAAGCACCTACTGAACTTAAATTTATTTGTGAAAATCAAACTAAAATACCTACTGCTGAGAGCCTTGGTTTAGAGTATGATAACTCCTATAAAAGACAAAAAGGTGGTCGTATTCGTGCGCTTAGAATTCTTGATAGTTTCTTGTATGAAAGAGGTTGTGGTTATACCAAAGAAATGTCCTCACCTGTGACAGCTTTTAAAAGTTGTTCAAGACTATCTCCATATATAGCTTTTGGAGTTATATCGATAAAAGAAGTATATCAAGTTGCTAATCAGCGTAAAAATGAAATCAAAGATAGCAGTATAAAAAATAAAACAAAATGGCTAAGCGCAATGCGATCATTTTTATCGCGTCTGCGTTGGCATTGTCACTTTATGCAAAAGTTAGAGGATCAACCAAGTATTGAGTATAAAAACCTACATCCAGCTTATAATCAACTACGTAAAGAACCAATAAATAAACAATATTTTGAAGCATGGAAAACTGGTAATACCGGTTATCCGATGATAGATGCATGTATGCGAGCCTTGATTGCAACAGGGTGGTTAAATTTTCGGATGCGAGCGATGCTTATGAGTTTCGCAAGTTATCATTTGTGGTTAGATTGGCATATCACATCATTGTATTTAGCAAGATTATTTACTGACTATGAGCCAGGTATTCATTACTCACAGGTACAAATGCAATCTGGAACTACAGGTATAAATAGTATCCGTATTTATAATCCTATTAAGCAGAGTATTGATCAAGATCCTAATGGTGAATTCATTAGAAGATGGGTACCTGAGCTAGAAAATGTAACTGATGAAAATATTCATACACCATGGCTAGAAAAACATAATGCTGTAGATTATCCAGATCCAATTGTTGATGAGAAACAGGCACGGAAATTTGCTGCGGATAATGTTTATAAGATTAGAAAAAACTCAAAAAATAGTCAAGAAACTAAAAATATTGTCAAAAAACATGCTAGTAGGAAAAAGCCTAGAAAAATAAAATCTACTCAACACAAGGTGGAGAGTATACAAGGAGAATTATTCTAATGAGGACTTTACGATTAATTCTAGGAGATCAACTGTCACAGAGTATCTCTAGCTTGAAAGATTGTTATAAAGCAAATGATATTGTAATGATGTGTGAGGTAATGCAAGAGGCTAGTTATGTTAAGCATCATAAAAAGAAGCTTGTATATGTTTTCTCAGCAATGCGCCATTTTGCACTTAAGTTACATAAATTAGGCTATAAAGTTTGTTATACAAAACTAGATGATCCAAAAAATACCGGTTCATTTTATTCAGAAATACAGCGAGTTGTTGAAAAGCTTGGCATACAAAAGCTTATTATCACTGAGCCAGGCGAGTATCGCGTATTAAAAGATATCCAAAGTTGGCAAAAAGATTTTTCAATAGATGTTGAGATACGCACAGATGACAGATTTTTAGCTACAATTGAAGAGTTTACAAATTGGGCAAAAGGCTATAAACAATTACGCATGGAATATTTCTATCGTTATATGCGTACTAAAAATAATATTTTGCTTGATAGTGATGGCAAGCCAGAAGGTGGACAGTGGAATTATGATAGTCAAAACCGTAAAACACCAAGTACTAATACTAAAGTTCCAGAATCATATAAAAGTACAGCAGATGATATAACTAAGCGTGTAATTGATCTGGTTGAGAAAACTTTCAGTAATAATTTTGGTGATATTGAGCCATTTAATTATGCAGTTACTCGAGAAGAAGCTCTCAAAGCATTGGACTTATTCATTAAAGAAAGGCTTGGTAGTTTTGGTGACTATCAAGATGCTATGCTTGAGGGGCAAGCATGGATGTATCATTCACATATTTCTATGTATATCAATAGTGGCTTACTGCTACCTTTAGAATGTATCAAAGCTGCGGAAAGCGCATATTATAATGGCAATGCTCCTTTAAATGCTGTTGAGGGCTTTATCCGTCAGATTCTTGGTTGGCGAGAGTTTGTGCGTGGAGTTTATTGGTTGAAAATGCCAGATTATCGCGATATGAATTATCTTGAAGCTACACGTAAGCTACCTAATTTCTACTGGGATGCTGATACCAAAATGAATTGTCTGCATCAATGTATCAAAGAAACTAAACAGAATGCCTATGCTCATCATATTCAAAGACTTATGGTTTTGGGTAATTTTGCATTATTAGCTGGGATTGATCCTAAGTATGTCAATGAGTGGTATTTGTTGGTATATGCCGATGCTTATGAGTGGGTCGAGCTACCAAATGTATCAGGAATGGTGCTTTTTGCTGATGGTGGACATTTGGCAAGTAAGCCTTATGCTGCAAGTGGTAGCTATATCAAAAAGATGTCTAATTACTGTGATAATTGTGGTTATAAAGTCAGTAAGAAAAATGGAGATGATGCTTGTCCATTTAATTACTTATATTGGGACTTTTTAGCGAGAAATAACACAAAGCTAGCTAATAATCCACGCTTAGCAATGATATATAAATCTTATGAAAAGATGACTGATGAGAAGAAAGAACTAATTAGGCAAGATAGTAAAAAATTTCTTGAGGATTTGCGAATATGAAAAAACAGCATCTCCCGACAAAAAATTGTATCGTTTGTGGTCTGCCATTTACTTGGCGTAAGAAGTGGGCAAAAGTATGGGATGAGGTAAAATACTGTTCTGAAAGATGTCGTAGATCAAAAAATAAAAAGTAGCTATTAAAAAAATATCTAGTCAAAGTTTTTCAAGCTTATTTCTTATCTTATATGTTATAAAAGATGAAAATCTATTCTTATATTTAATTTTTTATGTAAAATAGTTCAAAAAAATTTACTTAAGAATGATGAAAATGAACTTTATCCAAAAATATTTTGCAATTATAGTGATAGCGGGAGTTGTTTTAGCAATTTCAATACCTTCTGTATTTATACCATTAAAGCCTTATATTACTTATTTATTGGCTGCTATTATGTTGATTATAGGGCTGCATTTACAAGCAAAAGACTTTGTGAAGGTAGCTAATCTCAAGGGAAAGCTACTCGTTATATTGGTGCTGAAATTAACAGTTACATCAATAGCGGCCTATATAATTGGTAAGTTCTTTGGTTTAGATTTAACAGCGTTGATAGGTTTAGTTATTGTTGGGGCCTGCCCTGGAGGTACAGCTTCTGGGGTTATGGCTTTATTAGCTAGAGCAAATATATCATTGGTTGTCAGTTTAACTTTTTTGACTACTTTATTAGCACCAATATTTATGCCATTAATCATTTATTTTTTCTTTGCAAAGAGTATTAAGTTGGATTGGTTTGGTATGTTTGAAACTATGGCAATAATAGTTATTGTACCTATAGTTTTAGGAATTTTAATTAGTAAATTTACCAAGCTAAATGATTCAACTTTAAAGAAAATCTCTAATATTCCGATACTTTTGATTATGTTGATAGTAATGGTCGTAACAGCTTTAAACAAAGATACTATGATGCTTGTACCAACCGATATTATTCTAAGCGTTATAATACTTAGTATATTTGCTAATATTTTTGGTTATTTAATAGGCAGAGTTTTAGGTCTAGATATTGATAGTAGGCTAGCGTTATTATTTGAGTTTAGTATATTAGATGTTGGTTTAGGAATTGTGATAGCTTTAGCTTTCTTTGGTAATCAAGCAGCAATTGCTGCAACTTTTTATGCAATTTGGCAGAATATTATTGGACCTATAATTGTTAACTTTGTAAATATATGTCGCAATGCTAAATTGAAATCTTCTTGAAATATTATTGACAAAAAAGTCTAAATTAGAATAAAATATCTAAAAAATAATTTTGGTTATAAAAATGAGGCCGGAATTAAAAACATTTATAAATGTCGCAGATGCTATAAGTAAGCTTTTACATCCTTTTGCAGAAGTAGTAATTCATGATTTATCTAAGAACAAGATAGTAGCGATTTTTAATCCTATTTCTAAAAGAGAGATCGGAGATATATCATATTTAGACCATATGGATTTAGATGCCTATGATGATTTTGTAATAGGACCATATGATAAGGTAAATTATGATGGTCGTAAGATGAAGTGTATTGTTACTGTAATCAAAGATTCAACTGATAATGCCGTTGGAACATTATGTATAAATTTAGATGTTTCTGTATTTGATAGATATCAAAACTTAATAAATGTGTTTCTAAATAATAACAATATGCAAATATCGCAGCAGCAACAGAGCCTTTTTAGAGATACTTTTTATGAAAAAATTAACAATTTTGTTCAGAGATATTGTATAGATAATAATTTATCAATTGATAATCTAACTAGGGATCAAAAGAAAAATTTGATTTTGGAACTTAAACAACAGGGCGCGCTAGATGCTAAGAATGCTAGTAAATATATTGCAAATGCACTAAGTATTAGTCGCGCAACAGTCTATAACTATCTTAAATAAAATAACTTTAAAAAGGAAAAAATATGCTAATTATATTTGGGGCAATAGTTGGTTTTGTAGCTAGTTTTATTTCTACGCTACTTGGTGGTGGTGCAGGTTTAATAGCTGTACCGGCATTCTATTTTATAATTGTACATACTTATGGGGCGGACTTTGCTATGCAAATAGCTATAGCAACTTGTTGTGGGATGTCTATATTTTTAAGTTCAATAGCAACATACAAACACTATCGTAAGGGTAATATACACTTAGGAGAATTAAAGTATTATTTAGTATATTTATCTATAGGGGCGCTAGTAGGCTCAATAGTCGCAAAATATATAAATACAGATCTATTAAAAATAGTCTTTGCAATATTGTTGTTTGGTAGTGGTATCTGGATGATATTGCATAATGATAATAAGGCTGTCAAATTACCTAGAAGTGCTAGATATAGTATTTTTAGTTTTTGTGGTGTTTTGAGTGTTTTGGCAAGTTCGACAACATTTGCAACAATGTTTTTTATAAAGATTGGTATAGATATCAAAAAGGCTATAGCCATAACTAGTGTCTGTGTACTTATAAACTCATCAATAGCAGCATTTGTACTTACTTATGGGATTAGTATTAATGTACCATCAACTCTTGGCTACCTAAATATTCCATTGCTGGTATCATCGGGTATATTTGCATTACCTGGTAGCCTTATGGCAGTTAATTATTTAGGGATAATTTCACCAAAGCTTTTAAAGAGCTTATTTATAATTTTGATGTTTGTCTCTGGTGGAGTAATGATTATCTAAAAGTTGAAAATATAAGCTTTTACTGTATACTTAATATTTCTTTGGAGAGGTGTCCGAGTGGTTGAAGGAGCACGCCTGGAAAGCGTGTATAGCTTAACGGCTATCGAGAGTTCGAATCTCTTCCTCTCCGCCATAGTCTAATTTCAACTAGATTTAACCAATATCAAAAATCAAATAAAATCAATAAAACAAAGCCTTTCATAGTATCAAACGTTATCAACTAACATCAACTAAGCACTTGCTAAAACGTATCATAAGTTGAGCGATGCGATAATTTTAAATTAGGGATAAAATAGGGTGGCTAAAACCTATATAGTAAAAAAATATAGAACTTTTAAAGCTATTATAGATTGTCAGATGACCAAGGCAAATTGGTCGTACGGGTCAAGGATTGCAAACTACAAGTAAATAAAGATAAAAACAATTGCTACAAAAAAGCATTGAGGGTTTTAGAACTCTTTCTTTAGATATTGCTTATATTTGAAAAAAACATTATAGAATAACTTAATTTATATAAAAGCTAGCGTTTACAGAGACAAAATACTCAGATAATTTAACCTTTTTATATAGCAATTTCTTATATAAACTCCTAGACATATTTTATTTAGTTATAAAGGCTAAAATAATGCGTTTATTAATTACAACTTTATCATTGATTCCAAGTATCATACTAGCTGCTCCTCAGTCATATAATTCAAAAGATAAATTTATAAACGAAGAAATCAAAAAACATTATCTAAAATTTAGCACTTTTACTTATCCAGGATTATATCAAGATAAACTCAAAAATGATTTACCTGATGATATTCGGGAAATTGGACTTTTGGTTCGCAAAAACTTTATTCACCGTACAACTCTTGCAGCTGGAAATACTGGCACTAACGCTGATTTAAAGTTCGGCAATATGCAAAAAGTCCCATGGTGGAGACAACCAGAGGATGATATCTTAGTGACTGCTGGCGCTATGCTCACCGAACTGTATCGACGTAATAATAGTGGATTTGTAGAGGATCGCGAACCAAAAGATAAATTAGTTTTAACTTGTCGTTTTGTTTCAATAATGGTCGCAAGTATTTTGAAGTCAAAAGGAATTCCAGCGCGAGTTCGCGCCGGTCACGCTGCATATTTTGATATGGGTGAACTTGGAAATGTAAGCACTGATCATTGGATAAATCAGTATTGGAACGAACAAGAAAATCGCTGGATAACGATTGATGTAGACGGTAGTTTTAGTTTGAATGAGAATTTTGATCCATACGATATACCAGAGAGGAAATTTGATTTTCCTGCTGATGCTTGGCTTGGCATTCGTGCTGGGAAACTTGATCCGCAGCATTTTTATAATGCTAAGCCAGAAAGAGGAGCTATTGTTGTGTTGTGGTCGTTGTTTTATGACTTTCATGCATTGATGAATAACGAAATTATTTATACCTATGGACCAGCTGGTGGATATGGTGGCTATGATAAGTTTAATAGTCTAACTAAAGATGAGTTTGAAAAAATTGATAACCTTGCTCACCTTATGCAAAATCCTGATGAAAATTTTGATGAGTTAGTCAAAATTTGGGAAACTGAAAAAGATTTTAGATTACTAACTGGTGGATTATTATAAAATAGCTATCCAGTTTAATTGGTATCAAATTTGGTTGCAGAAACCAATCGCGCACAATCAATTTACTATTTTTGCCTAAAAAAGTTTGAACTTTGACTAAAAAAACACTGCCATTTTTATTATATTTTGTCTATTGTATTTTACTAATAAATCTAAAAGGCTATAAATATATGATAATTCCCATAATAGTTTTGATAGGTGTTTTTATACTTATTGCGATTAGACAAATTGGTAATATAAAACTTCAAATCTGGCAAATAATGCTTTTAGGCGCAATTATCGTTTTAATCACACGACAAATTTCTGTTGCTGATGCTTTAAAGTCGATAAATTTAGATGTGATGATGTTTTTATTTAGTATGTTTGTGATTGGTGTGGCGCTTGAAGAGAGTGGCTATCTTAGTTTTTTATCTTATAAGATATTTAAAAGAGCAAAAAATATAAATCAATTATTATTATATATTTTGTTTGGAGCAGGATTAGCTTCTGCAGTTGTCATGAATGATACTTTAGCTATTATTGGTACGCCTATGCTTTTATTAGTTGCGAGAAAATATGCTATTAATCCAAAAGTACTTTTATTGACATTAGCATTTGCCGTGACAATAGGTAGTGTGATGAGTCCTCTTGGTAATCCACAAAATTTCCTTATTGCGACACAAGCTGGTTTAGATAATTCATTTATAACTTTTTTTCGCTATTTGTTTATTCCAACACTGATAAATTTGTTTGCCGCATTCCTACTAATAAAAATTTTCTACAAAAAACAACTTAATAATGATTATCAACTTAATAATCATACATATGAATCAATAAAAGATCCGTACTTAGCATTATTAGTTAAAGTGTCTTTGGCTATATTGCTGTGCTTAATACTTATCAAAATTATTTTGGCATTTTTGCATCTTCAAATACAAATTAAACTGGTTTATATAACTGTTATTGCAGCCTTACCAATTTTGTTTTTTAGTAAAAGTAGACTTAGGATAATAACTAAAGTAGATTGGCATAGTTTAATTTTCTTTGCGGCAATGTTTATATTAATGGCAAGTGTATGGCAAAGTGGATTTTTCCAATTAGTTATAAATAACCTTGATATAAACCTTATCTCGATCCCAGTTATATTAGTGGTCAGTGTTGTGCTTAGTCAGTTAATTTCCAATGTACCATTAGTAGCTATTTATTTACCACTACTTAGTCATTTGGGCGCAACTGACAAAGAGATTATGGTGTTAGCAGCCGCTAGTACTATAGCTGGTAACTTACTGATACTTGGAGCTGCAAGTAATATCATCATAATCCATAATGCAGAAAAAAAAGCAGCTATAACAATAACTTTCTTAGAATTTGCTAAAATTGGTATCCCGATGACAATAATCAATATTTTTATCTATTGGATATTTTTAGCGTGATTATCTATAAAATTATTTTGATAGACGCTTTTTCAGAGAGATAGCTGCTATTGCTAGGCTAATCCATGCAAGCATTAAAATGGTTCCACCTATAGGAGCAAGTTTCATAAGACTTTGTATATTGCAAATTATAGAGATATAGATACTAAAACTAAAAAGTACTGTACCAACGATAAAAAGCAAACTACTTAATTTAAGCATTAAGCTTTGAGTTAGATGTTTACTACTTATTAGAGCTAGTCCTATACCACTAATTATAATTGCATAGATTTGATTATAGCGTAGAGCGGTCATGATAAAATTAAAATGCTCGGCTGAGATTTGTGATTTCAGACCATGCTCAGCATAAGCTCCAAAAGCTACTGATATAAAACCTAAGATTGCACCAATTATTAAGTTCATTTATTTTTTCCTATTTAAACTATTTTATCTTACAGTGATCTAAACGATTAAAACGCCATTTTGCAAATAGACTATATATAATTTTAGCAAAATTGTATATCAGTGGTAATTTAACAATAGTTGCTAATTTTCGCCATCTATTAAGCTGGCTCCATATTATTATAAATGCATCGATTCCTATATGTAATTTATCATTATTATCTTTTACATGGAGTGCTTTTAGACATGAGATAACATCTAGATTTTCTTTTGCAATAATTGATTGATCTATTTCTGTTATATCAATCCAGCTAAAAATATTCTTTGGAGCTATCTTTTTGTAGTGGTTTATTTCTTTAGTGCAAAGACCACATTTACCATCATAGAAAACTTTTATCATAAAAATTCCTTGATTATGTATATTGTATCACTACCATAATAAAAATTACCAAGCCAATCCAATGATTAGCAGAAAAAGCATTTATACAATTAGTGATGCCTAATTTTTTATATAAAAAATAATTTCTAATGAAAAATAAACCGCAAATAATAACACCTAAATAAAAAAAGCTATTAAAATCACAATAAATACCAAGAATTATTAAAAGAAGCAAAGATAAGAAGTTAAATAATAAAATATATCTAAATACTTTATTACCAAATAAAACAGCAGATGACTTTATACCGATTTCTAGGTCAAACTCTCTATCAGCTAGTGCATAGATAGTATCGTAAGCTATAGTCCAGCATATTGTTGATAGATAAAATATCCACGCTTCGACTGGTATTTGGTTTTGTATTGCAGAAAAAGCCATAAAAATACCAAAATTAAATGCTAAGCCGAGTATAAGTTGCGGTATTGCAAAAAATCGTTTACAAAACGGATATAGTATTGCTAAAAATAGTGCTACAAATGATAATAAGATCGTGTATAAGTTCAAAAATAATACACATATAAAAGCAACTAATGTAAGAAAAATACAAAGCCAAATAGCATTTTTAATACTTAATTGTCCACTTGTTAAAGGTCGAGTATTTGTGCGAGCTACATGTTTGTCAAAATCTATGTCAGCTATATCATTAACAATACAACCTATAGTACGCATCACTATTACACCGATAGTGAAAATAACTAGATACATAATATCTGGCATACTATGACTTGCCAAAACTAATGCAGTAAGAGTAGGCCAAAGAATCAATAATATTGGAATGGGACGATGTAATCTCATTAGCATAAAATATGCATTTAATTTCTCTTTATTAAGCATCATATTGTTCCGGTAAAATTAGAAAATATTCTGTAATCAAAAATTTAAGTTCTGAGTTATCTTTATATTTAAATATTGAGCTACGTGAGAATATTTTACCAGTTGTGTTTCTACCAGTTTCCTTATAAAAATCTTCAGCAGTTAGTTCACGAATTATAAATTCATCTCTGACAAATTTAGCTTTATCAAAGAGTAAATTGTCACCAATAGGTTTAGTACCAAGGTTATCTAGTTCTTTAGTAAAATGTTTATAAGTATTATCAGGAATAATTGTCCTAGCAAAAACTAAGGTTTGGTTGATACTTGAGAGAGTAATTTGTCTTACTAGTGCTGTTTGAGTTGCTAAGAGAGATTGCTCAAGAGAATTTACATCAGTAAATTTTTGAGAAATTTTATCTAGCTGAATTTCTCCATAAAATTTGGATAAACTCGTAACTAGGTTTTTAGCATCATTAAGCCAATATCTTTGCTGTTTGATTAGGTTTTCTTTGTTAATAATATTCATATATCAGAAATACCCTAAAGTTAAGGTTTCTTATTTTAATTTCGATTTGTATAATTATACACTCATAAGGCTATGAAATTAATTAAAAGGATTCTAAAATGCGTCCAAGTGGTAGAAATAATGATCAACTACGTAATCTAAAAGTTACCCATAATTTTACAAAACATGCCGAGGGCTCTGTCCTCATTGAATTTGGGGATACTAAAGTTATCTGTACAGCTTCTGTAGTAGCAGGTGTGCCAAAATTTAAAAAAGATAGTGGAGAAGGTTGGTTAACAGCAGAATATGGCATGTTACCGCGTTCAACTCATACGCGTATGGATAGGGAGGCAGCACGTGGTAAGCAATCTGGAAGAACTCAAGAAATTCAGCGCCTGATAGGTAGAGCATTGCGTGCTAGTGTTGATCTTACAGCTATCGGAGAAAATACTATTAAGGTTGATTGTGATGTGATTCAAGCTGATGGTGGTACGCGTACTGCATCGATCACCGGCGCATCATTAGCCATAGCTGATGCTATAGAATATATGAAACAAAATGGTATGTTAGATGAGCAGGCAAATCCACTATTATCACAAGTGGCAGCAATATCTGTAGGTATTTATAATAACGAGCCAGTACTTGACCTTGATTATGATGAAGATTCAAACGCAGAAACTGATATGAATGTTGTGATGAATTCAAATGGCGGTATAATCGAGATTCAAGGCACTGCTGAGGGCAAAGACTTCTCTGAAGAAGAGTTTGCAAAAATGCTTGGTCTTGCTAAAAAAGGTATCAAAGAGATTTTTGCAACAGTATTCTAGTCTACAAAATTGCAATCAAAAAACACTTACTTTTACTAATACTAATTTAAAAGCTACAGGTTATTTATAAAAGAATTAATTTTTACAAGTAGTTCAAAATCTTTTGATTTTAATTCAAATAAAAAATCTTGTAATGGTTCACTCTTGGCAAACAATAGTCTTTGCTCTATTTGTTTGATTTGCTCTTCGAGAGTTTTTCTTTGTTGATAAAGCTCACGAAGTTCTTTATTAGTATTTTTAAAAAAGTTTTGGATATTATCTTCTGTTTTTGCTTGTAGTTTAGTTTTTAGATTAACACTTAGGCTAGATACTCTAGTTGTAGATGGTTTTTTTCTATCGCCTAATGATAGTTTTTTACGTGGTTGTTGTTCTGACATTTATTTACTTCTTTCGTAGTTAGTTAATGTTTGTTGTTTAGGATTATATGGTTTTGAGTAAAAATTCCTAGTTATTATAGTATATTTAAATTAGAAATAGTAGTTTAAACAATTTTTCCGGGAGTGATTTTTAAAGAATTTAGATCAATAAGCGCACCGTAGCTTTCATCTCTACCAGCTTCTCGTATTGAAAGTTTCGAAGATTCTGCATTTTCAACATTGCTCAGATCTATACTTATTTTTTGCCATTCTTGTGAGAAATTATTGTGTGTATAAATTAGTTGATCGCCTAGATAGACTTCAAAGTTACTTGAGTCATCTCCAGTTCTTGGATAATAGTCAAAATTAAGTGACATATCTTTGAAATTATGGGATGCTAAATCATGTGATAATTCGACGATTTCATTTGTATCACCATCTAACTCTACAACATTATCACGGCGGTCAGATATTCTGTCAAAGTTATTCCAAAGCTCAATTTCCTCATCACCACCAGAGACTGTCCAATCACCGAGGAATGGATGATCTTTATGAATTTTGCCCCAATCATTATTAGCTACAGGATTATTGTTTAGATCGAAATTTTCTTCGGCACTAATCATATTATTATCCTTTAGGATTCTAAAGAAAATACTTGAGCCTAAGATGCAATGATTAGGTATACTTGATTCTGATAAGCCATCACCATAAACGATACAACGCCAGCGTACAGAATCAGGATCTACTGCTTCTGGTCGTATCATAACCTCAGCATTACCTTTAATAATATTAGCTCCTGATTCACCAATATTTTTTGTAACTGCACCATAATCATTAACCGTAGAATTATCGAAGTTTAGGTAAAAATCCTTACCATCTTTTTTTAGATCATACACTTGACGTGCATGTGCAGTTACTAAAGATACTTGGTTAGCTATCTTTGTTCTAGTCGCATAGTTTGAATAGGTAGACGTTACAAACACTGCTAAAATACTAATTATAGTCAAAGTTATGACTAGTTCTGAGATTGTCATTCCTTTAATTTTTTGTAAAAACTTTGAATGTTTTTTAATCATATCTAAACCTATTTCTTAGCTATTTAATTATAGCCTATTTCTTTACTAATAGTAGGCTAAACCAAGTATTAAAAGGTTTTTAATTGATGATAAATTGGCTGGATTATCTAAGTTTTACACCGATTGAGGCAAGTCTTTTTTCGATAGATGGGTGAGTAGAAAATAAATCAGACATATCACCACTGCTGATTCCAGCACTAAGTGGATCAAAAATATACGATGCTCGACGTAAATTTTCATTTTTATTATGCTTGTAGCTGTATTGAGCTTCTGCAGATTTACTATCATTTGCAATTTTTATCAACGCATTTGCCATTGGCATGTTAGTACGCATTAGCTCAACAGCTCCGGCATCGGCCATATATTCTCGCGTACGGCTTAAGAATAGCATCATAAATATCGTAAATATTTGTAACACATATCTTAAGATCATTATGATGATAAAAAATGCAGCAGCATTATTATTACGGTTGTTATTATTATTGTTATTACTATTGCTTGAGAAAAGTGCTGAATAAAATAAAAAGTCCATAATAATAAGCATCATATTAGATAAAACCATAGTAAATAAATTTAACTTGATATCTTGGTTTCTAATATGCGTTAACTCATGTGCCATAACTGCTTGTAGTTCATCACGATTAAGCGCGTTTGCAAGTTTTGTGGTGATAGCCACCATTGCTGATTTTTCAGAATATCCTGATGCAAAAGCATTCATATAATTAGCATCAATAAGAAATACTCTAGGCATATATCGCATACCAGCAGCAACTTTCATCTCTTCGACAACATTATAGACACGGCGAGCTAATGGATCTTGGTTATCTGCAGTAATTTGCTGATATTCTGTGCCAGAGAGCATGATCTTATCATACATACTAAACGTAACAAATACCCAAATTACTGCAGCAGCAGAGATTATCATAGTTGCATAAGGAGGTATTTGGAATGTTGCTAATGAGTAAAATACTTTTGATATAGGTAATTCAATACCGTATCTATTGTAGTAAGCATTTGCAAATTCACTATAGCGCCATATTGTATCAACAAAGATTCCTAATAAGAAAAATACTATAAGGAATGTTGTAATTACAAAATAAGTGCGATAAGTGTTCTTACGCACAACTTCGCGCCAATTTACAGAGCCATATTCTAGATTATCAGCAGCTGCCATTTTTTATAGTTCCACTCTTGAATCTTCTAGTTGTTGTTTTTTCTCTTCAGAAATATTCCAGTAAACAAAGTCTTCATTAAGCTTTTTAAATATACTAACCACAATTCCAGCAAAAAAAGACTTCTTATGTGCGTTATACCTTTCTATTGAATCATTAAGAGCTTGTTTAGCGAAAGCAAGCTTGTTCTCAGTGGAAGTGATTTCTTCTTGAAGCTGAATTACATTTTGGTTAGCTTTTAATTCTGGATAATTTTCAAACTGTACATTTATTCCTTTAGCAAGATCAGAAATCTTATTTTCGGCATTTATTCTTTCTTGGATATCGCCGTTTTCTTTGGCAAGGTTAGCTTGATTTCTTAGTGCTACTACTTGTTTTAGAGTTGTTTGCTCATAATCCATGTATTTTTTAACAACGTTAACTAATGAGTCAAATACCTTAGCACGTCGATCTAGTTGTACATCTATTTGTTTTTCAGAGTTTTTAACAGTTTCAATTTCTGCAATTAACTTATTATATGTTATAACTACATACACAGCTATCACAGCTACTATTATGAGTAGAATTATCCCTATAGACATTTTATCTCCTTAGATTTAGATTTAATTGTCTACATATAAAGATGGCGTTAAATACCAAAAATTTCAAGCCTTATATTCTTAGCTATTTAAAATCTTTCTCTATAAAATCACAGAATGCTTGTGTTAGAGCAGTATGATATTTCTTTTTATGTAATAATTTGTAAAAATTTCTCGTTAGATCAAGATCTTTTGTCTCAAGAATATTATATTTAGTAGCATCTAATCCTTGGGTAGTAATTACCTCAGATATGCAGGCTAAGCAATCACTGTAGGTAATATATTGTTTTATCGCTTCTGAGCTGCGTAAAGTAATTGCTTTTTTAATACTAGAAATCTTATCTCCTAAAGCATTGAAAAATATTTCAAATGTACCAGATCCTTGTTCTCGTATAGCCCATTCATATTCTAGCAAATCTTTTATTTTTAGATTTTTTTTGTCAGCTAATGGATGATTAGCGCGACAAACTATTTTTAAGTTGTCTTTTGTCCATAAAGTTGTAGCTATCATCTGACTATTACACTCACCTTCAACAAAACCAACATCACATTTTAGTGATTCAACACTATTGATAATCTCTTTAGTATTACCAGAGATAATCTCAAAATCGGTATCTGGATGAAGTTTCCTAAACATAGCAATATATTTAGGTAAAATATAGTTTGCTATTGTAGTACTTGCACCAATAACTATTTTTCCAGATAATTGCGAACTATTAAGACTTAATGATTCAAACTCTTCAATTTCATCTAGGATTTTAATAGCTTTAGCCAAGAGGCTTTTACCATTTGCGTTTAACTTCATGCGTTTGCCAACTCTATCAAACAGAGTAGTATCAAGCATATTTTCAAGCTGTGATAAGGACATACTAGCTGCAGCCTGAGAGATGAAACATTTTTCAGCACCTGCACTAATCGATTCAGATTTTGCAGTATTTACAAACACTTGAAGCTGTTTTAGAGTAATACGCATTATTTATATTTTAGTAAAGCTTATATCATGTGATTCTATTATAAGATTTTCTGATATTCAATATTACTAATATTTATTTAAACACTTATCAAATACTTGGCTATAATAGTCTCTAGGCAAAATAATCAATAAGTTTGTATGAAAAACCTCATAAAATATAAATGGGCTGTAGTTGGTGCCGGTCCTGCTGGTATGACTGTTGTTGGTCAGCTTTTGGATAATGGTATAAAAGCAAGAGATATACTTTGGTTAGATCCGAGTTTCAATGTGGGTGATTTTGGCAGTAAGTGGGGTGAGGTCAGTAGTAACACAACTGTAGAGTTGTTTCTTAGATTCCTAAATGATATACAAGCTTTTGAATATGCAAAAAAAGCATACAAATTCGCTATTGATGACTACGCTAAACAAGGATTTACGCAATTAAAAGATGTCAGCGAACCATTACAATGGATCACAAAAAATCTATTACAAAAGGTTGATTATAGTTTCGACACTATTAGCGATATGAAAATAGCTCAAGGTGTTTGGAATTTATACGGTACGAGAGAGAACTATATTGCTGAGAAAGTTGTTCTAGCTACAGGTTCTTTAGCAAAATCTTTAAATATCCATAACTTTGAGATTACCAAAGAAATACACCTTGCTAAGGCTTTAGCACCTTCTAAGCTAAAAAATGAGCTTCACAAAGGTGATAACGTTGCAGTTTTTGGCTCATCTCATTCAGCAATGATAATTATTAGAAACTTGCTTGAACTTGGAGTTGAGGATATTGCAAATTTCTATCAACAGCCTTTAAGATATGCTGTTAATATGGGTGATTGGATCTTGTATGATAACTCTGGCTTAAAGGGTGAGACAGCTAAATGGGTTAGAGAGAATATCTCTCAAAATCTTGATAGTCGAGTTAAAAGATATTTATCAACGGATGAAGAAATAAATAAACATCTACATAAGTATACTAAAGTTATCTACGCAGTAGGTTTTGAACAACGAGTGCCTAGTGTTGAGGGTATCGATGTGAGAATATATGATCCTACTACTGGTATTATCGCTCCAGGGCTTTTTGGTGCAGGTATAGCTTTTCCACGTAGGGTTACTGATCCTAATGGTAATGTTGAGCTAAATGTTGGTTTATTTAAATTTATGAGAGATATTAGACATTTTCTACCATTATGGTTAAAGTATGATATCTAAGCTATTTCAGTAGTCGCAGCGAGTTTATTATCACAATTAAAGTAGCTCCCATATCAGCAGCTATTGCCATCCACAAAGTAGCTAAATCAAGCATAGCTAAAGATATAAAAATAGCTTTTATAGCTATAGCAAAGCTTATATTTTGTTTTATTATTGACAATGTTCTCTTTGAATGTTTGATAAGCCAACTAAGCTTTGAGATGTCATCTGTCATCAAAGCAATATCTGCTGTCTCTATCGCGATATCGTTGCCAATTGCAGCCATTGCAATTCCCAAGTTAGCTGTTGCTAGAGCTGGGGCATCGTTAATACCATCACCAACCATCGCAACGCTAGCATAGTTATTAACTAACTCTTCAATCTTAGTAACTTTATCTTGTGGTAGTAGTTCAGCATAAAAACTATCAATTCCAGCTTGTTTTGCAATAGACTTTGCAGTTGCAGTATTATCACCTGTAAGCATGATTGTTTGCTTAACCCCAAGGTTTTTTAGCTGTTTTAGGCAGTCGTTAACGTTAGTTTTTATCTTATCTTGTATGGCTATAATACCAATTATGTCCTTACTATTTCCTACAAATATAAGTGTCAAACCATTATTTCCGAGTTCGGTAGCTTTTTGATGTAAGAGACTATTATTACAAAGCTGTTTTTCATGAGCAAAAACATGATTACCAAGCCAAAAAGTATTATTATTAATCTCTCCAATTACGCCTTTACCACTGATAACTTGAGTATTGCTAGCTTGAGTGAATACTATACTATTGTTATTAGCATAATCTAAAATAGCCTTAGCTATTGGATGATCAACTGTACTTTCAAGACTTGCTGCTATAGTGATCAAATATTGTTTAGAAAAATTCTCAGCTACGAGTATCTCAGTAATCGTAGGCTGTCCTAAAGTCAAGGTACCAGTTTTATCAAACGCAATAGCTTTAAGTGTTGCTGGTATTTCTATAAACTCCCCACCTTTTATTAAAATACCATTTCTAGCAGCTTTTGCTAGGCTTGAAACTATCGAAATTGGTGTTGATATTACTAATGCGCAAGGACAAGCTATAACAAGTATAACTAATGCTTGATATATCCATTTAAGCCAAGCTTGCCCGAGTAATAAAGGTGGCAAGATCGCTATTAGTAGAGCTAAAGCTATCATTGTAGGGGTATAAATTCGTGCGAATTTGTCAACCCATTTTTCTGCTTTAGAGCGTTTTGCTTGCGCGTGTTCAATAGCTTGGATTATTTTTGCAACTGATGAATTATCGACAGTTTTTGTTGTTTTTATTTCAATAGTAGAGCTACCATTTATACTCCCAGCAAAAACTTCATCATTGATTGTTTTCTCAACTGGAATTGATTCACCAGTGATAGGTGCTTGATTGATGTAACCGCTACCTTTGATAATAACTCCATCTAGAGCTATTCTTTGTCCTGGTTTTATCAATACTCTTTTGCCTATATTTATTTCTGCTATGGGTTTTTCTTCAAATTGTTTATCATGACAACAGTAAACTAACGCTTTATCTGGAGTTAGTTGCATAAGCTTAGTGATAGCTGAACGAGCATTATTGACACTCCAAGACTCAAGTAAAAGTGAAAAAGCAAATAAAAAACTCACCACAGCTGCCTCAAGATGTTGACCGATAATTATCGCGCCAACTATAGCAATTAGCATTAATAGATTCATATCAGCACTAAATCTCTTAAGCGATGCTAGAGCCTTAGGCACAACAAACCAACTGCCAAATAATATAGCTAACAAATAAGATATTTGTGAAATCAAGGGAGTTAGCTGTGTAGAGCTATCATTAGCAATAAATGCATCTATAAATCCAACGGTTAAAGCATGATAAACATAGCCAAAAACAATAAAGATACCGCTGATTATCGTTGTAATTAATCTTGAATATTTACTGTAAAAATTAGTATCGTGATTTTTTGAAATATATTGATCCCACGTCGATGCTTTTAACCCTGATTTGTTTATCAAAGCAATAATTTCTTTTGTAGAGATATTGCTAGAGCTGATTGAAAGTTTGCCATTAAGTAGATCAAACTGCATATGCTCTTCAGCAACTTTTTTATTTAATGCTTTTTTAATGATATTAACTTCTTCGATACAATCTAAACCATATATTTTAAAATTTAGATATTGTTGTGTATTACTCATAGGATATTCTCCTTTGCATGTATCTCTGGTAGATGTTCAAGTTCTTGAGCTATTAGCTGTTTTACGAGTTTTTGATCAGACTGAATAATTTCATCATCTGCAAGAATATCAAAAAGCCAGTTTAGCTGCTGCTGGTAAGCAGAATTAAAATAAAAGTAATGAAATCTACCTTGTTTACGCTTATGAATAAATCCATTGCGCCTAAGTATATCTAGGTGTTTAGATAGGGTTGAGTTAGCAAGTTTAAAAATATGTGCTAAATGACAAAGGCATAACTGGTGTTGATAGATTACCATTAGAATTCTAATCCTAGTTTCATCTCCCAAAGCTTTTTGGAAGTCAACGATGTTGGCTAATTTCATTCTTATAACTATATTTCGCTAAATAACGAAATAATATAATCAAAAAGTTTAAAAAGCAAATTTAATATAGCAGGTTCTAATTTCTTTTTCCGTAAACGATGCTAAAATCTCTCAAATTTGAGATTTAAGGAATTTAGTTGAGATGTTCAAAAGAATAATTTTAGGCTTAATAATTTTTATTTTTGCGATAAGTTTGAATTATAGCTATGGAGAATATGCTAATAAAACTTATATACAAAATGTTGTAAAAACATTTAACTTATCAACTGATAAAAATATAAAAATATTAGATATAAAAGGCTATCAACAAACTACGGATTATACTTGTGGACCATCTGCTGTTATGAGTTTACTTAACTATTATGGAGTTATCAAAGATTCACAGATGAACCATCAAACTGAGTTAGAGATAGCCAAACAAATGAGTACAAATGATGACTATGGCACTACAATGCAACAAATTGCGAAATGGCTTAGAAACCATGGTTTTGAAGTAAAATATGCAACAGATGGTGATATTAAATTACTTTATCAAAATATAGATAAAGGAGTACCTATATTAGTAAACTGGATCGATTGGGGAGGACATTGGACTTTAGTATCTGGCTATCAAAAACTAGGTAAGACAGTTGATGATGATAAAGATATGTTATTTATGATTGATCCAGCAGCACATTTTAATAATGTTAGGAGTGTTTATGGCCTAAGTGCAATTAATCCAGATAGATTTCAGTATATGTGGCAAGACTCTAAAGGAGTGAAAGGCATATATATCATAGCATATCCTAAAAAGTAAGTTATCATATATTATGCTGCTAAGGTCAATACAGGCTCAGGGAATGATTGGCTAGATAGACTATTTATTGGGTGTAAACTATAGCTAAATCCAGTTGTAGTAATACTAAGAGTTATTAATGCTATTGATATAATTTTTTTCATTTTGTTCTACTTAAAAATATTTAAAATAATCGATATGGCTATTATTACATTTGCATTATGTATAGTTAAATATATTGATTTTATTACATTTATAAGTAAAAGTTATATTAAAGAGGTGTTTACACTTTGGCAACTATAGAATATATTAGAACTAAAAGATTCGATGAATTTAACTTATGCAAAAAAATATACTTGTTTTAGGAGCGGGAGCTTGGGGTACAGCACTAGCATTACAGCTTGCTTATAGAGGACATAACGTCAGAATTAACTCTTGGAAAGCTGAGCATAATGAGCAAATGCTAAAGGATAATAACAATTATAAATATTTGCCAAATATAGATAAGTTTCCTGCTAGATTAAAAGCTATTCAAGATTGGCAAGCTAGTATTAGTGAGTTTGATGATATATTAGTTGCAACTCCAAGCTCTGGTTTTAAAAATACTATTTTAGAGTTAAAAGAGTGTATCTTACCTCGGCAAAATATCATCAGTGCTACAAAAGGTTTTTGCCATGATAGTTATGCATTATTAAGTGAAATAGCCGAGGGTATTTTACCAACTACAAAGTTTGCTTTATTAACAGGACCAAGCTTTGCTAAAGAGTTAGCTAATCAGCTCCCAACAGCTGTAGTAGTAGCCTCAAAAGATATTGCTTATGCACGTTATGTCCAAGAACTTTTCAGTAACGAGAATTTTAGATGCTACACAACAACTGATATCATCGGTGCTCAAGTTGGTGGTGCTGTCAAAAATGTCTTAGCAATCACAGCTGGTATTGCTGCAGGTATGGAGTTTGGTGTTAATGCGCATGCTGCATTGATTACCCGTGGTCTTGCTGAAATAAAAAAACTAGGACTTAAGTTGGGTGCAAACCCAGAAACTTTTATTGGGCTTAGTTGTTTAGGAGACTTATTGCTGACATGTTCTGACAATCAGTCGCGTAATCGTAGATTTGGGTTATATTTAGGTCAGGGTATGACTATACAGCAAGCGTTAAAAGAGGTAAATAATGTTGTTGAAGGTTATTTCACTGCAAAAGCTGTTTATAATCTTGCTAAAAAACATAATGTTGAGATGCCTTTGGTATTTGCTACTTATAGAATTTTGTATGAAGCTGCTGATCCTAGAGATATCGTCAAAGAACTTATGACTCGTCAGCTAAAAAATGAAAATTAATTAACCGCTTGCTACTTGCTTTGGTACATAATCTTTAAGGTTAGTTTGTTGCATTTTGACTTTGGTATTAAAAGCATAATCACCGACCTTTACAAGAGGTTGAACTAAAGTAGAATTTTGCCATAATGAATTATCTTTGACAGCATCAAAAGAGTTTAGGGTTGAGCAAAGTATAGCAAATATAAAACCAAAACGTACTAGAGCGATAAAAAAAGCAAACAAAGTGTTTGAGAGGCTTTCTTTTTCCTTGTTATTGCGTAGAAACACTTTCATGATACCAAAAATTATTAAGTAAGCACAGAGTAGTACCAGAACAAACGATACTACATAAGCTGTGCCTGGATCTTCAATTATTGAACTAATATATAATTGCTGAATTTTTTGCGCTAAAATTCCAGATAAAATAACAGCAAAGACCATTAATATTAATAATACAATATTTTTAAACAATCCTTTAACAGCAGCAAATAGACTTAAGATTAGTATGACTATTATTATTAAAAAATCTAAAAAATTAAGATTTGATAGAAATTCCATTTTGCTATCCTGTGATTATATCTTTTATTTGGTTTAAATTGGTTATACCAATAATATCAATATCTTCAGTTTTTAAAGATTTTGAAACATTTGCCTGTGGCACAATAATTTTCTTGAAACCGTGTTTTTTGGCTTCATTTATTCTCTCAATTCCATATGGGATAGGGCGAATCTCACCGGATAGACCAACTTCTCCCATTATAAGCATATCATGAGGAATTTCTATTTCTTTGATACTAGAGTAGATAATTAAAATTAGTGCTAAGTCGATACTAGTTTCATTAATCTTTATACCACCAACTACATTTAAAAAGACATCTTTATCATATAAATCAATATGCATATAACGTTGTATAATAGCTAATATCATCGCTAAGCGATTGCTATCGATACCGACACATAATCTCCGCGGTGGTTGATTTATATTTTTATCTACTACAAGCGACTGTAATTCAACTAATAAAGGTCTAGTTCCTTCCCATACTGAGACAATTACACTACCAATCAGATTAGTACGACCATTATTTAGAAATATCGCAGAGGGATTTTTTACCTCTTTCATTCCTTTGTCAGTCATTGCAAAGACACCAATTTCATTTACAGCACCAAATCTATTTTTAAGTGCACGCATCATTCGATATCTACCATTATCTTGTGACTCTATAAATATTACCGCATCGACTATATGCTCTAGCACTCTAGGCCCTGCGACTTCACCTGATTTTGTTACATGACCTACTAAAAACACAGCTATTTCATATTGTTTGGCTATTTGTGTGATATAAGCACTAGATTCTCTTACTTGAGAGACACCGCCAACCATTGACTGAATCTCTGGATTATACATTGTTTGAATTGAATCTATTACTATAACTTCAGGTTTATGCTCTACCATATAACTAGAAATTTGTTCGATATTGGTTTCACACATTACCAGTAGATTATCTTTGGCAAGGTTTAATCTCTCAGCACGAAGTGCTATCTGCTCTAATGACTCTTCACCACTGACATATACGACTTTTTTTTGTAAAGATAAAAAAGACATTATTTGTAGTAATATTGAAGACTTACCTATACCAGGATCGCCACCAACCAATATTACTGAACCTTTGACAATACCACCACCTAAAACTCTATCAAATTCACCTATATGAGTAGATATTCGAGAATGTTCTTTACCTTTGATAGCTGATAATGAAGTCGCTTTAGAAATACTTCCAGCAAATCCGGCGCGAGATTTAGCTACTTTTTTGGGATCTGCTTTAAGCTCCTCGACAAAAGTATTCCATTGGTTACAACTATGGCACTGACCTTGCCAGCGTGGAGACGTTGCACCGCATTCTTGGCATATAAAAACTGTTTTTTGTTTAGCCATAATTTATTTACTTTTGTTTATATCCTAATAAATACTTTGAAAGTACTCTCTCAGTTTCTGGGGCATTAGGACCTATAAATTGTACAATATAGCGGTATTTGTCATTATTGTGTTCAATTGATAAAGGGAGACTTTGAGGAAATACTGAGACAACTCTCGCCTCACAGCCTACTTGTTCTTTGAGCTCGGTTAAAGTTACAGATATCCTGATAATATCATGTAAATAGAGAATTTTGGGGCTACTAACCTCGATACCTCCATCTTTGATTAATTTAACATAATGATTATAAAGCTGATCACGCTGATCAAATGAGTATTCAAGCTCAAGCTTTATATCTTCTTCGCTATAATCAACACTTATAATACCTTCAACAATATCGTTATCTTCGTAATCATCATTATCATCAGTAGAATGGTTATCTGACAATGATTTCTGCTTTTGGCTTTCATCTTCACTTTCATCATCTTCACTAACCAACGTTGGATCTATAGCTAATCCTTCACTTTGATCAATATCAATTTCAATTACGTTGATATTTTCTTGCGACTCTTCATCATTTGTATCATCATCTATTTGATACTCAGTTATAGGTGCATCTTCTAGTTCATTCTCAAAATTATCTTCAGCCAAGATATCATCATTTAAATCATCAATACGTTGTTGTGATTTTTGAGTTTTCTCAGTTAGCATTCCTCCGCGAGGATTTTTTGTACTCGGATTTTGTGGTTTTTTACTCTGTAGAGTTGCTTTTTTTAGCAGATCTAACCTACTCATCTAATGCGCCTCTTTGATCGTGATCGTGATCGTGATCGTAATATTCTATAACTAAGGTATATGATACTCGAAACTAATATAAGTATAAATATTGATAAGTGCTTATTATGTGATATCCAATCTTTGATATCAGTATTATCAATAAATCTTAGAATAGTATTACCAAATAGGTAACCTAGAGAAATATATATTATTGACCAGACAAAACTACTGATACTATCTAGACAGATAAACTTAATTCTATTTACTTTACTAAGTCCAACCACCAACAAGGTTATAGTACGTAATCCATACAAAAATCTAATGCTAAGGATTGCTAAAGATTCATACTTATCTAAAATCTCTAGTGATTTTTGAGCTTTATAGTACCATGATGCTTTTTTCTCAAAGATTTTTTTGCCCATGAATTTAGAAAATATAAATAGACCATTATCATGTAAAATCGCGGCAAATGTCGCTGCTAAAATTGCTAGAGGATAACTAAATAATGTTGTTGCAGTTGCGATACCTACCATAATTAAGAATATTTCACCTTCGATAAAAACTCCTAGCATGATAGCTAAGTATCCCCAATCAATTAGTAAGCTTGAGAATTCACTTTCACTCATACCTAATTCCTATAAGATCGCGTAATTAGGAGTTCATCAACTAAAACTAATGCTAACATCGCTTCAGCTATTGGTATACCTCTGATGCCAACACAAGGATCATGTCTACCTTTTGTGATAACAGTGGTATCGTTACCCTGTATATCAATACTCTTACCCGGTTGTAGAATACTTGATGTTGGTTTGAATGCTAACTTAGCGATTATATCTTGACCTGTTGATATACCTCCTAAAATTCCTCCTGCATGATTTGATAAAAAGCCTTGCTGTTGGGTAATTTCATCACGATGTTGGCTACCTTTCTGTGCGACACAGTCAAAGCCATCGCCAATACTGACTGCTTTGACAGCATTTATACTCATCATTGCATAAGCAATACTAGCATCAAGTCGATCAAAAACTGGTCTACCTAATCCTGCCTCTAGCCCGGTTGCTACTACAGTTACCTCAGCACCAATAGAGTCGCCTTGCTTGCGAATGTTGTGAATTAAATCCTCGCAAGCCGTAACCGCATTTTTATTGGCAATAAAAAAAGGATTCTGATTTATAAAATCTTTATCAATAAAATCTATCTTAAGACTACCTATTTGTGAGCAGAAGCCGTAGACTTCGATACCATAATGCATAAGTATTTTTTTGGCAATTGCTCCAGCGGCGACACGCATTGCTGTTTCTCTTGCTGATGACCTACCACCACCACGATAGTCACGAATTCCGTACTTTTTGAAGTAGGTATAATCAGCATGACCAGGACGAAATTTGTCTTTTATTTCACTATAGTCTTTTGATTTTTGATCTTGATTTTTTATTATCAGACCGATAGGCGTACCTGTTGTTTTACCCTCAAAAACACCAGAAATTATCTTAACTTCATCTGGTTCCTTACGCTGAGTAGTGAATTTTGATTGACCTGGTTTGCGTCTATCTAGTTCTGCTTGAATATCTGCCTCACAAAGAGGTATATTACTAGGGCAGCCATCAATAATAGCTGCAAGGGAGTCACCATGACTTTCGCCACAAGTGGTTACTGTGAAAATTTTACCAAAAGTATTTCCTGACATTATTGATAATCATAAGTAGTTTGTCTTTTTATAATAGCATAAATAAGAGGTGATTTTGTCGTATATAATGTGGATTTTATTACAAAAAATTAATTTAATCATACTAATGTGTATGACTTATAAAAATAGCCAAGTTAATCGCTTTTATCTATAGTAGAATTTCTGAATTACTAAGATTGATATAATAGGGAACATTACAACAGCATTTATCTTAAAGATTAAATCCCACCCAAGTATAAAGCTACTTGCGATATAAAGACAAGTTCCAATCAAAGCAATTAATATAAATGCTAAACTAAAACCATCAAATCTTTTTTGTTTATAATTTTTATACATTTGTGGGAACCAGTAGAGAGTATTAACTACAAAGCCAATATAACTAGCAAGTTGGTAAACTAAGTGATAGTTTGAACCCATTGCAAGCATAGCTATAGCAAATAAGAAAATAAAACTGATATTAACTATTTCTGGTATTTTTTTACAAAATATAGATATCTGTAATTGCTGTATGCAAACTCCAAGTAAATATATAATAGCAACGACAGCATATTGCCACTCATAGCCAAATCCTATAGTTTCAACTATATTGCATAATACGGTAATAAAGATACCAAACTGTGTCAAAATACTAATATTTGATAATGCTTGTCTATTTCGAAAATTATGTATAACCTGTGGAACAAATTGAATAGAATAAAGCAAAAAAGAAGTATTAAGTGCTATCTGTCCAAAAAAATGAGTATTAATAGCATAGCTCCAGCTTCTGATAAGTTGATTTAATAATATCATGTATTAGTTTTTTAACAACTATTGTAAGTTTCCGATTGAATTTTTGTTATTAAACAAATATAGATATTTGCCATAACCACTTTTTTGCATATCTTGTTTAGGAATAAATTTAAGAGCTGCTGAATTCATACAGTATCTTTTCCCGCTAGGCTGAGGACCATCATCAAAAACATGACCTAAGTGCGAATTAGCATATCTTGAGAGAACTTCTGTGCGAGTCATAAACCAGCTATGATCAGTTTTTGTTTTTATAAATGAGTCATCAATAGGTTTAGTAAAACTTGGCCAACCTGTACCAGAGTCGTACTTATCAGTAGAACTAAAAAGTGGTTCTCCAGAGACAACATCGACATAAATGCCTTGTTTATGATTATTCCAATATTTATTGTTAAATGCTCGTTCAGTTCCACCTTCTTGAGTCACATAATATTGTAGTCTAGTTAGTTTAGCTAGTGCTTGTGTTTTATCAAAATTTTGCCAGTTTTGTGTATCAGCTAAAGCGATAATTGGTATAAAAATTAATATGAGAATAGTTTTTTTCATCGATTCTAATCCTTAAAATGAATATGAACAATATTTTAACATTCTAGATTTAATTTTTAGATGATATACAGCTGTTTAATCATATTTTAATATAGATAATATTTTTAAATATTTGTATGATTAGAAGGTCTATGACCTAAAATTTGGAGGTGCAAAATGACTAACTTTTATAAACTATCCTGTGTAAGCATGCTTTCACTTGTATTGGCAGACTGTACATTCTTGGCAGCAAATAAGTCTTATGATCGTACGCATGATGGTGAGTTAATTGTACATATGAAAGATGTCAATACTCATAAAGAGGTTGGAACAATCACAATATCACCATATATTCATGACGGTAGTCAAGAAGGGATGTTGATTACACCACACTTATATAATTTACCTGCTAATACTACTCATGGCATGCATATTCATATTAATCCTAGTTGTGAAGATAATGGTATGGCAGCAGGAGGGCATTGGGATCCAGATAATACCCAAAAGCACCTTGGACCATACAATGATAAAGGTCATAAGGGAGATTTGCCTGTATTAGTTGTTAATGCAGATGGGACAGCAACTGAGCCTGTTGTGGCACCAAGACTTGATTCTCTAGAAGAATTGGTTGGTCATAGTTTGATGCTTCATGCAGGAGGCGATAATTACTCTGATAAGCCACAACCTCTAGGCGGTGGTGGCACTAGGATGTGGTGTGGAATCATAACAGACTAAACTATGAATTACGAATTAGTAGCACGCTTGGGTTTTTTCTTATTGATACTCTTTATAGTATCATTGTGGGAGCTACTTGCACCAATGCGTGAGCAGAAAATCTCTAAGCAAACTCGATGGATTAATAATTTACTTCTCGTCTTTTTAAATACCTTGTTATTAAGGTTGATATTTCCTACTGCGGCTGTTGGTGTTGCAGTATTTTGTCAGTATTATAATCTTGGTTTGCTAAATGTAGTAGCTATACCAATGTGGTTGAAGATACTAATAGCTTTTCTAGCTCTAGATTTTACAATATATCTTCAGCATGTGCTATTTCACTACTTACCATTGTTATGGAGATTTCATAAGGTTCATCATATTGATTTAGATTATGATGTGACTACGGGTCTGCGTTTTCATCCAGTCGAGATAGTTTTATCAATGTTGATAAAATTTATGGCAGTATTTCTTGTTGGGGCTCCAGTATTAGCGGTTATAATTTTTGAGATTGTTCTAAATTGTACTTCATTGTTTAACCATGGCAATATTCGTTTGCCACGCTACTTTGATAAGTTTTTGAGATTGTTTATGGTTACACCAGATACACATAGAGTTCATCACTCAACTATTCTAAAAGAAACAAACTCTAACTTTGGTTTTAATCTAATATGGTGGGATAAGCTTATGGGAACTTATCTTGCACAGCCAAAGAAAGGTCATATTGATATGGACATCGGCCTAAGTGAGTATACAAATCCTAAGCAAACGCAGAATCTTATCAGTATGCTTAAAATACCTTTTTTAAAGAAATAGATCTATCAACGAGCTTTGTGTTTTTCTTTTTTGATACAAAGAAATATATACAACAAGGTATAATCATCGCAGGAGCACCAAAATAGAAAGCACCTCTTAGCTCATCGTTAAATAATGTTAAAACCAAACATAAAACTTGTACCCATATGCCAAATAATGAGATATAAGGAAATAGAGGCGCTTTAAATAGCATTTTATCAGTAGCATTTCGTTGTATAACTTGTTTTCTAAAGTTATATTGCGACCAGCATATACAAATCCAACAAATTGTTGCAGTAAATCCTGACATTGCTAATAGGTTAGTAAAGGCAGCAGAAGCTGATAATTTAAATGAAAGTATTAAAAATGTCCATACAGCTATTATACTTACATAAACTGCAAAGTGCGGTATTGCTGATGAATTTAGTTTTCTAAATATGCTCGGAGCCATTCTTGCTCTGGATAAGCCATATAATGAGCGAACAGCCGCATAAAAGCCACTATTAGCACAAGAAAATGCAGCTATAAGGACTACAAATGCAAATACCGCAGCAAATTTATCTAGATGGTAATATTGCAGAGCTGTCGCAAAAACAGAATCATTTAAGTTCATCTCTTGCCATGGGAAGATTGTTGCAAGGAGGAAAACTGGTATTACATACAGGCCAACTATTCTTATTGCAACATGTTTAGCGATTCTTGGCATTTGTTTTTCAGCGTTATTAGATTCGCTTGCAGCTAATCCAATAATCTCTGAACCTTGGAAATTTACTAATAGTATCACCATAGTTGTTATTAAGATAAGTTTGCCTTTAGGAAAAAAGCCGCCATCGCTAACTATATAAGTGCCTCCTAGCGTACCACCAGTATTATTTTGAATGATGTCAAAAAATATCAGTATCGCAACTATACTAAATAGGCCAAGTGCTATAATTTTTATTAATGCCAGCCAAAACTCAATCTCACCAAAAATTTTTACTTTAGTAAGATTTATGATAGTTATAAATAAGCCAAATAAAGTAGCCCACATATAAGTAGGTACTGCAGGTAGAAATGTATGCATGATTATTCCACCAGCAATACATTCTGAAGGGATATAAATTATCCAGTTAAGCCAATATGACCAGCCCATGCCACATGCTATAGCTGGTGACACATATTTGGCAGTGTAATATATAAATGATCCAGAATTTGGGGAATTGGCTGTTAGTTCGGCTAAGCATAAAGTCACTGCATATACGATGATTCCAGCTAGAATATAGGCCAAAATAGCAGCTGGTCCAACTTCTGCTAATACGTAACCTGTACCTAAGAAGAAACAAGAGCCAATGATACCGCCTAAAGCTATTAGCTCTATGTGGCGAGGTTTTAGAGTTTTAGCAAGTGCCATAATTTACTCCAAAGCAGCTAGGGTAAGCGAATTATAGACTTGGTTTTAGCTTTGTCAACAAAAAATGCACTTTTTGCCTACTTGAATTTATAAAATATTTATTTGATAATGATATTCAAAGTAAATTCTACTAACTAGAGAAAGGTTGAAATGTCTGAAATAAACCAACTAGGCAAAGTCTATGAGCGCCCATGGGGAACTTATCAAACAATTAATTTTACTGACAAAAGCCAAACAAAAATAATTACTGTAAAACCACAAGGTCAACTTTCATTACAAAAGCATTTTAAGAGAGCTGAGCACTGGGTGGTTGTAACTGGTAGACCAACTATTACTGTAGATGATAATGTACGTGAATATAATGTTGGTGAGCATATATTTATACCTAAAGAAGCTATACATAGGCTTGAGAATTTTACAGATAGCGATATTCAGATTATAGAAGTACAAGTTGGTGATTATCTTGGTGAAGATGATATCGTGCGCTTAGAGGATATTTATAAGCGTAATTAAGCTTTTCAAATTGTATAAAAAAAATACTTATTTAGTCTTTAATCATCTAAAATAAATTCTATAACTAATCTAAATCATCATGGATATGTCAGATGAGTGTAAAGTCTAAAGCTGCTGTAGCATATAAAGCGGGTGAGCCGCTTTCTGTAGAAATTGTCAATGTAGGTTTACCCAAAGATAATGAGGTGTTAGTTGAAATTAAGGCAACTGGAATCTGTCATACAGATGCATATACATTATCAGGTAGAGATCCCGAGGGGCTCTTTCCTGCTATATTGGGTCATGAAGGTGCTGGTGAAGTAATAGCAGTTGGTAAAAATGTTACTTCTGTTAAGCCAGGTGACCATGTAATAGCATTATATACACCAGAGTGTAGAGAGTGTGAGTATTGTCTAAACCCTAAAACTAACCTATGCCAAGCAATTAGGCAAACTCAAGGTAGAGGAGTTATGCCAGATGGTAGCTCAAGATTTACTACTCTAGACGGCAGAGAAATTTATCATTATATGGGTTGCTCGACATTTTCAAACTATACAGTATTACCAGAAATTGCGGTTGCTAAAATTCGCAAAGATGCGCCTTTAGATAAGGTTTGCTATATTGGTTGTGGTGTTACAACTGGCATTGGTGCTGTAGTTAAGACAGCTAATGTTGAAGCTGGCTCAAGTGTGGTGGTGTTTGGCTTGGGTGGTATTGGCTTAAATGTAATCCAAGGCGCTAAACTTGTCGGTGCTGGGCAAATAGTTGGTGTTGATATTAACAATGATAAAAAGTCACTAGCAGAAAAGTATGGTATGACAGACTTTGTTAATCCTAATGAAATTGATGAAGATTTGGTTCAACATCTTATCCGCTTGACTGGTGGTGGGGCAGATTATAGCTTTGAATGTATCGGTAACACAACAGTTATGCGTCAAGCTTTAGAATGTGCGCATAAAGGCTGGGGAGTTAGTGTGATTATAGGAGTTGCCGGAGCAGGTGAAGAGATCTCTACACGGCCATTTCAACTAGTGACAGGACGTACATGGAAAGGTTCAGCATTTGGGGGAATGCGCGGTAGGACAGATGTACCAATGATTGTTGATTGGTATATGGATGGTAGGATCGATATCGATAATCTTATTACAGCAAATATCAAAATTGATGATATTAATAAAGGTTTTGCCGAAATGCACAATAATATTAGAACAGTTGTTACTTTTTAGATTTCTTAAGATAATTTAGAGGATTTATAAGGAAATATTACAAAGAGTTTTTATTTGTTGTTATAAGCTTTGATAGCTTTATCTAAAAGTTCGAGAGCTCTTTTAAGAGATTTTTCTTCTAAGATATATGCGATTCTTATCTCATCTTTACCAAGGCCTTTAGTTGCATAGAAGTCACCAGCAGGAGAGATCATTACAGTTTCGCGATTATCTTCAAAGTCTGTTAATAACCATAGTGCAAACTTCTCAGCATCATCAATAGGTAGTTTCGCAATTACATAAAAAGCACCAGTAGGCTTTTCACAAACTACATTATCCATTTTTGAAAGAGCTTCGAAAGTGATATCTCTTCTTTTTTGGTATTCTGTATTTACTTCTTTTAGATAATCTTCTGATACTTCATAAAGAGCAGCAGCACCAATTTGCTCAAGAGTTGGAACACATAGTCTAGCTTGGCATAGTTTTGTAGCTTCTTTAATAAACTCTTTATTTTTTGAACAAAGAGAGCCAATTCTAGCACCACAAGCACTATAGCGCTTAGATACAGAGTCAACGATAATTACACGATCTTCGACACCTTTGATATTACCAAAAGATGTACATACAAGTCCATCATAAGTGAATTCTCTATATACTTCATCACTGATTATAAATAGATCTTTTTCTTTAGCAACTTCTGCTAAAGTTTCTAATTCTTGTTTTGTATATACAACACCAGTAGGGTTACCAGGGTTAGAAATCATGATAGCACGAGTTTTATCAGTTACACATGCTAGGATTTCTTCTTTTGAAAGTAAATGGAAACCTTCTTCAGCTTTTGTTGTGATTGGTCTTATAGACACATCAACTGCGGTTGTAAAGCCATTATAGTTTGTATAGAAAGGTTCTGGTACAAGTATCTCATCACCAGCATTACAAGTGGCAATAGCAGCAAATATTAGCGCCTCAGAACCACCGTTAGTTATTAATATTTCATCCTCAGCAAAGTCCATATCAAATCTGTAGCATCCATGAACTCACTAGGAGTTTTGATATCAGGCTGACCAATATTAAGGTGGTATACCTTTTTACCTTGCTTTTGAGCTGCTATAGAATACGGCACTAACTTACGTACTGGAGAGGCTTGCATTGCCTTTACTCTTCTTGATAATTGCATCTAATAAATCCTTCTATGTTTTTGATATTAGTCAAATAGGCCACAAGCGATTATAATATATTTTTATTATGGAAAGAATATTTAATTTATTGATATTTTACTTTATTGCTATGGTTATTAACTTTTTTAGTACTAGTTATATTAGTTATAATTTATAATTAACTTTATAAATATATCGTATATATTTACATAACAACAATTTATGAAATTTGACGAACAATTAGAGAAAAAAACTTTAAAAACAAATTTGATAGTAGCTTCTATTTATGCTTTATTTTCTATAATAATAGTGTATTTTGCTCAATCTTTGACAGTGTTATTAGATACTGGCTACTCCGTTATATCAATATTAATTTATGCGGTATCAATATATGTTTTAAGAAAGATTAATCAACCTGCAAATAAATACTATCACTATGGTTACTATCGACTAGAGCCTATATTTATTATGCTAGAATCTTGGTTTGTATTACTTATTGCTTTTAGTGTTATTCTGATAGCTATATTTAATATTTTCACTCATACAATCAAGCCAAATTATGGGATAGCATTATTATCAGAAATAGTAGGTACTTTGGTATGTGTTGTTATGTTCTTATATGTTAATAAAAGAGCTAAAAAGACAGGCTCAAAGATTTTATTTTCTGATGCGTTAATGTGGAAAGCTGATGCTTTATTAGGCGTTGGTGTAATTTTTAATATATTTATAGGTTTTGTTTTAGAAAAGTTAGGCTATGTCAAGTTAGCTTTATATGTCGATCCTATAGTAGCAATCCTTATTGGATGTTACATCATGATAAATCCAATAAAGCTTGGCAAAGAAGCGTATTCACATTTACTCGATGCTGCTCCAGATATTGAGTTTAGAAATCAAATTAGACAAATTGCAAAACAAGTTGCGGAAAGTTATTTTCTATTGATTAATAATATCAAAATCACTCAGTCTGGTCGTTTTATGTTTATAGATGTGTATTTAGAATTACCTGAAGTTATAGAAACTAAAAAAATACTTATGTTTAAGTCAAAATTGCAGCAGCAGCTACAAAACTCTTTTGCTCAAAATAAGCTAAAGGTTTATGTTAGTTTTTAAATATAAAATCGACAGTTTATTACTTGTATAAGTAGACAAGAGCATATATATTAAACTAGTTGTAATATTAATCATCTAAAGATCTATGCTACTACATTTATCAATCAAAAACTTTGCGATTATAAAATCTACTGAAATTGATTTTAGAGAGGGTATGACTGTTTTAACTGGTGAGACCGGTGCGGGTAAGTCGATTTTACTTGATGCGCTTAGTTTTGTACTTGGTGCAAGGTTAGAAAAGACATTTCTACAAGATGATAAGCTGACAGAAGTTTCGGCTACTTTTTGTATCAAAGATAATCACAAGGCAAAACGTCTTTTAGATGAGCTTTTTATTGATTATGAAAATGATGAGTGTACATTTAGGCGTGTGGTTAATAAATCTAAGCAGAGTCGCCTATTTATAAATGGCAGTGTTGCCAAAGCTGCAGATGTCAAAAAAGTTTCAGATAAGCTGATAAACATCTATAGTCAAAATTCGCATCAAGATTTACTTGATCCTAAATCACAGTTAAGCTTGCTAGATAGCTTTGCAAATAATGATGACCTGCTAAAGAAAGTTACGGATTCATTTTATCAGTTACAAAAAATAAATTCTGAAATAGCGCAATTACAAGAGTACATAGATACACAAAATAGTCAGCGAGAATTACTTGAGTATAAGCTAGATGAGCTAGTAGCTCTAGAGCTAAATGAAAATGAATTTGAGCAGCTAGCACAACGTCAAAAGAATTTATCAAGTGTAGATGATATCGGTTATAGTCTTAATCATATTACAAGCTTAATGTATGATGATGAGATAAATATAATCGCGATGCTTAGCGACCTTGAGAAAGAAGTAGCAAAGCTAGATGAAGGCTCATTTAGAAATCTCCAAGAGCTGATATCTCAAACCAAAGTGTATGCCCAAGAAAGCTATGCTGAAGCACAAAACCAACTAGAATCACTAGAGCAGGATCCAGAGGAGTTAGCAAAAGTAGAACAGCGCATGAGTCAAATATATGATCTTGCGCGTAAGCATAAGGTTGAGCCTAACTATATGTACCAGTATATCCAAGAATTACAGACAGAGTTAGATAATTTTGCTCAAGATAGTACGCGGCTATCACAGTTAAATGAGCAAAAGCAAAACCTACAACAGCAATACAGCGAATATGCTAATAAGCTTAGTCAAGCACGTAAACAAGCCGCTAAAGAATTCTCAAAACAAGTTGAGAAAAATATTCGTTCTCTTAATATCCCCAAAGGTAGTTTTGAGGCACAGATTTTGCCAACTCAAACAAAAACTTCAAAGGGTGTAGATGAGTGCCAATTTATGATTAACTTCAACCTTGGTGAGCAACTAGCTCCTGTAAAAAAAGTTGCATCAGGTGGTGAGCTAAGTAGGATTGGCTTATCGATACAAGCAGTATCAGCAGCAAAAAGATCCTATCCAACTTTAGTTTTTGATGAGGTTGATGTAGGTATTTCTGGAGCTACTGCAGAGATAGTTGGTAAACTACTTAAGAAATTATCTGAGAGATTACAGGTTTTATGTATCACCCATCAGGCACAAGTCGCGGCTCAAGGTCAGACACATTTACATGTATCTAAGAAGTATCTTAAAGATACTACGGAGTCAAAGATTATAGAGCTAAATCAACAGCAGCGTATTGAGGAAATAGCTAAGATAGTAGGCGGAGTAGATATTTCAGAGAATACGTTATCTCATGCTAGGGAGCTTTTGGGCTTGTGATTGAATTATGTTGTAGAGGCTAACCAATGTGTTAGCCCTTGTGGTATTGGTGTTAAAGGAGGGTTAACACATGGTTCAACCCCTACAAAAACTGTTGCCATCCGCACGTAGGTGGGAATCTTTTAGCTTTGCCCATATTTAAGAGGTGCTGCACTTCGGCTAGGCTCAGTAACTACTTGTCGAAATGACTTTTATAAGCTAAGTAAAATGAGACTTCGACTTTGCTCAGCCAATTAGATTTAAAATCATCTAAAATAAACATAAATACTAATCACTGGTTACTAGGTATTGATTAGCTAAATATTACGATATTGCCAAGAGTTAAACTTATCACCGATTTGACCAAAGTTATGAGCATTATAATCTTGACCCTGATAGGTATCAACCCTATCGACATTTACTGCCGAGTTGTTAATACTAGATTGTAGTGAGTCCATAGAGTTATTATATTGTTCATAAGCACTGTTATAGTCGTTATCAAAGCCTTGGCTAGTATTACCATTAATTGAGCTTGATACATTTCTCTGCTGGTCTTGTAGCTCAGTATACCTTGTGTTAGCACCTTCTCTATTTTGGTTATAGATATCACGTTGTTGATCAAAGAAAGTAGCGGCTTCTTGAGCATTGTTATAATTGCTACCAGCTTGGCTAGATAGCGAAGATTGGACACTATCTATTAGGCCTTGATAATGATCAATAGTGCTTTGATATTGTGCAATTTCGTTATCATCTGTAGCATTATCAATAAGTCCTTGATAGTAGTCTATAGTACTTTGATAATTAGCGATATCTTGGTATTTGTTATAATCACTAAAGGCAGTATCGGCTCTAACTTCAGCAGCATCCATATTATTTTTTAAATCATTATAGTCTTGATCTTGAGCTGCAGCGATAGCTGTACGTTGTTGCCATGCGTTTAGAGCTTGGTTGTGACTATTCATAAGTTCTGTATCTAGCGTCTGTCTTTCAGATCTATATGCTTCGAAATCAGTATTTTGGTTGCTATCTGTAGCATTACAACCTCTTGGTAGGACACTACTGCTTGGAGCGGCATATGAGCCACTATTATTATCAATAAACCCAAAAAAGACTTGACCATTATAGTTATTATCAAAGCTAGCGTCTTCTTCAACTATTGAAATAGCGCATGACCAGTTGAATGTACCACCTTCTATTCTTGGAGTCAAAGCTATTTGGTAAGTTGTGCCTTTGATCGTGCTTACACCAACTATTTTACCATTATGACCTACTATATCACTCATTACGCTAGTAGTATCACTACCGATATCAGCATGATCTGTGACATCATAGTTTTCTAATTGTTCTTGGGTTGAGACACCATGGGAGATAAAATAAGATTGAACATCTTTTTTATAACCATCTAAAACTGTCAAGGCTTCTGTCAATCTAGTTCTAGTGACATAATTTGAATAGGCTGGGATAACTAATATCGACAAAATGCCTATAATAGCTATAACAACAAGTAACTCAGTGAGTGAAAAACCTTTTTTGGATTTTACAGTTATCATACGCTAAGATTTTATAAAAACTAACCTAATTATATATGATAAAATCACAAATTCAATTAATGATTTTTATTATCAGTTGACTAGTTTTACTAAGGTTTTGAATTGGTTATAAAGGGTGGTTTTGTATAGATTGCGAAGCAGGTCAGGGTAGTGCTTTAAAATCCTAAGCGCTAAAAGTAGTTGAGCAAGTATGTGGAACATTACTAGCTGTTAATGTTGACGCGTTGACATTATGTGAGCAAGTCCATTGGAAAGTACTACCGCTAACTACACCACTAAGTCTGATAATATCGTTGTTATTGCTGAAGTATCGTGGTGCAGTTTGACTTAAATTTATCTCAATAGTAGCTCCAGATGAAGAGCCATTTATAACCCTAACTCCAGTAGGAGCATCATAAGTTTGTTGTGATATATCTTTGCTGTTATTAACATCATTCTCAATATTGGCTTTGATATTACCAATAATATTGAAAGACTCAATAATAGCAGCACGCTCTTTGTAATTTGAGTAGATTGGTATCGCCACAGCTGCTAATATTGCGATTATGGCAATTACTACCATTAGCTCAATTAGTGAGAAACCTAGCTGATCTTGTTTTTGCATATATTTGTACAAAAAATGAAAAATACAGTAAAGAAATTATATGCTAAAAAAAATAAAATAGAAGTAATAAATAAAATGTATAAAAAATTGAATTTATTTGTAGTTTAGTGAAAAAATAGATAAAGGTGATTGTTATTGGCATCCGTTAGGTAGCTGAGATGATGTAAGCGTACCTGTATGGTTACAAGCCCAAGTAATAGCCCCAGAACCTACAGTAGGAGTTAATGTTAATGCTGTGCCTGCAACTATGTCTGCTGTACTTTGTGTGATCACTCCATCAGCTACAGTTGCACCTGAAGGAAGATTTGCTGCAGCAACAGTTACCCCGGTCACTGAACCATTGTTATTTGCGATCCCTTCGGCGATTTCTGCCTTAACTCCTCCAAGCTGAGCTAATCTTGTACCAAGGTTAGCACGTGTAGTGTAGTTAGAGTACATTGGGATAGCTACAGCTGCTAGGATAGCGATGATCGCGATCACTACCATTAACTCAACTAGTGAGAAACCTTTTTGCATTTTCTTTTTCATGATTTGTTTTCCTTCTTTATAGTTTAGTTTACATTCTAATAATATGATAAAAAACAATCTTTACCATATGCACTTTATTATATTGGTTAAAATGTATCATGCAAGTAATTTCTTAAAATCTTAACGATATTTTTATGATAATTTTATGATATTTTTATAAGAAATGTTGATTTGAGGGTAAAAGATTATTGAGTACTTTTTACGCTCAACAACTAAGTTTAGCATTTTTATTAGTTTGGGATTATTATAATTTCCTTGTCATTCCGGATAACGATGCGTTATCTCATTGTTTTGCACTGTATTTAGGATATGCTAAATCGAGTTTAGCATAATGGTGTTGGGAAGCTTAAGATGATAGAAAGTATATTTCTATTAGGCATAATTCAAGCAACAGCCTATCTTAGGTGTATAGTTAAGTGAGTGAATAGTAGCAAGATTTTATAGACTAGTGAAATAATATTATTTTGTTATACTAAGCTTGTAACTATCTATTAACTGGAAATTTTCATATATGCTCAAACAGACATTACAAACAAACTTTCAAGATTTTAAAGATATTTTTAGAAAACCAAAATTACATAATGATAAATTGCCTAAATATCTGCAGTTAAAGTATACATTTATACCATTATTGCTCTTGGTAATCTTTGCATATTATAATTTAGATACGCCAGTTGAGAACTATATCAAGCATTCTATGCCAAGTACTATTGGTGCGATCTTTGGTAAAATAACCGATGTTGGTAAGGCTGAGTATATCTTGATAATTTGCGGCGTGATAGTATTAGCACGTTTATTTACAGATAGCCAAAAATTATCTACTAGTACTAGGGATTTGTTTAATAAGGTATCTGCATATGCGGGTTTTATCTTGGCGACTGTAGCTATTAGTGGTATTTTAGGACAAATACTCAAGATGATAATAGGTAGAGCGCGCCCTAAGTTTTTCTTGGAGTATGGTTCACATTATTTTCAACATTTTCATGCGCCTGGATATGATTTTGCAAGTATGCCATCAGGACACTCGATTACGGTTGGAGCGATGTTCATCTCATTTTTTTATATTTTTCCTAAGTTAAGATATTTTTGGTATCTGCTAATAGTGATATTTGCAGGTAGTAGAATTATAGTTGGTTCACATTACCCTAGTGATGTAATCTTTGGCGTTGCTTTTGGCTGCTACTGTACAGCATATATATACTATTGGATGAAAAATAGAGAGATTATTTAGTTATTGTAAATCTCACTAAAATTATAATTTATTTTATAAAAACTTTATAAAAATATCCTCAAAAAAAATCCCAAAGATAGTCTAAAATTTGTTATCATATTAACTATCTTTTTTAGTTATACAGATAAGCTATCAAATAATGATTTTAATCGATGGTAAGTCTCTCTCAAAAGACCTTAAAGAGAGATTAGCAAATCAAGTCCAAGAATATAAGCATAATACAGCAATAACTCCAAAACTTGTCGCAATAATTGTTGGTAATGATCCGGCAAGTAAGACATATGTTGCCTCAAAAGAAAAAGCCTGTGCCCAAGTTGGTATAGATTCACAAGTTATTACACTGCCAGAGCATACGACAGAGTCAGAGCTTTTGGAGCTGATCGATCAGCTAAATAATGACTCTAGTGTCCATGCGATTTTAGTGCAGTTGCCACTGCCAGCACATATCAATAAAAACAATGTGATATATAGTATAAAACCAGAAAAAGATGTTGATGGTTTTCATCCTACAAACGTTGGGAGATTGCAGCTTAGAGACAAAAAGTGCCTAGAGTCTTGTACACCTAAAGGTATCATGACTATGCTAAGAGAGTATGGTATAAAAACAGAGGGCGCTTATGCGGTAGTTGTTGGTGCAAGCAATGTCGTTGGTAAACCAGTATCACAGCTACTTTTAAATGCTAAAGCTACGGTGACGACTTGTCATAGATTTACAACTGATCTTAAATCACATACTACAAAAGCAGATATCCTAATTGTTGCGGTGGGTAAACCTAACTTTATCACAGCTGATATGGTCAAAGAGGGGGCTGTAGTTATCGATGTTGGTATTAATCATGTAGATGGTAAGATAGTTGGTGATGTTGATTTTGCTGCTGTCAAAGATAAGGTCGCAGCTATTACTCCAGTACCTGGCGGAGTTGGACCAATGACAATTACTGAACTTTTGTATAATACTTTTCAGTGTGCTCAGGAGTTAAATCAGATAGTAGACGTATCTAAATGAAATGAAAATAAGAAGTGTCATACTGAACTTGATTTAGGATCTCTTGACAGGAACAATTAAGTAATAAAATTGTGGATTGAGTCCGGAATGACATATATTTTTAATTGATTAAAAAGGAAATAAAATGGCAGGCTTAAAATATGAAGATGCTGGTGTAAATATCGAAGCTGGCAATCAAGCTGTAGAAAGAATGAAAAACCATGTCAAAAAAACCTTTACACAAGATGTTTTGACAGGCTTGGGTAGCTTTGGTTCTTTGTACTCACTAAAAAATATCATCAATAACTATCAAGATCCTGTTTTAGTACAATCAATTGATGGTGTCGGTACTAAAACAAAAGTAGCAGTAATGTGTGGTAAGTTTGAGAATCTTGGTTATGATCTTTTCTCAGCTGCTACAAATGATATTGTTGTAATGGGTGCCAAGCCAATTACATTTCTAGACTATGTCGCACATGATAAGCTTGATCCTGCGATTATGGAAGAGCTTATTAAAGGAATGTCAAAAGCTTGTGCTGAGTGTGGAGTCTCTTTAGTAGGTGGTGAGACTGCAGAAATGCCTGGTGTATATCAAGTTGGCGAGATTGATATGGTTGGTGTTATCACCGGTATCGTTGATAGAAATAAAATTATCAATGGTGAGAATATCAAACGGGGTGATATAGTCTTTGGTCTTAGCTCATCAGGGTTACATACAAATGGTTATTCTTTTGCACGCAAACTATTTTTTGATGTAGCGGCTAACAAGCATACTGATACTTACCCAGAATTAGAGGGTAGAACTATCGGTGATGTGCTACTTGAGCCACATATCAACTACACTAATATTGTCCATGATTTCTTGGATAACGGTGTTGATATCAAGGGTATGGCTCATATCACAGGTGGCGGGTTTATTGAGAATATTCCACGCGTATTGCCACAAGGATTGGGTGTGGAAATTGTCAAAGATAGTTTTGAAACTCCAGCTATTTTTAAGCTAATGCAGAGAATTGGTGATATTAGCGAGTTTGAAATGTATCGCTCATTTAATATGGGTATTGGTATGACTATAATTGCTAACCAAGATCAATTTGGCAAGATGCAAGATTTAGCTAAAAAACACACTAATACAAAATTATATCAAATTGGTAAAATCACAAACTCAGGAAAGGTAGAAATTATCTGATGCTTGATAAACAAATTATCGCTAATAATATAAAGAATGTTTTAAAATCAACAAATCTTGATATCAAGAATAAATATACAGGTAAAGTAAGAGATATGTACTTTACTGATGATAAGAGTATTTTGATATCTACAGATAGACAATCTGCTTTTGATAGATCTTTGGGCTTTATACCATTTAAGGGGCAAATCCTCGCACAATCATCAGTTTGGTGGTTCAAAGAAACAGCACATATTGTTAAAAACCACTTTATAGCATCCCCAGATCCAAATGTTGTCATCGCAAGAAAAGCAAAAGTACTTCCGATCGAGTTCGTGGTCAGAGGTTATATAACAGGTTCAACTTCTACATCATTGTGGACACATTATAAAAATGGTAGTCGTGATTATTGCGGCAATATCCTACTAGAAGGTTTAAAAAAGAATCAAAAGTTACCACAAAATATCCTTACACCAACGACCAAAGAACAAGACCATGATAGACCAATCTCAGCTGAGGATATCGTCAAGGAAGGTTGGTTAACTCAACAGCAGTGGGATTTTGCTTCACAAAAAGCTTTAGAGTTATTTGAATTTGGTCAGCAAAAAGCCCTAGAACATGGTTTGATATTAGCAGATACAAAGTATGAATTTGGAGTTGATGAAAAGACAGGCGAAATTATTTTAATTGATGAGCTTCATACTCCTGATAGCTCAAGATTTTGGCTAAAAGAAAGCTATGCTACAAGATTTGAAAATGGTGAAGAACCAGAGAATATTGATAAAGAGTTTTTTAGATTGTGGTTTGCAAAAAATTGTGATCCATATAATGATGAAGTTTTACCACAAGCACCACAAGAGTTAGTTGTTGAATTATCTCAAAAATATATAACTCTTTTTGAAATGATAACAGGACAAAAGTTTGAAGTACCTAGAGATTTAGAAAATATAAATCAACGTATTGTTAAAAATGTTACAGATTACTTAAATATGGAGAAGCCAGTGAATATTCTTCTAGTAGGATCAGGAAGTAGAGAGCATGCGATAGCAGAAGCTGTTAACAGAAGTACTATTGCAAATAAGCTTTTTTGTATAAGTACAGCGATTAACCCTGGGATAGATAAGATAGCACAAGGTTATCAGATCGCTGATATTTGTAATTGTGATCAAGTACTAGAATATGCAAAATCACAAAGTATTGATATTGCTATTATCGGTCCTGAAGCACCACTTGAGTCTGGTCTAGCTGATGCACTTAAGACAGCAGCAATTGGCGTAGTTGGTCCAACCAAAAAATTAGCACAACTAGAAACATCAAAAGGTTTTACAAGAGATTTGATCCGTGACTATGGTATTGGTGCTAATCCATTCTTTAGAAAGTTTAACTCAATGGATGGAGTCGAGGAGACTCTCAAAGAGTATCAAAATCAATTTGTCATAAAAGCTGATGGTTTGTGTGGTGGTAAAGGTGTGCTTGTTTGGGGTGATCATTTGCATAGCCTTGATGAGGCGATTAGACATTGTCAGTCATTAGTAGATGCAGGTAAAGAGTTTGTTATCGAGGAGAAGCTTGTTGGGCAGGAATTCTCGCTAATATCATTTACTGATGGTAAAAATTTTATTCATATGCCAGCAGTTCAAGATCATAAGCGTGCCCATGAAGGCGACAAAGGACCTAATACTGGAGGTATGGGTACTTACTCTGATGCTAATCATAGTCTACCATTTTTATCTGACGCTGATATTGATAAAGCAAAACAAATAAATGAGAAGGTTGTTAAAGCTTTAGCTGATAAATTTGGTGAACCATACCAGGGTATTCTCTATGGTGGCTTTATGGCGACAAAGGATGATACTAAAGTGATTGAGTATAATGCACGTTTTGGTGATCCAGAAGCGATGAATTTACTTACTCTGCTAGAGACAGATTTCGTTGAGATTGCTCAAGCGATTACACAAGGTACACTTGATAAAGTCAAAGCTAAGTTTAAAAATCAAGCAAGTGTATGTAAGTATTTAGTACCGCTTGGTTATCCAAACCAATCAGTTAAAAACTTTGAGATAGATATTTCACAATGCCCTGATAATGTCGAGCTTTTCTTGGGTGCTGTGGATTATAAAGATGGTAAGCTAATCGGTACAGGCTCTAGGGCGATAGCGGTGCTTGGCCTAGGTGATACAATAGCTGAAGCAGAGCAAAAAGCTGAAAATGCTGTCAAAAATATTTATGGTAAACTATTCCATCGTCCAGATATTGGTACCAAGGAGCTAATCAATAAGCGTATCAAGCACATGAATTTGTTGCGTGGTAATAAGTATCAGGAGCTTAAATAAATAATGTCTAAGCTAAATCTTGTTATATTAGGTTCTACACGTGGAACTAATATGCAAGCTATAATAGATGCGATAGCAAATAAGCAGCTAAATGCTCAGATAAATCTGGTAATCTCAAATAAGCAAGATGCTTATATATTACAAAGAGCAGTAGCTCATAATATCACAGCTAAGTATATCACAGCTAAAGACTTAACTAGAGAGCAGTATGATCAGATTGTCGTTGCTGAAATTAAAAAGTATAATCCTGATCTGATTTTACTGATAGGTTTTATGCGTATTTTAAGTCCTGTGTTTATAAAAGCTTTTGAAGGTAAAATCTTAAATATTCATCCATCACTACTACCCAAATATGCTGGATTAATGGATTTAGCAGTACATCAGTCGGTAATAACTGCTGGTGATAATGTTTCTGGCTGCACTATCCATCAAGTAAGCGAAGAGGTCGATGGTGGTGATATTGTTTTGCAACTTAAGTGTGATGTTACTAAAGATGATACTGCTGAAAGCTTAAAGACTAAAGTACAAGCTTTGGAAAGTAAAGCTTGGATACAAGTTATTAAAAATTGGAAGAAAACTTAATCTTTAAAAGATATCCTGAACTTGTTTTAGGATTTCAATAATATGGCAATTAAGATAGATGCTGAAATAAACTCAGCATAACATTTTTTTAGCCTAAAAGGAGATGATAAATGAGTGTACAAGTTGGCGTAATAATGGGATCTAAATCTGACTGGAGCACAATGAAAGAGTGTTGTGATATCTTAGATAGTTTAGGTATTGGTTATGAATGTGAGGTAGTATCTGCTCATAGAACTCCAGATAAGATGTTTAAGTATGCCGAAACAGCTAAATCTAGAGGACTTAAGGTTATAATAGCAGGAGCTGGTGGTGCTGCGCATTTACCTGGAATGGTTGCGGCAAAAACCACTTTACCAGTATTGGGTGTACCAGTTAAATCAAGTACACTTAATGGCCAAGATAGTTTATTATCAATAGTACAGATGCCAGCAGGCATTCCAGTAGCTACTTTTGCAATAGGTATGGCAGGAGCAAAAAATGCCGGCCTTTTTGCTGCAAGTATCCTACAACATACAGATACAAATATTGCAAAAGCACTAGCTGAGTTTAGAGCTGAGCAAACACAATTTGTTTTAGATAATCCTGATCCTAGGGAGCACTAATAATGAAAATAGGTATTATCGGAGCTGGTCAACTTGCGAGAATGTTAAGTTTAGCAGGCACACCTTTAGGTTTAGAATTTCATTGCCTTGGCAAAACTGGAGATTGCGCCGAAGAAGTTGTAAAAACTGTTACAGATATTGAACTAAGTAAGGTAAATGATGTTGTAGCTTGGGCAAAGCAGTTTGATGTAATAACTTTTGAAAATGAAAATATATCTCATGAACTTATCAAAGCTATAAATCATGAGGTAAATGTGTATCCATCAGCCAAGGCTATAGCTATTTCTCAAGATCGTTTGCTTGAGAAATCCTTTATGCAAGATCATGGTATTGCTACTGCAAAATCTGTAAATATCGATAGTTTGGCAAAATTGCAAAGTGCGGTAGATGAACATGGTTTGCCAGCTATACTAAAAACACGTCGATTTGGTTATGATGGTAAAGGCCAGTTTGTGATTAAATCCCAAGAGGATATTACGAAAGCATGGGATAGGCTCAAGGATGCTCCAGATGGACTTATTTATGAGGCTTTTGTTGATTTTGATTATGAAGTTTCACAAATATGTACAGCTGATCTAAAAGGTAATATCGCATTTTATCCATTAGCTAAAAATACTCATAAACAGGGTATTATCGTTGAATCAGAAGCACCTTTTGAAAATGTTGTACTTGCAGAAAAAGCACAACAAATAGCTAAAATTTTAGTCAACGAGTTTGCATATGTTGGTACTTTGGCGATTGAGTTTTTTGTCAAGGGCGATGAGCTAATAGTCAATGAAATAGCGCCACGTGTGCATAATAGTGGACACTGGAGTATTGATGGTGCGGTTACATCACAATTTGAGAATCATGTACGAGCTATTGCTGGATTGATTTTAGGTGATACAACTAGCCGTAAGACAGTTATGCTAAATTGTATCGGTGGTATGCCAGCGACAAAAGATTTGGCAGCTTTAGATAGAGTTAAAATTCATAGTTATAACAAAGAACCTCGCAAGGGGCGTAAAGTAGGTCATTTAAACCTTAACTTAAATGATGAAACTGATGAGTATCAGCTATTTCAAGCTAAAAAATTAATTGCTCTTTCTGAAGAGATTTAGATTACTCCAAAAGCATTCTTTATCCAGTTAATATTACCTTCATTGATCGCAATTAAATCAAAACGACACTGATAATCTTGATATTGGGGATTGTGTTGTAAGTAGATATTTGCACTATTTACAAGTTTTTGTTGCTTGCTATAGGTCAGCATTTCTTCAGCTTGAGCAAATTTGGTTTTACTGCGATATTTTACTTCAATAAAGACTAGAGTATCTTTATCCAAAGCAATGATATCTATTTCACCATATGGTAAAGCTTTGAAGTTTTGGGCTAGAATTTCTAATGCTTGAGTGTGTAGAAATTTACACGCTTGTAGTTCTGCTTTGTTACCTATTTCTATTGTTTGCATGTTCTTTATGGTGCTGTCTTGTCAGTTTTTGGTTGTCACCGCTTCAATAATTTGAAGGGTACTATTCTTAAATGTAAATCTTTAGTTAATGCCACTATGTCTAAGTAGCGCGTCTTCGTTTGGTTTGCGTCCCATAAATGCGACAAAGTTATCCATAGCATCACGTGATGATCCTTTAGAAATAATATTTTCTAACAACTCATTACCAACTTTACTATTTAGTATTCCTTCTTGCTCAAAGCGTGAGAATACATCTGAAGATAAGATTTCTGCCCATTTATAGCTATAGTAACCCGCAGCATAGCCACCAGCAAAAATATGTGAAAAGCCATTTTGGAATTTATTATAACTTGGCGTTTTGATTAGATTAATCTTTTCTCTAATACTATCTAACTCTTTTTGTACCTCAGCTGCAGTTGTTAATTTTTTATGGTGAATATTCATATCAAATATACCAAACTCAAGTTGTCTAACCATCATTAGAGCTGAATGAAAATGTCTAGTACCTACAAGCTTATCTATCTGTTTGCTGCTGAGTGCCTTACCATCTCGTGATCCAGATATAAGTGCTAAACCTTCTTCACACCAGCAGAAATTCTCCATAAATTGACTTGGTAACTCAATAGCGTCCCATTCAACACCATTTGTACCAGATATAGAAGGAATTGTCACTTGTGATAATATATGATGCAAAGCATGACCAAACTCATGAAAGAGTGTTACAACATCATTATGAGTTAAGTTCGCACCATTTTTTGAAGGAGGTAGGAAATTACAGTTTACATAAGCTACGGGATTTTGTTTTGAGCCACTAGAAGTGATAAAAGCTGTACGTGAACCATCCATCCATGCACCACCGCGTTTGTTATCACGAGCAAAGAAATCACAAATTATACTACCTACGTATTGATTATTTCTGAAAAAATCAAAGGTCTGCTGTTCAGGTACATATTTTGTATATTGAGTATTTTCTTTTACATCTAAATTATATATTTGCTTGAGTATTTTAAATAATCCATCTTGTACTTTTTCTAATGGGAAATACTCTCTAAGTTCTTCTTCTGTGAAGTCAAATTTGGCTTTTTTGAGTTTCTCAGAATAGTATGCGCTATCCCACGGTTGTAATGCATCGACAAGACCGGCATCCTCTGCAAATCTACGTAACTCATTAAGTTCTTTTTTGGCTTGTGGTAGAGATTTTTCTAGTAGTTTGTTTAATAACTCTAAGACTTGCTCTGGAGTTTCAGCCATTTTTGTAAAAAGAGAATTTTCAGTATAACTATCAAAGCCAAGTATTTGAGATTTCTCGATACGTAATTTTAGGATTTTTTTAATATTTTCATCATTATCGAAATTTTTATTATCAGTTTTTTTTGACGCTTTTGTGCAATACCCTTTGTAGAATTTTTCACGAAGTTCTCGATTATCTGCTTGTCGCATTACAGCCAAGTATGTTGGGATATCTATACCTAGAGCATATTTTTCAGCGATATTCTTTTGCTTAGCTTTAGCTTTTGCTGACTCTATAGTATGTTGTGATAAGCCTTTAAGTTCTTTCTCATCATTGGTAATATATAACCAGTCCATAGTCGCATCTAGAACATTATTTTCAAATTTAGTGCTTAGTTGGGCAAGCTCTTGAGAGATTTCTTGTAGCCTTTTTCTCTTAGCTTCGTCAAGATTTACACCTGATTGCTCAAATCCAATAATAGCTTTACGTACTGCTTGAGCTTGTTCAGTAGTTAAATTATCTTCTTGGATCTGCTTGTAGAGGTTATATAAGTTCTTGTTTTGTCCTAATTTGGTATAATAATCAGTAAGCTTAGATATAGCGTATTCATAGCTTTCACGTAGCTCTTTGGAATTACAAACAGCATTCATATGTGAAATGGTTGAAAATGCTTGACTTATTTTCTCGTCATCTTCCTCTAAATTTAGTAATGTCTGCCAACTAGGATTTTGAGTTTGTAGCGCTTTTTCAAGATTAGTTTCTGCTTGGCTAAAGAGGTAATCTATAGCAGGTTTTACTTCATCTACTTTAAATTCAGCAAGTTTAGGTAAATTAGAGTCTTCAATTATCGAATTCATAGTCGCCTCAAAATATTGTTTAGATATGTTATTGATAAGTTATAATCTATATATAGTTAACTATATTATTACAATCAAGGTTTTTTTGCTATGATGACTTTACAAGAAGAAAAAATACAAGCCCCAGTTTTTTTTAAAGAATATATCAAAGGTAAGTTTATCCTTAATATAGGTGAGTATAATCAACCGTTGATTCTGTCAGCGACACAACTACTTGAGTATCAAGATAAAATCGATGATATCCAAAGTATCAATAAAAGACATCTTGATCTTATCTTAGCGACTAACCCTGAAATAATACTCATAGGTACCGGAGAAAAACAACTTTTACCACCTCTTGAAATAATTAACGAAATCGCAAAAGTAGGTAAAAGTGTTGATTTTATGGCGAGTGATATTGCTTGTAAGACATATAACTTACTTGTTAATGAAAACCGTAATGTTAGTTGTATTATCATTTAATAAACAGCTGTTTATTTTATTGTAATTAATGTTATAATCGAATTTGAGTATATGTGAATATGTAAAAGTAGGAGTATCTATATGAAAAAAATAATCAAGCTTAGTATTTTATCTTTATCAATTGCAGGTTTAGCAAGCTGTTCTACTCTAGGTTTAGGCGGCTCTGATGATGCAAAAGCATCAGATAAGGGCGCCGCTGCAACTATGCAAGCTACTGCTAAGCAAACAGGTGTATCTAAGCCAACTGCAAAGGTAAGTTTAAAGAAACTTGGTCAGGATAAAATAAAAGCAACTGTATATACAACATACAATAATAACCCACAAGGAAGTGTAAGATTACAATGGCAAGCTCCTGAAGGTTCTAAGTGCCATGATACAAGCTTCCCAATCACTAAGTATGCTGAGAAAAACGATAAAACTTGGGCAACTGTAACAGTTAAACAAGGTGCTAACTACTGCAGTGGTAAATGGACAGCTAATGTAGTTTATGATAAAGAAGTAATTGCTTCTGACTCAATAAATGTTTAATTTCTTCAAATATCTATAATTTTTGTTTTTCCCAAAAAAACGATTGTCTAACTAACTTTGCTTAGCCAGATTGGTTACTCTTTTGACTTTTCACTAAAAATATCTGTTTTAATTGTTTAAACATAACAATAAACAAATAGTCATAGTTTAATGAAAAATATTGTATCCTCATTGATGATATTCTCTATACTAGCTGTACTTAGTTCATGTGCGCCAAGCACAGCAGAACAGCTACAACAGCTACAGCAAACGCAAAATAGCTTAAACAGTCAAGCATCGTCAAATCTCGCAAAGATAGATGATCTACATACAAAAATTGCTAAATATCGCCTTGAAGCTGATCAGTTACAAAAGCAGTCTAATAGTTTGGCTAATGATATTGCAAGTATCAATAAGGCTTATAGTAACTTTAAAGATCCTAATAGTGATAGTGCTATAGCTGTTAGTAAAGAACTAGTTCAAAGAACTCTACAAAAAGTTAAGATTGATGAGAAAATAAATCGGTATAGGACATTAGCAAATGATTACCAAGCACAAATAAATGATTTAAAGGCAATTTCTCAAACACAAGCAAATCAAACAGCTAAAATATCACAGCAAATTAGCGAATTAAAATCACAAGTTAAATAGTGCAAATATTTTTTTATTATTGTGATACTAATATTCTTTACTTAGATACTCTAGCTGTTAAAATATAAGCTTATAAGACTTTAGAGATAAATTTAATTCTATGAAAAAGAATATTTCCACTTATTTGTTAATAATAGTTACTATCATTAGCTTTATGTTAGCTAGTTGCGCATCTAAAAGTGAAAAGTTAAATGAGTTAGAGCAGAGTCAGCAGAAGCTAGAAAAAGAGATGACTACTATCGAGAAAGAAGCTGATGAAGCTAAGCAAAGAGCAGAAAAGTATGAAAAGCTTACTGAGAAATACAAAAATCTACTAGACAAAAAAGAACAGGAGCTCAATCAGCTACAAGCTGCATATGCAAAACTAAATAATAAAAATGAAGCAGCAGCTGTAGCAGCTAAAAAAGCTATTCAAGAAAAGCTTATAAAGGCTGCTCAAGATTCGGTACATTTACAAAAGAGATTAAAACGTTATACTAAAAAGGCTGATATTTATAAAGAAAAGTCTCAACAACTAAATGATCAAGCAAAACAGACTCAGCAAAGTGTTGACAAAACGACCCAAGAAATTGAAGAAATAAAAAAAGAGATTGGTACTGAGCAAGGAAAAACTCAATAAAACAAATAAATAGGTAATACTAATGAAAAAAATTCTAATTTTTACTCTGATGACAGTAACTTTAGCAGGCTGTAGTAAGTATAATGCTTTTATTGATAAGCTTTATGATTCTGATAATTCAATAAAGGTTAATCCTGATGACAATCTTGATAATCCAGATCAGGATGGTGAGGTTGTTTCCGAAGATAAGCCAACAGCAACACTAAAATTAAAATATAAAGCTGCGACGCATGAAATTGATGCTAGGATAGTAACAAATTGGAATGGTGCGCCACAAGGGACAATATATCTAACATGGGTAGCACCTAAAGATACTAATTGTTATAGTACATCTTTCCCTATTACTAAATTTAATGAAACACAAGACTATACAGTTGATAGTCAAAGCGTCCTTAGTGATGGCAAAGTTTGTAATGGGACATGGACAGCATTGATAGTTAATAAATCAGATAATTCAGAACTTGCTAAAGCCTCTCTTGAAATCAAATAATTTTTGCCGTTTTTTTATAAGAATTAAGATGATATTTTTGCTAAACTATCACAATTAAGTTTCAACATATTTGTGATAGCAGTGATAAATTACCTAAAAAAAATATCTTACGCTGATTGTATTTTTTACTTTTTAACTTTAGCGATTTTCTTTGTGTTTTTAATGCCTTTTATGCATTACACCGTATTAAATTTAGTCAAAGTAACATCAGGAAGTACAGTTAGCTATTTTAATGATACATTGGCAGCTAATATTTACCTATTTATAGATCGATATTATATCTTTTATACAGTACTTGGTGTTGCTAGTGTGGCTATTTTTCTAAATAAAAGAATATTTTCTGAGGTGATCGAATTATTTAGTAGTTTTAATTTGTCAATTAGATACGCTATTGCTTTATTTTTTATATTTGGGGTTATATCATCAGTTTTTGCGATATCTCCTTCTATAGCTTTTAAAGGCGTCAGCGTAACATTTTTACAATTTTTTTGTATTTTATTTATAGCTGTTTATATTAAGGATAATTCTAGAGCAGTACGATTTTTTTATATAATTATTTTGCTATCGTTAATATTTTTTGGTGGATCTTTGTTTTTACAATTATCTTTAGCTCATTACTCGGTATATGGATCATATATTGCTAGTAATATCCAAAAAGTTTTGCTGTATACGTATAATTGCTTAAATCCACGTTTTTTAGATAATTATTTTAGTTGGTTTATGCCATTGTTAGTTTTGCCTTGGTTTGTTGATCTAAGACCTATATATAAGCTCGGCTCATTTATAGCTTTGACTTTAGCATGGTTTATCTTGATCAATCATGGTTTTAGAACAATTTTTGCAGAGTATATTGTTATATTGCCGTTACTTTATATTTTTGCACGAAGATATTTTAAAACAGCAGTTGTAGTGTTTGGCTTAACTTTAGTTTATGCTGGCTTGTTAGACTTATTTTATAATTACTTTATAGCCGTTATAGAGCATTCAAATATTGAATCATCAGCAGATCTTGTTAGAGGGGGGTTTAGTGGTAGAATTCCATTATGGAAAGAAGCCTTTTGGGTTGGGATTGAGCATCCTTTAACTGGAGTAGGGCAATGGAATTATTTAGCAGTTACTAAACGTCCGGATGGTTATCCGCATAATCTATTGTTAGAAATATGGTCACAATGGGGTATTCCTGCGTTTATAGCTGCTGCTATAGTTATTATTACAGCTATTAGAAACTTATACAAAAAACGCCTTGAAATATGCTTAAATCCTTATCAATGTATATTTATGATGATGTTAACAGCTGGGATGGTTGATGGGATGCTAAATGCGATGTTTAAAACATCCTTAGGTTTATTTGGTTGTGTTTTTGTCTTTGGTTTTTGTTTATCTATTTTTGCAAAACAGCCTCGACAAAATATAGATATATCAGTTGTCAGCTATGTAGTAGTTGGGTTATCAATATTTGTGAGTATATTTTGTATTGCAATTTTACCACTTATATTCCCACCTTTGTGGATATGATAAGTTATTTTAAACATACGGAATAGTCGATAAATCTAAGTTTGAAAGGATTTTTTTATTTAGCTTCAAATGGTACAGCATAGTCACACTCGCTATTAGGGCAAGCTTTCTGTTCACCATCTTTTTTGGTTGTCTTGTGTAATAGTATTGGTGAGTGGCATTTAGGACACTCTTCTTTTATTGGTGGATACCAATAAGCATTTTTACACTTAGGGAAGCCTGCACAAGCATAGAAAACTTTACCTTTGCGAGACTTTTTCTCAACAATATGGTTTTTGTTACACTTAGGGCAAACTACACCAGTATCTTTAGGTTTTTCAAGAGGCTCCATATGTTTGCATTCAGGATAATTTGAGCAACCAATAAACTTACCATAGCGCCCCTGCTTAATATGCAAATCAGAGCTACACTTAGGGCATTTTCTATCTTCTACGACTACAGGCTCTTCTTTGATAACTTCTTTAGGATCACTATCTACTGGACGAGTATATTTACAAGTTGGGTAGTTTGTACAGCCAATAAATCTACCATTTTTACCAAGCCTAAGCGATAACTTACTACCACACTCAGGGCAGTCTTCATCTAGTTCTTCTTGCACAACATCTTTGCGTGAGACATCTTCAGAAATCTTATTGATTCTTTCAATAAATGGATGCCAGAAATTATTTAGTACACTTAGATAATCATTTTTGTGATGAGCAATTTCATCAAGCTCTTTTTCTAAGCCTGCAGTATAAGAATATTCAACATATTTTTTGAAATATTCAGTTAGAAATTTATTTACGATACGGCCTTTATCTGTAGGGATAAAACGACGTTTATCTACCTCAACATACTCGCGTTGCTGTAAAGTAGAGATGATTGTGGCATAGGTTGAAGGTCTACCAATACCATATTTCTCTAATGCTTTAACCAAAGATGCTTCGGTATAGCGAGGTGGTGGCTCTGTTGAGTGAGCTTTGATAATTACATCATTTAGTGTTATTTTTTCACCTTTTTCAAATTTTGGTAAAGTTTGCTCATCATCGGAGTCTTTTTCATCTTCGTCTTTTTCAACATTATAAATTTTCAAGAATCCAGCATCAACAATAACTGTACCGGTAACTCTAAACTTATGTTTAGTATTTTCAGTAATTAAATCTACTGATGTACTATTTAAAGTTGCATGTTTCATTTGGCATGCAATAGTTCGATTGTAGATTAGGCTGTAAAGCTTAAATTCATCACTAGTTAAAAACTGCTTTATTGATTCTGGAGTTCTATTCGCAGCTGTGACACGGATAGCTTCATGAGCCTCTTGAGCATTCTGTGATTTTTTTTCAAAAACTCGTGGCTTAGCTGGTAGCATATCTTTATCATATTTTGCTTGAATGAAGTTTCTAATATCATTAAGAGCATCGTTAGAAATGTTGGTTGAGTCTGTTCTCATGTACGAGATAAGACCGACGGATTCACCATTGCCTAAATCTATACCTTCATATAACTTTTGTGCTGTAGACATTGTCCTTTTAGCGGTAAAGCCGAGTTTTTTTGAAGCCTCTTGTTGTAATGTTGACGTTATAAATGGAGGATATGGGTTTCTGCGTGTTTTTTTCTCAGTAATGCCATCAACTATCAAAAAACCATTAGCGTCTTTTAGGATATCGACTTTTGCATTTTCAGCATCTTCTGCTGTTGTGAAAGTGAACTGCTCAACTTTATTTTTATTAAACTCAATTAGGTTTGCAAATATTTGTTTTTGTTTGAAAGTATCTGCTGTTAGACTCCAATAGTCTTGTTTGATAAAGTTTTCACGCTCTATTTCACGTTCTACAATCATCCTTAGTGCGGGACTTTGTACTCTACCTGCCGATAGGCCACTTGTGATTTTACGCCATAATAGTGGGGAGAGATTAAAACCAACAAGAAAATCTAGTGCCTGACGTGCTTTTTGAGCATCAACTAAATCCATAGATAATTCTTTTGGATTTTCTATAGCATTTGTCACTGCTGATTTGGTGATTTCGTTAAATGTGACACGATAGACATTCTTATCTTTAAGTAAGCGCGCACTTTTTAATACTTCTTGCACATGCCATGATATCGCTTCTCCTTCTCTATCTGGGTCAGTAGCAAGATAGATGTTTTGTGCATCTTTAGCTGCTTTTTTGATTGCATCTAAATGTTTTTTGCTTTTTTCACTAGTTGTGAATTTAATTTTGAAATTATCATTAACATCGATAGAAGTATCTTTGGAGGGTATTTCGCGTACATGCCCAAATGATGCTAAGATTTCAAATTCGTCACCAAGATATTTTTTTATAGTCTTTGTTTTGGCTGGAGACTCTACAATTACTAAATTTTTTGCCATTTTTAACCTTTGAAATAATTTTTTATAAAAAGAGTACTTATGTGAATACTCAGCAGTGATTTAATAAAATATAAGAAAACAAGCAGCTTATCAATAGTTAATCTACAAAAGTTGGTTTTATAGCAGACAAATATAGACTATAATTTGCTAAGTATTTTATATAATAAAATAATTCGTATATTTTAAGGTTCAAAAAAAATGAAGCAAAAAAATGCAAAAGTAGTTTCTTTGCTACAGCAAAAGGGTGGCTCAGGAAAAACCACAACAGCAATTAATATTGCCTGCGGTCTAAAAGAGCTTGGCTATAAAGTTGCTATAATTGATATGGATAAGGATAAGCCTGATGCTTATATGTGGATGACTAAAAATAATCAGGAAAGTAATTTCGTGTATAGTCTCGATGAGAAAAATGTGCGTGAAAAAGTTATTGAGCTTAAGCAAGGCTTAGATTTTATTGTTATTGATACACCGCCTAATTTCCAAACTGCAGCGCTAAAATCAGCATTATTATCTGATCTAGTAGTTATACCATGTTCACCTAGTGGTATGGACTTATCAGGACTTATCGAAGCAAAAGATTTAGCGCTAACTGCTGAAAAACCTTATAAATTCTTTGCTAACAGAGTACAAATGCAGTCAAATATGGCAAAAAGTTTGTTAGAATTCTTTGAAGAAGATGGCAATTTTTTTGAAGCGTATGTTTCCCAAAGTGTTAAGTTTATCGAGGCCGAAGCTGAAGGCGTTTATGTTGGTGACTACGCTAAGCAAAGTAAGGTTCATATACAGGTTAAAAAACTAGCAAGAGAGATAGTTGAGTTCTTTGGAGAGCATAATGGCTAAAAAAGTTTCTTTGATGAACCGTAAAATTAATCATAAGATTCACGATACTGTTGCTCAAGAGAAAAAAGATATCCTCAGAGCTATGCAGCTACAAGAGCTAAACGAACAGGCAAGCAAGGTTGGTCAGCTTTTTGAATTACCTTTAACTATCGTAAAACCAGATGCTAATCAGCCACGTAAGACATTCAAAAATATTGATTCTCTTGCTGATAGCATCAAAGAAAATGGTGTAATTCAGCCAATTATCGTTACTGCTAAAAAAGCTGATGGTATTCATTGTATAATAGCTGGTGAACGAAGATATTTAGCAAGTAAACAAGCTGGTCTAACAACAATACCATGTATAGTTAGACAAGAGGAGTCTGATGCCAATATTGTGCTATTACAGCTTTTAGAAAATGATCAAAGGGAAAATGTCTCACCGTTTGAAGAGGCTGATGCTTTAAGAGATTTGATAGAAAATAAGAATGTCAAAAAATCTGATATCGCTAAGGTTTTAGGTAGAGATAACAGCTGGATATCTATGCGTCTAAAGATAGCTGATGCTGATGATAATATTCGTGAGCTGTCAAATAGAGGTATTATTGAAGATGTTAGAACTTTATATGAGCTTAAAAAGTTTGCTGAAGAGATTCCACAAGGAGCTCAAGAGTTTGTCAAAAAGGCTTTAGAAAATAAAATATCAGGCTCATATCGTAGCGCAATTACTCGCTATCGAGATAATTGGAAGCGTAAAGCTGAAATTTTAGATAGTACAAAAATTGATGTGATAACTATCAAAGATATCGCTAAAGATGGTAACCTTTTAAAAATAAAAGGTTCGCGTTGTGGAACAAAAAGCTATACATATACTTTCGAAATAACACCAGAGTTTAAAAAAATACTCTTTGATGCATTAATAAATTAGTAATAAAAATCACATGAAAATAGCAATTTTACAAACAGATCATATCCCAGAACATCGTCGTGGGGTTGCAGGAGGTAATTATCCTGAAATGTTTGCTAATCTTTTTTTCAAGTTATCCGTAGTGGTTGATTTTGATATTTTTGATGTAACTATACAGGAGTATCCTAAAGACTATAATATATATGATGGTTTTATCATAACTGGGAGTAAAGCTACGGCTTTTGATAATCTTGCTTGGATTATTAAATTAAAAACAGAGATTGTCAAGCTTCATGATAACCATAAAAAGATTATAGGTATTTGTTTTGGACATCAAATTTTAGCTCAAGCTCTAGGTGGTAGAGTTGAACGAGGTCCTAAAGGATTTGCAGTGGGAGTGCGTAACGTTGAGATTTTAACTAGAAAGCCATGGATGGAGCCATTTCATAATTATTTGAGTTTATTGTTTTATCATCAAGATATGGTTGTTAAATTACCTCAAGAGGCTGAACTGATAAGTACCAGTGATTATTGCAAAGTACAGATGTTTTGTATAAATAATCATATACTTGGTATACAAGCCCATCCTGAAATGCTTAAGGTACATAATCATGCGCTTATCAAAGAATATCAAAATGATATAAAAAACGAGTTTCATCATGCTTTAGAAAGTCTAAGAATTAGAGATAATAGCTTAATAATAGCCCATTGGATGGTTAATTTTTTTGAGTACAAGGATTAAATATGCGACAAATAAATAGACTGGTAGTTTTTGGAGATAGTCTTTTAGATAATGGTAATATCATGAAGACATTAGATATACCAGGTAAGCCATATCATGATGGCAGATTTTCAAATGGTCTAGTATCAACCGAGGTTTTAGCGCAGATGCTTGCTAAAGACCAGAAGCTATCAGAAATTAAACATAAAAATTATGCAATTGGAGGGGCGTTGACACATGGCACAAATCCATCATCATTGCTAAAGTATCATTCTTTTGCTGTATCAGAACAAATTGTTAGGTTTGAAAATGAAGAAGGAAGATTCGCCGATGATGATTTGGTTGTAATAAACGGTGGAGCAAATAATTTTATGTTTATGGTTTATAATGAGATTCCATATATAAACCTAGTGCCAAAATTTAGAGTAGCTAGAGACCTAAATAAGATTGTTAGAAAAGCTATAAAAATGGGTGCTAAAAATATAATATTGTGGAATATTCCTGATGTTACTAAGGCGCCGGCATATAAAGATTATCTGTCTAATTGGGTAGGTAAGTTTTTTAAATCATATATGCAAATAAATGTTAATCTCCAAAATGGATTATTAAGAAATCGTGTTTCTGAACTACAAGCAATTTTCCCTCATATAAACCTTAAACTTTTTGATTTTTATAGTTTATTAAATGATTGTGTTGAGAACCCTGCTAAATATGGCTTTGAAAATGTTACCGATGCTTGTGTTGATAGTTATGGTGGCGCTGATTCACTTGGTAATATTCAATATGATATAGAAATAATGGGCGATCCAGAAAAGTACTTATGCTGGGACTATTGCCATCCAACAGCAAAGGCCAATAGGCTAGTTGCAAATAAAATGTTTGATTTATGGAAAAATGATATATGAGCCAAGATTTAGTAGCTCAGCTTGAGTTTATTAGCGAGCTTGAGAAGCTAAAAAGAGTTTATCGCCAAACTTGGTTACCATGTGATGGTAATCGTCATGAGAATAGTGCTGAACATAGCTGGCAAGTTGCTCTAACTGCTAATATTTTGGCAGAGTATGCCTGTGTAAGCTTAGATATTGCTAAAGTTACTAAGATGCTTTTGATTCATGATATCGTTGAGATCTATAGTGGTGATACTTTTGCGTTTGCTGATAGTCAAATATTAGATTTACAAAAACACAGCGAACTTGTCGCAATTCAAAGAATAGCTAAAATTTTACCTAAATCTCAAGGAGAGCAGCTAGAGCAGTTATGGCTAGAGTTTGATAGTGCTTAGACAGATGAAGCAAAATTTGCTAATGCTATAGATAGGTTAATTCCAGCAATACAGAACCTTAATAATGGTGGAGGTACATGGAAAAAACATCGTATTACTAAAGCTAAAGTTTTAGAAAGAAATAAGTATCTAAATGAAATAGCACCAAAATTACATGATTATCTGCTTGAAAAGCTAGAAGAAAATTTCGTAGGAGATTTTTTTAAATAAACTACTAAAATAGATTAATCTTAAAAATGTTATTCATTTTAAATGATAAATTAACCCTTAAATCCAGTTGCGATAACATAGAACTCTCGTGACTTTGCTCTTGAAGACTTTGGTTTAAATTGAATGACTTTATTGAAAGAATCCCTTACTAGTTTGAGATATTCATCACTGCCTTCACCTTGAAAGACTTTTGCAACAAAACTGCCATTTTTATTAAGATTCATATTTGCAAAATCTAAAGCTAACTCAAGTAGATATATCGATTTTGCTTGATCTGAAGTTTTATTCCCGCTTAGATTTGGCGCCATATCAGAGATAACACAATCAATTTTTTGATTATTGACAAGAGTATTGAGTCTTTGGTAAGTCTCATCACTGCAGAAGTCGCCTTGAATAAATTCAACTCCAGCTATGGGAGCCATCTCTAATAGATCTAGAGCAATAAGTTTACCATTTTTACCTATATATTTTATAACTTGCTCAGACCAACCACCTGGAGCTGCACCAAGATCGACAACAAACATATTTGGTTTAAATAATTGATATTTATCTTGTATTTCAAGAATTTTAAAACTTGCTCTACTACGATAGCCAAGCTTATTTGCTTGAATGACATAATAGTCCGAAGTATGCTCATGTAACCATTTTTTAGTACTAGAACCTTTTGACATTTATATAACTAATTATTTTTTTGTATATTGTATGGATATTTTCATCATAAATAAAGATTTGTGGTGTTATTAGAATTGTATATTCTAAAAGCTTATAAAATACCTAGTTTGTAGTTATAATTACATTAACGAATATTTTAGCTTATTAGGTCTAAATATGCCCAAGAAAATTTTTACTCTTTGTTTGGTGAGTTTGGCACTTGCATCTTGTACTGTCAAAAGTGATATAGAAGATAATATTACCCATTACGAGAAATTAACAAGATATAGCATGATTAAAGAAGTTGATTTTAGCAAAAATACAAATGACATTGATGGCGCAAGATTCTTAGTAGCAAATTATCCAGATCAAGTTATTCGACTTAATGGTACTGATTTTGATAATAAGTATGATAAGTTAGTTAGCTATTTAAAAACTAATGGCTATACAATTATGGTGAATGAAAAATTACCTTTGACAGCTACGATTATCGCTGAACTTAATAACCCTCTTCCAAATGTTAAATATATTGGGATTATTATGCAACAGGATTCAAGAATGGGTCAGACAATCTTCAATATATCTTATGGTGGTAATGAATTTAAAGCACGTCAATTCTATACAGATTACAAAAAAACATTATGATTTCTTTTTGGTAAATAATGATGCTGCTACTAAAAGGATAACACCACATGTAATAGCTGAATCAGCTATATTAAAAGATGGCCAGTGATAGTTACCTATATGAAAATCTAAAAAATCAATTACATAGCCCTGAAAAGCACGATCGTAAAAGTTGCCTAGAGCGCCACCTAAAATAAGAGCAAAAGAGAACAAGTTAATTTTCTCAGTAATCGGCTGCTTAATAATTAGATAAATAAGTACAATAGCAGCAAGCAAAGAAATTATTGAAAACATTACCATCTGCCATGATGTTTGATCATTGCTTAAAAGGCTAAACGCTGCACCATGATTGTATAGTAAAGTAAGATTAAAGAAACTGGTTATCTTCACAGATTGAGCAAATTCTAGGTGTGTATTTGCTAGATACTTAGTGTATAAGTCAGCGGCAATAATTAAAATTGCTAAAATAAAATATTTTATTTTTGGTTTAAGCAAATTCACGCGACTCTCCAGCTTCTGTAGTTATATTCTCAACACAACGACTACAGATATCTTCGTAGTGAGGATTCTCTCCAACAGTCGAGCTACGATGCCAACATCTTTCACATTTAGGCTCTTCTATTTTGGTTATTTCAATTGATAAACCTGGTATGTTGGCAGCGATTGAGCTACTTGTCTTTTCTTCAATCGCTTTTAGGTTTGCTTTTGATGATATTAGTAGGAATCTAAGTTCATTACCAAGTTTTTCTAATAGCTTATAATTATCGTTGTCAGCATAAATTGTAATTTTAGCTTCTAGTGAGGCTTTGACAATATCTTCATTTCTTTTAATCTCAAGTACTCTATTTACTTCAGAACGAATTTCTTGGATTTTTGCCCAGTATTCTAGATTTAGTTCAGCATCCTTATCAAAAGATTTAAGTTCTGTATACCACTCACAAAGCTGGATTGGTAAATCAGTAGTCTTTGGCGTAGCTTCCCAAATTTCATCAGCAGTGAATGAAAGTATAGGTGCCATCCATCTTACGAGAGCATGAACTATATGGTAAATAGCTGTTTGCGCAGACTTGCGTGGATGTCCATTAGTTTTTGCAGTATATTGTCTATCTTTGATAATATCTAGATAAAAACTTCCCATTTCAATAGAGCAGAAATGATGTATTAATTGTGCAACTGTATGAGTTTGATATTTATCATAAGCTTCAATAATCTTATCTTGGAATTCTTTAGTCTTTGCAATCGCCCATTGATCTAGCTTAACTAGTTTATCAAATTCGATAATATCAGTCTCAGGACTAAATCCATCTAGATTTGAGAGTAAGAATCTAGCAGTATTACGTAATCTACGATAAGTATCTGCGGTTCTTTTTAGGATTTGGTCAGATACAGCCATTTCACTCTTATAATCAGTTGATGCTGTCCACAGGCGTAAGATATCAGCTCCAAGAGTATTATATATATCTTGAGGAGATGTTACGTTACCTAGAGATTTAGACATCTTACGACCATGCTCATCTACTACAAAACCATGTGTGAAAACTTCTTTATATGGTTGACTACCTTTAGCAGACATTGCTACTAAAAGCGATGTTTGGAACCAGCCACGATGTTGGTCAGATCCTTCTAAATATAAGTCAGCTGGATAGCTTAGGTTTTTATCTATGTCTAATATACACATACTAGATGAGCCAGAATCAAACCAAACATCTAAAGTATCTTTGACAGACTTATACTGATCAGTTTCTGTAATGAATTCACTATCATCAGCATTAAACCATGCTTCAATACCACCTTTTTCAATTTTTTCAGCGACTTTATGTAGTATTTCAATAGTATTTGGATGTAGCTCTTCAGTTTCCTTATGGATGAATAAAGGCAAAGGAACTCCCCAAGTTCTTTGACGTGATATACACCAATCAGGCCTATCTTTGACCATACCCTCGATACGTGCTTGTCCCCAGCTAGGTGCCCAGCTAGTTTCTTTGATTGCTTGTACAGCTTTATCACGCAGTCCTTGTTTCTCCATGCTTATGAACCATTGTGGTGTCGCTCTAAACATAAGAGGGGCTTTGTGACGCCAACAGTGAGGATAGCTATGCTTAATTTTATCAGAGTTCATTAGGCGTTTTTTCTCGCCAAGAAGCTCGATAATTCTATCATTAGCCTTAAATATAAATTCTCCGGCAAATAGTTTGGTATTTTCGCTATAGCAACCATTACCTTTGACAAAAATTTCCATAGACAAATTATGCTCCTTTCCTAAAGTGAAGTCATCAACACCATGAGTAGGAGCTGTATGAACCAAACCTGTACCAGAATCATCAGTAACATGATCACCATGTAAAATTGGCACATGACGACTGTAGAAAGGGTGCTCGGCTATAATTCCAGTTAGTTTGTCACCTGTCGTTGTAGCAATTATCTCGGCATTTTCTATCGCATATCTTTTAAGTGTTTGCTCAACTAGATTCTCAGCCAAGATAATATAAAAATCTTCAATCTTAATTAAACTATAATTAAGTTGGTTATTTACTGCAATTGCTTGGTTGGCAGGAAGTGTCCAAGGAGTAGTTGTCCAAATAATTGCAAAAGCATCGTGATTTAATGAATCTAAACCAAATGCTTGAGTAAGTTTGTCTTTGTCTTTGATTTTAAATTTAACATCGATAGCAGGAGAAACTTTATCAGCATATTCAACCTCAGCCTCAGCAAGCGCTGAACCACAATCAGTACACCAATGAACTGGTTTAAATCCTTTGCTTAGATGACCATTCTCGATAATTTTAGCTAATGCTCTAATCATATTAGCTTCATAATCAAAATTCATTGTCAGATATGGCTGCTCCCAGTCACCTAGAACACCAAGTCTTTTGAAATCTTTCTTTTGGATTTCTACCTGTTTTTTGGCATATTTACGACATTCTTTCCTAAAATCATCTTCTGATATACTTTGACCAGCTTTACCATGTTTTTTTTCAACTTGTAACTCAATTGGTAAACCATGACAATCCCAAGTAGGGATGAAAGGGGCATCATAACCACTTAATGTTTTTGACTTTATGATTATGTCTTTGAGAATTTTATTAACCGCATGACCAACATGAATACTACCATTAGCATATGGAGGACCATCATGAAGAACAAATTTCTCGCGTCCAGCAAAGTGTTCTCTAATTTTCTTATAAATACCCTGTTTTTCCCATTTACTAAGAATCATTGGTTCTTTATTGGCAAGGTTACCTTTCATCGAAAAAGATGTTTTTGGCAGATTTAAGGTGTCTTTATAGTCACTCATGTGGATTATTCCTTAGGTATTAAAATTAATATTGAGAAATTTAAAATTACTTGAATCAAATTATAAAGTACAAAGCTGATTATGTTAATAGTCTACAATGTACTTATTAGTTTTTTTGCAGTTTGAATATCTTTAGATATTTGCAATTTTAATTCTTCAAAAGAGTTAAATTTCATTTCTGATCTAATAAAACTTACTATTTCTGTAGTTATATGTTTACCATAAATTTCTTGATTAAAGTTAAAAATATGAGTCTCAAGCAGGTTGTTTTTACCATCTATGGTTGGTCTTGTACCCGCATTAGTCACTCCATAGAAAATAGCATTATCGATAAAAACTCTAGTTAGATAAACTCCCTTTAGTGCAGAGTTCTTAGGTAATTTCTGATTGGCAGTATTAAAACCAATTTTTCTGCCATTTTTTTGACCATGTATGACACGGGAGTTAATTTTTAGTGATTCACCTAAGAGTTTATTTGCTTCTATTAAATTATGGGTGATAAGAGCTTGACGAATATCACTACTACTAATGCGGTGGTTATCTAGGTTTAAAGTAGAAACTTTATCTACACTAAAATCATGAGTTTGTGAGTATTGATTTAAAAGCGCATAATCGCCACCACGGTTTTTACCAAATTTAAAGTCATCACCGATGATTATATGTTTAGTGTTTAGTTTCTTGACAAGAAACTCTTCGATGAATTCATTTGCAGTGATATTTGCAAATTTTGTGTTAAATTTTTGACAAATTATATGTTTGATACCAAGTTTATGTATGTTGATTACTTTTTTTCTAAAATCATATATTCTCAATGGAGCTTTATCTTTGAGAAAAAATTCTTTAGGTAAAGGCTCAAAGAATAAGATATACGGTACAAGGTTGTTCTTTTTAGCTATAGTTAGGAGTTTTTTTATTATTGCTTGGTGTCCAAGGTGTACACCATCAAAAGAACCAATAGCTATTGCTTTAGGTAGAGGATCTTTGGTTTTATTTAGGTTTGTAATAATTTTCATTATAAAAAGAAAGTTTAAAGCAAATTCATTTAGAAGTATAATATTGTATAGTATTCATTTTTTGTTGAAAAAAAGCAACTACTGATAGATACTTAGTTGTTAGATGTTTTTGTTATAGTTTAATGTAAAATTTTATAAGTGGTTTGGGTCATGGAAAGACGTGAAAAAAGAATAAGAAAGTTAAGAAACAAAATTGGTAAAGTTTTTGCAATAGAAACTAACCTTACTGGCAGACAGCTTTTAAACAATAGAGTTTTAAATAAAGATGTTGCTTTTAGTCAAGAAGAAAGAATTGCTTTTGATCTCATAGGCTACCTACCAGAAAAAGTTGAAAGTATCGAAGAGCAGGCTATTAGAGTAAGAAGGCAGCTTGATTTAAAACCTAATTCTCTTGAGAAATATGTATTCCTAAATAGGCTTCATGATTTGAATACCACACTCTTCTATCACTTCGTGCGCGAGAATTTAGAAGAAATAATGCCAATTATATATACACCAACAGTAGGTGAGGCTGTCCAAAAATATAGTAGTTCATTTAGAAAGCAAAGTGGTTTATTTATCTCTATAAGTCATAAAAAACATATTGCTAGAATATTGGAGCGATATGAGTATAACAGTATTGACTTGGTACTTGTTACTGATGGTGAAGCAGTACTTGGAATTGGTGATCAAGGCATTGGTGGCATGAATATCAGTATTGGTAAGATTATGGTTTATGTTGCTGCAAGTGGTATAGATCCAGCTAGAGTTTTGCCAGTACAGCTTGATATGGGTACAAATAATGATGCTTTGCTTAATGCCCCTGGTTATTTGGGTGTACGTTTACCAAGAGTATCAGGTGAAACTTATGATGAGTTTATTGAAGAGTTTGTTACACAGGTCAAGGCTAGATTTCCAAATGTATTTTTACACTGGGAAGATCTAGGGCGTGATAATGCTACGCGTATCCTAGAAAAATACAAAGATAAGCTATGTACATTTAATGATGATATTGAGGGTACGGGTATTGTTGCAGCAGCTAACTGTATAGCTGCTGTCAAGACAGCAAGTACTATAAGAATAAATGCAGGTGAGATAACAGTTGAAGAAGCATTAAATGGTATATGTGATATCAAGGTAATTATTTTTGGTGCAGGTAGCGCTGGTTGTGGTATCGCTAGACAGCTTGCAGATGTGATTGCTGATAGGGCTGGGGTGTCGATAGAGAAAGCTAGAAGCAGTATTTATTTAGTAGATAGATATGGTCTAATTTGCGATAGGCTAAGAGCAAAAAGAATTACTCCGGAACAAAAACCTTTTGTCAAAACTAGTGAAGAAATTGATAAATGGAAAGTTGAAGACTTTAACTATATTACACTTGAGGAAACAGTTAAAAATACAAAATGTGATATTTTAATTGGTACATCTGGTCAACCAGGATCATTTACTAAAGAGATTGTTAAAACTATGGCAAAAAATAATAACTATCCTATTATTATGCCACTATCTAATCCTACATCTCTTTGTGAGGCTTTACCTGAAGACATTATTAAGTGGACAAATGGAAAGGCTCTAATTGCCGCAGGTAGTCCATTTCCCGATGTGACATATAATGGTCGTGATTACCGCATTTCTCAAGGTAACAACGCTTTTATATTCCCAGGTTTAGGCTTAGGCTCAGTAGCTGTGCATGCGCGAGTACTTACAAAAGGAATGATTAGAGCTGCTTGTTATAGGTTAAGTGAATTATCGCCAATGGTAATCAATGAGGATATTACTCAACCATTATTGGCTAGAATAACAGACTTGGTTGATGTCACTAAAGAAATTACCAGAGCAGTAGCTAAACAAGCGATTCTAGAGGGTGTCCATGGTGTTGATGTTGATCTAGAAGATCTGACAGACACTGAACTTGATGAAGAAATTGAAAGATTAATTAATCTTTCATCGTGGACGCCGACATATGCGCCATATATGCCAATCTAAAGCAGTTTATATTTTGTGCTTTAGAAAGAGTTTATAAATATACAAGGCTTAGTCATTTTATAACTTTTTATAGGGTGTGAAATCTATTGAAATAAAATATATGATTGTGCTAGAATCAATGAGATTTTCTTTGTTTTGCTAGTTTTTTATTAGAGGGAAGTTTTACTGTGGTGCGTAAGTTTAAAAAAACCTATTTAGTAGTTAGTAGTTTATTAGTTTGTTGTGGATTAGCTTATTCTGAAGATTCTCCTCAGGTCGTTTCACAAGGAGGACCTCTAGGAGCTACTAGTATCGGAGATCAGAATCTTGGTCAGCCAGATCCAAATGCTAGTGGATCGTCTTCGACAGCTCAGACTAGCGGAACAAATCTAAATGACAGAGAGCTTTTGCTAAAATTGCAGCAGCAAGTACAGCAGCTTCAAGGACAATTACAACAGCTAAAAGCACAAGGTAATGGACAAGGCAGTAGTGGTGGATTACAGAATACGTCTAATGGTAGCTCGCAATTTACTACTTATAGTTCAAAAGTTGATGGTAATAAAAATCCTCGCACACTTGGTGGTAATGGCGCAAGCAGAGATCTAAGTCAGGCGTTGATCGGCGATAGTACTTCATCTGATATAATGGAGAATGTTGATGCTAGTAACTCCATCATTAATTTAGCTTCCCAGCCATTAGGGGGCGTCTTTAGCCCTAATGGTGGTATTGACGTAGGTGGAGCTCCGGCGATTACAACACAAGGTCAAGTTACCTACTTAGGTTCATACTCTGGTAACAACAGTATTCCAATTGGACAGATTTCCTCTAACCTTTTTGCTTCTACATTATTAGGGCAAAGAGAGAAATTCGATGATTACTCAGTATTCTTTGGTGGCTTTATTGAAGCAGATGCTCAAGCTTGGTTTGGTAGTGGTATTACTAAGGCTCAAAATGGACGGTTATCTAATAATGGTCAAAATATATACTTAACAGGAGCTAATTTATATTTCTTATCGAATTTGGGTCATTATGTAACAGCGCAATTTGATTTTGATACTGATGAGTCTGGAAGCTTTAGCTTAGGTAATGCCTTTGTGATCTTTGGTAACTTAGATACATCACCATTTTTCGTAACAGCAGGTAGAAATAGGATATCAGTTGGTTCATATGGTGGTGGTGGTACTTGGACAAGTGGTATCACAAGATTTTTAAGACCGGGTCAGGTTACTAACGTATCTATTGACTATAAAGATCAAGTTTGGAACGCCAATATTGCGGTATTCGGTTCAGATGATAAACGTGCAAACTTTTCAGCCGGCTTATTCTACGCAGATAGTTGGACACCAAATTTAGCGGCAGGTTTTAACGTCGGTTATGTCTTTAATATTGCTGGTGCTGGTAGTTCTTCTATTGCAAACTCATTAGCTAACTTAAATCGTAGTAATGATAACGTTGGTGCTTTAAACGTTGACGGTAACTTAACTTATGCAGCTTTGGGCGGATTCATAAACTTAGGTGCGGGTTGGGCTAGTACCACAAATTCAGAAGAATTTAATGGTGTCGGTACAGGTAATGTGCTTGCAGGGGCATGGTATGGAGCACTTAACTATTCTGCAATTCTTGGTGGTAGAAATACTAACTTTGGTGTGACCTATGGGCAATCATATAATGCTGCAGCTATCCCAATGGGTACAGCTAATGCATCACCAAGCTTTGGTCAAACAGCAGCAGGTATCAAACAACAACTTATCTTCTCGGCTCAGCGAGCTTACTTTGATGATAATGTTTTATTTGGTCCGGAATATGCGTATCAAAGACTATATACTGGTGAGCATATGAATACAATTACATTAGATATGTCTGTATACGTATAAAAATATACCTTATGAATGTTTAAAAAAAAGCTTTTAGTTCTTATCATATTATTGTTTTTCTTAAACATCAGTTACGCATTAGTTAATCAAGTTAATAACTCTCAACAATTAGATACTGATGAAGTGAATGAGCTTGCTAATAAGATTAAGCTTTTGCAAGCGCAGATTGCTAAGCTTGATAATCAAAAAATAATCGATGATGCTGTTGTTGGACTTGGTTCACAGCAAAAAGCTTCTATTGGTCAATTTAATGATTTTGATAAAAGTTCAAAAGTCAGAGATCAATTCTTACAAGAGCAAGTTGCTTTAGGTTCATCTGATGTTGATAGAGAGGTCGATGTTGGTAATCAGGTCAAGATTACTACTCAAGGTGAGGTTTCATATGTTGGATCATTCTCAAGTAACAACACTGTACCAATTGGGCAGTTACCAAGTAACCTTTTTGCCTCCAGTATCCTAAGGCAAAGAGCTTTTTTTGATGATTATTCAATATTCTTTGGAGGATTTATCCAAGTTGATGCACAAATCTGGAATGGTACTGATATTACTACTAGAAGTGCAACAACTTTTCCAGGTAATGGCGAAAATATATACTTAACTAGTGCGACACTATATTTTTTAGCTAATCTTGGACACTATGTAACAGCAAATTTAGATTTTGTGGCTAATCAGAATAATAACTATGACTTGCAGGATGCATTTGTAATTTTTGGTAATCTTGATACAACACCAATATTTGTATCAGTTGGTAAATATAGACCTTCTGTTGGATCATTTGGAGGAGGTGGTCCTTGGACAACTGGTATCACTGCGAATATGTTTAGACCACTTAGAGTTACCAACGCAGCAATAAACTATCGTGGTGATACCTCAAACGCTAATTTTACTGTGTTTGATGCAAAAAACCATGCAACTTTCTCTCTGGCGTATTTTGATGCTGTGAGTATTCCAAATATAGCTCAAGTTGGTTTTAACTTAGGTTATATGCATGATATTCGTGGTGCTAATAACAGATTTAATTTTATTGATAAGCGGGTTGGGGAATTTAATATTGATACAGCTATAAACTTTGAGAGTATTCCTTTTCTGCCAGGAAATCTAAATATAGGTGCAGGTTGGGCAACTACTACAACTCAAAGTACACAATTTAATGGTCGTAGTAATGCATTTGCAGGAGCTTTTACAGTACAAGCAGCATATACATTTAAACTATTTGGTAGTGGTCAGAATATTAACGCGAGTTATGGTCACTCTTATAATGCCGATAATATCCCCATGCCACTATCTGCTGGAGGTAGTTTTTTCTTAGCAGCTTCTGGGATTAAAGATCAAATTCTAGTATCGACACAAAGATCATTTTTTGATGATAATGTTCTTATCGGTCCTGAATATTCATGGCAGAGCCTTTATAATGGGCAGCGTATGAATACTCTTACATTAGATCTTTCAGTTTATATTTAAGATTTTTTATCATCATATCTTAATAAACTTTAAATAAATTCTGATAATACTAATGAAAATTTAGAAATAGTTTAATAGGCATATATCATTAACTGATATCTAGAATTTAATTAACAATCAAATTATTCTCAGTGATTTTTTATTAGCTTTATTAAAATGGTGAAATAGAGTAAGATTAATCATAAATATTTAAGTTATAGAATTATTGAGTAAAAATGTCTTTTTTAGTTGCAATTGTAGGTAGAGCCAATGTTGGTAAATCTACTCTTTTTAATGTATTAACAAATTCGCGTGATGCCTTAGTTTTTGATTTTGAGGGAGTCACTCGTGATCGTCAATATGGACAAGCAAAGTATGATGATTTGGATTATCTAGTAGTTGATACTGGAGGTATTTCAGATAAAGATATAGGCTTTGACGAGTTTATGGCTAAACAATCACAGATTGCTATAGATGAAGCAAATTTAGTTTTCTTTGTTGTCGATGGTAGAGCTGGGCTGACAGCTGGAGATGAGTATGTTGCTGGTCTTTTACGCCAAAAAGATAAGAAAGTAGTGGTTGTAGTAAACAAGGTTGATGGTACTGAAGAAGAAGCAGCAATGGCAGATTTCTATAGTTTTGGCTTTGACAAGGTATTTGCAATTTCTGCAGCGCACCGTAGAAACACGCAAAAGCTAGTTGATAAGTTCTTAAAAAAACCATTAAATGAATACTATCAAGACTATACTCAAACACAAGAGCATAAAGAACAACAGCGTCATGGTATCCATTTTTCATTGATTGGTAGACCTAATGTTGGTAAATCAACACTTACAAATAGAATGCTTGGCGAAGATAGGGTTGTTGTATTTGATATGCCAGGCACTACAATTGACAGTGTCAGTATTCCATTTGAGCGCCATGGCCACAAATATACTATAGTTGATACAGCTGGTGTGCGCAAAAGAGGCAAGGTAAAGCAGACCTTAGAGAAGTTCTCTGTTATAAAAACTTTACAAGCAATACAAGATTCAAATGTTGTAGTTGCAGTAGTTGATGCAAGACAAGGTATATCAGATCAAGACTTGAGTCTGATACATTTTGCTATCAAAAATGGTAGAGCATTAGTCTTAGCTGTAAATAAATGGGATGGTATGACAGAAGAAGATCGTACTCAGGTTAAACAAGATCTTAAAAGAAAGCTTTTTTTCTTACAAGATTATGTTGATATACACTTTATTTCAGCATTGCATGGTACTAATGTTGGCCATGTTTTTGAGTCAATCGATACTGCATATGCATGTGCAAATAAAAAAATAACTACAGCTGATGCTACGCGTCTAATGCAGCTTGCAGTAGAGGCGCATTCACCACCAATGGTAGGTAAATTTAGGATTAAACTTAAATATGCTCATGTTGGAGGTCATAATCCACCAGTTATCGTAATACATGGCAACCAAGTAAGTAGATTACCGAACTCATATAAAAGATACTTAGAAAATTTCTTTAGAGAAGCTTTAGATTTCCGTGGTACGCCAATAGTATTTGAGTTTAAGCAGTCAGAAAACCCTTTTGCAGATAGAAAAAATAAGAGATCAAAAGATGAAGGCAGTAAGAGTAAAAAAGTTAAGTAAGATTGCTGATGAAATAACCATTAATATTAGTGGTGCAAAAAATGCTTTGTTGCATTTGATTTTTGCAAGCTTAATTCCTGATACTAAAACAAAATTCACTAATGTTCCGACTACTCTTTTAGACTACAAAGGTGCTAAGGAGATCTTAGAAAATGTTGGTGCTAAAGTTATTGAAAAGGGTGAAGATGTAACTATTGATACTGCTGCTATCTCAAATGAAACTTTAGAATTATGTGGAGAGATGACATCTAAAACACGTTGTTCCTTAATGCTTTTAGGTTCATTACTTAAGAAAAAGGGTCGTGTTAAAATTGGTTTTCCTGGCGGCTGTAGTTTTAGTGAAAAGAGACCTTTTGACATACATTTAAATGGCTTAGAAGCGTTAGGTGCTGAGGTTAAATTAGCTGATGATCATATAGAGGTTATTTACAAAGAAGAAAAAAATGCAGAGTTTAAAATGCCTTTTCCATCGGTTGGTGCAACTATGAATCTAGTAATGTATGCTGTGACCGGAAACTCTGAGGTTATACTTGAAAATGTTGCTTTAGAGCCAGAAGTTGTTACATTAATAGATTATCTTAATCAATGTGGTGCAAATATTGATTTTGATGCTGATAGCAGAAAAATAAAAATCTTAGGTGTTATGAGATTAAATGGCTGTGAGTTTGAAATTATTTTTGATCGTATTCAAGCTATGACCTATGCCGCTATGGCGTATCTGTACAAAACAAATGTTACAATTACAAATATTAATACTCAAGATACATATAGTATCAAAAAGCCTTTGGAAAAATTGACTAATGCAGGAGCTAAATGGGAGTATAACCAAGCTAATCGTGGTATTAAGTTTTTTGGTAAGGATAGTTGTATTAAAGGGGTTGATATAATTGCTGCACCTTTCCCACATTTTCCTACTGATTTGCAGCCAATATATGCAGTGATGTTATTTATGGCAAATAGCTCTAGTACTATTCAAGATACGGTTTACCCTGAGCGTATAAACTATGTGTATCAAATTCGTAAAATGGGTTTTAATATATCTATAGATAATACTCTTATAAAAATAAAACCACTTGAAAACCTAAATGATATACGTCCAGCGGTTATGAGTGTCAAAGATTTACGTGCTGGTATGGCATGCTTAATGGCAGGATCATTATTAGATGAATTTTCGACTATTAATAATGCTCATCAGATATTTAGAGGTTATAATAATCTTATAGAAAATATGTCTCATTTTATGCAAATAGAGATTTTAAGTGATAATGTTTAGGTGACTAATGTCAGAATATATATCTTTAGAACAATATAATACATATCGTATTAAGTCTTTTGCTAAATATGTTTATTTTCCTACTAATGACCAAGAGTTATTAGACATTGTTAATAAACATCAGAAATTATTTTTCCTTGGAAACGGTAGCAATGTTATTTTTTCTAAAGAATATTATGATGATGTAGCATTTGTGATTTTTACTAAGAAATTCAACTCTTTTAAGATTATTGATAATTATGCTAATGTTCAGGCTGGAGTATTATTACAAGATCTTGCATTAGCTACATATCGTGCTGGTTTAAGTGGTATAGAAACTTTTTATGATGTGCCAGCTAGTGTTGGTGGAGCATTGATTATGAATGCTGGTGCGTATGGTGATGAGATATATACTTATGTTAAAAGTGTCACAATACTTGACCTTAACTCCAAACAGATAAAAAAATATCTAAAAGATGATATAGAGTATGGTTATAGATACTCTATGTTTAAGTATATGAAAGATATTTGTATTTTATCAGCAGAATTTGAGTTTGAGTACAAAACAAAGCAAGAAATCAAAGCAAAGCTAGATGATATTTATTCACGTAGATTATCTAATTTACCGCAAAAGCCAACGGCTGGAAGTGTTTTCAAGAGACCGCAAGCAAATATGCCTGTGGGAATTATGGTAGAGCAGCTAGGATTAAAGGGCAAGCAAATTGGTGATGCGCAAATCTCTCCAAAACATGGTGGCATAATAGTGAATAATGGCAATGCAACTGGTCAAAATATTTTAGATCTTATCGAGTTTATAAAACAACAAATTTTAGAGCATTATAATATCGAGTTACACGAGGAGCAAATTGTTATTTAAATTGCTTTAGATAAAACCTCTTTCTTATACGCGTAATATCTACTATACTTTGCATAGGAAAAATTTTTTTGATAAGTTATGAAAAAAAAAGTTTTATCTTCTTTGATAATTACCTTTTTATTCTGCTGTAGTGCTATAGCTGATACAATTAATGCTAAGGCAGAGCAAGCAGTTAAAATTGATGCTAAGGACAATCCACTACGCCAGTATGCTGCAAAGAATTCTATAAAAGCTGACTCTGCATTAGTATCTGAAAATGAAGTTGCTAGTGGCTCCACTATTAAACAAGATCAAGTTCCTAAAGCTAATGATTATGGAGATGCTTTGAGTAGTCTTGTTGACACTAGTGATGATGGTTATGAAAAGCTTTTAGCTGAAGCCGAAGAAATACTAAAAGATAATTCACCATCAGAAACTAAAAAGAAGATAGATGCTTTTAATCGCGAACTTGATAGTAAAGCTAGGCAAGAAAAACAAAAGCTTAAAAAATCAACAGCTACTGTTCTGAGTGAAGCACATAATATAGTTAAAGAAAATCATAATATCAATCAAGATTATAAAAAATCGCAGAACTACTACAAAGTTAAGTCAGCTAAAGATTATATTGATGAAGATGTTAAAAAATACAATAGTCAATATAAAATAAAAAATTATAAAAATCTTTTAGACAATATTAGTACACCAGAAGAAATAGATAAATCATTTGAGCAAATAGATGATGAAGATGAAGATAGTCAAGGTTTTAAGTATAAATTATCAGATGGTTATCCTATTGAACAAATTACTACAGTGGGATTATTGAGCGGTGAGCAAAAGCGTTTTAAAAAATGTTTGATAATGAAAACATATGGTGGTGGTACATGGAGAACATATTGCCAGCCACTTAAGAAGCCAACACAATGTTCTGATTATGATTGGCAGCAGCTATCTACTATGCCTGTAATGTATTGCTAAAATAATCATATTAAGAATTTTTCTTGAAATCAGCAATTTGTTTTTTTAGTTCTTCTAAAGTTATTCTATTTGGGTTTGCCCGAGATTTTAAGGTGTTATCTTGTGCCTTACGTACAGCATAACCATACAGAGCTTCTATTTCTAACTGTAAATTTTGCTTGAATTTTTTAACAAAATGATGCCAAATATTTTTCCCAGTTAGCCCAAACTGCATATTTGTATCAGCTAGAGGTTCATTTAGATGTCTTATATCCTCAAAAAGAGTATTTATATTCTCATAAGTAAAAGTAATAAGGTCTGACTCAATAGCTGGAGTTTTGTATTGGCTTGCTTGTAGTGTGTTCCCCCAAGTTAGAAGATCAATCATGGAGTTGGTATGCTTATAATTACTAACACTTGCAAAAGCTTCTTTGAGTGTTGTAAATGATTTATCCCCAAAAGTCGAAAAAAGTAAAATACCATTATCGTTAAGTAGTTGATAATAATTATCTAACTCTTGTGATAAATTATCTGTTATATGAATAATAGAATTTGAGAAAATAATATCAAACTGTTGTTTAAGACTTTGACTGGTGTGAATATCTGCATTAGGAAAACGTTTGTTTAATTTCTCAAGATAATCATTATCACTATAGCCAGTGACTAAGATATCTTTTGGATCTAGTTTTATAAACTCCAAACGCTTAAGTAGTCTTTGGGCAATTTCATTTTTTATAAAAGATTGAGGGTATAGTTTTCTTTTTGATAGTCGATTAAGAAAAAGATTATAATTGAACATATAAAAACTTTTTTATAATTAATTATGAAAATTATAACAAAAATCATCAAAATACTCTCGTATCAAAATTGCTTATTATGTAAACAATCAGCTGATGATACTATTTGTAATTATTGTTTTGACAGTTTATTAAACCAATTAAATTTCCAAAAGCAACAAATAGAGCTTAATTTGAGTTTTGATTATTTTTATTTACTTAGATATTCTCCCGAAGTTAGATTTTTGCTACAGAGATTTAAGTTTAATAAAGATTTATTAGCTGCTGAGATTTTTTCTAAAGTGATTAGATATTGGTGGGATAATATTGCACAGCAGCACTTCAAAGATGTGGATGCTATTGCAGCAGTACCAATACATAGGTATAGGTATCTATATCGTGGTTTTAATCAAGCTGAAGTATTAGCTAAAACCCTATCAGAATATACTGGCATTAGATCAACTTTTGAGAACTATGCTAGAATTAAGTATACAAAATCTCAAGCTAAATCATCAAAGCAAAAAAGAGCTATACAGATAAAAGGAGTCTTTAGCTTAACTAAGCCAATTAAAGCTAAGCATTTAGTTGTATTTGATGATGTTTTAACTACTGGTTCAACACTTCGTGAGTTTATTGAGACTCTTGCAAAAGATAGTCAAATTGAAAAAATATCAGTAGTCACATTAGTTCGGCCTGAATAATGATATTTCTTATAAGTAAATGTTATTGAAATTATAAAAACTATATATTTAACATCATGGATATATTTTGTAATAATTGTCATATAGGAATTAGAAATATTTATATAGGTACTAAAATGAGAAAAATAATATTAACAGTAGTAATGGTTACTAGTTTATCAACGATGAGTTTCGCACAAGGTTTACATCAGATAAATAGCTTCTCAAATAGCTCTTTCCCACCACCGAGTTTGAGTTTAGCAAGCTAGTTTAAACTTAAAGTAATTACTCAGGAAGCTTAGATCTGATTTTACCTCCTAGAATATGCGCATGGAGATGAAAAACCATCTGTCCCCCTTCTTTACCAGTATTAAAGACGGTCTTAAAACCTTTTAGTCCGATTAGTTTAGCAACTTTGGGAATACTAAGCATAAATTTTCCCATAAGCTCTTGATTTTGTTCTGTTAGATCATTTAAGCTAGCAATATGTCTTTTGGGTATAACAAGGATATGCACGTCAGCAGCAGGGTTGATATCATAAAAAGCAAAGACATTTTCATCTTCATACACTTTTTTAGATGGTATTTCACCACTAATAATTTTGCAAAAAATACAATCTGACATGATGCCTATTTCTCCTTCTTAAAACTATAATAAATCAAGCATACAATTCCGACAATTATAAAACTAGTACTATGATTACTAATAAAGTTTTGTAGTTTAATTAGTGGTGTTGTATCTTTATCCAAAGTATATATTACCCCAATAGTTGTCAAAACTAATCCACAGCCCAAAGCAAATCTATATTTTTTCTTAGGTTCTTTTAAGTTATTAAATTGTGAAGATGTAGTAGTATTTTTTAGATTGATTTGTGTTTGTTGCAATATATCAAAAACCATGCGCGGTAATTCTGGTAGTTTATCACTAACCCTAGGCATATTTTCAATTGAACGATGATAGAAACCTCTTAGCCCCATTTGCTCTTTCATCCATTTTTCTAGAATTGGTCGAGATGTTTCCCAGATATTTAATTCAGGACAAAGTTTCTGTCCAAGACCTTCGACATGAAAAAGAGTTTTTTGTAATAGTGTAAGTTGCGGTTGGATATTCATATTGAAACGACGCGCTACTGCAAAAAGTTGCATTAAAGTATAGCCTAGAGATATTTCTTTCATCGGTTTTTCAAAGATTGGTTCACATACTGTTCTAATTGCTGATTCAAGAACATCAACACGCGTATCACTTGGAACCCAGCCAGATTCTATATGTAACTCAGCAACTTTACGATAATCTCGTTTAAAAAATGCCAAGAAGTTACCTGCTAAATAACGCTGATCATCACGATTAAGAGTACCGACGATTCCAAAGTCTATCGAAATATATTTTGGATCAGCTGGATTTGATACATCGATAAACATATTGCCAGGATGCATATCAGCATGGAAAAAACAGTCATCAAAGACTTGTGAATAAAAAATTTCTACCCCACGTTGCGCTAGTAGACGACGATCGACACCTAAAGCATCTAGAGTTTCTATATCAGACACTCTTACGCCACCAACTCTTTCCATCACCATTACAGTAGAACTAGTATATTCCCAATATATTTTAGGTACATAATGTATGGTAGAGTTTTCAAAATTTCTACGAATTTGAGAAGCATTTGATGCTTCACGGACTAGATCAAGCTCATCAAAAAAGCTTTGATTTATCTCTTTGACAATCTCTACAGGCTTAAATCTTCGAATTTCTTTAAGTTTACTAAGTAAAGTTGCAAAAAATAGCATCAAAGAAGTATCAAGTTTAAGAATTTTCTCAATGCCTGGACGTAATACTTTGACTACTACTTTTTCGTCATTTTGCAATACTGCAGCGTGCACTTGAGCTACAGACGCAGAAGCTAAAGGAGTACTTTCAAAGCTTTTGAATATTTCAGATATGGATTTTTTTACCGCTTTTTCAATTTGTTGGGCTGCAACTTGATTATCAAAAGGTGGAACGTTATCTTGAAGTTTTGAAACTTCTTTTATTACATCTGGCGGTAGTAAATCGGCTCTGACTGATAATGCTTGACCGAATTTAATAAAAATAGGTCCAAGTTTTTCTAAAGCCTCTCTAATACGCACACCATGCTCAAGTCTGCGTACTCTTGGAGAGTAGTAAAATGGATTTAGCAATAATAACACTCTTAGAGTTTTTATTTTTGTCGCTCGAATTGGCTCATTGAGTAGACAGTATTTATTTATAATGTAAAAAATGTAAATAAGCCTTAGAAATTTTTTAATCATTGTTTAAGCCTTGTAATAATTTTAGCTTTGCCTCTATTCTATCAGTAGCTTGCTTTAGCTCTTGAACTTGGCGATAAAAGATATTAATTTCATTTTGAGATATCAGAGTCTTTTTCTCCTCTGTTAGGAAATCTTTGATATCGACAATAGTCTCTTGTCGAGATGTTTTTAAGTATTGTTTTGCTTTTTGAAAAGGTTTAGCAACAATTCCAGCAAATTCAGGACTGGTGAGTTCAGATATTCTATAAACTAGATCTATATCAATAGCATTCAAAAATTTATTAAAAGTATTAAGATCTTTTAAACTACCTTGATAATCAAGCTTCTCAGCTATTATCAACTCTTGTAGATTTTTATTGAAAATAAGCTCCAAAATATAAGCCAATTTACCTTTTAAAATGTTTTTGGTAGGTTCGTTACTAGCATATATTTTAGAATCTTCTACTTTAAGCGTGATTACAAAGTCAATATCAATAATATCAACACTTAAGTTTTTACCATTTAGAGGTAACAGTAGAGAATTTACCTGGGGATCAAGTTTAGGCAGAAGACTTAAGGCAGTGTTTACTAGTTTTAGCATGTTAATATTTATATCCAATATGTAGTGCTACAATTCCACCAGTCATATTTTGGTATTCGACATTATCAAATCCTGCATTATACATCATCTGTTTTAGCGTTTGTTGATCAGGATGTTTACGGATTGACTCGGCTAGGTATTTGTAGCTTTCAGCATCTTGTGTAATAATTTTACCTAAAAATGGCAGTGCTTTGAAAGAGTATTCATCATAAACTTTAGAAAGTAAGGGTATGATTGGCTTAGAGAATTCTAGAACCAACAAGCGACCACCTGGTTTTAGAACTCGACACATTGATGCTAACGCTTTCTCTTTGTCTGTAACATTTCTAAGCCCAAATGATATCGTAATACAATCAAAATAATTATCAGGAAATGGTAGACACTCAGCATTAGCTTGGACATATTCAATATTGCCAACACAACCTTTGTTTGTAAGTTTTTCTTTGCCTACTTCAAGCATTGAAGAGTTAATGTCACTTAAGATTACTTTACCTTGTGGGCCAACCATTTGACAAAATTTATATGCTAAGTCGCCAGTACCGCCAGCAAGATCTAAGACATTATCACCCTTACGAATTCCAGATTTAGCAATGGTTTGTTTTTTCCAGATACGATGAATTCCAAATGACATTAGATCATTCATCAAGTCATATTTGGCTGCTACTGAATGGAATACCCCAGCTACTTTTTTTTGTTTTTCTTCCCAAGGCACTTGTGTAAAACCAAAATCTGTTGTTTTATTTTCTTTAGACATCTAAACTAAATTATAATATTGAGATATTATTTCATTATAGCAGAATATCAATTATTTGTATTGGCAAGATACCATTAAATAGGGAGTATAAGTATGTATATATTATCAGGAGATATCGGTGGCACTAACACTAGATTAGAAGTTTCTCTTTTAGAAAATGGTGTGACACAAAGTATAGCTATAAGAAAGTATAAAGGTGCGAATTTCAATTGTTTATCTGATATCATTGATAAGTTTTTATCTGAGGTAGACCTAGTAGGTCAAATAGATTCTGTTTGCCTTGCAGTAGCTGGATTTGTCTCTAATGGCGAAGTTGAAGTGACTAATTTGCCATGGATGGTTTCTGAGCAATATATCTCAGAAGGACTTGGTATAGACAAAACTAAGGTTAAAGTGATCAATGACTTTGAGGCAATTGGTTACGGTATAGAATCTCTAGATAGAGAAAAAGATATTATCACAATCCAAGAAGGTAAAAAAGACAATGATAATCTATGTGCTGTGGTTGGTGCCGGCACAGGCTTAGGAATGTGTTTAGTCAGCTATGATAAAGATGATAAACCAAGAGTTTATAAAACAGAGGGGGGGCATGTTGATTTCTCACCTGTTGATGATGAGCAGGTTGAGTTATTCAAGTTTATGCGCAAGACTTTCCATCGTATTTCTCCCGAGAGATTCTGTAGTGGCTACGGCATTTATAATATTTATAAGTATGTGGTGCGTCATCCATTATACGATCAACCTGAATGTATGGATTTACGTAGAGCGTTATTTAGTGTTTCAGATTCTGATAAGGCAGCAGTAATTGTTAAGTATGCTATTGAGCATAGAGAGCCATCAGCATTAAGGACGATAGATATATTCTTAAGTATATATGGTTCAGTTGCTGGTAATTTAGCACTTACAAGTTTACCTTTTAGAGGTCTTTATATTGCTGGAGGTATTGCACCTAGGCTCATCAAACAAATAAAAGAGAGTAAATTCTTAGAGAAGTTTAGAGATAAAGGTAGAATGTCTAATATGATGAAAGACTTTCCAGTGCATATAATTATGAATACAGATGTTGGTCTGATAGGCGCGCGTACTTATGCTGCTGGATTAGTAAAGTAATTTAGTTATTGCGGATATTTTTATTTTTTTCTTGATAATGGCTTGATAATTTTTTAATACCTGCAGCAGATATATATATCACTCCAAAGCTTAGGATGATAATATAAAAAATAGCGAATACCATAAAAATACCTAATAGTATCGCAATCTCACTAATACAAAATATTGCAAGGATAATTACTAAACAGATACAGCCTAATATGTTTTTATATGAGCAGGCTTTCTTTTTTGCTAAATGGGATTTGTCAATATTTATAGTTTCTTCGCTCATCTTTTGCTTATGTTGTTGTCGTGTGCTAATTATACATATATGAAATATTGCTTTGCAAACTAAAATGTTAAAATTATCTTTTAATATGTTTGGATAAATAGATAGATTGTATTATCAAGAATACAAAAGTTATACCTAAAAGACCAAAAAGTTTAAAATCCATCCAAATATCAGTAGAGAAGAAATACGCTACAAATAGATTAAGTGTGCCTAGAACGGTAAAATAGGCTCCCCACATATTGTTGATTTCTTTCCATTTATGTTCTTTTAGATCGACAGCATCTTTGAGAATTTTTTGCATCGGAGTTTCTTTCATTGTATAGGTTGTAATTATCAGACCGATACCCATTAACCAGTTAATTATGCTTACTTTCCATTTTATGAATTCTTCATTATGAAAATATAAGGTAGCACCGCCAAAAACAGCAACTAAGATAGCTATAATAATTTGTGCTTTAGCAACTTTTTTGTGGGCCACATATTCCCAAACAACTTGTGCTATTGTTACTATAATCAATGCTGCTGTAGCAAAAAAAATATCATATATCTTATAGATACCAAAAAACACAATCGCTGGAAGCAAATCATTAATCATTTTATTCATTTTTATTGATACTAAGTGTTGTATAATAATTTTAGAAGTATAACGCTTGTTGTAGAAATTATGAAGAGTTTAATCGAATTATATAGTTATAGTAATAATCTTTCTGAACTAAAAGAGCTTGCTAATATTTTAGATAATGATGGTGTTATAGCTATACCAACTGATTCAGGATATGCTTTAGCTTGTCGCATGAAATCAAAGAAAGGTATAGATAAAATTATTAAAATAAGAAATTTAGATAGTAGTCATAACTTTACACTTTGTTGTAAAGATTTATCAGAGATATCAGAATATGCAAAAGTTGATAATAATGCCTATAGATTATTAAAAAGATATACTCCTGGCCCATATACATTTATTTTAAATGCGACGAAAAAGGTATCATCATTATTAGTTACTAAATCTAAGAATACTGTAGGTATTAGAGTTAGTGAACATTATGTGCCAAAAGCAATATCAGCGGAGATTGGTGAACCATTAGTTGTCAGTAGCTTTATAATACCTGGACATCAGCATGTTGTAACAGACTGTGCTGATGTTGATAACCAGATAATGAATTATATAGATGCGGTAGTTGAGTCAGACTATTGTGGTTATGATCCAACAACAGTTGTCGAGCTACTAGAATTACCGTACCAAATTCTAAGACAAGGGGCAGGTGAGATAGATCTATAGCTATTCAAAAGCTTAGTAAAATCGAAAATTGAAATAAGATAATCAATTATGAATGGTTACAAAACAATATCTGAAAATATAGAATTTGAAATTGCCCCAATAAAAAAATCTCGCTTTATTGCATATATATGTAAGGTTGCAAATCATATAGAGGTATTAAATAGTCTAAATGCAATAAAAAATAGCTATCCTGGAGCTAATCATTATTGTTGGGCTTATTCTTTACTCGATAATAATCAGTATAGATTTAATGATGATGGTGAACCAAGTGGTTCTGCAGGTAAGCCAATCCTTTCGCATATACAGGGTTTTGAAGTGACAAACGTGCTAGTTGTTGTTGTCAGATATTTTGGTGGTACTAGGCTCGGAGTTGGTGGGCTCATCAGAGCTTATGGTCAGGCGGCTAAAGAAGGATTGGCTTTAGCCAAGATTATCCATGTAGAGCATCAGATTCAAATTTCTATAGAGTATGATTACTCCGAAACAGCAATTGTAGATACTCTAATAAAATACTATGACATTAAAATTGTAAAAGAGGATTATTCTGATTCTATTTTTAGGATTCTCAAGATTGATACACTTAATAAGGATATATTTTTAAAGGAAATTAAAAATATGACAAAAGGTAAAATAAAAATTACAGTACACTAAATTGTCTCATTTTGAACTCGTTTATCGCGAATAAGCATATATATTATTGAGCCGAATAAACAAATAATTCCACTGAATATAAATATAATCATAAAATTATCATTTGTTGATTGTAGTATTATTCCTGTAATAAGTGGTGCAAGCCCAGCGCCAACAAAATTAGCAAAGTTTTGTAATCCACCAATTGTTCCTACTAAACTGTATGGAGAAATATCAGCAACTAATGCCCATGTTGGAGATATTCTTAGTCCAAGGCAAAAGATAGTGACACCAATTACACAAACGATAACAAAAATATTATCAATAAATGGCAATGCTAGGATTGCTATAGACGCAACTAGGCATCCAGCGATTATAGGAGTTAGGCGCGCAAAGACAGGAGTATACCCCTTTTTTATCATAAAATCAGAGATAATTCCACCTAGCATTACAGAAGCAACTCCTGAAATAAAAGAAGCAGATGTTGCAATACTCATTTGTGAGAGGGTTAGATGTTTTACTTTTATGAAATAGAAGGGTAGCCATGTTAGAAATAGCCAGTAGGCATAAGATGAACATAGATTTCCGATACATAAATAAACAACATTTTTATTTTTTAGAGTCTCGGAAATAGAAACCTTTTGAATCTTTTTAATAATTGTTGTTGTATGTTCTGGTGTTTCTTTAGTATGTAGAAGCTTCCAGCCAATCGCAGCGATTAGTCCTATAACTCCTAATATTATAAACATACCACGCCAATCTATTAGTAGCATTAAACCAACTAATATCAAAGGTGCAAGGATATTTGCTAACCTTGGTCCTAAAGCAATTATTGATGACATGAGTCCTCTTTGAGAACTTGGAAAACGATGTTGGATTATCCTAGTAGCAACTATAAAAAAAGGAGCTTCAGCAAGGCCAAGCAGTATACGTGTTAGCAGGATTGAGTAAAATCCTATTACAAAACCTCCTAATATACACGCTACAGACCATGCAATCATACTTATTAACATTACTTTATTAACACCTAAACGATCAACCATATATCCTGCTGGTAAACTAGCAATAGCATATGGCCACATGAAAGCCGATAGTAATATCCCCATTTCTGTTGGCGTTATGTTAAAAGCGTTAGCTATTTCAGTATTAGCTATACTTAGAGTTGATCTGTCAATATAGTTTAATAATGCCAAAAAGAATAGTAGGAGAATTATTAAAGTGTTGTAATAATATTTTTTCATTGTGGTGAGCTTATATTATTTGACACGCATGCCTGGTTGGGCACCCTCATGTGGCTCAAGTATATATATACCTTTACCATCTCCAGCAGCTAAAACCATACCCTCAGACATTCCAAATTTCATTTTTCTAGGAGCTAGATTCGCTACCATTACAGTATGCTTGCCAATTAAATCTTCAGGGTTATAAGCAGATTTGATACCAGCAAATACTTGTTTTGTAACACCACCTAGATCCAATATCAGTTTAAGTAATTTATCCGCACCTTCAACATGTGAAGCTTCAACGATTTTAGCTACGCGTAGATCAACTTTCATAAAATCATCAAAAGTGCATTCAGCTGCTATATCTAGTTTAGAATCTTCTTTTTTAGATTGCTGAGCCGGTTCACTATCTAACATTTTTTTTGTATCCTCTAAAATTTTATCTACTTTTTCTTTTTCAATACGAGTTGCTAGAGGTTTAAACTTATTTATTTTATGATTCATTGAGAATCTTGGAGCATCATCCCAGCTTATGAACTCTATATTTAAAAATCTCTCTGCCTCAGCAACAATACTAGGAATAATAGGCTTAAGATAATTAACTAAAACCTTAAACATATTTATGCCTTGTGAGCAAACTTGGTGAACCTTTTGTTCTTGTCCTTCTTCTTTAGCTAGTTGCCATGGCTTATGATAATCTATAAATTGGTTAGCTTTATCTGCCAGCGACATTATTAATCTCACAGCTTGGGCGAACTCTCTTTTTTCAAAAGCTTGAGTTATAGAATTGTGGTTTTTACTAAATTCACTTTCTAATTCTGGGTCAAAAATCTCATTAGACAAAGTACCATCAAACTTCTTATGGATGAATCCAGCACAACGACTTGCAATATTGACTACTTTGCCAACTATATCAGAGTTTGATTTAGTGACAAACTCTTCGAGGTTTAAATCTATATCATCAATACGAGATGTTAGCCTAGAAGCAAAGTAGTATCTTAAATAGCTAGGTTCCAAATTATTTAAATAAGTTCTTGCTTGAATGAATGTTCCTCGAGATTTTGACATCTTTTTGCCATTTACAGTTAAGAAACCATTAGCAAATACACTAGTAGGAGTTTTATAACCTGTAGATGAAAGTATTGCTGGCCAAAATAGCGCGTGGAAATAAATAATGTCTTTACCAATAAAATGATAAAGCTCACTTTCACTAGAACTATCTCCCCAGAAATCATCAAAATTAATATTATTCTTATTACAATAATCTTTGAAGCTTGCAATATAGCCCATCGGAGCATCTAACCAAACATAAAAGAATTTTTGCTCATTTGTATCAGGGATTGCAAAGCCAAAATATGGCGCATCACGCGAGATATCCCAACTTTGTAAGCCTTGCTCAAACCATTCTGCTAGTTTGTTAGCAACTTCAGGTTGTAAGAGTTTATTAGATTCTATCCAATCTTTTATATTTTTTTCTAAAGCGGGTAAATCAAAAAAGAAATGTTCAGAGTTCTTTTGTATCGGAGTTTTCCCTGAAACTACCGATTTAGGATTTATTAACTCTGTAGGATCATATGTTGCACCACAAACTTCACAGCTATCACCATATTGATCTTCAGCCTTACATTTTGGACAAGTACCCTTAACGAATCTATCTGGTAAAAACATTCTAGCTTCAGGGTCATAAGCTTGAGCTATAGCTTTTTTTGAAATAAGATTCTTGTTGTTAAGCTTGCTGTATATATCTTCTACAATTTCTTTATTTAAAGTATTGTGAGTAGAGTGGTAGTTATCGAAATTAATTTCAAAATCAGCAAAATCTCGTTGATGATTATTAGAGTATTTTGCAACTAATTCTTCTGGAGTAATTCCAAGGCTCTTAGCTTTGAGCATTATTGGTGTACCATGAGTATCACTACCGCAAACAAAAATACACTGATTGCCTTGCAGTTTCTGGAATCTAACCCAGATGTCGGATTGTATATAGCCGAGCATATGACCTAAATGTAAATCACCATTAGCATATGGCAGAGCATTAGTAACGAGTATCTTTCGCATTTTTTGATTATAGTATCAATTTATTAACAATGATTTTGCTATTATAAAGTTTTTTAACTATTTTGTTTAGCTAAATTGTGCATTAATACTGCTAAAATTGTTGATAGCATATAAAAATAGTGTAATGTTCTCTTGACACTGTGTTTTATGTATATATAATAAGATTTTACATGGTTTAGGAGAGGTGGCCGAGCGGCTGAAGGCGCTCCCCTGCTAAGGGAGTATAGGCGTTAAACCCTATCGAGAGTTCGAATCTCTTCCTCTCCGCCATCCAAAAAAGTTTTCGATCTTTTTAAAATCGGGTGCTTAGCTCAGCTGGGAGAGCATCGCCCTTACAAGGCGAGGGTCGGGGGTTCGAACCCCTCAGCACCCACCACTTTTTATTGATTATAATTATCTGTTTTTTAGTTATTATCTATTTAACTTCTGATTTAATTAAATATAATTTTCTGACAATTGGCAATTGACTCGCTAAAATCTTATTTTGAGTTTAATTTATTTTTAACTAAAGCAATAGGTGAAGTTAATGAAAAATAAAATAAAATTTTAGCTGGGATAATGGTAGTTGGTGGAGCTATATTTCTCTCAGGGTGCAACAAGCAAAAAAAATCGTCCCACTAACTCTTTGGCTTATTTTGGTACGTATACTGGTTCAGGAAATGTTACCACTCCCGAAGGGGCTAAAGCTACAGTAACTTCTTCAAGTGTGACTTTGACATGTCCTCCAGGTTTATATGTACCAATAGCTTTAATTAATAACATTCCTGCGTTTGGCAGTGCGATTGAGATTATTTATAATGGAACTGTTGAAACACCTGCTGTTTTCTCAGTTTTTTCCCAAATTTGACTCCGCCAACAGGTTTCTCGAATAGTCGCAGTATCTCTAATGGTGCTAATTATTTTGTTCGTAACGTCGCGGATCAGGCTACCCTGCCATGTGTTCCTTTATCAGCTATTGACTCTTTTAGTTTGGCTTAATTGGTTTAATGGTTAAACAATATTAGTAAATATCTTTTACATAGGGCTTTAGTCGATTTTTATAATTGTGCTATGAATCTATAATTTGTATCAAAATTTTTGTGAAACTAAATTATCTAGAGAGATATTAATTTAAAAATATTTTCCATATGCTTACTAATGCACATCTTAAATAGCCATTTATATTCACATCCTTATTAAAAATCGCTAATTTTAAGTTTAATTTATTTAAAACTGAGATTGGGGATGTTGAGTGCATTACAAGCTTTTGATTTATCAAGTTTGCAAAGCAGTTTTTTAATAATTATGTATGTGTATTATAAAATAAGAACCTAGATAAATAATTTTTGTATCGTTTTAAATTAATAGTGATTAGTTCTTTTGCATAGAATTTAATCGACTTGTTCATAAACAATAATGAGAGTTTTACATACAAATCAATTTTTTGCAGAGCGATTTATGATGATTTTTAAGAAGTTTTAAAAAAAAGTGTAAAAAAGTTTAATTTTTTTTAAAAAAGTACTTGCGTTGTTGATGAGTGATGTGTATTATATGTCTTCACCGGCTGACGAGTGATGTTAGCGGTTTGAAGCTAAGGTTTCTAAGGTATTTAAGAGATATATTATATACAAACACTTTGTTAAAGAATTTGAGTAATCAGTAGTTAGAGTCAGAATTTGAGAATTAAACTGAAGAGTTTGATCCTGGCTCAGATTGAACGCTGGTGGCATGCTTAACACATGCAAGTCGAACGGTAACAGGTCTTCGGATGCTGACGAGTGGCGGACGGGTGAGTAACGCGTAGGAATCTGCCCATTTGAGGGGGATACCAGTTGGAAACGACTGTTAATACCGCATAATATCTGTGGATTAAAGGTGGCTTTCGGGCTGTCGCAGATGGATGAGCCTGCGTTGGATTAGCTAGTTGGTGGGGTAAGGGCCCACCAAGGCTACGATCCATAGCTGATTTGAGAGGATGATCAGCCACATTGGGACTGAGACACGGCCCAAACTCCTACGGGAGGCAGCAGTGGGGAATATTGGACAATGGGGGCAACCCTGATCCAGCAATGCCATGTGTGTGAAGAAGGCCTTAGGGTTGTAAAGCACTTTAGTTGGGGAGGAAAGCCTTAAGGTTAATAGCCTTGAGGAAGGACGTTACCCAAAGAATAAGCACCGGCTAACTCCGTGCCAGCAGCCGCGGTAATACGGGGGGTGCAAGCGTTAATCGGAATTACTGGGCGTAAAGGGTCTGTAGGTGGTTTGTTAAGTCAGATGTGAAAGCCCAGGGCTCAACCTTGGAACTGCATTTGATACTGGCAAACTAGAGTACGGTAGAGGAATGGGGAATTTCTGGTGTAGCGGTGAAATGCGTAGAGATCAGAAGGAACACCAATGGCGAAGGCAACATTCTGGACCGATACTGACACTGAGGGACGAAAGCGTGGGGATCAAACAGGATTAGATACCCTGGTAGTCCACGCTGTAAACGATGAGTACTAGCTGTTGGAGTCGGTGTAAAGGCTCTAGTGGCGCAGCTAACGCGATAAGTACTCCGCCTGGGGACTACGGCCGCAAGGCTAAAACTCAAAGGAATTGACGGGGACCCGCACAAGCGGTGGAGCATGTGGTTTAATTCGATGCAACGCGAAGAACCTTACCTGGTCTTGACATCCTGCGAACTTTCTAGAGATAGATTGGTGCCTTCGGGAACGCAGTGACAGGTGCTGCACGGCTGTCGTCAGCTCGTGTTGTGAAATGTTGGGTTAAGTCCCGCAACGAGCGCAACCCCTATTGATAGTTACCATCATTAAGTTGGGTACTCTATTGAGACTGCCGCTGACAAGGCGGAGGAAGGTGGGGACGACGTCAAGTCATCATGGCCCTTACGACCAGGGCTACACACGTGCTACAATGGGTATTACAGAGGGCTGCGAAGGTGCGAGCTGGAGCGAAACTCAAAAAGGTACTCTTAGTCCGGATTGCAGTCTGCAACTCGACTGCATGAAGTCGGAATCGCTAGTAATCGCAGGTCAGAATACTGCGGTGAATACGTTCCCGGGTCTTGTACACACCGCCCGTCACACCATGGGAGTGGGTTGCTCCAGAAGTAGATAGCTTAACGAATGGGCGTTTACCACGGAGTGATTCATGACTGGGGTGAAGTCGTAACAAGGTAGCCGTAGGGGAACCTGCGGCTGGATCACCTCCTTAACGGAAATACGAAAGAATAAGAAATAAGCTTTAACTGCTGTTCAAGTGATTTAGCATAGTGTTTGTAGGTAATGTATTTTAGTGTGAATAGAATACGGGTCTGTAGCTCAGTTGGTTAGAGCGCACCCCTGATAAGGGTGAGGTCGGTAGTTCAAGTCTACTCAGACCCACCATTTTAGGTTTAGTTGGGGCCATAGCTCAGCTGGGGAGAGCACCTGCTTTGCACGCAGGGGGTCAGCGGTTCGATCCCGCTTGGCTCCACCAATATTTTATTTACATGAAGATAGAGATATTTAACAATTTAGTATAGAAATAGACTTAAGAAAATAAGTGCAAGCGGTGGATGCCTTGGCATTCAGAGGCGATGAAGGACGTGATAATCTGCGATAAGCTTCGGTTAGCTGGTAAATGAGCTATGACCCGGAGATTTCCGAATGGGGGAACCCACCTGACACAAGTTAGGTACTCACTCGATATAGAGTGTAGAGCGAACGAGGGGAACTGAAACATCTAAGTACCCTTAGGAAGAGAAATCAATTGAGATTCCCGTAGTAGTGGCGAGCGAAGTGGGAAGAGCCTGGTATGATATAGTCTTAATTATAGTAGAACAAGTTGGGAAGCTTGACGATAGAGGGTGATAGTCCCGTATACGAAATAATCAAGATGGAACTAAGCATACGAACAAGTAGGACGGGGCACGTGGAACCTTGTCTGAACATGGGGGGACCATCCTCCAAGGCTAAATACTCCTGAATGACCGATAGTGAACTAGTACCGTGAGGGAAAGGTGAAAAGAACCCTTATAAAGGGAGTGAAATAGAATCTGAAACCGCTTGCATACAAGCAGTAGGAGCATGATTTAGTCATGTGACTGCGTACCTTTTGTATAATGGGTCAGCGAGTTACTTTTAGTGGCGAGGATAACTGAATAAGGGATCCGTAGCGAAAGCGAGTTTTAATAGGGCGACTAGTCGCTAGGAGTAGACCCGAAACCGGCGCGATCTATCCATGGCCAGGTTGAAGATTAGGTAGTACTAATTGGAGGACCGAACCCAATACTGTTGCAAAAGTATGGGATGAGCTGTGGATCGGAGTGAAAGGCTAATCAAGCACGGAGATAGCTGGTTCTCCCCGAAAACTATTTAGGTAGTGCCTCGTGTATAACTCATTGGGGTAAAGCACTGTTTCGACAATGGGGGTTTTACGACCTTACTGACTCGATGCAAACTCAGAATACGATGAAGTTCGATCACGGGAGACACACTGCGGGTGCTAAGGTCCGCAGTGGAAAGGGAAACAGCCCAGACCGCCAACTAAGGTCCCAAAGTCATAGCTAAGTGGGAAACGAAGTGGGAAGGCCCAGACAGCCAGGAGGTTGGCTTAGAAGCAGCCACCCTTTAAAGAAAGCGTAATAGCTCACTGGTCGAGTCGGCCTGCACGTAAGATTTAACGGGGCTAAGCTATGCACCGAAGTTGCGGAATATATTTAGTATATTGGTAGGGGAGCGTTCTGTAAGCCGATGAAGGTGAATTGAGAAGTTTGCTGGAGGTATCAGAAGTGCGAATGCTGACATGAGTAACGTAAAATAAGTGAGATTCTTATTGGCCGAAAACCCAAGGATTCCTACGCAATGTTAATCAACGTAGGGTAAGCCGGCCCCTAAGGCGTAGCTGAAGAGTGAAGTCGATGGGAAACAGGTTAATATTCCTGTGCCGCTTATATGAACGAAGGAGGGACGGAGAAGGTTAGGTAGGCCTGGCGAATGGTTGTCCAGGTGAAAGTATGTAGGTAGAGGTGCTAGGCAAATCCGGCATCTTGTTAATCTGAGATACGAGACGAAGTCAAACTTGTTTGACGAAGCTATTGATACCATGCTTCCAGGAAAAGCTTCTAAGTATATTGTATAAGCGACCGTACTGTAAACCGACACTGGTGGGTAGGTAGAGAATACTAAGGCTATGAGATAACTCTGGTGAAGGAACTAGGCAAAATGACACCGTAACTTTGGAAGAAGGTGTGCCCTTGATGGTGATGAGACTTGCTCTTTGAGCTGTTGGGGGTTGCAAATACCAGGTGGCTGCGACTGTTTATCAAAAACACAGCACTCTGCGAAATCGTAAGATGAAGTATAGGGTGTGACGCCTGCCCGGTGCTGGAAGGTTAATTGAAGGGGTTAGCGCAAGCGAAGCTCTGGATCGAAGCCCCAGTAAACGGCGGCCGTAACTATAACGGTCCTAAGGTAGCGAAATTCCTTGTCGGGTAAGTTCCGACCTGCACGAATGGCGTAACGATGGCCACACTGTCTCCACCAGAGGCTCAGTGAAATTGAAATCGCTGTGAAGATGCAGTGTACCCGCGGTTAGACGGAAAGACCCCGTGAACCTTTACTACAGCTTTGCACTGGACTTTGAATATTTATGTGTAGGATAGGTGGGAGACTATGAAGCAGCTACGCCAGTAGTTGTGGAGTCGACCTTGAAATACCACCCTTGAATATTTGAAGTTCTAACTCAGGAGAGATTCGAGGACAGTGTATGGTGGGTAGTTTGACTGGGGCGGTCTCCTCCTAAAGAGTAACGGAGGAGTACGAAGGTGCACTCGGTACGGTCGGAAATCGTGCCAAGAGTATAAAGGCAAAAGTGCGCTTGACTGCGAGAGTGACGGCTCGAGCAGGTACGAAAGTAGGTCTTAGTGATCCGGTGGTCCCGAATGGAAGGGCCATCGCTCAACGGATAAAAGGTACTCCGGGGATAACAGGCTGATTCCTCCCAAGAGTTCATATCGACGGAGGAGTTTGGCACCTCGATGTCGGCTCATCACATCCTGGGGCTGAAGCAGGTCCCAAGGGTATGGCTGTTCGCCATTTAAAGTGGTACGCGAGCTGGGTTCAGAACGTCGTGAGACAGTTCGGTCCCTATCTGCCGTGGGCGTTAGAGATTTGAGAAGAGTTGCTCCTAGTACGAGAGGACCGGAGTGAACGAACCACTGGTGTTCCGGTTGTTTCGCCAGAAGCATTGCCGGGTAGCTACGTTCGGACGGGATAAACGCTGAAAGCATCTAAGCGTGAAGCCTCCTTCAAGATTAGATCTCTCTGATGAAAATCAGTAAGGAACGTTGGAGACTACGACGTTGATAGGCTGGGTGTGGAAGTACAGCAATGTATGAAGCTTACCAGTACTAATGATCCGAGAGACTTAAGTCTATTTCTATGCTGAATTGTTAAATATCTTTATAACCCCAAAACACAGTTTTGGCGATGATAGCTTGTAGGAACCACCTGATCCCATTCCGAACTCAGAAGTGAAACTACAAAACGCCGATGATAGTCTGGCATTGCCCAGGTGAAAGTAGGTAGTCGCCATCTTTTTCCATTCAAAGTCTTACATAATAAGCACGAATCAATTAGCCTTATATAACATAGGGCTCTTCTGTTTTAGTGTTTATAAACTTGTGTATACATATCACTTTTTTCTTATTAGTGACTTTAAGAATTTTGTATCAATATTTTTGGTTATTGATATAATTTGATTGTACAATAATATAAAGATTCTTGTCACATAGAGAGGTGATTATATGTCAAATGATGCTAAGTACTTTGAATATACACAAGCTGCAAATATTAAAATGCCGGCTATTTTAGCTCAGTATCTAGTGAATGATCAGCAATAGACTATTTGTACTTTGGATTTGAGCACTCAACTACAAACAGATTACCGAGCCACATCCCCACAGTATGTTTGGTTAGCTTTATGAACTTAAAAAAAGATCAATCATTAGAAATATCTGCTAATGCTAGTTCACATGTTTTTGTAGTTATGCAAGGCAGTGGTGAAAGTAGACAGGGAGATATTGTTTTTAGATGGACAAAAGGAGATGTCTTTAGTTTTCCTACTGATAAAACAAACAATACGACACTTATGCAGTGATGCGGCTACTTTATAATTATGTAAATGATGTACCTTTATTAAACTATTACACCTACCTTATGGTCATTATATGATGTATTACCTAAAAATAGTGTTCAATTACCCCATAGACATAATTCGGTTGCTTTAGATCTATTTTTATCGGCACCAACATCTAGTTGCTATACATTAATCAGTGAAAAGATAGATTCTCAAGGTAACCATATAAATCCAGTACGTTTGGATTGGTCTACTAATGGGGCATTTATAACTCCACCTGGCTGTATTGTGGTTTAATAAAACTGTAGGGATTTTAAGCCTTGATATATACTAATACTATAAGATAAAAAAAGTGATGAAGATGCGGTTGTTCTGCCGATACAAGATGCTGGCTTACAGACTTATTTACGTACTTTATTTATAAGTTTCTTTGGATCCAATGGATAAGTTTTTAAAGTTATCAGTAGTTATTTGATATTATAATAATATCTGTGTTTCTATGTGTTATCAATTATGGTTATTGATCTTTTTGCTTGTTCCTAAATAATTTTTTTTTAAAATAATAACTTAAAGAATAGTATCTATTAGTATAATTATTTATCATAACCTATTTTGCAAATATAATTGTAAATATAGTACGACAATTATTAAATAATAACTAGTTTAATGTAAATAGATAAAATAAAGAAAAGTTATCAAAACTAGGTAGCTGATAGGAAAAGCAAATCTTGAGAATATATCGACTTTTTTAGCTAGTTTATCTCTATTTAATTTTATTAGCCAGTAAACAGCTAAGCTTTCTAAAACGGTTGAAAATAAAATAGAAAAAGATAGTAATAAAAATCCATCAGTAAAAGTTAAATAGTCAATATCAGGCATTTCTCCTTCGATTAAAAATTGATATGCGATCACAGATAAAATTCCTATAAATGCTATGTTTAATCTATCTGATAAAGCTTTTGTATCCATCCAAAATATTGCCCACATTGCTAATACTAACAATGTCAATGGAATTAGTACTTTTAAAATAATATTAGTAGGTTTTCTCTTTAGTGAAATACTAAATTCAATCATTGATATTTTTTCTGGCTTTCCGTAGTAATATTTTGTCGGTTCTGTATTTGCTAGATTGAAATTAGTAAGGTGCCATTCTGCTATATTTATATTTGGATGTTCTTTAACATAGTCTTTGACTGTAATTTTATCGTTTGGCTCTACTTTTAGCTGTACTTCTTTAGAATTATAGCCAAATGGTATTATATAAGCTTTTAAAACTTGTTTATCGAAAGGAAATTTCTTAAGTTGCATTGGAGTTTCAAGTTGTAAAGTACGTTGCTCGATGTATATAACATCTCCATTAGGATAAATTTTTATCTGTCTAGCTTTTATTTGAGGAGATCCAATCTCATTAATTATAGAAATTTGTGGTTTCCAGCCTTCAAAAACCTCATCATATTGAAAGTCGCCTTGATATAACTTATATGGATTTTTTACTTTATTTTCATTAAATTCTAACCTTGGATCATTCCAGCTAAATATAAAAATCACATCAATTTGTAATTGTTCACTCACTTCATCTAAGCTATGAATATCAGTAATGAATGCGGATGTTTTTACAAGCGTTGGCTTTTGTGGAGGAGTATTATCATATCCAAATATATCCGAGTAGAATATTGTTACTGTACTTAATACTAATATAATTCTATATATACTTCTCATTTATTATAAAATTTAACATTCTTAGTTTATTTTACTAAATAACTAACTATATGCCAAATTTACTAAATAATTGTTTCCGAAAATAATTCTTAAATATTAAGAAAAATATACCTTAGAAAATTATAAATTGAATTAAGTTTATAATTGCTGTTATAAATGGTTGGATTATAAAAAACAATAAGTTTGAACCATTAAAAGGTATAATAACTAGTGCCAAAATTATAAGAAAGCCATATTTTTCTATACTATTATACTTATATGCTAAATTTATAGGTAATAAAGATGAAATTATTCTACTACCATCTAATGGAGGGATTGGTAGTAAATTTAATATCATCAATACTGCGTTGATCATTATTCCATAAAAAGCCATTCCTTGGATGTATGGATGGAGAGTAATATATTTTGCGACTATTGCCCAAATAAAAGCCATTGCTAAGTTTGCTAATGGTCCTGCAATTGCGACTAATATAGTATCTATCTTAGGTCTTCTGAGTTTTGTATAGTCAATAGGGACAGGTTTTGCCCAACCAAAAATAAAAGGAAATCCAAATGAAATTGATGAAATAATCATTAGTCCAGGAAATACAATAGTGCCAATGGGATCAATATGAGATACAGGATTTAATGTTACTCTGCCCAATCTATAGGCGGTATCATCACCACGAATTTTAGCCACGAAACCATGAGCAGCTTCATGGATAGTGATTGCAAAAATCAGTGGAATAACTGCCATTAATACAGTTATTAAAATATGATCAAAGTCCATTATAGATATAAAATTTTACAGTATTTATAAGCAACAGATTATAAAGGTTCAATATCTAAATATGAAGTTAAAATAGATATAATAATTAGAAATATTTAAAAAAAATAAAAAAATGCTTAAATTACTACTTTTTATGTGGTATAAATTTAGATGTAATCTAATTATTTTAAATATTTAGATTTTGGTGTTAAATATATAGGGAGATAATAGTTATGAAAAAAATAATTGCGATTGTTTTAGTATCATGTGTACTAGCTTCATGTGTATCAACGTATCAGCCACTACCTGCAGATCAACAATCACAGCAGAAAGCATAACAAGGGAGATCAGAGTTATGAAAAAAAACATTTTTAGAATCATAATAATAGGATTATTTTCGGTGACTTTAATGTCATGTATAGTTAAGAATCAGTGCCCTACTAAGAAAGATGCCAACGGTAATGAGTATTTAGATCGTAATGCTTGTACATCTACACCATATTTAGTAGGTCTTATCCCTCTAGCATAAATCTATCAGTCTTTCTTCCTCAGTATATATTCATTACACAAGTTTTTGATTAACTAGGATAGATTATATTTTAGCAATCTTGTTACTTGAATATCGAATCAATATTTTTCTCAATATAATCAATTATAAAATATATATTATGTGAAAAATGGATCATTATCTGATTGCTATTTGATAGCATAATAGTCAAATAATAAGTCTGATAAATAACTATTAAAACTACTCATATATTTTTAAGTATGCTACTAAATACTCCCATCTAGGAATACATTACATTTTAAAAAACAAATACAGTGTATTATAAATATTGCAATTTAATTTCGGCGTGATAATATTTATAGTGTAAAAGATACATCGTATCATTTTATAGGGTTAGTTAAATAACCTTAATTTTATGAATAACTTTGACGTCTTTATTAATAAGCTATAAAAAGTTTATATTACGTTAAAAAAAATACTTGATGGTTTATTATGCTAAGAAGTCTTTTTATCTTTTGCAACTAAAATATAGATAAGTAAAAAATTTATTATTTAAGAATATTTATTTTTTTTTAAAGAAAATTATTTTAAACATTATCTAAATTTAATAAAGCTATTAAAGTTAAATAATTGCTGTATAAAAGGTTGTTGCAAATGATAAAAAATGTAACATGAATAGCTCAAGGAGGGTCATTCATATTTTAATATTAATTAAAGGAGACTCGTTATATGGCGAATCAATATTCTGGAAATTTTGAGCAAATTGTCAAAAATAGATTTAAATGCTCAGCGAGAGAGATCTTGTTAAAGTGTCAAAGAGAAGGCTTAAGTTACCAAGATGCCGAAAAAGTCCTGGGTTTTAAGCATGTTACTATCAGAAAGTGGGCTAAAAGATTTGATATTAAGCTGCCACCTAGATTCAGATCTCATGATGAGCACCTTGAACAAAAAAGAGAGATAGCTTATGTGAATCAATGTAAATTGAATAAAATCAATAAAAGAAATGTTTTTAGTCGCTGTTGGATAAATATGAATCTTTATTCTGTAATTAAGGCTAAATCTTGATTTACTTGTATTTTAATATTATTTTGACTCTCTTTAAATTTGAAATTGACACTATTTCCAGAAGTTAAAAGAATTACGGTTGAACCAAAGTTAAACCATCCAAGTATATCGCCTTTGTTGAATTTGATATTAAATTTATCACAACTATAGTCCCAAGTTTGTATATCTTTGTAGTAGTTTGGAGCAATTTTACCATGCCATACTGTTTCTATGCCTGCAACTAAAAGAGCGCCAACAAAAATTACTGCAATTTCTCCAATTATCGTATCAAAGTAGCAGATTAATCGTTCATTTTTTGCAAAGAGATTATCAATTCTGTCAGCTGTTATTTTGTTAACCGAGAAAAGTTTACCTGGAATATAAACCATCTTTGTAAGCTTTCCATCTATAGGCATATGTACTCTATGATAATCTTTCGGTGAAAGATAGATAGTTGCGAATTTGGTGAAGTTAGTTGTTGAACTAGTAGCAATCAATGACTCTAGAGAAAATAACTTGCCCTTGGCTTGAATTAAGCTATTGTTGTTGATTATTCCAAAATGGCTTAATACACCATCTGCAGGTGAGGAGATAACATTTTTATTATCAGAAATAGGTCTTAAATCATCTTTAAGTTCTCTTATGAAAAAATCATTAAAAGATTTGTATTTATTTAAATCAGTTTCTTTAGCTTCAGCTAAATTAATTTTGAATTTTTTAATAGCAAGGTTTATTAAGTAGTTCTTAATAATTTTATTTTTTGAATCAGCAAGCTTACTAACTAAGCGTGATGTAATAGCGTGAGGAAGTAGATATTGTAAAAATATAAATAAATTATTTTTCATTAGATTGCCTGATTTTATTATTTAAAGCTTTTATTATATTAGTATAGCACTGTGTTATAATGGTAAGTCAATTTAATTAGTTAGTTATGTTACTAAAAATGAGAAATACTATCAAGGTAGTCATTTTATTGAGTCTTGGAATATTATTGCAGAACTGTACTACTAGTGATGTTGAAAATGATTTTTCTTATGAAAAACTGACAGATACTATAAGTGATTCACCATTCAGAAATAGAAAATATGATTATGCTAGAGTAAAGGTTTCTGAAGAACCAGCACTAAAAATTCCAACAGGATTAAATGGTGAAAAGATAAAGCCAGCATTGAAACTTCCAGATGGTGATAATAATTATGCTAGATCACAAGTGAATGAAGCACAAAAGCAAATGCTACCACCAAATTACTCAGACAAATTTGATATGGCGAAAATTATTAGTGATCAAATATCGAAAGTTTCAATTAGTGTTGTCTATGATGATACTGGGTCATTAAAGCTTGTATTTAGGGAACCTTTATCGATAACTATTAATCTTTTAGATAATTATTTTAAAGAACATCCTGAAAGTTATGTAATTACTACCGAGAAAGACGAGATTTTATCTGGACACTTGATAACAGTAAAAGATACAAAGAAAGATTTAATTTTTGTAATATTAGCTCGAAAAGTAGATGAATTATCAAGTTTAGTCAAAGTTAATGCAGTATTTACTAGTGATGGTAAAACTTTAGCTCCAAATCATATAGATGAAGGAGTTAGGATTTTAAGTGATATTCGTAAAGATTTAAATAATACTGAGCTTAAAAATGATAATAATATTCAGATTGCAAAACAAGCTGAAGCCAATCTAGCAGCTTCAGAAGCAAATCCTAAAAATGGTAGATCTAGTCTTGGAGGATTGTTAGGCTCAAAGAAAACTAGTTTTGGCTTTGGCTCATACGATAGAAGAATTGATAGCTCATTAGAGCAGCAAAAAACTAATATAAACCAAGAACAGCAGCAAGATTATACACAAATGACAGCGCCAGCTGATGATAAGGTCTATGATAGTCAAACACAGCCTCAAGTATTAAATACATAGGTGATTATATGTATGATATTTCAGTTTTTATAGGAAGGTTTCAGCCTTTTCATAAGGGTCATTTGCATAATGTAATAATAGCGCTACAAAATAGCAAAAAAATTATAATTAATATTGGTAGTTGTTTTAATGCTCCAAATATAAAAAATCCTTTTTCTTTTGAGCAAAGAAAACAGATGATAGAGAGTGATTTACAAGTTGCTGGAATTGATTTAGATGCTGTAGTCATAGAGCCTTTGGCTGACTATTTTTATCAAGAACAAAAGTGGCAGGATGAATTGCGTAAAAATGTTTATAAGCATGCTAAAAATACTAATAGTATCGCTATAGTTGGTCATATCAAAGATAATTCTAGTTATTACATAAAAAGTTTTCCTGAATGGGGTTATATAGCTGTTGATAATTATAAAAACTTTAATGCCACTGAATTTAGACAAAAGTTTTATAAGGGAATTATATCAAAGCAATATATGTGTAATGATATCCCTAATTTAGGTACTTATAATTTCTTGCGAGAATTTATGACTAAACAGGTATATCAAGACTTAGTTGCAGAAAATAATTATGTTATTGAGTATAAAAAATTATGGCAGAAAGCGCCTTTTAAGCCAATTTTTGTGACAGTTGATGCTTTGGTTATAGTAAATGATCATATTTTGATGGTGCAGAGAAAAGCTTTTCCTGGTAAAGGTCTATGGGCACTGCCGGGGGGATTTTTAGAGTGTGATGAAACTATATCACAAGCTATAATTCGAGAATTGTTTGAGGAAACAAATATTAATTTATCACATGAGCAGCTTACTGTAGCAAAGTGCTGTGAAAAGGTTTTTGACTATCCTGATCGTTCAGTAAGAGGCAGAACAATTAGCCATGTCGGACTGTTCGTTTTTGATCAATGGCCAAGTTTACCGGAAATTTCTGCAGCTGGTGATGTAAAAGAGGTCAAATGGATATCTTTAGGCTCAAATATTAAAAATATCTGTGATAAAATGCTAGAAGATCACTATCAAATTATCACGCTTTTATTAGAGGAATGTGGTAAGAAACTATAAGGAGTTTTTTATTATGGGTTTATCAGTTGTTATTTTGGCTGCAGGTAAAGGTTCAAGAATGAACTCAAATAAACCAAAAGTTTTACAAACATTAGCAGCAAAACCTCTTATTGAACATGTTGTAAGTTCTGTTGAGAAGTTAAACCCAGATAATATAGTTGTTGTTACAGGACATTTAAAAGAGCAAGTTGAAGAAGCATTGCTAGGAAGGAATATAACATTTGTCTATCAACAGCAGCAACTCGGTACTGGTCATGCTGTATTACAAACTTTACCTTACTTAAAAGATCAGAAAGTTCTTATTCTCTATGGTGATGTGCCTTTAATTTCGACTGAAGTTTTAGAAAACCTAGTTGATACTACCAATGATGATGATCTTGGCGTACTGACAGCATTTGTTGAGAACCCTCAAGGTTTAGGTAGGATTGTTAGAGATAAATTTGGTGCAGTTACAGAGATTGTTGAAGAAAAAGATGCTAATGATATCCAACGCCAGATAAAGGAAATTAATACAGGAATTTATTGTGTCCATAAAAATTTACTGCAAAAATGGTTACCAGAAATAAAAGCAAATAATGTCCAGAAAGAATATTATCTAACAGATATAATCACATTTGCAAAAGCCGATCATGTTTCGATAAATGTAACACATCCAATTAATGAGTTTGAAATTTTAGGTGTTAATGACAGGGTACAATTAGCTAGTCTTGAGCGAGTTTGGCAAAGAAATGTTGCTGAAAAGATTATGGCTAAAGGTGTAAGTATTGCTGATCCGAATAGATTTGATGTGCGTGGTAATCTTGATGTTGGTAAAGATTGTTGGATAGATATTAATGTAATAATCAAGGGTAATGTCAAACTTGGTAATAATGTTGTCATTGGAGCTAACTGTATACTCAAAAATTGTATTATCGAAGATAATGTTAGAATCAAATCTAACAGTATGGTCGATGGTTCTATTATTCGTGAAGGTGCAATAGTTGGTCCATTTGCACGTGTTAGACCTGAATGTGATGTTAAAGAGGGTGCTGTTATTGGGAACTTCGTTGAAGCTAAAAAAACGATTCTTGGCAAAGGCTCAAAGGCATCTCATTTAACTTATCTTGGCGATAGTGAAATTGGTGCTAATTGTAATATAGGTGCTGGAGTAATAACTTGTAATTATGATGGGGTCAATAAGCATAAAACAGTTATAGGGGATTATGCGTTCATTGGCTCTGATTCACAATTAATAGCCCCAGTTAATATTGGTCAAGGTGCAACTGTTGGTGCTGGATCAACTATTGCGAAAGATGTTCCTGCTGATAATCTTGCAATTTCAAGAGCAAGACAGCGTCATATTGATACTTGGCAAAGACCTGTCAAGAAAACAGATAAATAATAAAAAATAAGGTTTGTGTTATGTGTGGAATAGTAGGTGCTAACTCTACAAGAAATGTTACTAATATTTTAATTGAAGGTTTAAAAAAATTAGAGTACAGAGGTTATGATTCTGCTGGCTTAGCAATAATTGATGATAAAAATCATATAGATATATGTAAAGAGGTTGGCAAAGTTGTTGAGCTAGAGAAATCTGTGCATAATTTAGCTGATTTTAAAGGAGATATAGGAATAGCTCATACTAGATGGGCTACTCATGGTAAACCATCTAAGAATAATTCTCACCCCCATGCTTCGGAAAGCTTTTGTATAGTTCATAATGGTGTCATAGAGAACTTTGCTGAGCTTAAAGAGACTCTTATTAATGATGGTTATAAATTCAAGTCAGATACTGATACTGAGGTTATCGCACATTTGCTACAAAAAGAATGGCGTGATAATTTTAGCATAGTTGATAATATTAAACATGTCATAGCTATGCTTAAGGGAGCATATGCCTTAGCAATAATCTCACAAAAATTCCCTGATAAAATTGTTGCGGTGCGTTCAGGTTCGCCACTTGTAATTGGTGTGGGTATAGATGAGAATTTTATTTCATCAGATGCGTTATCATTATTACCAGTTACAAATAAATTTTCTTATCTTGATGAAGGTGACATTGCAGTTATTTCTAAAGATAATATTGAGGTTTTTGATAATAATGGTGTAGCAAAAAATCTTGAGGTTGAGGAGTATAATTACTCTTCATCAAGTGCCTCTAAAGATGGTTATAAACATTATATGGTCAAAGAAATATATGAGCAACCAGAAGCTGTTTCAAATACTATCTTAGCATCATTGGCTGATGGTGAAATTAGTCTAGATAGTTTTGATAAAAGAGCTAAAGAATTATTTGAGAAAACTAAACACATTTGTATTGTTGCGTGTGGAACTAGTTATAATGCTGGTATGACAGCAAAGTATTGGATTGAAAAGTATGCAAAAGTTCCATGTAGTGTCGAAATAGCGAGTGAGATTAGATATAGGGATAACGTTGTAGTTGATGGTTCTTTATTTGTGAGTATTTCTCAATCTGGTGAAACAGCAGATACTCTAGAGTCGCTTAGAAAGAGCAAAAAACAAAATTATATTGGTAGTATGTGTATTTGTAACGTGCCGAATAGTTCGCTTGTGAGAGAATCTGATATCGCTTTTATGACAAAAGCCGGTATTGAGATTGGCGTAGCTTCAACCAAGGCATTTACAACACAGTTAGTGGCATTGGCAATATTTACATTAGTAATGGCTAAACTCAAAAATAGTTTATCAGATCAGCAGATAGCTAAATATACTGAAGAACTCAAAAATATCCGAGCTTTGGTTATGGGAGCCTTAAAACTAGATGGCGAGATAGATCAAATAAGTGAGTACTTTTCTGATAAAGAACATACTATCTTTTTAGGACGAGGGCTATATTATCCTATAGCTATTGAAGGGGCGTTAAAACTCAAAGAGATTTCTTACATCCATGCTGAAGCATACCCATCAGGAGAGTTAAAGCATGGTCCTTTAGCTCTAGTTGATAAGAATATGCCAATAGTTGCAGTTGTGCCAAATGATGAATTATTAGATAAAACCTTATCTAACTTACAGGAAGTACATGCTCGAGGCGGCAAGCTAATTCTTTTTGTTGATAAAGTTGTTAAAGAAAGAGTTAACTTTGATAATAGTATTGTGCTAGAGTTAGATGGAGGACATGATTTTAGTGCCCCTGTGGTATTTACGATACCACTTCAACTATTATCCTATCATGTGGCTATAATCAAAGGTACAGATGTTGATCAACCTAGAAACTTAGCTAAATCTGTGACTGTTGAGTAAAGCTTAAACTGCCTCACTTTCTAATCATCTATTTTTTCAAAGTTGCCAGTCATTAGTATATCGATAGTTTTTTTAAATAAGTAAGGTGGTTTTATGGACTTTAATAAATCTCTCTACTATGAGGATGTTAGACTTCAGATAATGTCTCAAGATGATTTTGATGAGCTGTTTGAGATCGCTAAAGATCCTGAAATATGGACACAACATAATGATAAATCACGGTGTGAGTTAAATGGGTTTAGAAAGTATTTTGAAGGTGGTTTAAATAATACGCAAAATTGTTATATTATTTTTTATAAAAATAAATTGGTTGGTTCAACTAGATATTATGAGTATGATTCTAGTACAAAATCACTAAAGATAGGTTATACATTTTATGCTAAAAAATATTGGGGAACAGAACTAAATAGAAAAGTTAAAAAGCTAATGATAGATTATGCTTTTGAATTTATTGATAATATATTTTTTGATGTTTGGGATAAAAACTTTCGTTCACAAAGAGCAGTAGCAAGGCTAGGAGCTAAATTTCATATGAAAGATAGTTTTCGTCAAAGAATTGTTTTTATATTAAATAAAAAAGATTGGGAAATGTTAAGAAATAATTAGATGTAAGCTCTTCTCTGAGAAATCCTTGCTCTTTTGACAGCTTGACGTTTTGCTATCTTTCTTTTTTCTGTTGGCTTTACGTAGTGCTGTCTATCTCTAAGCTCTTGCTTAATACCAGCTTTTTCGCAAGCACGTTTGAAGTTTCTTAAACTTATATCAAAAGGTTTGCGCTCATCTACTCTAATACTTGGCATTATAGTACCTCAATATTGATAGCTTCAGGGCCTTTTCTACCTTCTTGAGTTTCAAAAGTAACTTGCTGACCTTCAGCAAGAGTTTCACCATTTAATTTTGATATATGTACAAATACGTCTTTTCCACCATTTTCAGGAGTGATGAAACCAAATCCTTTTTGCTCATTGAAAAATTTTACTGTACCTTGTGATTTATTATTCATTTTTATTCTCTTTTGTTTTTTGTTTATTTAGTTTTTATAGCTATAAAAGCTATTTGTTAGTGTATGGAATTATCGAATGACAATTTAAGAGATTAAGCAAAAACTGAAATTAAATAATGAAAATTTAAATTGAATAGAAATTTTCTTTTATCCTTACAAAACTAGATTGTAGTACAAAATATTACTAAAAGATATATGTAACTGCAAAATATTCAAACTTATATATGAATTGTTGCTAGAGTAGTTCTAGATTTAATCTAACTTAATCCTTTTAGCTTTGAGTAAACCTTTAGCTTTATTCCATTGTTGTACTCGAGGTTTTAGAGTTTGGATTTTTTCTGCAAACTCAGTCTCTAAATCTATGTTATAGACATTTGCTAGTTCAAGTAAACTTACAAATACATCTGTAAGTTCGGCTTTGATTTTTTGATTGTTATTGGTTTCTTCGTAGATTTCCTTTTGCATTATTTCATTTGCTAATTCGCCAACCTCTTCTGATAAAGCAATAAAGCTAGCAAGCCTTGGATGAGTTATATCTTTAAAAAGTTCGGCGATAGTTTGTTGAGCTTGTTTTATTTGCATAGTATTGATCGATTAATTTTATTTTACTTTTCCAATAATTTTAACATCCTTTTGTAAGATCTATATATTCATAAACTGATGGTTTATAATGTATGAATAGATTTTCTTTAAAGTGTTGATTACAGATGAGTCAAATAATAATAAAAACTCCACAAGAAATAGAAAAGATGCGCGTTGCTGGTAGGTTGGCAGCAGAAGTTTTAGAAATGATTTCTCCTTTTGTTAAAGAAGGAGTAACAACTGCAGAACTTGATAGAATTTGTCATGAATATATAGTTAAAGAGCAAGATGCATATCCAGCGCCGCTTAATTATCATGGGTTTCCTAAATCAATTTGTACTTCAATAAACCATGTTGTTTGTCATGGAATTCCAGCTGATAAAAAGCTTAGGAATGGTGATATAGTAAATATTGATATCACAGTTAAAAAAGATGGTTACCATGGTGATACAAGTAAGATGTTTCTGATAGGTGAACCATCAGTTATGGCTAAAAAGCTAGTTGAAGTTACTTATGAATGCTTATGGAAAGGTATAGAAGTTGTTAGACCTGGTAACCATTTTGGTGATATCGGAGCAACTATAGAAAAGCATGCAAAGAAGTTCGGTTATTCTATAGTTGATGCTTTTTGTGGTCATGGAATCGGTGCTAATTTCCATGAACCTCCTCATGTTATGCATCATGGTAAAGCTGGTACTGGAGCAATGTTTGAAGAAGGAATGATATTTACAATCGAACCGATGATAAATATCGGTAAAAGAGCAGTATCCGTACTAAAAGATGGTTGGACTGCTGTTACAAAAGACCGTTCACTCTCAGCACAGTGGGAGCATACAATTTTGGTTACAAAAGATGGTTGTGAAGTCCTAACACTAAGAGAAGAAGAAAAAAAATAGTATGTTAAAACAAGTAGCTCAGAAGCTGGTAAATCAAAAATGTGATCTTTTAAGATCTCAAAATGAAGAGATTACTGTCAATAAGGTTAGAAAGCTGATTGGTGAGGGTGTCTCTATTATTGATTTGGTAGAAAAAGTTACCTTGTATAAAGAGAATAAAAAACAAGCTTTAGCAATTGCTGAGCAAGAGACACTAGAGCCTAATCAACCAGTGCGCGATCAACTGCTTGAAACCATAAGATTTACGCTAAAACAGTTTGATATTGATAGAGATGATATTGCTTTTAGTTTACGTAATGACATTATGCAATATATTCAACAACAAATATCTAAAAGTACTAATAAGCTTAAGCATAAGCAAGTTGAGCTTTCTAATAAAAATGATAGTTTAGAAATCTCTAATCTTAGCTTAGAACGTTGCTATAAAGAATTACTCGAAAAATATAATCAACTCAAAGAGGAAGCTTATAGTTTAAAACAAAGTTATAATACAAAGTCTATAAAGTTTTTAGAAAAAGAAACAACAGAGAAAATGCTTTTAGCTTGGGAAGATTTTAAAGGTATCAAAGAGCAATTAGCTAGCTTGACGATGTATTCTAAGGTTGCTGCGTATGATAAGAGTGGTGTTATTGTTATTAAGTTTCCAGCAACAGATTTTTTGACTCAAGAGTGCAGAGCAGGAGTAAGTAGATACCTAAAAGCAAAAACTGTGTTTGATTATAATATTCAAGCTTGGGTTCTCTCTGGATTTAAGGATATTTTGAAAACTTTAGATTTTTTACAAAGAAATAAATTTGTATTCTCAAAAGAGTTAGAAACTATTGCTTACTTAAGAAGGCAGAAGAGTTAAGTATAATAGGCGTTTTTGAATACTAATAGTTAGTTATCTAGTATAGTAAGTTCTGTTAATATATAATTTAGCAAATAATTACTTAATATTTTCTATATATACATGGATTTATTCTCAAGTTTAGAAAGCACTCGCTCTGTAGCTGAATTTTCGGAACAAGCATATCTAAATTATTCAATGTATGTGATTTTGGATAGAGCTTTACCACATATTTCTGATGGTCTTAAGCCCGTACAAAGACGTATTATATACGCTATGAGTGAAATTGGATTAAGCCATTTATCTAAGTATAAAAAATCAGCGCGTACAGTTGGTGATGTTTTAGGGAAATACCATCCACATGGTGATAGTGCTTGCTATGAGGCTATGGTATTGATGGCACAAGACTTTTCATATCGCTATCCTTTTATTGATGGGCAGGGTAACTGGGGTTCTATAGATGATCCAAAGTCATTCGCTGCGATGCGTTATACTGAGTCGCGTTTGTCTAAATATGCAGTATTACTTCTAGATGAATTAAAAAAAGGCACAGTCGATTGGGTCAAAAACTTTGATGGAACAATGGATGAACCAAAGCTTTTGCCTGCTCAAGTGCCAAATATATTACTTAATGGTGCTATGGGTATAGCTGTGGGGATGTCGACATATATTCCTCCTCATAATATTACAGAGATTATAAATGCTTGCTTGCAATTATTATCTAAGCCTGATTCCACTATTGAAGAAATTCTTGAGATCATTGAGGCTCCTGATTATCCTGGTGGTGCCAATATTATTAGTAGCAAAGAAGAAATTGCCGAAGTATATAAGTCAGGTAATGGATCGATACGTCAGCAGGCAGTTTATGAGTATGATAATCATGGTAATGTTGTGATTACAAAACTACCTCATCAAGTTTCAAGTGCTTCGGTAATGGAGCAAATCGCTAATGAACTTAAGCAACAGAAGATCACCTGGATAAAAAATATCCAAGATGAATCAGATGATAAAGAGCCAGTGAGAATAGTTTTATATTCAGCAACGACAAAGAAGAATATCAAGAAAATAATAGGACATTTGTTAGCAACTACAGATCTTGAGAAAAGCTTTCGTGTTAATATGAATATGATCGGCTTAGATAATCGTCCACAAGTTAAAAATCTTTTAGATATACTTAAACAATGGCTTGAATATCGTAAGAATACTTTACGAAGAAGACTACAGACTAGTTTAGATAAAGTATTAGATCGTTTGCATATATTAGAAGGTTTATTAATAGCATTTCTAAATATTGATGAAGTGATTGATATCATTAGAAACTATGATGATCCAAGTGACGAATTACAAACTAGATTTACACTTTCTGAAATCCAGGCTGAAGCTATTTTGAACATCAGATTACGTAAGTTAGCAAAGATTGAAGAAATTGAGATCAAAAAAGAGCAAAAGGAATTACAAAGAGAAAGAGAATTACTCGAGGGTTATTTAAATAGCGAAGTTAAGTTTAGAAACTTAATGAAGAAAGAATTTAAACAAATATTAGCGGATTTTGGTGATTCTAGACGCTCGAAAGTTATTGCTGCAGAAAAGGCCCAAGCTCTAGAAGAAAAGGATCTAATGCCTAGTGAGAGAGTAACTATTATTTTGTCAAAAGCTGGTTGGATTAGATGTGCTAAAGGTGAGAATATTGATCCAGCAGGTTTAAGCTATAAACCTGAGGATAAGCCATTCTTAGTAACTACAGGTAATAGTAATATTAAACTGGTATTTTTTAGTAAGCTTGGTAAGGCGTATTCTATGTATGTAGATAAATTGCCATCTGCAAGAGGATATGGTGAGCATATAACTACATATATCCCTTTGGATAAGCAAGATCAGATTATAAGCATGGCTTTTGTAAATGCTGCAGAGTATTTCTTAATCGCTAGTGAAAGTGGTAAAGCCTTTGTTATACCAGCTGAAGATCTTATTACAAATAAAGTAACGGGAAAAAATATTTTTGATGCTGATGATGTCTTTAAGTTTATACCATTTGAACAGGATCATAAGATGTTAGCTATAAGTTCAGAAGGTAGAGTTATTATTCGTGATTTTGCAAGTTTTGCATTACTTAAAAAAGGTAAGGGTAAATCAATTATTAGACTAGACAAAAAAGACAAACTTAAATTTATTGAGCTATTTAGAGCAAATCAAGAATTAACACTAAATGCTGGTAAGAGATTTATTCGTATTGATAGTAAAAATATTGAGACTTATTATAGCGATAGGCCATCTGGCGGTGGTGTGCTATTACCTCAAGGTTTTAGAAAAATAACAAAAATTGATATAGAAACTATAGAGAGTAAATAATGAAAAAAATTGCAATATTAGGCGCAATGGAGATAGAGATTCAGCCAATCCTAGATAAGTTAAATAGCTATGAGACTGTAGAGTATGCAAATAACAAATACTATCTAGCAAATTATCAGGATAAAGAGCTTGTAATAGCTTATAGTAAAATTGGTAAAGTATTCTCAAGCTTAACAGCAACGATAATGATTGAGCGCTTTGGTGTTGAGGCATTGTTGTTTAGCGGAGTTGCTGGAGGGCTACAAGATTTACAAGTAGGAGATATGATTGCTGCAACTGCTACAGTACAACATGATGTTGATGTCACTGCCTTTGGTTATCCATATGGTAAGATTCCTATTTCAGAAGTTGAAATTAAAACATCAACTAAACTTTTAAAACAAGCACAAAATGTTGCTAATGAACTTGGTCTTAATCTACACACTGGTGTTATAGCTACAGGTGATCAATTTGTCCATTGTGCAGAGAGAAAAGATTTTGTAATCAAAGAGTTTGATGCAAAGGCTATAGAAATGGAAGGGGCAAGTGTTAATCTTATCTGTAATGAAATGGGTGTGCCAAGTTTAATTCTAAGAAGCATTTCTGACACTGCTGACGGTAATGCGCCTGAAAATTTTGATGAGTTTGCTAAGATGGCTGCTAAAAGATCCGCAAACTTTATAATGCAAATACTTAGTAATATATAATCTTATCTTTATGCTGTTTATTTTTTGTTGTGATGAATAAAGCTCGGGATATCTCAATAACACATATGACTAACAAAACTGGGTCTAAGAGATAGTTCCATATATTATTCTGTAAGATACCACTAAAGTACGCAATTGTCGCAATAACTATAATAATATTGAATAATATAAATCGATTAGAAATTACAAGTAGCATTAGCCCATAGGCAAATACACAAGTTAATACTAAATATGCGCTATAACCAATGTCGTAAAGCTTATATGATACGATAAAGAATAAACCATAAAATATAATAAGTATCAATAAAAAAGCTGTGCAGGTATATGGAAAAATAGCAATTCTTTTGCTTATAAGTGTAGTTACTATGATGAATATAAACAAGACAAATGAAGAAAAACTAAAATAGTTTATAAATCCAGTAACAAAATAAAATATAGTCTGATTGTCAGAGGTTATATTTATAAAATTAAAGCAAAGAAGTATTAGTATTACTAGTAATAGTAATCTTTTAGGTAGAAAAGTAAATATTCTTAAAAAAATATATATTACAAAAAGGTTTGCTGTCAAAAGGTTATAATAATTAAGCATTAGAATCTTCTCCTTTGATCTCAACAACTCTTATTGTCCCTTTAGTTTTATCAGAAAATGCTAAAATAATATTATTTTGATATAGGCTAAAGGCAGGATATGAGAGTTCTGCTTTAGTTTTATTTGGGAATGTATAGATATTTTGCCACTGTTGAGAATTATCTGCCTTGAATGCTAAACTAAGATCTGCGCGACTATTGGTAGCGTTGTTATAAGCTAAAAGTATACCATTTTGTATTTTTATTGCGGCAATACCAGCATCTGGGTTATCTAGTTGTGTTGGCTTTACTTTTGACCATGATATACCACTATCAGCCGTTTCGTTTGTGTATATTTTTTTTATTGGGCTATGCATTTGTCTATATAGTGCTAAAGCATGTGTTTTTGATAGTGGAACTACAGTAGGTTGTAAATTTACACCATCATTAGTCATCTCTGAAACAAATATAAGCTCACCATTTTGATTAAAGATGAACCATCTACCATTAAGGTTATTAAATTCTTTGTATACAGGAATCGCAAATCTATTATTATCTAGCTCGATCGCGGATCCTCTTGTTAGTGTACTAAAGTTTAGGATATTTGAAGATAGTATCGTTTTAGGCTGACTCCAAGTTTTACCTAGATCATTTGAGTACATGATGTTTAAAGAAGAAGTTGTCCAACCACCGCTAGATGAGGTAAAAACTAACCATAATTTTTTTCCTTGCGAATATATAATTGGATTACCTAAATGATGAATATGTTTTTTCAATATAGATTGAAATTTTTGACGATCGATAATAGATCTGGCTTCATCAAAGTGCCACTTTCCGGCTACTTTCTCAGCTGTTGCAAGCATTATCTTAGTATTTGGTGCTGTTTCTTGATCACCACTATACCAAGTGATAAATAATTTATTATCAATAGTTGTCATCGATGAAGCATGATTATATTTGAGGTATCGTAGATTAGCTATAGTCTTAATATCTAATTTTTTTGTAATACTGTTATTTTTAGATGTCGATATTGCAAAAGAATAATTATGTTGTATACGAGAATAATAGAAAACTATCAATAAAATCAAGTAGATAAAGGCAAACACGAAAACTAGCTTTAGTTTATCTTTCACAGTTTAAATAATTTTAGTAAATATTATTTGTATTATTGTAATTTAATTAAACTAAATATACTAACTTTTGCTTATGAAAATCTATAAAGTTTTGCTATTTCAAATTATGGTTATTATCACTGAAGTTTGATAATTATTAGTTTTTTGATATTAATAATGTTAGTATTCTTAGTAAAATAATTTTCTAGTTGTCAAACTATTGTGTTTAATAAAAAGTTCATAACAAGTTGCTTATTGATTTTATCTAGTGCTATTGGTTATAGTCTCACAACACAACAAATTGAATATTCTCAAAAAGCTATAAATGCGTTAGATAACAAAGATTATAAATTGTATTATTATTATAAATCAAAACTTAAAAGTACTAGTATTTACCCTTATTTACAATATAAAGAAATAAGTACAGATCCAGATATTTTTCAGCAATCAACAATAGATGAGTATTTTAAGCAAGACAATAATAGCTATTGGCAAAATCGCCTTAGTGAAGATTTGGCGCAATATTATGCTCAAAAGCAGGATTGGAAGCTCTTTGATAAGTATTATAAAGGTGATTTAGGTACATCTGGTAAGTGTTGGAGCATGCAAGCAGAATATGAATCAGGCGACAAAAACAAAGCATTAAATGAATATGGTCAGCTTTGGCAAAACCGTGTATATATGCCTGCTGCATGTAATGCAATGCAAAAATATTGGGATAACTCTAAGTATAAACCAAGTGCTTACATAACAACTAAAGCATATACCCTTGCATTTGCTAATAAATTTGATGATAGCCTATGGTTATTAAATACTTATGTCAAAGATAACAAAGATTATCTTAATTATATAATTGCATGGAAACAAGCTACTAAAGATCCACGTAAATTGGATAGCTTCATTAATAGATTTCATAACTATAATTATTTTGACAAAGTATTTGTTGATATTTCTAGAGATTTAATAAGAAAAGATGTTGAAGGCTATGCAAAAGTATGGGATAAACTAAAAAATAAAAGATATCTAAGCACAAAAGTAAAACAACAAGTTATTTCAGCAATAGCAGTAAGTTTTGCAAGGTCGCAGTCGTCACAAGCAAAACAATGGCTAAGTAGAGTTGATAAGAAATATCTTGATACAACAGCATGGGAATGGTTATTAAGAGTTGACCTGTATAATGAGAACTTCAAAGGTTATATACAAACATACGATCAGCTACCTAAAAATTCCCAACAAGATCAAGCATGGAAATATTGGCTAGCTTATAGTTATGAACAAACAGGAGAAAAAGCAAAAGCTGATGAGATATTTGAGAGTTTGACTAGAACTCCACTAGATTATTATTCATTCTTAGCAGCTGATAAGCTTGGTAAAGCATATAACTTTGGTAATGATATCACTACAGCATTAAGTAATAGTGAGACTAAAAAACTACTCACAGAAGATGCTACTGCACAGGCTATCGATTTATATCAGATCGGACAATACAAAGATTCAACAAGTATTTGGCAATGGGCAATTAGAAATAAGCTTAGAGATAAACGGATTGATGAGATTAAACAACTTGCAAATTTAGCTGAAGATAATCAAATGTATTATGCAGCTATTTTCAATATGTCGGTTATTGGTAGTTACAATAGTATTGATACGCTCTTTCCGAAAGCTTTTATAAATGTAATTAATCAAAATGCTCAAAAATTTGGAATTGATAAAGACCTTGTGTTATCAATTATGCGTAAAGAATCACTATTTGATATTAGTGCAGGTTCCTCAGCTGGGGCAAAGGGATTGATGCAGGTTACAGAGCCAACCGCAAAATTCATAGCTCAAAAGTATAAATTATCTCTAATTGGTGATAAATCTCAAGGTATGGCTAGTCAGATATTTATCCCAGAGAATAATATTAAACTTGGGACAGCTAATTTATTTTTCCTAGAAAAGCTTTTTGATAAGAATAATGTACTAGGAATAGCAGCTTATAATGCTGGTCCTGGTAATGTTGCTAAGTGGCTAAATGAAAAAGAAATTCCAGCAGCAATTTGGATAGAGAATATTCCATTTGGTGAAACACGTCATTATGTAAGAAAAGTTCTGATGTATATGATTGTGTACAATAATTTTATATTTAAAGATAAAAAACATCATATTAGTAATTTCTTGGATTATAAAATATCTGATAAGCAAAGTTTTAGAAAATAATACCAAGATTATTTTAGAAAGAATACTGTAAACCTGATGTGACAAAGTTTTGCGAGTTGCCTGAAAAAGAAATACTATATGTATAGGTTACTTTAAGACTAAGGTTATCCATATATTTGATTGGAAACATTATACCTACAGGAAAAACTGCAAACCCTCCCCAAGTATTATTTGTTGCTAAATAGCTATTTGGAGCATTTTGTTGATTGGCTATTCCATTAATGTTGGTATGACCAATACCAAGTCCAGCGGCAGCATATGCGGTTACATAATCATTAATTTTATAATAGTACTTTGCTGCACCGGCAAAATAGTTATTAACTTGAGTAGTATTATATTGGCTAACTAGAAAGTTTTGATAAACAAATTCTATGGCATAAGATTGACTAAATCTATATCCAAGATTTGCAACTACAGTTCCCCACCTTTAGACATATTAGTTTGCTGTCCCCAACCACCATTAATAGCAATATATAGTGATGGTTTAAATATTTTCTTAGTTATACGATCAAGATGATTAGTGGTGTAGTAATTTTTAGGTAAGTTATAAAGATCATTAGTATCTTTTTCTAAATTTGATGCTGTATTAGCATTTGTAAAAACAAAAGCAAATAGTAAAACAAAGCCTACAATATGCAAGAAAATTTTTTTTATAGTCATTACTATAAGCTAGTTATTTATTTACAACTATTAATTATAGCAAAGCTTATAATCATATATAATCTAAAGTCTTAGATTATATAGTTTGTGTTGGAAATACTTATAAGCTGTTGCTCATTAATAGGGTAATTCAACAATGATTTCTGATCTAAGATAGTTCATACCAGATTTTCTGTCTTGATAGTGCCTAAATGAACTTTTTGCTGTTTCTAGGTTTTTTTATATATTCAGTTAAGTTAATATTTTTTAAAACAAAAGTTAAAATATTTTATTTAAAAGTTGTGTTTTAAATTTGCACATATAAATTCTTTTAAAATCTTTGAGGATGTCTAAATGACAAAATTATTTTTTTTATTAAAACATCAGTTGTCTATAATTAGGGATAAATTATGGTTTCAACCTATAACTTACAGTATTTTAGCAGTAATAAGTGTTTATAGTTGCTACCTACTTCAAAGATATGAAATTTCCTTTTATACACATAAAATTAATTTAGAAACAGTAAATAATTTACTTTCAATTATCACCACAAGTATGCTTACAATAACAGTCTTTGCAGTAGGCTCTATAGTAAATGCTTATAATTCAGCTAGTAACGTTGGTACCCCTCGTATATTAAATCTATTGCTACGGGATAGTTCTTCACAAAGTGCGCATTCTAAATTCATTGGCGCTTTTATTTATGGAGTGGTTGCTACTGTTGGTATTAAGTCAGAAATATTTAATCAAAGTGGTATATTTTTTATTTTTATAACTACTATTATAGTGTTTATTGTAGTTATTTCTACTTTTATAATTTGGGTAGATGAGATTGTCAAGCTTGGTCAAGTAAGAACCTCATTATCTAAGTCTGAAAAATATGCTTTCGAAAATATCAAGAAGTATGCTAAAGACCGATATATGGGATGCAATAAGTTTACACATAATAAAATACTAAAAAGTGTTCCTGTCTATGCAGGAAAATATAGTTTTTTAACTGATATTGACTTAGAAAATTTAAATACGTTATGTGAAAAAATTAACGCAAAGGTGTATATTTTAAGATACAATGGCGAGCATTTAATAAGTTCTGATATAGTAGCTTATGTGAGCTCATCTAAGCCTCTTTCTCAAGAAAGTTTTAATGAAGTAGTTAAGAATTTTATATTCTCTCAAGAAAAGAGTTATTCAGGCGATTCCCTTTTTGGGCTTACAATACTCAGTGAAATCTCAGCTAAAGCATTTTTTAATAATGATCCTGGTACAGTTATTAAAGTCATTGATTCTCTTACAGGGATACTAGATTGTTTATTTGAAACAAAATCTAGTCAAAATGTGATTTATAACAATTTATATGTAAAAGAGATTGCTATTGAACGGTTTATTAAAAGCAGTTTTGAGCACATTAGAAGCTACGGGAGTAGTAATATTTTAGTAGTCAAACGTTTACAAAAGAGCCTTATGCACATTGCTAAGCAACTTAAAAATGATGATGAAAAATTTGTTTTAGAATACTCAAGAAACTGCTTTGAACAAGCAATTCTAGAGCTTACTCAAAACTTCGAAAAAAATGAGTTAGAAAAATTTGTTAAAGATTTGCAATATAATAGCAACTAGTAAACTTTATATAAATCAGTCTAATAATAAACTCATAATATAAGTTGATGTATTAATTATTTTTGTTTATTTTTAGCCTAAAGAAGATCTTAAGCTTTTAGTTCATGTAGTTTTAAAACATCGAGCTAAATTCAAAATAATAAAACCAGGTAGCTAGATCATTTTTTAAATAAGTTTCGAACTTATTACTTTTATAGTAATATTTGTAGCTAAGTTCATAAAAAAACATAATCGAACAATGATTTCTCATCTAAGAGTTCATACTGGATTTTCTGTTGTTGATAGTACAGTACGCCTAAGTGACCTTTTTGCAAGAGCAAAAGATAAAAATATTGCTGCGGTGGCTCTCACTGATGTATGTAATTTATTTGCTGCAGTTAAGTTTTATAAGCAAGCTTTAGCTAGTAGGATTAAGCCAATCTTTGGAGTTGAGCTAAAGGTTGATACAGAATTTGGTGTATGTGATTTAGTATTATTAGCAGAGAATAATCAAGGTTATCAAAATATTGTTAATCTAGTTTCAAAAGCATATCAAGAAGCTGATAGGTTCGGTTCAATTCCTCTTATACCTAAATCTTGGCTTGGCGAGGTAAAACTAGAAAGTGTCATTTGTTTAAATGGTGGCCAGCAGGGAGAGCTAGGCAAAGCTATCTTGACTAAGGATTATCGCAAGGCAGATGAGATTATTAATCAAAATGTTGAGATATTCGGAGCCAATAATTATATTATCGAGATTCATAAGTTAGAGTATGAAAATGAGGGTTTGTACAATCAAAAGGCTCTAGAATATGCTAGCAAGTATAATCTCATAGCTGTAGCAACAAACTTAACCGTATTTATGGAAGCAGATGATTATGATATTCATGAAATTAGAGCTTGTATCAATGAGAAAACAACTATCTTAGATGAGTCACGTAAATCTAAATTTACTAAAGAACAGTATCTAAAATCGGCTGAAGAAATGTATGAAACTTTTTCTGCACTGCCAGTGCTTGTAGATAATACTCTAGCTATTGCAAAGCGTTGTAACGTTATATTTGAATTAGGCAAGCCGTGTCTGCCCACAGTAGATATTCCAGCAGGTTTGACAGAAAAGGAGTACTTCTCAAAGTTATGTTATCAAGGATTAGATAAGCGTTTAGAAAAAATATTAGCGAATAGGCCAGCTGATAAGCATGAACATATCATAAAAGTTTATAAAGATAGGTTACAACGTGAGATTGATATCATTTGCGATATGGGATTCTCTGGTTACTTTCTAATTGTTGAGGATTTTATTAGGTGGTCAAAAGAAAATGATATCCCAGTAGGACCAGGGCGAGGCTCTGGCGCGGGGTCGTTAGTAGCGTATTCTTTGTTAATTACTGATATAGATCCATTACCTTATGGATTACTTTTTGAGAGGTTTTTGAATCCTGAAAGGGTATCGATGCCCGATTTTGATATAGATTTTTGTATCCAAGGTAGAGATAGAGTTATCAAGTATGTAGAGCAAAAATATGGCAAAGAGAGCGTTGCACAGATTATTACCTATGGTACGATGGCTGCTAAAGGTGTTGTACGAGATGTTGTAAGAGTAATGGGGCAAAGTTTTGGTTTTGGTGATAGGATCGCAAAGCTTATTCCAGAAACACCAGGCACAACTTTTAATAAGATCCTAAAAGAAGGCGAACCATTATATGATGAAATGCAAGCAGATGAAGAAGTTGCTGAGATTATTGAAAGAGCCCAAAAACTAGAAGGCTTACCACGTAGTTTAGGTAAACACGCTGCAGGTATTGTAATTTCGCCAACAAAAATTTCAGATTTTGCACCTATATATTGTGAGGATAAGGGCGGTGATATTGTAACTCAATTTGATAAAGGCGATGTTGAAGATGTTGGCCTAGTTAAGTTTGACTTTTTAGGACTAAAAAACTTAACGATTATCAATAATACTATTAAAAGCATTAATGCTAAAAGACCAGCTGATCAAAAACCTTTAGATATAGCTGATATACCTTTAGATGATCAAAAAACATTTAAGCTTTTGCAAGCTGGTAATACCACAGGAATATTTCAGCTTGAATCACAAGGTATGCGTCAGATTGTCAAGGATCTTGGAACTTCTAATTTTGAAGAGATTATCGCCTTAGTAGCACTATATCGTCCTGGGCCAATGGAGAATATCCCAACGTTTATCGACCGTAAGCATGGTAGAAAACAGATTGCCTACTTACATCCTTTACTTGAAGAAGTACTAAAAGAGACTTATGGTATCCCAGTATATCAAGAGCAAGTTATGCAGATGGCACAAAAACTTGCTGGGTATACTCTTGGTGGTGCGGATTTATTGCGTCGTGCTATGGGTAAGAAAAAACCTGAAGAAATGGAGCAGCAGCGTAAAATTTTTAAAGAGGGCGCTGCTAAATACCACAATATCGATGCCAAGCTTGCTGATGAGATATTTGACCAAATGGAAGCTTTTGCTGGTTATGGTTTCAACAAATCACATGCTGCTGCCTATGCACTAATTGCTTATCAAACCGCTTGGTTAAAAGCACATTATCCTGATGAATATATGGCTGCTCTTATGTCTGGAGATATGGGGAATACTGACCAGCTTGTTAAATTTATCCTAGATTGTAAAAATATGGGTATTACAGTTCTAGCACCTAATGTAAACAAAAGTGTCTATGACTGTATAGCTATTTCAAAAGGTACAATCTTGCTTGGCTTAGGAGCTATCAAAGGACTTGGTGGCGAGGCTATTAAAAGTATCCTTACAGAGAGAGATGCTGAAGGAGAGTTTAGTTCTATATTTGATCTGACACGTAGAGTAGATTTACGTAAGGTTAATAAAAAAGCTCTTGAAGCACTCTGCTTTGCAGGAGCTATCAAAGATATATCTAGAAATAGGGCTACAGCATTTAACTCTATCGAAAAAGCTATCAAAAATGCTGGTTATGTCAATGAAATGAATGCTGCAGGACAGGATGATTTATTTGGCTTTACAGAGCAAGAGAGTGATACTGATACAGAGCTTGAAAAAGAATGCATAGTAGAAGAGTGGAGTCTAAAAGAGCTACTTATTAATGAGAAAAAAGCTTTAGGGATGTATTTTTCTGGACATATTATTGATGAAGAGAGCCATTGGCGCAATCATGTTAGCTTTAGTGATCTTAATAAAATTCAGCAACCGAATATTGATGGTAATTCTGTGAGAATTATCGCAAGTATGATAACACCAGCTATACGTCGAAAGACTAAAATAGGAAAAGTTCTATATATTATCAATATTGATGATGAGTTTGATAGAGCTGATTGTCTAATTAGTGAAGAGGTTTTTGCTAGTGTTAAAGATAGTATTCAAGTTGATGATATTGTGGTTGTAGAGGGCAAAGTTAGCCGTGATGTGCAACGGGAGTGTAATAAGCTAAGTGTTGATAAAGTCCAACCAATATCACAATATATTGATGAAAATTTTAGTAAAGTTGAACTAACATTAAGAAGCCAAAATGTAAATCCAACTAATCTCAAAAAAGTGCTTAGTAATCTCAAAGAAAATATAGCCTCAACTAATATCCAAAAACAAAACATTTTAGAGATAACAATTTCTCTTGATGACGTTGATGGTAAGTTTGATTATTTACAAAAGCCATTTTCTATCTACAAATTTGTCAATGATGTTAGCAAGCTAATAGCTGAGGGTAGTACAGTTAGTTTGAGTGGAGTTTGATAATTTATTTGAAAGTTTTGGCTACTTCCAAGCCATGTATGACATAGCAAAACTTTGCTATAATCATTAACATACAAAATTATGATGGTTGTAAAAGCTAAAACGAAATGCAACAAATAAAATCGCAATTTATACAATATAATGACATAAATAATCAAGTTCTATATCAAAAATGTAAACCTGTGTCAGAGATAAAAAGTCTAGAAATACAAAACATCATCACCGAAATGTATGAAAAAATGCAAGGTAATGGTATAGGACTTGCAGCTAATCAAATTGGCTATCCTTATCAAATATTTATGATAGAGTTTGATAGTTCTAATGCAAGATATCCATTAAGCTTTGATGGTGTCCCATATCAGGTGTTTATTAACCCTAAAATTACAAAAGTTTCAAAACAAAGAGTAAGTTTTTGGCATGGATGTTTGAGTGCGCTAGGTGAAAAAAGAGGCAAGCTTGCAACATACAAAGAGATTGAATATGAGGCATATAACCAACACGGTGAGAAAATTACAGGTAAGCTTGACTCTATAGCAGCTGTGATATTTCAGCATGAATTTAATCATCTACTTGGCTCTGTCTATGTTGATTTTGATACCGAATATATGGATAGCGAAGAGTTACAAGCCAAATTTGCTAGTGGTGAACTTAAAGCTTATCAAGAATGTGGCGAGGAAGTTCCACTATTATTAGAAAAATACCAAATAGGTAAAAATATATAAGTTTTTTTAGTAATATCAAAACTAATGGTTGACATATGAATTAAGAAGAGTATTATAGCATGCATTGACGATGATAGCAGTCTGGAACCACCTGATCCCATTCCGAACTCAGAAGTGAAACGGTCTTACGCTGATGATAGTCTGGCACTGCCCAGGTGAAAGTAGGTAATCGTCAAGCCTCTTTTAATTTTTCATTATCATTTTTTACATACTCACGACTATAATTCAAATAGTTTCATTTTAAATATCGCTAGTTAAGATCTATTCTAGAAAGCTTATTGATTTGCGATATCAGGTGTCTGTCCTATGTGGTGGGGAAGAACAGCGTTTGTTTTAGCTATCTAAGATATTAGTTTAACTAGGCATATTTAGACAAAATTTCAGTAATTGTGATAGCTAATGTTAAGTAAGCAATAGTTAATAAACCAAGGTATATGCTAATCTTATGGATTTGAGATTTTATTAAATTTCTCATTTTATTGCTTATCCAAATATTATGTTGCGCTAATAATAACCTAAGCGCTTTTTACTAACAATTGGTAAAAATTAATAAGACTAATCATTTTTTAATAGTTAATTAATTTCACTGTAATACAGAAATGGTTTTTGTAATATAACTTGTGGTAATTTGCTTAGATGCTTTTGAAATGTTTTTTCATAGCTTAATATGTTATTCTATAGAGTAATTTTTATTGCTAAAAAAGAATTTTAATGTTTAAGAGTCTGCCACTATTTATTGGATTGAGATATATCCGTGCTAAGAAGCGTAATCGGTTTATATCTATTATTTCGGCAATATCATTTTTGGGTATTTCTCTAGGTGTAGCTGTACTTATCACAGTGATGTCAGTTATGAATGGTTTTGATCAACAGATCAAAAGCAAAATTCTAATGATGGTACCACCATTAAAGGTATATCAATTAGGTGGGGAAGTTACTGATTGGCCCACATTAGCCAAAGAGGTTGAGAAAAGTACCTCAAGTGTTACTGCAGTAGCTCCAATAGTAGAATCACAAGGTTTACTTAGCGCAAATAGTGGTGGTAGCACGACAGCATTTGTACAAATTCAGGGTATAGAACCTAAGTATCAAACCAAAGTACTTCCTATAGCTGAGCATATTGTCGATGGTAAGCTGTCATCATTAGATGATAATCAAGGTTATAACATAGTTTTAGGTAGTGTCTTGGCTGATAATTTAGGTGTTAAAGTTGGTGATAAGGTGACTTTAATCGTGCCAAAGATTAGTCTAACACCAGCTGGGATGATCCCAAGGATTAAGCAATTTAGAGTGTCTGGAATATTCTCTGTGAGCTATCAGTATGATGCTTATTATGCAATGATTAATATCAAGAATGCACAAAAAGTTTTTGAAACTGGTAATTCGGTATCATCTCTTCAACTAAGTGTAAAAAATATCTATGATGCACCACTTGTTAAAGACAAACTTAATGATGGCGCTATTCCACCTTACTATTTTACTCGTGATTGGACAGATGAGAATAAATCTTTCTTTGACGCCTTAAAAATGGAAAAAACGATGATGTTTTTTATCCTATTGCTAATAATTACAGTTGCGGTATTTAACTTATTATCATCTTTAGTTATGGTCGTTACTGATAAGCGTAGTGATATAGCTATTCTTAGAACTATGGGAATGTCATCACGACAAATTATAACGGTATTTATATACCAAGGTTTTATTATTGGTTTGATAGGTACAGTTATTGGTGTATTGCTTGGTATACTTCTTTCAACTTATGCTACAGAGATAGTTAATTTTATCCAGAATGTTACTGGTAAGCAATTTTTGAGCGCAAGTGTTTATCTTATAAATTATATCCCATCGGAGCTTATGTGGTCAGATGTTATAAAAGTTACTTTGGTTTCTATGTTTTTAAGTTTCTTAGCGACACTTTATCCTGCTTGGAGTGCTTCTAAGGTTCAGCCAGTGGAGGCTTTAAGATATGAATGATGTTGTTTTAAGCTGCAAAAATGTTTCAAAAAAATATACAGAATTTAAAACTGATATAGCTATCTTAAAAGATGTAAATCTTGAAATTAAAAAAGGTGAAAAAGTTGCTATCCTTGGATTATCCGGATCAGGTAAGACTACATTGCTAAATGTTTTAGGTGGACTAGATAAATGTAGTGCCGGTGAAGTATATCTGATGAGTGAGAGGTTTGATAATCAATCTGTTAATAAGCGTGCAAAAATGCGTAATAAGCATCTGGGATTTATTTATCAATTACATCACCTATTGCCAGAGTTTACAGCTATTGAAAATGTTATGATTCCATTAGCTATCACTAAAAAATATACTAAAAAAGAGTCAATAAAACTTGCTAATGAAATTCTCAAAAAAGTTGGTCTTGAGCATCGTGCTGATCATAAACCAGCTGAACTTTCAGGTGGCGAGCGCCAAAGGGTAGCTATTGCTAGGGCATTGGTTACAAATCCTAACTGTATCTTAGCTGATGAGCCTACTGGTAACCTAGATAGCCAAAGATCAGAGAGTATATTTGCATTGATGCAACAACTAAGTGATGATTTTGGTACAAGTTTTGTGATTGTCACTCATGATGAGAAATTAGCTAGCCGTATGAATAAAATTTATCGCTTAGTAGATGGTGAATTAGAATTAGTTATAAATTCTAACTAGATTGGGGTGGCTATATTTTTCTATTATTTATGATAAAAAAATATTTTTAATTTGGGTACTTTTAGTATACTGAGTTAATAATATAGTTATTTCTCTAAGTCGTAAAATTATGAAAACCGTTGTATTTGTCTATAAAGATACCTTAAAATCATATAAAGAAAAATTTTTACTAAAAATTGAGAAAGATCTTAAAAATCATCACGAATACTATACTTTGAAACTTGATGATTTATCCGAAGTTGTTGAAATTCTTGAGGAGAACTCTAGGATATGCTGTATTGTTTTAGATAGAGCTAGTTTCAATATCGAAGCTTTTCATAATATTGCGCACCTTAATACAAAGTTGCCAATATTTGTGGCGTCTGACTATAGTCAAAGTATTAAGCTTAATTTGCGTGATTTTAACTTAAATATCAACTTTTTGCAGTATGATGCTTTAGCTGGTGAAGATTCTGACTTTATTCACAAAACTATCACAAATTATTTTAATGATATATTGCCACCATTGACTTATGAGTTGTTTAAGTACTCTAAATCTTTTAATTCGGCTTTTTGTACTCCAGGACATCAAGGAGGTTATGGTTTTCAGCGTTCTGCAGTAGGAGCTTTGTTTTATGATTTTTATGGTGAAAATATTTTTAAGACAGATTTGTCTATTTCAATGAAAGAGCTAGGAAGCTTGCTTGATCATTCTGAAGCACATAAAGACGCCGAAGAATATATATCTAAAGTCTTTAAATCAGATAGATCGCTTATTGTTACAAATGGTACTTCAACAGCAAATAAAATAGTTGGTATGTATAGTGTTGCTGACGGTGATACTATTTTGGTTGATAGAAATTGCCATAAATCAGTGACACATCTAATGATGATGGTTGATGTTAATCCAATATATCTAAAACCGACAAGAAATGCTTATGGAATAATTGGTGGGATTCCTAAAAAAGAGTTTAAAAGAGAAACAATTCAAGAAAAGATAGATAGTAGTAATATTGCTGATAAGTGGCCTGAATATGCGGTGGTTACAAACTCAACTTATGACGGTATCCTTTATAATACTGATACGATACATCGAGAGCTTGATGTTAAAAAACTACATTTTGATAGTGCTTGGATTCCATATGCAATATTTCATCCAATTTATAAGCATAAGTCAGCGATGCAGATTGACCCACGACCAGAACATATAATTTTTGAAACACAGTCAACACATAAGCTTCTGGCAGCCTTTAGCCAATCATCAATGTTACATATAAAAGGCGACTATAATGAGGAAGTTTTAAATGAAGCGTTTATGCTGCATACTTCAACCTCGCCTTTTTATCCCATAGTTGCTAGTGTTGAGACAGCAGCAGCAATGATGGAGGGCGAGCAAGGTTATAATCTTATCGACAAGACTATTAATTTAGCTATAGATTTTAGAAGAGAGTTAATCAAACTAAGATCTGAAGCGAACGGTTGGTTTTTTGATGTTTGGCAACCTGATAATATCTCAAATAAAGAGGCATGGCTTCTAAGAAATGCTGATAAATGGCATGGATTTAAAAATGTTGATGGTGATTTTCTCTCATTAGACCCTATCAAAATAACAATTCTAACTCCTGGAATAAAAGATAACGATGTGCAAGACTGGGGAGTACCAGCAGATGTGGTTGCTAAATTCTTAGATGAGCATGATATCGTGGTTGAGAAGTCTGGCCCATATTCATTACTATTTATATTTAGTTTAGGTACAACGAAAGCTAAATCAGTAAGGCTAATCTCGGTATTGAATAAATTCAAACAGATGTATGATGAAAATACACTGGTTGAAAAAATGCTACCAACTTTATATGCAGAAGATCCTAAATTTTATGAGGATATGAGAATTCAAGAGGTTAGTGAAAGGTTACATCAGTATATGAAAGAAGCTAATCTTCCTAATCTTATGTACCATGCTTTTAATGTGCTACCAGAACAACAACTTAATCCTCATAGGGCTTTTCAGAAATTATTAAAAGGTAAAGTAAAGAAAGTACCATTAGCAGATTTATATGAGCATACTTCTGCGGTTATGATATTACCATACCCACCTGGAATACCTGTTATTTTTCCTGGTGAGAAAATAACCGAAGAATCTAAAGTGATATTGGATTTCTTATTAATGCTTGAGAAAATAGGTTCGATGTTACCTGGATTTGATACAGACATTCATGGTCCTGAAAGAGCAAAAGATGGCAAGCTCTATATCAAAGTTATTGATGATAAATAATATCTTATTTTTTGAAACAAAATGCTTATAAAATACTAAAAAAAAATGTATAGTGTGATTATCGAGCATAATTTTTTAGGTGGATAGTTCATGCTGAAAACTCCTCTTTATGAATCACATATAGCAGGTAATGCTAAGATGGTTGATTTCTCAGGTTGGTCAATGCCAATTAACTATGGTTCACAAATTCAAGAGCATAATAATGTTAGAGAAGATTGTGGTATCTTTGATGTGTCGCATATGTTGGCAGTTGATATTCAAGGTTCTGAAGCTGAGAAGTTTTTGCGCTATCTTTTAGCTAATGATGTTGCTAAATTACAAGAGAATAAAGCGCAATATGGTTGTATGCTAAATCATGATGCTGGTATAGTTGATGATTTGATTACTTATAAAGTTGATGCTGAGCATTTTAGAGTTGTTGTTAATGCTGGCAATAGAGAGTCAGATGTTGCATGGTTTAATCAAAATATTCAAAAATTTGATGTTACGATAACACCACAGACTGATCTAGCTATAGTTGCCGTACAGGGACCAAAAGCTGTTGATGTTATTAAGCGTGTTGTTACTAAAGAAATTGCTACTGAAATTGAAGCGCTTAAGCCCTTTTCATTTAAGTTTTTTAGTAAATGGATGGTGGCACGTACTGGTTATACAGGCGAAGATGGATTTGAGGTGATTCTCCCTGCCGAGCAGGTAAAAAAATTTTGGGATAGTCTACTTGAAAATGGTGCACAACCTGCGGGTTTAGGTGCTCGTGATACATTAAGATTAGAAGCAGGAATGCACTTATATGGTACTGATATGGATACCTCTACTACACCTCTAGAAAGAGGCTTAGGTTGGAGCGTTGATTTATCTGATGAGCATAGAGATTTTATTGGGAAGAAAGCATACCTTGCTAAAAAAGCACAAGGAGTTGATACTAACTGGGTCGGCGTAGTACTAAAAACAAAAGGTGTCCTTAGAGCAGGTCAAGAGATTGATTTTGATAACGGTCAAAAAGGCTATATAACAAGTGGTAGCTTTTCGCCAACTTTGAAAGTTGCTATTGGCTTAGCTTATGTGCCTAAACAAGCTGATAATCCGGTAGTAAATATTAGAGGTAAAAAGCTTGAGCTTGAGCTAGTTAAACCTAAGTTTGTTAAAAATGGTAAATCTTTGATATAAAGTAAATAAGTATTTTTCAAAACAATTAATCGTAGTCAATACGGAGGTATAAAAATGTCAAATATTCCTAAAGAATTAAAGTATACAAAATCGCATGAGTGGGTCAAAATAGATGGTGATGAAGTTACTGTAGGTATTACAGCACATGCACAGTCGTTATTAGGTGATTTAGTATATGTTGAGTTACCAGAAGTAGGTGAAGAGTTCGCAGCTGGTGATGATTCTTGTGTGGTTGAATCTGTCAAAGCAGCATCTGATGTATACGCTCCTGTTGATGGTGAGGTAATTGAAATAAATGAATCTTTAGTAGATGACCCTTCACAAGTAAATCATACACCATATAAAGATGGTTGGTTATTTAAACTTAAAATTTCTGATGAATCTCAACTGGCAGATCTATTATCTGCAGATGCTTATGCAAAAACTCTTGAGGATTAATTGCATACATAAAAAATCTGTTTTTAATCTTTTATAAAATCTTGTACAAAGGCATGGAGGAAGTATGTCTTTTATCCCACATAAACCAGAACAAATCAAAAAAATGCTTGATACTATAGGAGCGAGCTCTGTAGATGAACTATTTGATGAAATTCCAAAACACTTAAGAGCTGATACTCTTAAGATTAAAGATGGTATCAACGAGATTCAATTAGCTAATCTTATGAGAAAGAGAGCTAATAAAAATCATCATAATACAAATTTTATAGGAGCAGGAGCATATAGTCACTATATTCCGGCTGCAATATGGGATATTGTAGCTCGTGGAGAGTTCTATACGGCATATACACCATATCAAGCAGAGGCTTCTCAAGGTGGTTTGCAGGTTATATATGAGTTCCAAACCATGATGGCTGGCTTAACAGGTATGGATGCTTCAAATGCGTCTATGTATGATGGAGCGACTGCTTTGGCAGAGTCGGTACTTATGGCGATTCGCTCAAATAAAAAAGCAAAGTCACAAAAGGTCTTGATTGCCGAAGCTTTACACCCAACTTATTTAAGAGTATTAGAAACTATCACAAAGCATCAAGGTATAGAGTTTGATATTATTAATCTTGATTCTAAAAATGGTAAGACAGATATTACTAAGTTGGAAGATTTTGCGAATACCGATTATGCAGCTGTAGTTATCCAAAGTCCTAATTTTTTAGGTCAAATAGCTGATGTTGATGGGATTACAAATTGGGCACATAAGCATGGAGCTTTAGTTATTGCAGTTACTAATCCTATTTCATTAGCAATCTTAAAATCGCCAGCAGAGTGGGGCGACCATGGTGCTGATGTAGTGTGTGGTGAGGGTCAACCTATGGGTGTGCCTTTAGCTTCTGGTGGACCATATTTTGGTTTTATGACTTGTAGGATGCCACATGTGCGTCAAATGCCGGGGCGTATAGTTGGCAGAACTGTTGATTTAGATGGTAATGAAGGTTTTTGCTTAACTCTACAAGCAAGAGAGCAGCATATCCGTCGTGCTAAAGCTACTTCAAATATCTGTACTAACCAAGGTTTGATGGTTACAGCTGCAACTATTTATATGAGTTTATTAGGTACTGAAGGTTTAGAAAGAGTAGCTAGTGTTTCACATGAAAATACTACTAGGCTAGCGACTGAGTTAGCTAAAATAAACGGAGTAAGCATTAGATTTAATAATGCTTTCTTTAACGAAGTAGTAATTGATTTACCTGTAAATGCTGAAACTTTTGTAACAGAGATGGAAAAAGAAGGTATTGATGCAGGTTATTTCCTAGGAGAATATCATAGTGATTTAGCTAACTCTATTATGGTTTGCGCTACAGAGATTCATACTGCAGAAGATATAAATGAATATATACAAGCCACTAAAAAAGTTTTAGCTAGGATAGGAGGTTAATTTAAATGGTTATTTTCGAAAAAACTAGAGGTAAAAACTCGCCATCAGTAATGCCTAGCAAAAAAGGTGATGTTTCAAATATCCCTACAGATATGCTACGTACTAAGAAGCCAATACTTCCAGAGCAAGCTGAGCTAGATGTGATTAGACACTATACACAACTATCACGCAAAAACTTTTGTATAGATACAAACTTTTATCCATTAGGCTCTTGTACTATGAAATACAATCCGCGAGCTGCACATAAGTATGCTTCATTAGCAGGATTTTTAGAAAGACATCCTTACGCAAGCGCTCAAAGTGTACAAGGTACTCTTGAATGTCTATATGATTTACAAGACTTAATCAAAGAACTAACTGGTATGACAGGTGTATCACTTGCACCTATGGCTGGGGCTCAAGGTGAGTTTGCAGGTGTAGCTATGATCAAAGCATATCATCACAAGCGTGGTGATTTTGAGCGTGATGAAATCATTGTACCAGATGCTGCTCATGGTACTAATCCAGCTACTGCAAAAGTTTGTGGTCTAAAAGTTATTGAGATACCTACAAAGAAGGATGGCGATATTGATATCGAAGCATTAGATAAAGTGCTAGGACCAAAGACAGCTGGTATCATGCTTACTAATCCATCAACTGTTGGTGTGTTTGAAAGAAATATCGCTGTGATAGCTAAAAAAGTTCATGAAGCTGGAGGTCTGCTATACTATGATGGCGCAAACCTAAATGCAATCATGGGTAAAGCGCGTCCTGGTGATATGGGCTTTGATGTTCTTCATATGAATTTGCATAAGACTTTTGCTACTCCTCATGGTGGTGGTGGTCCAGGTGCTGGTCCTGTAGCTGTTAATGATAAGCTAAAAGAGTTCTTGCCAGTACCTATGGTTGGTAAAAAAGCTGATAAATTTGTATGGTTAGAAGAAAAAGATGTACCAAATACTATTGGTAGAATGTCTGCATTCAACGGTAATATTGGTGTATTAATTAGAGCTTATATCTATGGTGCGATGCTTGGTGGTAATGGCCTAACAGAAGCATCTGAAATAGCGACTCTAAATGCGAACTATATGATGGCTCGTTTAAAAGAAGAAGGCTTTACGATTGCTTATCCTGATAGAAGAGCTTCTCATGAGTTCATCGTAACTTTGAAACCTGAATTTCAGAATTATGGTGTGACAGCTACTGATTTTGCTAAGTGTTTGATAGATAGAGGAGTGCATGCTCCTACTATGTATTTCCCACTATTAGTACCAGAATGTTTGTTGATAGAACCTACTGAAACTGAAAATGTTGATAGTATGGAGAAGTTTATCCAAGCAATGGTAGAAATCAGAGATATTGCTAAGAAAGATCCTCAGTATCTAAAAGGCGCTCCTTATAATTTACCAGCGCGTCGTCTTGATGATGTCAAAGCTGCAAAAGAGCTTGATATTGTTTGGCAGCCTAAGTAATTCTTCTTTATAATCCTTTTAGGTTTATCAAAAAAATATATACATGTCTACAAATCTTAATCTAGTCAAAATTATATTTGTAATAAATATAATTTTTATAAATTTATCTTTTTATTTTCAGAGTGAATTGTTTAGTAATCTTGCAATACTATGTGCAGCTATATCGCTTATAACAAGTGTGATTTTTGATAAGAAAATTTTCAATTCAAATCTATTTTTATTTTTATCAACCTTACCAATTTATTTGATAATACCACTTTATCAGAATCCAATGCTTGCAACATTATTAATCACACTATTAATATCTGTATTAGTATACAAAAAGCAGGTTTTTGAGCTATTTAATTTTGGGAAAATAAAAGATATTAGGGTTTGGTTAGCGGTAGTGGTTGTATCACTAGTAGCTTCAATAAGCTTGATAGTTTGGGGGATATCAACGAGTGAGCTAACTGGAGTCGGAGAAGCAACTTCTCAAGAGCTTGAGAAACTTAGTACTATTGTAATTTTAATGATAATACCTGTTGGGGCATTGCTAAATGCAACTGTTGAAGAGGTTGTTTTTAGAGGAATCATCCAAACTGAATTGAGTAAAGTTTTTAATATTTCAGTAGCAATATTTTTACAGGCTTTTTTATTTGCAGGATTTCATTATGCTGGAGGGTTTCCTAATGGTCTAACTGGATTTGCGATGACTTTTGTTTATGCTTGTGCTCTAGGTACGATGAGATATAGAGTCAAAGGACTACTTGCTCCTATCATTACTCATACATTTGCTGATATGACAATTTTAATATTTTTGTGGGTGTATTTTTAGAAAAGTAAACTACATTTTCATATTAAATAATCTATAATCTTAATAATATCTTTTAGATTTTATAATTTCTAATGACAACTCAGCAATATCTCGAGCAACTTAACAAACGTTACAAAACTGGCATATCGCGCGAACATACATACCGCAAGGATTTAGAGGATCTGTTGGTTTCTCTAGTCAAAGATATAGATGTCACAAATGAGCCGGCAAATGTCACAGACTGTGGTAACCCTGATTATGTGATTACCAAAAAAGATATTCCAATTGGATATATCGAGGCGAAAGATATTGGCAAAGATCTTAACTCAAAAAACTATAAAGAGCAGTTTAGTCGCTATCGTAAGGCTTTGGATAATTTGATTATTACAGATTATTTGCGTTTTCAGTTTTTCAAAGAGGGTGAGCTAGTTACACAGATTGAGATTGCGAGCATAGAAAATGGCGAGATTAAACCAATTACTAAGAACTTCCAACAGTTTGAAAATCTAATCAAAGATTTCTGTACTTATATCGGTCAAACTATCCGTTCGCCAAAGAAACTAGCTGAGATGATGGCAGGTAAGGCAAGGCTACTGCAAAATACTCTTGAAAATGCACTAAATAAAGATATTGAAGATGAGCAAAATAGTGGTCTAAGATCACAATATGAGACTTTTAAGAATATTCTAATTCATGATCTGACACCAAAGGGCTTTGCCGATATTTATGCTCAAACCCTAGCGTATGGGATGTTTGCTGCAAGGTATCATGATGAGGTTTTGGATACTTTCTCGCGTCAAGAAGCTGCTGAGAAAATACCCAAGACAAATCCATTTTTGCGAATGCTGTTTGACTATGTCGCTGGTACAAATATTGATGATAGGATTAAGCATACGGTTGATAACTTAGCTGATGTCTTCCGTGCGGTAGATTTACGCAAGATACTTTCAAAATTTGGTAGAAGTACCAAAACCCAAGATCCGATAGTGCATTTCTATGAGGATTTTCTATCTGAATATGATTCTAAGCTTAGAAAAGCAAAAGGCGTATGGTATACACCACAACCTGTAGTGAGCTTTATCGTGCGCGCAGTTGATGAGGTGCTAAAATCAGAGTTTGGACTAAGCCAAGGGCTAGCAGATACTACCAAGACAAAGATACAAATTGACAGTCAAACAACTGATAAACGCTCCAAATCTGGTTATAAACAAATAGAAAAAGAAGTCCATAAAGTCCAAGTACTAGATCCAGCAACTGGTACAGGCACATTTTTAGCAGAGGCGATTAAATTTATCTACAATAACAATTTCAAGGCTATGCAAGGTGCTTGGAGTGGTTATGTAGAGGAGCATTTGATACCTAGGTTAAATGGCTTCGAGCTACTGATGGCAAGTTATGCAATGGCACATCTAAAACTAGATATGCTCCTAACAGATACAGGCTATAAGCCAAAATCCACCCAAAGCCAACGCTTCCATATCTATCTGACAAATTCACTAGAGGAGCATCACCCTGATACTGGGACACTCTTTGCTAACTGGCTAAGTAATGAAGCCAATGAAGCAAACCAAATCAAAAAAGATACCCCAGTGATGGTAGTGATGGGTAATCCGCCATATAGTGGCGAAAGTGCTAATAAAGGTCAATGGATAATGGACTTAATGGAGGACTATAAGAAAGAACCTACAGGTGGCAAATTACAAGAAAGAAATCCTAAATGGATAAATGATGACTATGTTAAATTTATGCGTTACGGTCAGTATTATATCGAGAAAAATGGTAGTGGAGTGCTAGCATTTATTAATCCACATGGTTTCTTGGATAATCCTACTTTTAGAGGTATGCGATATAGTCTGCTAAAAACTTATGACAAAATTTATACTATAGATTTACATGGTAATTCTAAGAAAAAAGAAACTTGCTCTGATGGTTCAAAAGATGAAAATGTCTTTGATATTATGCAAGGCGTATCTATAAATATACTCATCAAAACTGGAGCTAAGAAAAATAATGAATTAGCTGAAGTTTATCACTATGATTTATACGGTAAACGAAATGATAAATATGAGTTTTTAGCTCAAAATAGTCTAAAAAATATCCAATGGTCAAAAATTGAAAATATAGCACCTCAATACTACTTTGTGCAAAAGGATTGGGATCTTAAAAAGCAGTATGATAAAGGTTTTAATATACAAAATTTATTTCCAGTAAATAGTGTAGGAATTGTTACAGCTAGAGATAAATTTACAATTCATGATACTAAGCAAGAAGTAGAAAATACGATTAAAGAATTTCTAAAAATTAATGATGAACAAGCAAGAAGTAAGTTTAAATTAGGTAAAGATGTAAGAGATTGGAAAGTAAGTTACGCAAGAGCAGATTTAGAGGCTAATTACCAAAAAGAAGGAGTTTTTGCAGAAGTTGCTTATAGACCATTTGATAGTAAGTGGACATTTTATACGGGTAAGTCAAAAGGTTTTCATTGTTATCCAAGAAATGAAACCATGAAACACATGCTTAGAGGTGAGAATGTTGGAGTAATATTTTCTAGGACTGTAACAGGAGCATATGATTGGAGTGATATTCAAGTAACAAAGAATATTGTTGAGTTTGGTATTATGGCGACTAGAGTTGGTAATGGAGCACCTATAGCGCCACTTTACCTCTACCCAGACAATGACTCACTAGACTCTAGCAGAGTACCAAATTTGGATATGAGTATTGTTAATGAGATTGAGAAGAGCCTTGGCTTGGAGTTTGTGGCTGAGAGATCATACCCCACCGAAAATAACTGTCATACCCGCGAAGGCGGGTATCTCTCAGATACTAGCAACAAGGTAAGAGATTCCCGTCTACACGGGAATGACGGCGATAATAATTCCCCTTCAGATATGAAGGGGTGGCAGTCGCAGACTGACGGGGTAGTTTTAAAAAACTTTGCCCCAATAGACATACTCGACTACATCTATGCAGTACTACACAGCCCTAGCTACCGTGAGAAATACAAAGAGTTTCTAAAAATAGATTTCCCACGCGTACCATATCCAACTATAGATACATTTTGGCAATTGGTAGAGCTAGGTAGTCAACTTCGCCAAATTCATTTACTAGAGTCGCCACTAGTTACAGATTTCATCACAAGCTATCCAATAGATGGTGATAATATTGTCGATAAACCAACCTATAAAGATGGTAAGGTTTACATCAACAAAGAGCAGTACTTTGATAACGTCCCAGAAGTTGCTTGGAATTTCTATATTGGTGGTTATCAACCAGCTCAAAAATGGCTCAAAGATCGTAAGGGTAGAGAGCTAGGCTTTGAAGATATCCTACATTATCAAAAGATAATCGTAGCACTTACTGAAACTGATAGGTTGATGTGGGAGATTGATAAGATGGATGTTTGTGGAATGGATACTACGATCGAGTCGTAGTATGACGCAATCTTTTGGATTAGTTATACAATCCCCAAGCCTCAATAATATCTTTTTCAGTAATTTTTCTTTGAGAGTCTAAGTTCTCAAAATAAAGCTTATACTGTTGTATAAGTTGAGCAATATACATATCTTCACCAGATATATAGGAAATATCATTTTGGTTACAATATTCTAACAAATAGTTTTTCTTATTATCTTTTTCAGGCATAGCGTGACAAAATACTATTTTTGCATCCTTAACTAAGTCTATAAATTGGGTATTTTGCTCTAGTTCTGGTGATGATGATATTGGTGTGGCATCAACTACTAGATCATAGGGTCCTTCAAAGTGTGGGATATTTTCTATTCCTAGTTCTTTTCTTTTTTGAGCTACTTTTTCAGTATTTCTACCAATAATAGTTACCTTGATACCTAAGTCTTGGAGTACTTTAAAAGCAACCCCAGAAACTCCACCATTACCATAAATTATAGCTGTTTTGATGTCTTGTTTAGACTCTTTGATACCTTTTGTAAGTGCAGTATGCAAACCATAGCAATCGGTATTGTAGCCATAAAGTTTACCATCTTTGTTGATGATAGTATTTACAGCCAAGGTTTGTTGAGCAAGTGGTTCAACATAGTCTAAAAATGGTATTACTTTAGATTTAAGACCATTGTGAGCAGTGACAGTACCACCATTTACAAAAGGAGCTCTAATAGCATCAGTATAATTTTTAGCTGAAATCTCGCCATCAAAAGTAAAATAACAAAGATTAAAACCAAGTTTTTGTATCGCGGTATTGTGCCGATGTATCGATGAATTACTTCCAGATGTTGAGAATAATAGCTTAGTTTTAGTATTTAGAGGGATTTTAAATAAATCTGACATTTTTTTACCTATTTTTCAAAGTTATCTAACTATGTATAATCATTAACGAATAAGATTTCAAACCAGGAAGTTCACCAGAGTTTACTGTTTGGATTGTATCAACACCAGCTTTTTCGTGATTTGCGACAATATGCCAAATTTTACCAGCGGGTATTGGCATAAGTGCATTGACATCATAACCATCTATAGAAGTTGCATTATAGATGACAATAATATCTTGCCAGCTATCGCCATTAGCATTATTTTTGAAATGTGAAATAATCACACCAGATTTAGAATCATGATGAGCAGTAGTCATGTTTAAGTGTTTTTCTATAGTTTCACGATCTCTCATTCTAAAAGCAGGATGCTCTTTTCTAATTCTAATCAGCCCTGCAATATAATCAAAGAATACTTTATAGCGAAGCTTATCTGACCAATGAAAAGCATTAATATTATCGCCACTTTTATAACTGTTATGATCGCCTTGCTTGGTTCTAAGAAACTCTGAACCACCATGAATAAAAGGTATACCTTGGGCTGTTAAAACAATTCCCAAAGCAAGAGCATTTTGCCTAACAAAGCGATGCTCAAAAATATTTTCAGGAAGATTTTTACGATAATATCCTTGGGGGATATCATGACTTTGGCTTTTTTCAACCTGATCCCAAAGAGTATAATTATCATGAGCATCAACATAGTTAACTGACTCGCCAGGCATTGCTGTTAAGCTATAAATTGAGCCACGTAATCCTTCAATTACATTACCAATATTGTTAGGATTATGAGGATCTCCGTTGATAAAACCATTACCAGGATTGTTATTGCCACGAATAGCATCACGGAAATAATCATTAAATATTGAGAATTGTTGATTCCTTTGTGTACCTCTATGAGTACCATTTACTAATGGTGAGTCGCCACCTTTCCACGGCTCGCCATAGATAATTACATTTGGATTTATTTGCTTAACTTTGCTAACGATATTTTTAATCGTATTAATATCAATAAGTTCCATTAGGTCAAAACGGATACCATCAATTTTATAGTTTTTGACCCAGTGAATCACTGAGTCTTGGATAAACTTACTGACCATAGGCTTTTCACTGGCTAATTCGTTACCACATCCTGAACCATTAGTGAAATTGCCTAGCGCATCTGTCCTGAAATAGTATTTAGGTACAATTTTGTCTAAATTTGAAGTTTCTGTCATATGGTTATAAACCATATCCATTATTACACCAATACCTTTTTGGTGAAAACCTAATATCATATTTCTAGCTCCTCTAATTCGTTGTAGAGGATCGTAAGGGTTTATAGAATAGCTACCATCTGGAGCATTGTAGTTTTGTGGATCATAGCCCCAGTTGCGGTTATCTTTTTCATTATTTTTTTTCTCATCTACTGATGAAAAATCAAAAATCGGTAAAAGATGAATATGAGTAACTCCAAGCTCAACTAAACTATTTATGCCTGTTGATACTTTTTGGTTTGTAGCAGAATCTATATAGTAAGTGTTATTTTCAACTGCACCTAAATATTTACCTCTTAATTCTTCGCTAACACCACTTTCTGGACTAATAGTAAAATCGCGTAGATGTGCTTCATAAATGATAGCATCTTCTCTATTTAGGCAGTTAGGATTATGTAATTGCTGCCATTGTTCAGGAGTAACTTTAGGATCATTAAGATCTACTAAAAAGCCTTTTCTACCATTTAGACCTACTCCATAAGCATATGGATCAACCGCATGGGTTATCTTAATACATCTTTGACCTTTGTTATCTAAATCTTCAAAATGTAACCTGTAGATGTAATATTTATTCTCGTAATTTTTACGACAAATTTCTATATTATGAGTACCATAACTTCTTTCAGCTGTTAGCTCATGGACAACATCAGGTTGCTTTTTATTGTTGTCTAAATCCTCATTATAGATTAGAACCTCAACCTTGATTGCTGTAGGTGCCCAAATCCTTAGTGATATTAATTCATCACTAAAGCTAACTCCGATATTATCAGGATAGTAGAAATTATTTAGATATTCTCCCATTAATACCTTTGCTGCAGAAAAAGTGTTATTCGCTCTTATTTCTACAAGGTCGTGTGGGTTTATAGGTGGCAAGCCAGTAAATATAAGCTGCTTGGTGCGATGTTTTACGATTAAGTCAACATTCTCAACTTTTTTAGAATTTACCCAAAGTTCAAAAGATGTACCAATTCTAGGGATATCTGATAGATAAGCAATAATCCGTGATGCTTCATTCATCACTGCATGTATTATTCTAGGGTTGGTTTTATTGATGACATCTTCTAGAGATCTATAAATTGTAGCATCACCATAAACAATATAATAGTTTTGATGTTTCTTCGAAATTTTAAAACAGCTGGTTTGTTCCGCCCAATCATTATGCCAATTTATATCCCAAATTCTTTTTCTTGCGATGACATTTTTCTTTTGACAAAGTCCATATAAACCAAAATCGCTTCTGTGTGCAAGCGAAACTGAGTATGCTGGTTTATCTTTATTGAAATTCCATAAATCCCAATCGAAATTCTCACCTTTATATTGCTGATCTTTTTTTATGAAATGTACAAGTGAGCCTTTTCTTTTTTCTTTAATAACCGTGAAAATTCTTTCAGCTTTGAGTTCAGGATTATTTTTAGCAAAGCATGAGACTTTAACCTCTGTCAAATTACTAACGCTAGGGTCTATCAAAAGTTTGCTATTAGTCAAAGTTATTTTTGAATTTTGAGGACTAACTTGCCACTCAACATCAACAATATTCTGATAGCCGGTAATTGATCTTGTTATAGCAATTAGCTCCAAGTTAAAACCTGAAACTACGTAATTTTCAGAAGCTTTGATTTCGAGAGCGCCTTTTGCTACTTGCCAATTAAAGCTAAGTGGTATCAAATCGTGATCATTTATAGAAACCTTAAACTCTTCACCAGCTAGACTTACTAAGATAAATGAGTATTGATTTGTCCCTGCATTAAGGTTTGATATATTAAAAACATCTTTAGTTAACCACAAACTACCATCATCATTGTCAGTAGTCCATGTAAGTTTATACTCTTCAAGTTTTTGCCAATCGTTAAAATTAGCAATTACATAACCATGTAAAAAACCATCAGCTTGGATGCGAAATCTAATACTATTAGTCTCAAAATCCAGATAAACCTGATGAGTTGCATCAAGGTGAGTGAAATTGCCAAATTTATCTTGTATCCATATATTTTGATTTGTTGCCTGCATAAACTATAAAATCTCTATTGTATTAAAATTTGATTATTTGATAAGTTTGAGTACGAGTGTTGCCATAGGAGGGATTTTGATTGTAATTCTTTGCTCAAATCGATGTGATGACTGTGGTGAGGAGAAAATCTCTGTACTCATAACCTGTCCTGAACCGCCGAATTCAAGACTATCTGAGTTAAATACCTCTTTGTATGATCCTGCGTCTGGTACTCCTAGATGATAGTCATAATATGTCACTGGAGTGAAGTTACAAATAAATATTAGCTTTTGTTTATCATCTTTACTACTTCTAACAAAAGATAGGATACTTTGCTGCGAATTATCGGCATCTATCCATCTAAAACCGTGGTGTTCATAGTCACACTGCCACAGTGCTGTTTCATTGCGGTAGAAATCATTTAACTTTTTGAAAAAGTGTAGAGTTTGTTTGTGAGTATCGTATTGATCAACTACTTGCCATTGGAGTTGTTCGTATTCACGCCATTCAACAAATTGACCAAACTCACTACCCATGAAAATAAGCTTTTTACCAGGATGCCCAATCATGTATGACATATATAAGCGTAGTCCAGCATATTTATTCCACAAGTCTCCCCACATTTTATTAATCAAAGATTTCTTGCCATGAACTACCTCATCATGCGATATCGAGAGAATAAACTTTTCTGAATAATGATAGACCATCGAAAAAGTTATCAAGTTATGATGATATTTACGATAAACAGGATCTAGGGAGATATACCTTAAGGTATCATTCATCCATCCCATATTCCATTTAAAGTCAAAACCTAACCCGCCTTTTTCAACAGGAGTTGAAATATCTGGCCAAGAGGAAGATTCTTCAGCAATAGTAACAACCCCTTTGCAGGTGTGTTTTAGAACTCCATTTAGTTCTTTAAGAAAAGCTATACCTTCAAGGTTTTCATGGCCGCCATAAATATTAGGTATCCATTGACCATCTTCTCTATCATAATTAAGATAAAGAATATTTGATACTGCATCAACACGCAAACCATCTATATGAAACTCACTGATCCAGTACATTGCATTTGAGATCAAGAAGCATTTTACTTCATTTCTGCCTAAGTCAAAATTATGTGTTCCCCAGCCTTTATTGATTGCTTTTGTAGGTTCTTGATACTCATAGCATGGACTTCCATCAAAGTATATTAAACCATGCTGATCTTTACAGAAATGTCCCGGTACCCAATCTAGAATTACGCCTATATCATTATTGTGCAGCTTATCTACTAGTCGCTTTAAGCCAATTATATCACCATGACGGCTATTTACAGAATAAAAGCCAGTAGGTTGATAGCCCCATGAAGCATCTAGTGGGTGTTCGTGTAATGGCATAAATTCAACATGAGTATAGCCCATTTCTTTGATGTATTGAGGTAGAGTTTGACTTAGCTCATCATATGTCATGAATTTACCGTCTTTAGTTTTCCATGAAGCTAAATGTAGCTCATAAATATTCATGGGATTATCATAGTAGTTAGTTTTAGCGCGCTTTTCTAGCCATTTATCATCACTCCAGGTATATTGAGTTTCAGTAGTGATTATAGAAGCTGTATTTGGTCTTAATTCAGCGAAAAAAGCATAAGGATCGCTTTTATAGACATAATGATTAGTATCTTTGTTAGTTACTACAAACTTATATTTATCACCATTTTTTGCATTTTGGATAAAAACACTCCATAATCCTGCTTCACTAATAGCACTCATATAGTTGTTTTCTTGAATTTCCCAGTGGCTAAAATCACCGATAACACAAATGCTTTTAGCATTAGGAGCCCAGGTAGTAAATCTTATACCATCAACCCCATTTTCATGAGTTTTATGAGCTCCCATAAAATTATAAGCATATATATGTTTGCCTTCGTGAAAGTAATATTTATCCTGATCACCTATAGCAACATCATAACTTTGTTTTGAATTTTTATTTTTCATAAAAGCTCCTAATCAAAAATTTTAGGCTATAACAAAGCTTACTGATAAAACAGCTTTAATCATCAGCCTGTAAATATTTTTAAATACTTCATTGATTACAATCTTAATAGTTTATATGAACTTAGTAAACTAGATAATTAAGATAAAAAATAATTTTACAAATAATACAATTATTGGTTATTCTAAATTCAAGGAGATAGTGATAAGATGGATGATATAGGCTTTTAACAATAAGCCGCCTAACATCGACTAGCTCACTATTTGAGTGTATGTTAATCAATAAATACTAGGGTAAAAAAAATGGCGATTCAAACTGTATCAACCAAACCTTTTGCTAATCAAAAACCAGGGACATCTGGATTACGAAATAAAGTTACTGCTTTTCAGCAACCAGGATATTTAGAGAATTTTGTACAATCTGTATTTAACTCTTTGGATGATATAGAAGGCAAGACTCTAGTAGTAGGTGGAGATGGTCGCTATTATAATGATGTTGCAATACAAACTATAGTTAGAATGGCAGCAGCTAATGGGTTTGGTAAAATTATAGTTGGTCAAAATGGTATCTTTTCTACTCCGGCTGTTAGTTGCGTTATCCGGAAGTATAAAGCTTTTGGTGGGATTGTATTATCAGCAAGTCATAATCCTGGTGGTCCAAAAGGAGACTTTGGAATTAAATATAATGTTTCTAATGGTGGTCCAGCTCCTGAAAAAAATACAGACAGAATTTTTTCTGAAACAAAAAAAATTAATCAATATTTTATAAGTGATGCACCTAAGGAAAGCCTTGACTTAGACAAATTAGGTACATACCAGATAGAGAACACAATAGTTGAAGTTATTAATTCGGTAATTGATTATGCTGAGTTAATGCAACAAATATTTGATTTTGGTAAAATTCGCGAACTATTTGCTAAAGGCTTTAAGGTACGTTTTGACTCTATGAGTGCTGTATCTGGTCCTTATGCAAAGTATATTTTTGAAACTCTTTTGCAAGCTCCAGCTGGTACAGTTGTCAATGCTGAACCACTTGAAGATTTTGGTGGTTTTCATCCGGATCCAAATCCTGTCAATGCCGAAGACTTAGTCAAGCATATGCGTAGCGGAGAATATGATTTTGGTGCGGCATCTGATGGCGATGCTGATAGAAATATGATTGTTGGTAAACAAATAGATGTATCACCTTCAGATAGTCTAGCAATTATGGCTGCAAATGCGCATCTTATACCAGCGTATTCAAAAGGAATCAAAGGTGTTGCTAGATCGATGCCTACATCAACAGCGGTTGATAGGGTGGCAGAGTCATTAGGTCTACGTTGTTTTGAGACTCCAACTGGATGGAAATTCTTTGGTAATTTATTAGATGCTCAGAAAATCACATTATGTGGTGAAGAGAGTTATGGTACTGGCTCTGATCATATCCGTGAGAAAGATGGGGTTTGGGCTGTGCTATTTTGGTTGAATCTAGTTGCTGCTACGGGCAAGCAAGTTGATCAGTTGGTTGAGGAACATTGGCAAAAATTTGGACGTAACTTCTATTCAAGACATGACTATGAGGCTATAGATACTGCGATTGCTAACTCTATTATGGACTCTTTAAGAGAAAGGTTGTCTAGTCTTGCAGGAACTCAATTAAATGGTGAGAAAGTCGCTAAAGCAGATGATTTTAGTTATACAGATCCAATAGATGGTTCAGTTTCTAACCATCAAGGAATAAGAATTATTTTTGAAGATGGTTCCCGTATTGTGTTTAGGTTATCTGGTACAGGAACACAGGGTGCTACTTTACGTATATATTTAGAAAAATATGAGTCAGATTCTTCTAAGTTTAGTAAACCGACACAACAAGCTCTAGCTAGCTTGATAGAGATTGCTGAAGATTTGACCAATATCAAACCTTTAACAGGAATGACTGAACCAACTGTAGTTACTTAACTAAAATTTTTTTAACATAAAGGAGCTTATGATATGGATAATCATAATTCATCACATCAGTTGTACAAAAAAGCTATGGCATTAGTTTTAGCTGGGGGACGTGGATCACGTTTATACAACTTAACTGATACTAGAGCAAAACCAGCAGTATATTTCGGAGGCAAATTCAGGATTATCGATTTTGCGCTATCTAACTGTTTAAACTCTGGTATTAGAAGAATAGGTGTAGTAACTCAGTATAAGTCACATTCACTATTGCGTCATTTACAGCGTGGCTGGGGATTTTTACGTGGAGAACTAAATGAGTTTATCGATCTTTTACCGGCACAGCAGAGAGTTGATGAAGAACACTGGTATAGAGGTACTGCCGATGCTGTTTATCAGAATATCGATATTTTACGCTCATATGGTCCTGAGTATGTGATAGTTTTAGCAGGAGATCATATCTACAAGATGGATTATTCAGTTATGCTTAGAGATCATGTTAAAAGTGGTTATAAGTGTACAGTAGGATGTGTTGAAATTGATAAAGAAGAAGCGTATGCATTTGGTATTATGGGTATTGATGAAAATCGTAAAATCACAAGTTTTATCGAAAAGCCTAAAAAAAATGCACCAACAATCCCTGGTACTACTGATAGATGCTATGCAAGTATGGGTATTTATATATTTAATTCTGACTATTTATACGACTTACTTGAAGAAGATATTGCAAATAAAGAGTCAAGCCATGATTTTGGTAAAGATATAATTCCAAGAGTAGTTAGCGAAAATCAAGCTTTAGCTCATCCATTTAGTATGTCTTGTGTACCTAGAGGAGGTGGTGTTGAGCCATATTGGCGAGATGTTGGTACTATTGACGCGTTTTGGGAAGCTAACCTTGATTTAGCAGCGAATATGCCTGAGCTAAATATTTATGATAAAGATTGGCCAGTTTGGACAGCTCAAGAACAGCTACCGCCTGCTAAATTCGTTCCTGATAGAAAAGGTAAGCATGGGGTTATTACTAATACTCTAGCTGCTAGTGGTTGTATTGTTTTAGGTTCAGAAATATCAAAGTCTTTGATGTTTTCAAATGTTAGAATCTCATCCAACTGTGTTATCGATCAGTGTGTGATAATGCCTGAGGTTGTTGTTGGCGAAAACTGTCGTCTGAAAAAAGTTGTAATTGATAAAGGTTGTGATATCCCTGCCGGTATGGTTATTGGTGAGGATCCTAAAGAAGATGCTAAGAATTTCTACAGAACTGATAAGGGCGTAGTACTAGTAACTAAAAAAATGATAGATAAACTAAGAGAAGAGTAAGAGAAGTCTATGCGAGTTTTACATGTATGTAGTGAGCTGTATCCACTACTAAAAACAGGTGGTTTAGCAGATGTCACAGCAGCTTTACCTCCAGCATTATCTAAATTTAGAGTTGATAGTAGAGTTTTAGTTCCTGGGTTTCCAGCATTTATCGGGGCTGTTGAGGATAAAAAGCTTTTGCTTAAGCTTCCAGGGCGATTTGGTAGTGATGAGATAGCTATTTTTTTGGCTAAAATACCTGACTCAAAGCTAGATATATATGTAATTGATGCTCCTAGTCTGTATAATCGTCCTGGTAATCCCTATGCTGATAATAAAAATCAAGCTTATACTGATAACTATTTAAGATTTGCTTTATTAGCTTGGGTAGCAGCAAGACTTGCTGAAGGGCTAGATTCTTGTTGGCGGCCAGATATAGTACACAGTCATGATTGGCATGCTGGCTTAGTACCTGCATACATAAAAGCAACAGAAATTGCGACTGGTATAAAATCTGTCAAGACGGTGTTTACAATACATAATCTAGCTTATCAAGGGCTTTTCCCGCTAAGTACTTTTTCAGAACTGGATTTACCAGGACATTTTTTAAGCATAAATGGCTTAGAATTCTACGGTCAAGTGTCTTTTATGAAAGCTGGATTATACTTTGCTGATAAGATCACTACAGTTAGTCCTACATATGCCAAAGAGATACAGACTTACCAACAAGGGTGTGGTCTTGAGGGTTTGCTCGCAGATCGACATAATGATTTATATGGTGTATTAAATGGCGTAGATCCACAAATATGGAATCCTAAAAAAGATACTCTTATAGAGGCTAACTACTCATCTACTACAGTTGCGACAGGTAAAGCAGAGTGTAAGATAGCATTACAACAAATGATGGGTTTAGCTAAAAGAGAAGATGCACTTTTATTTGGTATAGTAACTCGGCTTACAGAGCAAAAAGGCCTAAACCTTTTAATTGAAGCAATAGGCGAAATCACTAGTAGAGGTGGTCAAGTTGTTTTATTGGGAAGTGGTGATAAAGCTTTAGAAGAAGCATTTTTAGCGGCTGCTAAGAAATCTCCTAAATCAATAGCTGTACAAATTGGCTATGATGAAGAGCAAGCTCATCGTATAGTTGCTGGTTCAGATGTGATATTGGTACCATCACGTTTTGAACCTTGCGGATTGACACAGTTATATGGTTTAACTTATGGTACTCTACCTCTTGTACATAAAGTTGGTGGATTAGCAGATACAGTTACTGATTCCTCTTTGGAGAATTTAGCTGATGGTACAGCTACTGGATTTGTCTTTGATGAGTTTAGTGTTGAGTCTCTAACTTTAGCAATTCGTAGAGCTTTTGCATTATACAATCGTAAAGCAGATTGGAAAAAAGTTAGAAAAACAGCTATGCAACAAAAAGTAACTTGGGACTCATCAGCCGAAAAAATATATCAAATATATAAAAATTTAGTCAGAGAAAATAGCTAAAATATTTTCTATATCTTGTATAGAAAATGTTTTAATGACATTATATTCTTTACTGAAATTAATATTTTAAACTCAAATCGGTTTCCTATAAAAGGTCTTGTATTATGAATGAAAAAAATCAAATTAAATTATACCTTGAAAAAATACTAAATTGTGATGTAAGTGCAGCAAATGATCAAGATTTGTATTATGCATTACTGACTTATGCTAAAGATCAAAGTGCAAATCTTCCAGAACAAGATTATAAAAAGAAAATTTATTATATTTCTAGTGAATTTCTGATAGGTAAAATGCTAATTAGCAATCTGATAAATTTAGGTGTATATAATGATATCTGCCAAATACTAAAAGAAAGTGGTAAAGATATTGTACAGATTGAGGAGTTTGAGCCAGAGCCTTCGCTTGGTAATGGAGGTCTAGGTAGATTAGCCGCATGTTTCTTGGATTCTATAGCATCACTAGGTATTCCTGGTACAGGGATTAGTTTGAATTATCATTACGGTTTGTTTAAACAAAAGTTTAAAAATCATTGTCAAAATGAGAAACCTAATCCGTGGATTGAGAAATTAGGTTGGCTAAATAAAAAAGATACTAGTTATAAAGTTGATTTTAATGATTTTAGTGTTGAATCACAATTGTATGAGATTGATATTGTTGGCTATCAGAATAATTTTGTCAATAAGCTATGTTTATTCGATATTACTAGTGTTGATGTAACTGTTATCCAAGATAATATTACTTTTGATAAAACAGCTATTGAGAAAAATTTAACACTGTTTTTATATCCAGATGATAGTGATGAGGCTGGCCATCTTTTGAGGATTTTTCAACAGTATTTTATGGTTAGTAATGCGGTAAGTTTGATTTTCTCTGATATAACTAACAAAGGCTATTCATTAGTAAACTTACCTGAGCATGCGGTTGTCCAGATTAATGATACACATCCGACTCTAGTGATTCCTGAGTTAATACGTCAATTGGTTACTAATGGTATCGATATTGATAAAGCAATAGAGCTTGTAAGTAAAACAGCGGCTTATACTAACCATACAATTTTAGCAGAGGCTTTAGAAAAGTGGCCTTTGAGATATTTAGAGAAAGTTTTATCTAAAGAAATTATAGATATCATCAAGTATTTAGACAAAAAAGTAAAGCAACAATATAAACAGTCAGAGTTAGCTATCATTGATACTAATAATTGTGTACATATGGCACATATTTGTATTCATTATAGTTTTAGTGTTAATGGTGTAGCAGCATTGCATACAGATATTCTTAAAAAAGCTGAGTTAAAACATTTTAATGAGATATATCCAAATAAGTTTAATAATAAAACTAATGGTATTACTTTCAGACGTTGGTTATTACAAGCTAACCCAGAGCTAACTAGTTATTTGAAAAGTTTGATTGGCGATAGCTTTGTACAAGATTCTAAACAACTTGAGAAACTATTGGCATATCATAATGATAAAAATGTCTTAGCTAAACTTGATGAAATTAAGAAAGCTAAAAAAGCGCAATTTATTGAGTTTGCTAGCTATTATTCAGGAGTTGAGCTTTTAGAGAATGGTATATTTGATGTGCAAATAAAGCGTATTCATGAATATAAGCGCCAGCAAATGAATGCTTTGTATATTATTCATAAATACCTTGAGATTAAGTCAGGATTATATCCAAAACCTAAGCGCCCAATCAATTTTATCTTTGGTGGAAAAGCAGCGCCTGCATATATAATAGCAAAAGATGTAATTCATCTTATATTATGTTTACAAGAGCTTATAAATAACGATGCTGATGTTAATCAATATATACGAGTTTTATTTGTAGAAAACTATAATGTTAGTATTGCCGAAAAGTTAATTCCTGCTGCTGATATTTCCGAGCAAATTTCATTAGCATCAAAAGAAGCTAGTGGTACTGGTAATATGAAATTTATGCTAAATGGAGCTATTACACTTGGTACTATGGACGGCGCTAATGTTGAGATTGCTGATTTAGTAGGAAGTGCAAATATGTATACTTTTGGTAAAGATAGTAACACTATTATTGATTTATATAAAACTAGTGGTTATAAAGCTATTGAGTACTATAATAATCCAGTTATTAAAAATGCTGTAGATTTTATAACTTCACCAACAATGCTGGCTATTGGTGATAAAGATAAATTAACTAGACTATTTAATGAGCTTATAAATAAGGATTGGTTTATGACTTTAATTGACTTGGTTGAGTATATTAAGGTCAAAGACAAAATGCTTAGAGATTATGAAAATCGTGAAGATTGGTTAAGAATGAGCTTAGTAAATAGTGCTAAGTCAGGCTTTTTTAGCTCGGACAGAACAATTGGACAGTATAATAAATATATTTGGAAAATCTAAGATTATTTGAGTAATATTCTTCATCAAACAAGAGAAAAGCTATGAGAAAAGCTGGATTATTATTAGCTATTTCAAGTTTGCCTAGCCAGTTTGGTATTGGTGACTTGGGTAAAAGTGCTTATGAATTTGTTGATATTCTAAAACAAGCAAATACTAAGATTTGGCAGGTATTACCACTTACACCATTAGGCTTCGGTAACTCGCCATATCAGTCGAGCTCTTCTTTTGCTGGAGATGAAATCTATATTAGCTTAGAAAAACTAGCAGATTATGGTTTGCTTGAAGAATCATCTCTTAAAAAACTAAATGTAAACTCTGACAAAGTTGAATATGAACTTGTTCGTAATTTCAAAGATAACTATCTTAAAGAAGCATTTAGTAATTTTCAAAGCTCAAAAGATAAGTTTGAACAAGAGTATAATGATTTTATAACTCAAAACTCTTGGGTTAAAAACTATACTATTTTTAAAGCTTTTAGAAAGGCTAATAATAACCAAGCTTGGAATTTTTGGACTGCAGAATATAAAAACTGGATTAAAGAGAAAGCAATAGAGCTTGATCAATTCCAGCAAGAGATAGATTACCAAATATTTTTGCAGTTTATCTTTTATAAGCAGTGGTTTGAGCTAAGAGGGTATGCTAATAAAAATAATATCGAAATCATGGGCGATTTACCTATCTATTTAGGTTTTGACTCTGCTGATGTCTGGGAGCATCAAGAAATATTTTTATTAGACGAGAATCAAAATCCTAGTTTTGTTGCGGGAGTTCCACCTGACTTTTTCTCAGAAACTGGTCAACTATGGGGTAATCCTCTATATGATTGGGATAAACTCAAACAAACAAACTTTGATTTTTGGATAGATCGACTCAATGGCAACTTCAAGCTATTTGATATAGTTAGGATTGATCATTTTAGAGCTTTTGATACTTATTGGAAAATCCCAGCAGGTGAAAAAACTGCTATAAATGGTGAGTGGGTTGAGGCTCCTGGGTATGAATTTTTTGATATGGTATATAAGCGCATTCTTAATGCTAATATCATTGCTGAAGATCTAGGAGATTTAAGACCAGAGGTATTTGAGCTGAGAGACCACTATAACCTTAAAGGTATGAAGGTTTTTCCATTTCACTTTGATCTAAAAACTGCTAATTTTATTGAAGATGCTAATATCATTGCTTATTCAGGTACTCACGATAATAATACTCTAAAAGGTTGGTATTTTGATGAGCTAAACAGATACCAGAGAAAGCTTTTAAAACGTTATTTTAAAGCTAATGATAAAAATATCTTTAGAAAGATTATTAAATATCTACTAAATTGTGATGCTAAATATGTAATATTGCCAGTACAAGATATTTTAGAATTAGATAGTAATGCTAGGCTAAATACTCCTGGCACTGTAGGCGAACCTAATTGGCAATGGAAATTGGTTGATTTTAATTTACTTAAGTCAAAAACTAATCGCTTAGCTAAACAGATATCTAAGTCTATAAATCATTAATATTTTTCCGATTCTTATAAGATACTTATTAGTATTCAAATATGATAAAATCTTTTACAAAATTATAATTATGTGAAAATTTTAATTAGTATGCTTACATTTCAAGAAATTATTTTAAAACTACATCATTATTGGGCATCTAAAGGTTGTGCTATTATTCAACCACTAGATATGGAAGTAGGTGCTGGAACATTTCATCCAGCTACAACTCTGCGCGCGATAGGTCCAGAGCCATGGACAGCTGCGTATGTACAACCATCTAGAAGGCCTACGGATGGTCGCTATGGCGAGAATCCTAACCGTACGCAACATTATTATCAATATCAAGTTGTGATGAAGCCATCGCCTGATGATATTCAAGAGCTATATTTAGGTTCACTTAGAGAGTTAGGCATTGATCCTTTAGAGAATGATATTCGCTTTGTTGAAGATAATTGGGAATCGCCAACATTAGGAGCTTGGGGATTAGGTTGGGAAGTATGGTCAAATGGTATGGAAATTACACAGTTTACATATTTCCAACAAGTGGGTGGACTTGAGTGTAAGCCTGTAATGGGTGAGATTACTTATGGTCTTGAGCGACTGGCTATGTATATTCAAAATGTTGATAGCATGTATGATATCTTATGGGCTAATACGCAAAATGGGCCTTTATATTACCGTGATGTATTCTTACAAAATGAAATTGAGATGTCGACTTATAACTTTGAAGAAGCTAATGTTGAAGAGCTTTTCAAACAGTTTGATTTATTAGAGAAAGAAGGTTATAGACTAGTAGGAAAAAATCTACCAATTCCAGCTTATGAATTTGTGTTAAAAGCATCGCATACATTTAACCTATTAGATGCGCGTCATGCTATATCTGTTACAGAAAGACAAGGCTATATTCTAAGAGTTAGAAAATTAGCGCTAGAAGTAGCTAAAGCATATTACAGTGCTAGAGAAAAATTGGGTTTTCCAGCTTTTAAAAAAGGCAATTGATTAAATGCTTTCGCTAACTTACGATGTAAGTTTTAGCGACATACTTTTTGCAATAGCAGAAAAAGTATGCAAAACTGCTTAGCACATGTTCGCGCTTTAATGTAAGTCATTGGTGCCTACAAAACTCGCAAGCTCAGACAGTTGTAGTCACTGGATCAATGACTCTGACATAAGCTTGCCACAAAGTGCTCTAATGTGGTGAAAATTAAAATGAAAAATATAAACCAAATATTAAAATTTCTAGATATTCAAACCTTATCTCAAAATAATTTTCAAATTGAATCGCTATCTTTAGATAGTCGTAAGTGTGATGATAAATCGGCATTTGTAGCTCTCAAGGGTCAGTTAACCGATGGTAATAAATATATTAATAGTGTTTTAGCTAAAGATATCAGTTTAGTATTAACAGATAGTCATGAATTTGAAGACCAGAAACGTGTTTTTTATATTCAAAATTTAAAAGAGAAACTATCGACCCTTGCAAAATGGTTTTATGATTATGAGAAACCACAAAATATAATAGGTATAACAGGTACAAATGGTAAAACTTCTATCTCTAGTTATATTGCTCAATTTTTAGATTTAAGTTCACAAAAAACGTTACTTTTAGGTACAAATGGCAATGGCATTTATCCTGATTTAAAAGAGAGTTCACATACGACATTAGATATATTGTCTTTGTATCAAACTATTTCATATCATAAAAACTATCAAAATCTTGTTATGGAAGTATCTTCTCATTCATTAGATCAAAAACGTACTGAAGGCTTAGATTTTGATGTTGCTGTATTTAGTAATCTTAGCCATGATCACCTTGATTACCATAAGTCTATGGCAAGTTACTTTGAAGCTAAGGCAAAATTGTTTCAATTCAAAAGACTTAAAAAAACCATAATAAATATAGATGATGAGTATGGTCAAAGACTGTGTAATATGACAAAGGTACCGGTTATCACAGTGAGTCTAAAATCTGAATATGCGGATGTCTATATTAAGCCTAAATCTATAGAAGATATTAAAACTAAGTTTGAAATGTTTTTTAATGGTAGGTTTGTTGGTGAATATACAACTAAGCTTATCGGTGATTTTAACTTGATGAATTTGGGCTTGAGCTTTGCATCACTTGATGGTGTGTTAGACTGGGATTGTATATTAGATCTAGGAAATATCAAACCAGTGAAAGGCCGAATGGAAGTAATAGAGCTAGATAATGATATAAAGATAGTTATTGATTATGCGCATACTCCAGATGCTTTAGAAAAAGCTCTACAAACTCTAGCTAACTATAATCCAAATAATCTATGGTGTATTTTTGGTTGTGGTGGTAATAGAGATACTTCCAAAAGACCTAAAATGGCTCAAATAGCAGAAGAATACGCTAATAAAATAGTTGTTACAGAAGATAATAATCGTTTCGAAAATATTGAAAATATTTTTAGTGATATTAAGAAAGGATTTAAGTATCCTCAAAAGCATATTTTTATCACCTCTCGAGAACAAGCTATTAGATTTAGTATAGAAAATGCTAATCAAGGCGATATTATTTTATTAGCAGGTAAGGGTCATGAATGTTACCTTGATAAGAATGGCATTAAAGAGTATTTTGATGAAAGAGAAATTATAAAAAATATGCTGTAATATTATTTGAATATAGTAAATAAAGAAATATAATTCATTTTTCACATTGAGATCATAGAAATGATTAATAAAAAAGTTTTGACCGTATCAATGGCTGCGATTTTATTAGCTAGTTGCTCATCTGTACAATTAAATCCTATAGCTAGTAAGGTGGAAATATCTAGAGCTGCTCCTGCGAAAGATTGTAAATTTATTAATACCATTACAGGTACACAAGGTAACTTCTTTACTGGTGCATTTACATCTAATAATAATTTGCAGGAAGGTGCATATAACAAAGTAAGAAATAAAGCAGCTAAAATGGGGGGTAATTATATTCAGCTAATATCTAGCCAAGCTGGAAATACCGGTAGCGGAGGTGGATTTGATGGTGATTATAATTCCAGCTATGAACAAACAAACTATACTGTAACAGGTTCTGTTTATAATTGCCCAAGTAATAATTCTTAAGATAACTTATTAGTTTTATTTTAAGATTAATGCTAAAGATAATATTGAAAAAATGAAAGTCTTTAAACGATAAGAAATAGATGAGAGAAATCTATAATAACTAGCCTTTAGTCATTGATTATCTTAGAATATATCTAATTAATAATTAAACTATTTGCACTTTCATTCATGATCAAGTCACTAAAACAATTAGCAACCCAAGCAGGCTTAGAATATTTGGGTGAAGATGTATCAATACAAACAGTAGCTATAAATTCAAACGAAGTAAGACAAGATTGCTTATTTGTTGCAATTATAGCTAATCGTGATGGGCATGAGTTTATTCCAAGTGCTATTGCTAATCGCGCTAAAGCTGTTCTAGTTTCAAAAAAACAGGATTTAGATATCCCACAAGTAGTTTGTAGTAATACTATCAAAGGCTTACGAGCTTTAGCCAAAGAGTATCGTAAAACTCTAACTATGCCGACAATATCCTTAACAGGTAGTTGTGGTAAAACAACGGTTAAAGAGATGATAGTAACTCTACTTGGAGGTAAAAAAGTTCACTTTACTCAAGGTAATCTAAATAATTATCTTGGTGTGCCAATGACAATACTAGAAACCCCACATGACGTTGATTTTGCGGTGATTGAGGCCGGTACAAATGTTGGCGGTGAAATAAAAGCCGCTGCTGATATTATCCAACCAAATATAGCGATGATTACAAATGTTGGAGCTAGTCACTTAGAGAATTTAAAAACATTAGATGGTGTAATGATAGAAAAAGGTGAGCTTCTTAAAGCTCTACCCAAAGACGGCTTTTGTATTGTAAATCTTGATGATGAAAGAATACCAAACTATGCATATAAATTAGACTGTAAGAAAATTACTTGCTCAATGAGTAATCAAGATGCTGATATTTTGATTTTAGATTATCAGGTTACTCCAGAGTTATACGATGTTAAGATTAGAATTTTTGACAAAGAATATAGCTATCAGTTGCCAAATATTGGTAAACATAATTTGTCTAATAGTATGCTTGCAATAGCTAGTGTAGTCGCTGCAGGACTCGAACCAAACAGTTTTTTACAAAATACGCAAAATATCAAAAATTATAAAGGTAGATTTTCAACTGAAAAGCTAAATGATAAGTTAACTCTTGTAGATGATACATATAATGCTAGTGCTGGAGCTGTCCAAGCTGCCATTGAAGATTTGGCTGAATTTGATGGTAAAAAAGTTATAGCAATTACCTCAATGAGAGAATTAGGTGATGAGGCTGAAAATTATCATCGTAAGATGGGACAATGGCTTAATGAAGCAAACTTAGATAAGATATTTCTATTTGGCGAAAAAAAATTAATAAAGTTTGCTTTAGAAGAGTATAAAAATTCAAATGTCAAATACTATGATGACAAGCAACAGCTAAATGATGATCTATTAAAAGTACTTACTGAGTATAAATCGCAAAATACTAAACTTACTGTCAAAGGAGCTAGAAGCTTCAAGATGGAAGAAGTTGTAGCTTTCGTTAAGCAGATAATATAGTTATAGAGGAGTTATTTTTAGGATTAAACTCTCTTCTTTGATAATATTTAAAACTCTTCTTAGAGGTTCTGCAGCTCCCCATAATAGCTGATCTCCTACCGTGAAACAATGAAATATATCATCAGCTAATAGGGATGATTTGATACGACCTATAGCAATATCAAGAGTTCCTGAAGTAGCTTGAGGTGTTAGATATTTTAGAGTATCTTCTTTATTATTATCTATTAATTTAACCCATTGATTGCCCTGAGAAATTTTTTGCTTAATCTCATCAATTGTTAGTTTCTTTCTAAGCTTGATAGTTAAAGCTTGGGAGTGTGATCTTAGGCTAGGAACTCTGACACATACGCCATCAACAGGAATTGTTTTTTTAGTATCTAGAATCTTGTTTAGTTCGGTAGCTGCTTTGTACTCTTCTTTTGTTTGTCCACTAGGCATACCAACATCTATCCAAGGCAATAGATTATAAGCCAATGTTTGTACAGTTTTTTGTTGTGGAATTTTTGAAGAGTCTTTAGATAGTTCTCTTAGAGTTTTTTCTCTTGTTAAGATATCTGAATTTATATCATCAGCTTTACTTAAAAGATCAGCTTGTTGGAGAATTTCTTGCATTGCTGCAGCACCAGCTCCTGAGATAGCTTGATAAGTACTAGAGTTAACCCATTCAACAAGATCTTCTTTAAGTAGTCCAGCTATAGCTAGAGACATTAAACTAACAGTGCAATTACTACCTATGAAGTCTTTTTTACCACTATCAATAGAGTTGATTATTTGCTTATGATTTAACGGATCTAAAACTAAAGTACTATCATTCTCTAAACGTAGTGTCGATGCAGCATCTATCCAAAAACCTTGCCAGCCAGCTTTTCTTAATTTGTGGTGTATTTCCTTGGTATATTCACCACCTTGACAGCTTAGAAGTATATCCATACTACTTAGTTGGTCGATACTATAGGCATTTTGTAACGCTCCATATTGTTGCATAAAACCTGTTGGCAGCTGTCCTGTCTGGGATGTCGAGAAAAATGTTGGTGAAATATCATCAAAATCCTTTGATTCAACCATTCGTGACATCAAAACTGAGCCGACCATTCCGCGCCAACCAATAAAACCAACTTTAAGCATAAAACCCTCATAATTATTAGTGATAAAATTTACTGTTAAAGTATAATACAAAAGTAACTAATTTGATATTTGTTCAACATAAGAGTATAAAAAGTATGATAGTGCATAAGTTTGGTGGGAGTAGCCTTGCTACTGCAGAAAAAATAAAAAATGTTTCTAATATTATAAACTGTAAATATGAGGCTGTAGTAGTTTCAGCTTCAGCAAAAACTACAAGAAATCTACAAAAAACTATAGATCAAGCTACAATAGCTCAAGATTATAGTGAAACTTTAGAGCAAATTTATGAGCATCATAATGAGATTATCAAGCAATTACTTCCAAATGACGAAGTTTTAAGAGCTTTGATTGTTACAGATTTAGCTAATATCAAACATATTTTAAGTACTATCACTATTACAGGTTTTTGTGCTGATAGCTTAAGATTTTTTATTTTAGGGTTTGGTGAAATTTGGTCGGCTAGGATTCTAACAGCTTATTTGAAGTCTAAGGGGAAAAAGGCAGCTTTTATAGATGCATCAGAGTGTTTGATTGTCAATGATCGTAGCTACCCTGTAACAGTTGATTGGCAACAAAGTCTAGAAAAGTTAGAAATTATCAAAAATGATAATCCAGCAGATGTGTATGTCATAACAGGATTTATCGCCCAGAATAAATATGGTAAAAGAACTATTCTTGGTTTGAATTGTAGTGACTATTCAGCAGCTATTTTTGCAAAATTATTACAAGCTAATAAGCTGTATATATGGACAGATGTTGCCGGTGTTTATAGTGCTAATCCACAAGTTGTACCAGAAGCAAAGCCTTTAAGTCAACTGACATATAAAGAAGCTCTTGAGCTTGCATACTTTGGGGCATCTGTAGTACATCCGCTTACAATAGCACCTATGGCTTTAGATAGGACACCAATATATATAAAAAGTAGCTATACTCCTGATGAGGTTGGTACAAAAATCAGCTCTGATAAGGATGAAAATCAAGGAATCATTAAGGGTCTAACAAGCGTCTCAGATGTTGCGATTGTGCGTGTGCAAGGTGCTGGTATGATAGGAGTATCAGGTATATCATTTAAGGTTTTTGGCGCACTAGAAAAAGCTAATGTTTCAGTGATGATGATATCTCAAGCAAGTTCTGAATACTCGATATGTTTTGCTATAGATAGTCTTGATGCTGATAAAGCAACAGAGGCACTTAGACAAGAATTTGCTAATGAAATAAAAAATAACCTAATAGAAGAAATAATTGTCCATAAGCACTATTCACTAATTACAGCAGTTGGTGAAGGTATGAAGTCTAAGACTGGTTCGTTAGCAAAATTAGTAAACTCACTTAAATTAGCAAATATAAATATACATGCTATTGCTCAAGGATCATCAGAAAGAAGTGTAACATTTGCTGTAAAAGCAGAAGATGAGGCTCGAGGAGTACAAGCAATGCATCGTCATTATAATTCTGTCAGTGATGATATCGCAATTGCTGTTGTTGGTGCTGGAAATATCGGTAAGGCATTTATTAGGCAGATTAAGCAAACTTATGAGAAATGGTATGCAAAAGGCATTAATTTAGTATTAGTTGGAGCTACTAATTCAAAATATATGCGCGTTTCTTATGAGAATTTATTATTTGAAAATATCGATAATTTGCTTAAAGAGAATACAGAACAAGTTAATCTAGAGAGGTTAGCTGAGTTTATGTCACATGCTTCAGCTACCAAAAAAATTGTGATTGATGCTACGGCAAGTGAAAATGTTTCGAAAAATTATAGTAATTTCTTAAAGAATGGAATAAGTGTAATTACTCCTAATAAATGTTTCGAAAAATTATAGTAATTTCTTAAAGAATGGAATAAGTGTAATTACTCCTAATAAATATGCAAATTCAGGAAACTATGAGTTCTATCAAGAGCTTAGAAAGGTAGCTAAGCAGAATGGTACTAGTTTCTTATATGAAACAAACGTTTGTGCTGGTCTTCCTCTTATAGTTACATTACAAAATATGGTTCAAAGCGGTGATCATGTTAGCACTATAAAAGGAATTTTCTCAGGAACTTTAAGCTATTTGTTTACTCAGTTAAATAATGGTGTGATTTTCTCAGATGCAGTGAAGATGGCTTATGATGCTGGGTATACAGAGCCAGATCCAAGACAGGATTTATCAGGTATGGATGTGGCGAGAAAGACAGTGATCTTAGCTAGAGAGATAGGTCTAAATATAGGTTTGAATGACTTGGTTATCGAAAATTTAGTACCTGAAGAGTTGCGTGAATGCAGTGTAGAAGAGTTTTTTGCAAAACTTCCAGCATTTAACGAGCAAATAATGCAACAGATTGCAGACAAAAAGAAAAATCTTGCTGGGGTGCATTATGTTGGATCTATCGTTAATGGTGTGGCAAATGTAGGTATTCAAGCTTATGATGAATCTAGTCCTTTTGCAAATGTGAAAGGTACTGATAATATCGTAATGATAAATACAGATAGATATACTCAACCTATGGTTATCCAAGGAGCTGGTGCTGGTGTTGAGGTAACAGCAGCGGGTGTATATGCTGATGTTATAACTGTGATAAGAGAAAGGAAGTCATGAAATTAGCTAATATTAAATCAGCCAAGGCATTTGCTCCAGCAACTAGTGCAAATTTTGCAGTTGGTTATGATTTACTTGGTTTTGCTATTGATGGAGTTGGTGACACTGTAGAGCTTATCAAAAGAGATGATACTGAGTTGGTTATCAAGCAAATTAGTGGTGCTACCGGTGCAGATAAATTACCTTTTGATAGTGATAAAAATGTTGCTACAGCTGTAATCAAAAAATTTCTAGCAGATATGGATATCAAAATAGGATTCGATGTTTATATACAAAAAGGTATAACTTTAGGTTCTGGTATGGGTGGTTCAGCAGCTTCTTCAGTTGCTGCACTAGTCGCGATGAATGCTTTTTTTGAAACACCATATAGTTATGATGATTTGATTGACTATGCTATCTATGGCGAGAGTTTGATATCAGGATCATTTCACGGCGATAATGCTGTGCCATGTATGTTTGGTGGACTAGTATTATTACAAAGTTCAAAACCATGTAAAAAAATAGATTTACCAATAGTTGATTGTAATGTGGTTATAGTTTGTCCTGATCTTTCAATCGAGACAAAAAAAGCCCGTGAACTTCTTAAAGAGCCTTATGATTTATCTACAATAGTTGAGCATAGTGCATGCTTAGCAGCTACAATAAGCGCTTTATACACACAAGATATTGAATTATTAGGTCAGAGTTTAAAAGACATTTTAATTGAACCAAGAAGATCTAAATTAATCACAGGATTTTATGATGTACAGAAAGCTGCTTATGATTCAGGTGCAATAGCTTGTGGGATATCAGGATCAGGTCCGACAATGTTTGCTCTTGTAAAAAAACAAGATGATGCAAATATTGTTGCTAAAGCAATGCAAGATAAGTTTAAAGAATTTAACCTTAAGTCGGATAGTTGGATAAGTGCTATGAGTGACAAAGGTGCATATATACTAGAGAAAAAATAATAAAGGTAAGACATGAATTTTATTAGTACAAGAGATAAAAATATCAAAGTTTCATTGAGTGAGGCAATGCAGTCTGGATTAGCTCCAGATGGAGGATTATTTGTACCTGAGAGATTTCCAACGGTTGATTGGCAGAATTTTGCTAAAGATATTAGCTATGCTGAATTTGCTGCAAATACTTTGAGAGAGTTCTTCAAAGGAGATCAGCTTGAAGCTTCTTTAGATAAGATTTGTAGTAATGCTTTTACATTTGATGTGCCAGTTAGGCGTTTGGATAAAACCACATCTATTTTAGAGCTTTTTCATGGACCAACTTTATCTTTTAAGGATTTTGGTGCGAGATTTTTAGCAAATTGTTTAAGCTCTATCGATAGTGAGAAGCCATTTACAATTTTAGTGGCAACCTCTGGCGATACAGGTTCTGCAGTAGCAGCAGCTTTTCATGGTAAGGGTAATATTCGTGTTATAGTAATGTTTCCTAAGGGTAAGATCTCTAAAAGACAAGAAAAGCAAATAACTTGCTGGGGAGATAATATCCAAGCTGTTGAGGTTGAAGGGGTTTTTGATGATTGTCAGACTCTTGTAAAAGAAGCTTTTAAGACACCTTGGTGGACAGATAGAACTAAGCTAAATACATCAAATAGTATCAATATTGGTAGATTACTACCGCAATCTACTTATTATGCTTATACATCGTGGCAGCATTATTTACATACTGGTAAAAAAGCAAACTACATCGTTCCATCAGGTAATATTGGTAATATTACAGCTGCTTTTTGGGCTAAGCAAATGGGCTTTCCAATTGATGAGATATCGATGAGTCTAAATGCTAATGACACTATTGTTGACTATCTGGAGTCTGGAAAGTTTAATCCTAAAGCAAGTGTTGAGACACTAGCTAATGCTATGGATGTGGGTAATCCTAGTAATTTTGAAAGACTATTATACTTGCTAGGGAATTATGAAAATTTCAAAGCTAATGTTAAAGCTGTATGTGTTTCTGATTTTGAAATCATAGAAGAAATAAAACAAGTTTATCGTCAATATAATGAAGTTATTTGCCCACACACTGCGACAGGCTTTGTAGCTAAAAATCAGCTTGATGCAAATAAGGATTATATAATCGTAGCGACTGCTCATCCTGCTAAGTTTGAAAGTGTAATTGAGCCGGTATTAGATATACAAGTACCGCCTACACCAGCATTACAGAAATTACTAGACAAAGAGCAACATAAAGTAGCGATAAATAAGTCTATGGATGAGCTTTGTGAAGTTTATACAAAAGCTTTTGAATAAAAGCAATCTTGAAATATAGCTACAAGTCAAATTTATATAAATTAGTATCCATTTAATGTCGTAACTTGCATAATTTCACCATTCTTTGAGATTTTTATATAGTTACCATCTTTGAACCAGTCGCCAAGTACGTATCTAGTATAATTATCAGCCACATGTATAGCCATTTTATGCGTATGACCATGAATAACAATATCACAGTTGTTACGATATTTTTCGATACCTTTATTAGTTACATCAACATTCGGATTCTTGCGATTTTTTACATAGCTTGCTTGGCGGACATTCTTTGCTGTATATTCTCTTATGAATAAGGGTAATCTTCTAAAAATAAATCTCAGAATAGGATTATATGCAATCCATTTTCTATAAGTTTGGTAACTTTTATCATCTGTACAAAATAGATCTCCATGCGAGAAAAGTATTTTTTGATTAGATATATCTATATAGTACGGATCTTTAATTAGAGTCACGCCACTTTGTTTAGCAAATTTTCTGCCAATCAAAAAATCACGATTTCCATACATGAAAAATATTTCTAAACCTTTATCTGAAGCTTCTTTTAGCCAATTTGTGATTTTATGATAAAAGTCATCTCTATGGTTATCACCTATCCAATAATCAAAAAAGTCACCAAGTATGAAAAGTTGGTTTTGTGTAGATGTAATACTATCTAAAAACTTTTTAAAAAGATCAGCCATCTCAGCATGGTTAGCATTTAGATGAAGATCTGAAATTAGATAAATATCTTTGTTATGAGCCATATTTTTGACGGTACTGTTTAAATTTGTTGATCATTGTTTCATCAAGGTTCTCTTTGACGTACTCAAAAATACTTTCAAAGTTTGTCACCGCTAGAACTGGGATGTTGAAATCTTGAGATATTTTCTTAGTTGCTGAAATATCGCTATCTTTAGCTTTTTCTTGTCGATCTATAGATAGTACAACACCAGCTATTTCAGCATTAATAGTTTTTAGCTTGTTGTATGATTCATAAAACGCTGTACCTGCAGTCATCACATCATCTATGAGCAATACTTTTTTATTTGTCATATCAGCACCAACAAACACACCACCTTCACCATGCTCTTTTGCTTCTTTACGATCAAAAGCGTAAGGCATATCTATATTATACTTCAGAGCTAGTACAGTAGAGATAGCTGCAACTAGAGGAATCCCTTTATATGCTGGTCCAAAAAGGATATCGTACTTGACATCGCTTTTGGTAATCAGTTGAGCGTAATAATCGGCAAGTGTTGCAAGTTGAGCACCTGTGTTAAATAATCCCGCATTAAAAAAATATGGACTAATGCGTCCTGATTTAAGAGTAAATTCACCAAATTTAAGTACCTGATTCTTAAGGGCAAACTCTATAAACATATATTATTCCTAATATATCCAAACTTGCTATAAATTATAGATAATAACTTTAGTAATACCAAGTAAATATAGTTTAAGATAGAGGATCTATTAATATATTTAACTTCAATAAGCTGATATAATTTAGCCACTTCGTCAAAAGTTTTAGAAAGTTCTTTAATGTCAAAACATATTCATATTTTAGGTATCTGTGGTACTTTTATGGGCTCTTTAGCGGTATTAGCTAAACAAAAGGGATATAAAGTAACAGGTTCGGATCTTAATGTCTATCCACCAATGAGTACTTATCTTGAGTCTCAAGGTATAGAAATTTTACAAGGATTTGATTGTGATCAACTAGATACAAATCCTGATGAAATTATTATTGGTAATATCATGAAAAGAGGTATGCCAATAATAGAGAAAATACTTACACAAAAATTAAACTACTTCTCGGGACCTGAATGGCTATATCAGAATATTCTTAAGTATAAAAAAGTAATTGCAATAGCTGGTACACATGGTAAAACTACAACCACTACAATGACTATAAAAATACTAGAGCAAGCTGGACTTAATCCTAGCTTTTTGGTTGGTGGGGTTAGTAGTGATTTTGGGGTTTCATCACGTTACACAGATTCTGAGTATTTTGTCATTGAGGCTGATGAGTATGATACAGCTTTTTTTGATAAACGTTCAAAATTGATCCATTATGATCCAAGTATTTTTGTAATTAATAATATTGAGTTTGATCATGCTGATATTTTCAAAGATATTGACGCAATATTTTGGCAATTTCATCAACTACTTAGAAAAATGCCATCGACAGCAAAGATTATTTATAATGACAAAGATGAGAATGTTCAAAAAATAATATCGATGGGATGTTGGTCAGAATTAGTTAGAGTAAACTCTAATACTGGTATCTGTATAACCAAGCACACATTAGATTACTCAAAGTTTGAGTTAAGAGATATTAATGGAAATAGTATTGAAATATCATGGGGCTTAATAGGTGAGCATAATGCGCTTAATGCAATGAGTGCCTATGCGGTAGCAAAACAACTAAATATATCTGATGAAGTAGTAAAAGACGCTTTAGAGAGTTTTAAAGGAGTTAAAAGACGTTTAGAAGTATTATCTCATCAAAGTAATGTTACTTTGTATGATGATTTTGCTCATCATCCAACTTCTATTAAGTTAACTTTAGAAGCTGTGCGCAATAAAGCTAAAGATGCTTATGTAATAGCCCTTATAGATCCACGCTCAAACACAATGCGCCAAGGCGACAATAAAGATAATTTGCCGATGTCAATTATCGAGGCTGATAGAGTATTGTTGTATAATCATAGTTTATTAAAATGGGATGCTAAAGAAGTTCTCAAAAATAGTAGCAATGTTGATTTTATAGCTAATATTGATGATTTTGTTGATTGTATGGATGAATTATTAACTAAGTACCAAGATAGAAATATCCAGCTTGTGATGATGAGTAATGGCTCATTTGATGGATTAAGAGAAAAGTTAGTTAAGCTTTTGGAGACTAAATGAGTAGTTTAATTTATGGTATCCATGCTGTTGATAGTTTAGTAGAAGCTAATCAAGCAAAAGAAATATTGGTATTTAAAAAGACAAATGCTAATCATAAGATTGAAAGTATTATCTCTAAAGCTGAATCAAAAGGTTTAAAAGTTACTTATATTGATAGTTTTAAGCAACTTCCAGAGCGAATCAGAAAAGATGCGAATCATCAAAATATCTTTGCGATAGAGATAAATGATTTTAAAACATATTCTGAGAATGATATTGAAAATTTAATTCCTCAGGATAAAAATGCTTTTATTTTAATATTAGATAATGTCCAAGATCCTCATAATTTTGGTGCGTGTATACGTAGCGCACACTCTGCAGGTATTGATTTTATAATTGTCCCTAAAGATAATAGCGCACCAGTAAATGCAACGGTTAAAAAAGTTGCTTGCGGTGCCGCAGAGCATACAAAGATTGTAGTTGTCACTAACCTTGCTAGAGCAATCGAAAAGCTCAAACAATTAGGGATATGGATTATTGGTTTAGCAGGTGAAGCTAATGATAGTTTATATTCGATGAATCTAGCGGATTCTGTAGCAATAGTTGCTGGTGCAGAAGGTAGTGGTATGCGTCAGCGCACAAAAGCTAGTTGTGATTTTCTTGCTAAATTACCAATGTTCGGTGAAGTTTCTAGCTTAAATGTTTCTGTTGCTACAGGAATAGCATTATATGAAACAGTAAGACAAAGGACAAATACTATTTAATTGCTTGTTGATTAAAGCCTTATTACTGAATATTTATCTTGTGGTTTGTTATATAACCTAAGTTTGACATGAGAGAGTTAATATTATTTAAATTTTGGAAGTGTAAACTAAAATATAGTTAGAGCATGTTTTGATACTTTCCAAATAAGTGTGTAAATTCTTAATTAACCTGCTATATTATTTCTGACTATATGCATTTTTATGTATCGCCCTATTACTAATCTTAATGATGAGTCATTAAGAAAAGCAAGAATTGCCTTATGTATGGCAACTGTCAAATAGCAACTAACTTACTAGGAATTTCTATTCCTAAGAGAATGTAATAAATAAAAATCTAACCCGAAATAAATACTGCTTTCTCTGTATACCATATATCTTATCTCATTGTTATAGCAATACCTCCATTATAGTTATTACCTCCACTAGTTGTACTCATCGAAACAGTACCTCTATAAGGACCATGTCCCGCGGAAATACCGCAAAGTATTTCAATAGCACCACCGTATGTTGTGCCTATTGGTGCTCCACTTACCCTATGCCCTGTCTTTGTCAATATAGTTACAGCACATATATGTGAGTCTGCAAAATCACCAGTTAAAGTATAGTTAAATGCAGTAGCATTATTATTTGGAATATCAATAAATCCTTTGATATTAGCTGTATCTACTTTAATGATATAATTATTTGTAACACCAATAGCTTCCAAAATCAAACTTAAATCCATACCTCTACTACACGCTGAAACACCTACTATCAACAAAAGACCACTAATAATTTTTAATATTTTTTTCATTTTATATATTCCTTTTTAATTTAAAAAAATATTTATCAGAGAAGAATTTACACAAACCGCCAACAAACTTCAACATAAAATTAAAACTCTTAAAAATAGATTAATAGTTGGATTGGTCTATTTTATTTTCAAAAAATAGTAATATGTTATATAAGTTATTTTAATTTTACCGCTTTATTTTTTCATGATAGTATCAATCAAATTTTAATTATTTTTAATATAAATTTAAAAATATAAAAGGAGAATAGTAAAATGAAAAAAATATTTAAAATTTCAAGTAGTTTACTGCTATTAGCTGGTATTTCAGCATGTAGTAGTAGTGATATGGATTTGCAGTTAACAGCTACACCTAATGGTGCTCCATTTAGTTCAACAATTCAAGCGAATATAGTTGACATCAAAGGATTTATTGGAGTTCCGAATGATAATGCTACTCCATTTAATTACACAGTAACAGGTGATTTTATAGATTTAAATAAATGTGAGGTACTTATATTGACAAGCACAGGTGCTCTGATGAATGGAACATCAAAAGGTACAACATATAATGGTCGGATCGTTATAGATTGTGGAATTACTGGCGCGCCTGGACCTTACAGTGGTACTGTCTCGATGAGTGCAAGTAGCGGTGGTAACAACTATAGTGGTAGTATTCCGCTTACAATCAGTTAAAATATGTAAGCTATAAAAATAGAGTATTCATTATAAGTTAAATTTTATCTTTTACATTCTCTCAGGAATAGAAATTCCTAATAAGTTAGTTGCTATTGTCATTGCTTTGACAGTTGCCATACATAAGGCAATTCTTGCTTTTCTTAATGACTCATCATTAAGATTAGTAATAGGGCAATTAACATAGAATTTGTTAAAATTGTTAGCTAATGAATACGCATACTCGCAAATATGATGTGGTTGTGAATTTTCATAAGCTCGCTGTATGGCAATAGGGAACTGTATTAATTGTAGCTGAAGTTTTTCTTCGTGTTCATTGTGAGCATTTATAACCTTATAATCTTTTGTTAGGGATCCTATATCATAGTTTTCACCAAATATTTTTCTTAGAATTGATTTGGCTCTAACTGCGGTGTATAAAAGATAAGGACCCGTTTTACCTTCATGTTGCGCAAACTTTTCTAAATCAAAGATATAGTCATTAGCATAGTTGTTGACTAGGTCACCGAATTTAATTGTTGCCATAGCTATCTGATTGATAATATTATCATTATTCTCATCAGGCATTCTCTTTTTAGCATATTCTTTTGCTTGAGAAATTAGATCTGCTAAATGCATAACACCACCTTCACGAGTTTTAAAAGGACGTCCATCTTTACCATTGACTGTGCCAAAAGCTACGTGTTTAAGTTTGCATTTTTCGCTGACAATTTTTGTCCTCTCTGCAACACTGAATACTTGTTTAAAATGAAGCGACTGTCTTTTGTCAACTACATAGATTATTTCATCTGGATCAAGATCCTTACTACGCTGCCATAATGTAGCTAGGTCTGTAGTGCCATACATGATACCGCCATCTTTTTTAATAACTATAAGTGGAGGTATTCCATCCTTATTTGTATCTATGACCCAAGCACCTTGATCTTCATAGATAAAATTATTAGCTTTAAAGTAACTAATCATCTCATCGACAAATTTATTGGCATCACTTTCACCTAGCCATAGATCAAAATGTACATCTAGATTATCAAAATCTTTTTTAACAGCATCAATAGAAATTTTTACAAAATGTTGCCAAAGAGCAACATAACCTCTGCGACCTTGTTGTAATTCAAAAGTTGCTAATCTAGCTTTTTCCATTTCATCTATATCAGATTTACATCTTTTTGAAGCGCGTGGATAAATTTCAGCTAATTCTTGGACAGTTACTGGCGATTCAGCAGGATACTCACCAGTATAATTTTCATCAAAGTACACAAGCTCAGGAGACTCTAGCTTTATTTCTTCTATAAGCATACCCATTTGTGTACCCCAATCACCTAGATGTACATCAGAGACAGCAGTATCATTGTAGAAACGGTGGATTCTTTGTAAAGCATCACCTAAAAGTGCAGATCTGATATGACCGACATGCATTGGTTTAGCAACATTAGGACCTCCAAAGTCAAGAACTACTTTTCTACTTTGCGAGTTATTTTGTGCGCCGAACTTAGTTGAATTTAAAAATTTATTTGTAATAGTAGCTAAGAGTTTTGGTGCTAAAGTTATATTGATAAAACCTGGCTTAGCAACTTCTAATTTAGCAAAAATGTCCTCAGCATCAATATGCTCTATTATCTCTTCGGCAATCACAAATGGAGGTTTTTTGGCAAATTTAGCTAAAGGCATAGCCGCATTACATTGGAAGTGTCCAACATCCTCACGAGTCGAGGTTACAACTTTAGCAAAGCTTTCTGCATAACCTAGTTTTTTGAACACTTTTGCAAAAATTTCTGATAAATGATTTTCTATATTCATTAAAATAGCCCAATTGTCTTGTTACATCTAGAGTTTAAATTAGAATGGAAATATTTTTCAAATATAGATATAATATCACGGTTATTTTAAAAAACTCAATAAATTAAGGCTCTCGAAGATCAAATATGTTAAAGGGGATTTATAAGTATCTACTGATGTGTTTTGGCACTGTATTGCTTACAGTGCAAGGAAATGCTGCGCGGATAATGAGCAATAACCCTATTAAAGAAGATTGGCAATGTAAAGTTGTTGATGGTGAGTGGAATTGTAAACGGGCGAAGAAGCCAAAGAGTGTTTTTAGTAAAGAGCTTACCACTGCTCAGAAAGAAAAGGCTCTTGCTGATGATCTAGCTTGGGTTAAGAAACCATCATATTTTGTTGGTGGATACTATAGTAATGATAGTCAGTTTACCAAAGCGCTATGCGAGTCTAAAAAGACAGATCTTAGTTATGAGAAGTCTGAGTTTGACAATGATGGTACATTAATAGCATCTGGGAATGTTCAGGTGCTTCAGTGTGATCAGGAATTGTATGGTAATAATGCGATAATAAATTTAAATAGTGATAATAGCGCTATAAGATCATTGGTGATGGCTGGAGATGTTATCGTTAAGCAACCATCAACGGGTATAGTTATTCGTACCACAGAGTTGGATGCGGATATGAACGATGGTACTTATAGTACTGGCGAAGCTTATTTCAGATTGGCGCGTGAGATGCCAAAAACTAGAATATATGATAAAGAACATTTTAGTGGTTACTTACGTGGATATGCTAAAACATTCAAGAAAGAGTCATCAGGAGATATAATACTTTCTGATGGATATATTACTTCGGGTGATCCGTATGATAATGCTTGGAAAATTACTGGTAATAATATAGATATTGATACCAACACTCATATGGCGTATGTCAAAAATGGTTATTTTGAGATTCAAGATATTCCAGTAATGTACATACCATATTTTTCACATCCAATAGATGATAGAAGAAGATCTGGTTTCTTATCCCCAGGTTTTGTACAAAATGCTAATTCTGGTTGGGGAGTATCTGTACCTTATTATTTTAACCTTGCGCCTAATTATGATCTGATGTTACAAAGTGTGATATGGTCTCAAAGAGGTATTATGGAAAATGGTACTTTCCGTTACATGACTAAATATTTTCAAGGCCAGTTTGAGGGCTCATTAGTTCCTTATGATTTTCAAACGAAAAAAATGCGCGGCTCTTTTACTTTATCAACTACAGGTCAGTATGAAAATATAAATACAAATTTTAAGTATGAATACGTTAGCGACCAAAATTATTACAATGATTTCTCAGCAGGAAATGTTAATTTAGTTACTAAGACATTACTTGATAGAGAATTCGATCTAACCTATACTAATGACTATGTTGATTCTGGATTGACAGTATTAGACTATGGTGTAGTAAATCCTCTGTTAACTGTTGATAATACTCCTTATGCTAAGCTTCCAGAGGTTAAAGTAAATCTTACATCAGATGGCTATACGCCAGATTATGTGACTTTAAGTGCTCAAACTCTTAATACGTTTTTTTATAAATCTGCTGGGCCTGCTAATACTAATCCTGGTGCTCCTCAAGGAACGAACGTTAATGCATTTAGAGCATATGAATCCCCTAAAATAAAGTTCAATCTTAATCAAACATGGGGGTATTTAAATCCTTCACTAGAAGTGCCTATTCGTTATTATCAGTTAAATACTAAACCTACGGATACAATACAATTTGCTAATAGTAATGTTACTAGCGTATTGCCAATATTTAATATCGATGCTGGTGCATATTTTGATAAAGATTATACTAATGAAAACGGGACATATACATCAACCTTACATCCTAGACTCTTCTATACTTATATACCATACCAAGATCAAACAGATATACCACTATTTGATACAAGTTTACAAAATGAGCAATACATGCAGATGTTTCAAGTAAATAGATTTACTGGTTATGACAGAATTAATAATGCTAATCAGTTAACATATGCATTAGAGGCTTCTACAACAAGAAATGATGATGGTACTACTTTAGCTTCTGCAAAAATTGGTCAGATGGCTTATTTTGCTGATAGGAAGGTTAATTTGTGCCAAGGAAATTCTGCGTGTCCAAATCCAGGCTTAATGGATGCTTTTTCAACAGATACTTTCTCACCAATTATGTCATCTTTTGAATTTCAGGTGATGAAAAATATTTACCTTTCAGCTCAAGTAAACTATAGAGTTAAGCAAGAAAACGTCGACTATCAAGTCTATCAATTATCATATAAAGATGAGAATGAAAATATCTTTAATGTTTCGTATAACAATATTGCAAATAACTGGAACTCATTAACTCAGCAACAAATAATTGATGGCGAAAAGCCCCAACCACAAGAAACTATTACTCTTTCTACAGTGTTAAATATTACTGATCATTGGGGTATTGCAGCGCTATGGAACTACAATTTTCAGCAGAAACAAATTGCAAATATGTTTGCAGGTATACAGTATAATGCTAAATCTTGGGCTGTTAGGGCATTATGGCAGAAGACTGCGTATACCAACCAAGATCCTAATAATCCAACACTACTTGGTCCACTAGTTAATACCTATATGTTTGAGTTTGAACTAAAAGGTCTTGGAGGAGTTGGAAACACTAGTGATATATCTTCGCGTCTACAACAAATAAATGGTTACCAAGTAGGGGAGTGGGGAGACGGTATATAATGAAGAAGCTGATAACAATCTTTTTTTTGATGCTAATGTTAACTAGTGCTTATTCAGATATCTCTTCATCTATGTTTCAAAATGCTTTTAACTCGGGTATTGATGCAACATCTCCGGTATCAATGAATGTATCAGATAAAAAATATCTTGTGAATAAGACAGTAGCGATAGTAAATAGTAAACCAATTACATCTTTTGAGTTAGATCAAGAGGTGGCTAAGTTAGAAGCAATGCAACCAAATTCAACATTTAATGCTGATCCTCTACAACTAAAAAGACAAGCCTTACAAGATTTGATATCTCAAAGCGTTTTACTACAGCTTGCAGAGCGTAATAATATTACAATATCTAATCAACAACTAGATAGTGCCATACAAGATATTGCTGCAAAAAATGGTGTTTCAGTAGAGTCTTTAAAACTTAATATCGAAGCAGCTGGGATGTCTTTTGATAGTTATAAAAAAAGAATAAGAGATCAGTTGATGATAAGTCAACTGCAACAGCAAGCTATAGCTCAACAAGTATATGTCTCACCTGAAGAAATACAAAAGTATATTAAAAAACATCAAAAACAATTTGATAGAGAAATGGCGCCTGTAAAGTTATATACACTTAAAAATCTAATTGTAGCTTTGCCAGACTCTAAAAAAGCACGCCAGAAAAAAATAGATTTGTTTAAAAAACTAGCTCTTGTAGTTAATGATGGTAATATTGATTTTTCTGAAATTGTCAAACAATTTTCCCAGGCACCAAATGCAGTTTCTGGAGGTATAGTTAGCCAACAAGTTAAATTTGATTCAATACCTGATATATATAAAAAATATATCAAAGAACTTAAAAATCATCAAGTATCACAACCATTTATAGTCAATCATACACTTCAAATGATATATATCGATAACATTGATGAAAAAGCACCGATATTAAGTAAAAAAGTAACAAAATATTATGTTTATGCAATAGAAATTAAACTTGATGGTAGTATGACTGAGGAAGGTGCAAAGAGTTCTCTTGAAAGAGCAAAACTTGCTATTGAGAGTGGTCAACAATTTACTAAAGTTGCGATGAAATATAATCAAGATTATGATCATCCAAATGGTAATTTTAGATGGGTATCAGAGCTTGATAGTCCACCATCATTACCACCTGCTGCGTTTGCGCAACTTAAGCAATTAAAAGAAAATGAATTATCAGAGCCTTTTCAAGCTGATGGTAGAACTTGGATGATTATCAAATATACCAAAACTAAAGAATATGATGCTGCTGAGCAGCTTAAAGAACAAAAAGCTCTAGAGGCAATATTTTCTGAAAAAGCTCAAGAAATTTATAAAACTTGGCTAACATCGATGAAAGACGATGCATATATCGAAATACTTGAAGATGATTTAAAAACACCTGAACTTTACTAAAATGCAATATAAGACAAAAGCAAAGAAATCACTAGGACAAAATTTTCTCCAAGATGAAAATATAATTCGTAAGATTGTTCAGCTAGCTAATATAAAAAAAGATGATATGGTTGTCGAGATTGGACCAGGATTAGGTGCTCTGACAAGATATTTGCTTTCTAGTAGTAATAATGTCAGCGTTATTGAGTTTGATGCGAGCGTTATAGATACGCTAATAACAAATTGCCAAAAATATGGAACTCCACGTATATATAATCAAGACTTTTTAAAATTTGATATTTCTTCTCTAGAGAATTTATCAAATCAAAAAATAAAATTAATAGGTAATCTCCCTTATAACATATCTTCACCAATTCTTTTTAAGGTAATCAAAGACAGTGATAAAATAGTTGATGCACATTTTATGCTACAAAAAGAAGTTGTTGAAAGAATAGTTTCTTTACCTAATAGTAAATCATATGGAAGGTTATCAGTGATATTACAGTATCATTTTGATTGTAGTATGATTTTAAAGATTCCACCAGAAGTTTTTTATCCACAACCTAAGGTTGATTCAGCTATTCTACGTCTTAAGCCTAAAAATAATAAAGCATTACTAAAAAACTATGATTTTTTTGGAGAAATTGTCAAACAAAGCTTTGCGCAACGTAGAAAAACTTTGCATAATAACTTAAAGTATATGTTAAAAGAGCGAAAAATTGATCCGAACACACTTCCTGTAGATACTAATCTTAGAGCAGAGAATTTAAGTGTTGGAGATTTTGTCAGCTTAGCAAACTTTTTAAGTTAAGGCATAGTAAAATGGCTACATATGTTATCGGTGACGTACAAGGCTGTTACGATGAGCTACAGTTATTACTACAAAAGATAGATTTTGATGTACAAAAAGACAGACTTGTTTTTGCTGGAGATATTATCAATAAAGGTCCTAAATCTCTTGAAACTATTAATTTTATAATGTCTTTGGGAGATTCTGCGCAGGTTATCTTAGGGAATCATGAGATATTGTTTTTAGCGGTTAGTTATAATTATTTACCGTCAAGTAATAAAAACACTTTTAATGATATTATTAAAGCAGAAAATCTAAAAGAGATCCAAGACTGGTTGTGCAATCAAAACCTCTTGATAAGAATTGATGATATTTTCATAACTCATGCAGGAATTCCACATATTTGGTCACCTAAAAAAGCGATGAAAAGAGCAAATGAAGTTGAGTTTGTGTTAAAAAACCAAACAACTCGAAGACTTTTATTAGCAAATCTTTTTAATAACGAGGTTGATAAATGGGATAAAGAGCTAGAGGGGATTGAAAGATGGTTGTGCATTCTTAATTATTTTACACGAATGAGAAGTATTGATAAAAATGGTCGTTTGAATCTTAAATTTAGTTCAACTATCGATCAGATACCTGAGAACTTTAAACCATGGTTTAAATTAAAACATAAGAAATTTGTGGATAAATATAAGATAATCTTTGGGCATTGGGCAGCTATCAAAGGTGAGACAAAAGATAGTAATGTAATAGCTTTAGACACAGGATGTGTATTTGGTGGTAAGCTTAGTTGCTATTGTATTGAGACAGAAAAAAAATATGCAGTCAAAGCACTTAAAAGCTATAAGGATATTTAGAATATGGATATTTTAGTTATAAATGGACCAAATCTTAATTTATTGGGTATTAGACAACCGAAGTTTTATGGTCATAAAACTTTAGCTGATATTAATGATAATTTATTAGAAATTGCTCAAAAAAATAACGTAAGTATAGACTTCTATCAGAGTAATCATGAGGGGCAAATAGTTGACAAAATACAGCAGACCGTTGCGAAAGTTATCATTATAAATCCAGCAGCTTTCACACATACAAGTGTGGCAATAAGAGATGCTTTTTTAGCTATAAATAAGCCTTTTATTGAAATACATTTGTCTAATATATATAATAGGGAAGAATTTAGGACTAAATCGTTTCTATCAGATATAGCTTATGGATGTATATTTGGGTTTGGGCCAAATGGTTACACATTAGCTTTAATAGAAGCAATAAATTATATAAATATGAAAGGAGAGTAGAAAAAATGGATTTACTAAAAGCGATTGATAGAGTGGCTGAAATTCTTAACTCAAGTGATATAAAGGAAATCAGAGTTAAAGATGGTGGTTCAAGCATCTTTATGACAAAAAATAATACAGCAACTATTACAAGTGTAGTTTCTGCAGCACCAGTGGCTAATAATGTTGCTCCAGCAGCAACTACTAGTACTGCAATAACAGCTCCTAAAGCTCCAGCAGAAGCTGCGGCTGATGAGATACATGGTGAGGAAATTAAGTCTCCGATGGTAGGGACTTTCTATGGTGCATCTTCACCAGATGCTGCTCCTTATGTTAAAGAAGGTCAAGAAGTTAAAAAAGGTGATGTATTATGTATCATCGAAGCGATGAAAATCATGAATAAGATTGAAGCAGAAAGAGCGGGTAAAATTATCAAAGTCATAGCTAAAGATGGTGAGCCTGTTCAGTTTGATCAACCTTTATTTATTATTGAATAATAAGCAATAAGTGACAATTAAAATAGAGACTTCAGGTATAAACTTTTTAAAAGGTAATACAAAATGATTAAAAAAGTACTGATTGCCAATAGAGGTGAAATAGCTCTTAGAATTTTAAGAGCTTGTAGAGAGTTGGGAATTAAGACAGTTGCTGTGTATTCTACAGCTGATGCTAACCTTATGCATGTCAAGCTAGCTGATGAAGCAGTATGTATAGGTCCTCCTGCTCCTAATCTTAGTTATCTAAATATTCAAGCTATTATAACTGCCGCTGAAATTACTAATGCTGATGCGATACATCCAGGTTATGGTTTCTTATCAGAAAATGCAAAATTTGCTAAGGCTGTTGAGGAAAGTGGCTTTATATTTATCGGTCCGCGTGCAGAGAGCATAGAGATTATGGGCGATAAAGTTGAAGCTATCAAATACATGAAAAAAGCTGGTGTTCCATGCGTACCAGGCTCAGGTGGTCCATTAGGCAGTGATGAAAAGAAAAACCTAGAAATTGCTGATAAAATTGGCTATCCAGTTATCATTAAAGCTGCTGGTGGCGGTGGTGGTCGCGGAATGAGTATCGTTAGAAAGAAAGAGGATCTTATTAGTGCTATTTCTCTAACAAAGAGTGAAGCAAGAATAGCTTTCAATAACGATATGGTTTATATGGAAAAATTCTTAGAAAACCCTCGCCACATTGAAATTCAAGTTTTTGGTGATGGTGAAGGTAATGCCGTATATCTATTTGAGAGAGATTGCTCTACTCAAAGAAGACACCAAAAAGTTATTGAAGAAGCTCCAGCGATTGGTCTTTCTGATGAGGAAAGAAAGCGTATTGGTGAGCAGTGTGTTAGCGCATGTAAGATACTAAAATATCGTGGTGCTGGTACTTTTGAATTCCTATATGAGAATGGTGAATTCTATTTTATTGAGATGAATACTAGAATTCAGGTAGAGCACCCTGTTACTGAGTCAATAACTTCTACAGATCTTATCAAGGAGCAAATCAGAGTTGCTAACGGTGAAGGTCTAAGTTGGAAGCAAGAAGATATTGCTATAGTGGGTCATGCAATTGAGTGTAGAATAAACGCGGAAGATCCTGAAAGAATGATTCCTTCACCTGGTAAGATCGATATGTATCATCCGCCAGCAGGACCTAGAGTGCGTGTGGACTCACATATATACTCAGGTTATGTTGTTCCGCCAAATTATGACTCAATGATAGCTAAAGTTATCGTACGTGGACATAATAGAGAAACAGCATTACAGAAAATGCGTGCAGCTTTAGAAGAAATGGTGATTAATGGTATTAAGACAAACATACCTCTTCATCAAGAAATTCTAAATAATGAAGATTTTATTAAGGGTGGAACTAATATCCATTTCTTAGAGAAATTCTTAGAACAAAAAAACAAAGCTAAATAACTAAATCTATCTTTATATATATCTGCATTTAATTTTTAGCTTTTTTCTTATATAATTTTGACTATTGTTGTTAAATAACTAGTTAATTAGTAAAATTATGCATAGTTTTCAATCTTTTCTTAAAAGTGTTAGAGATTCTCGGGAGCTTAAACGAGAAACTATCGCTGATGCTATTAATCTATCAGTAGAGACTATACAACTTATAGAAGAAGCTGACAATGATGAATTATTATTAAACTCTAGTAGTGTACTTAAGAATCAAATTAGAAGATATTGTGAATATCTAGAGATCCCTGAGAAAAAAATAGTATCGATACTTAATAAAATTGATATCCTTTATTATAAGAAATCACGTTATGGCAAACTAAAGTTTTTTGATTATATTAATAGATTTGCGATACTGATAATAACAGTAACTATAATTGTTTTAGTAATTCAACACATTAGAAACAATATAGATACTGTAACTCCAGAAAATTCAAAAGCTGCTATCATATATACTCCAATAAATTATGATATTGATAATCCTGAGCAACAGCAGCCATCTGTAGCATCTTCAAATACTAATAATTTGAAGGCGAGTGATGATACAAATCTTATTGATGATACAACTTCTAGTAAAGCTAGTCAGCTAACAGCAGCTACAGCAATTAACGCTCCTGCTATAGATACTTCGGCAGTTGCTTCAAAAACATTAGTAGCTCATCCACCAACTATTGCAAATATCAATAATGTCGTGATTGATGATAAAACTAATGAAACTGATGAAACAGCACCACAGCAATCAGAATGATTAAGATAAAAATATAAAATTTTATAAATATACCTAAGTTGTCAAATGAACCTTTTAAACAATATACTCTTAAGAGTTGAGAACTATTCCACTACATATATACTTTTGATTGACTTTGTTATATGTTTGGTTTTTAGCGTTATTATATCTTTACTAGGAAGCCTTTTAGTAATTAAGCATAAAGATACAATTAGATATTCATTCGTGAAATCATTTAAACTAACCCTTTATTTGGTTATTTGGTCGTATTTTATAAAAACTTGTGTTGACTTACCTGTTATAGTTCATCTGCCTGATTATAAAGAAGTTATAGTATCGTATTCGGATAAAATTTTTGATTTTTGTATTTATTTAGCAATTATTATTAGTTTATTTAGATTTTTATATAAAAGTAAAAATATCGTTATCGAAAAGAAAAAAGCTCAAACAAAAGATGGCTATGATGATTTTAGGGATATTAATGCTATATTTAAAGCTTTAGAGCTTGGAGCTATAGTAGTTTCAGTTATATTGATTTTAGCAGCTTTTCGTGTACCTCTTACTGCTTTAGGAGCTTTCAGTGGAGTAGCTTTGGCTGGTTTAACTCTTTCACAAAGTACTCTTCTTACAAACTTATTTGGTGGTTTGTTTGTAGTATTTAATCGTAAATATTCTGAGGGTGATATTATTTCTTCAGAGATAAATTCAACGATTAAATTTAGTGGTACTATCAAAAAAATTGGTACCTTAACTACTAGAGTTGATAATTCTGAAACAGCACCAATGCATATTCCAAACTCGGTATTTCTTAATACTTGTATAACAACAACATCACGTCGAACTCATAGACGTATAGTACAGTTTATAACTATTGATTATAAATATATTGATAAAATCCCTGTTATCAAACAAAAAATTTTAGAAATACTTAAGTCACATCCAAATATTGATCAAAATAAAACTTTAGCTGTCTCATTAGCATCAGGAGGTACCAATATTTCTGGTAAGCTAGAGGGAAGTTTTGGTAGTAGTGGTATTAATATACAAATTTATGCGATGGTTAATAAAGTTTTCTTTAGTGATTTTATCAATGTTCAGGATGAAATTTTTATAAATATTGCCAAAGAATTAAATGATTTAGATATAGATTTTGCGATAAATCCAGTTACGTTACATAAGTATTAGCAATTTAATCTAAGATAGTTAGATTTTTTATATTGCCAATACCTTCTAAACTCATAAGTAGTCTATCAAATCCTAAAGCAACTCCAGAACATTCAGGAATATTTTCCAAACACTCTAGAAGTTTAGTGTCAATATCTAAAAGAACCTTTTGTTGTTGTTTTCTCGTTACAAGATCACTCTCAAAGCGCTTTAATTGCTCTTTTTTATCTATAAGTTCATAATATCCATTTGCTAGTTCTATACCATTACAAAAAACTTCAAATCTTGCGGCAACTAATTGACTGTTTTTATCTTTAATTTTTCTAGCTAAGGCTGATTGGTGAATTGTGTAGTCATAGATAAAATAAATAGTATTTTGTTGATTGAGGTTTTTTTCAATTTTATAGCTAAAAAGAATATCTAAGCAATCTGCTATAGTCGGATTTTTTAAGCCTTGAATCTCACCAACATTTTCTCTAACTAGTGCTTGTAGTTCAGCTAAACAAGTATCATGTGGATTAATATTATAGTATTTTTCAAATACTTCTTGATAGCTTAAATATATAAACTCTAAATTTGCTTTGAGCATAGCAAATAATTTTTGCATTTCCCGCATTAGTTGATAGTAATCTATACCAACACGATACCATTCTATCATTGTGAATTCATGATTGTGCAACTTACCACAAGGCTCATCACGAAAAGCTTTACAAATTTGATAAATACTACCACTACCAGCTGCAAGTAATCTTTTCATTGCATATTCTGGAGAGCTTTGTAAATATCTTTTCCCAGCTATTGTGTTTATACTAAATACATCTATAAATGGATCAGTAACGGCATAATCATAAGCTAACGGAGTATCTACTTCTAGCACATCTAGATCTTTGAAAAAATTACGAATCTTTGCAAGGTATTCAGCGCGTTTTTTAATATTTTCTAAACTCATTTTATAACTCTAATTTTATTAATATTAGCTAGTTCAAATTCACAATAGTTATTATTTGTATCTATGATTTTTAGTTTAAGGTCTTTAGAAATACCTTTGGCAATACCATGATAACTTTGATCTGCATAGTTAAAAGTAATTCTCTTATCTAAAATATAATCATAACTAGTTAATTGTGTTAGTGTGGAGGCATCACTCATATCAAAGCTATCAATAATACTTTTAACTAAATCAACTATAATTTCAGAAGAATTTAATTGTTGATTATTTATGTTTGATAAAGATGTCCACTCACGATCAATATTTTGATTAGTACTTGTCATATTGACATTGATACCTACTCCTATAATGATATCAAAACTATCTTTTTTGATATTTTTAGTTTCTATCAGTATCCCAGCAAGTTTTTGGTCTTGAAAATAAATATCATTTGGTAGTTTTATTTTTAGATATTGTTGTAGATTTTTCGGTGTATATTTTTTGATAGTTTCTAAGACACCTAGAGCTATTTTAACACTTTTAAGTAAATCATTTGTGATTGCAAAATCACAATGAAATGCTAATGTTGAGTAGATATTATCTTTATCTTCAGAAATCCATTTATCGCCACGACGACCACGACCTTTTGTTTGCTTGTCCACATAACAAAAATGATATGTATTTGTCAAATTTGTCGCTAATAAATAATCATTTGTTGAGTCTATAGTTGGAAAATATTCAACTTTTATATCATCTATATACTCGTTAAGTTGTGTTTTTATGTAGTGATGATTTTTCATTTTTCGATCGTTTTAATATTAAGTGATAAATTTACCTGTCCTAAGAATTCTTCTTTTTGTAACTCATAGCAGGTTCTTATAGAGTCACCGATAACTAGCTGTTCTAGCATTTTATTATTATCAGTGGCATTAAACCATATTGCTTTAATTGATGATATATTCTTATAGCGTAATACTAGCTGAGCATGATTTTTATCTTTACCAACTAAGCGTAAATTTTCAAGCATAAATTCATTACAAAACAAAGGTTTTTCAAATTCTCTACCAAAGGGTTCTAGAGCATCTATTTTATCTAAAGTCTCTAATTCAAAGTGATGCTCCTCAAGCTCAAAATCATATTCTATTATAGGTTCGAGAATTATATTTTGTTTAGTGACAATATCAGTTATTTCATCTTCAAATAATTGATAGAACTTATCAAAATTGGATTTTCTTATTGTTAATCCTGCGGCACCTTTATGACCACCATATTTGATGATTAGTTGTGGTTCTTTAACAGCTATATTATCTAGGATAGTTTTGATATGAATATTGTCTATGCTTCGTGCGGATCCAGATATCAAAGTTGAGTCATGTTGCGTTTGTGAGAAGATAATTACTGGTTTACCGAACATTTCTTTAATTCTACTTGCTGATATACCATGAATTCCAGAATGACCATCCTCTAGAAGTATACATAAAGATTTTTTTTGTTGATTTAAATGATATGCTTGAGCTATCGCTTCTTGAGTAAGTTTTTTTTGGATTTCTTTACGTTGGTTATTTTGTTGTTTGAGGTTATCAAAGATATTTTCTATTTTGTGCTCATCTTCCTCAAGTAAAAAGCTAACAGAACCTAAAGCATCAGAAACTCTACCATCACTGTTTAGAATTGGTGCAATACTAAAACCAATATATTCACTTGATAGTTTGTCTTTATCTACAAAGTCCCAACATAAGCGTTGGTTATTTTTTAATTGCTCGATACCAAATTTTGTTACAATACGATTATTATGACTAGTTGCCATACTTACACAATCAGCTACTGTACCAATAGCAACAAAATCTAACAGATTACTTAAACCATATGTTTGAGATATTGCTTTGTTGTTTTGTAAATATTTTCTACGTAGTGCAGCCATAAAAAGCCAAGCAACCATACAACCAGCGATAGCTTTATCAGGATAGTTACAGCCTTGTTGATTAGGATTAAGTACCGCTATAGCACTTTTAGGCGCACCTTCGGGTGGAATAGCATGATGATCAGTCACAATTGTATCTATACCATTTTGTTTAAGAATGGCAATTCGTGGTTCATCTGTAGAACCATTATCAGCTGTTATAATTAAACTTGGTCTTATTTTATCTGTAAGAATTCTATTCATTAGCGATTCTGACAAACCATAGCCTTCCTGTAACCTATGACCAATATATGAACGGATTTTTTGTTTTGGATAGTTAAATATTTTGGTTAAAGCTTCATATAGAATTGCATGTGAAGTTTGACCGTCGCAGTCATGATCAGTTTCTAATCCAATAACTTCATTATTTTGTAGTGCTTGATAAAGCCTTTCTAGCGCTTTTTCAATATCTTTGAATAAAAATGGTGAAGATAAATCTTTGATTGAACCATTTAATATTAGCTCAATACTATCTATTTCACGTACTCTAGCTGAGATTATTTTTGCTGTAAAAGAATCATAGCCGTTGGCTAGTAGAGAGCTAAATATGTTGTTATCAATTTTTTTTTGTTTGATTAGCATAGATTTATATCACTCTGAGTTTTTTTACCTTTAAGATGATTTCTAAGCATATTCACCCCTGATATAAATAGTAGGCCTAGTGGTATTGCAAAGAATATTCCCCATAGTCCCCATATTCCCCCAAATATAAGAATTGCTGAAACAACACCGACAGGATGCATATCTAGAACTTCTGAGAAAAGTAGAGGTACGAGCAGATTTCCATCAAGTGCTTGAATTACAAAAAACACTATCAACATTGATACAAAAGTACCATTTAAGCCAAACTGCAAAATTCCTACCATTATAACTGGAATAGTAATAATCACCATACCAACATAAGGAATTATTACCGATAAGCCAACGCCAACAGCTAAAAGGACAGCATAGTTTAGATTAAAGTAAGCAAAACCAACATAAGTAAGAGTAGAAACAATAATAAGCTCGATTGCCTTTCCTCTTACATAGTCAGCTAGTTTTGGTTTTAGATCATTCCAAACATAATATAAAGCACCATTTTCTTCTGGTAAGAATGATTTAAACCAATTAATCATTTTTTCTTTATCTTTGAGAAAATAAAAAACCATTAATGGCACTAGAAATAGGTAAATTAGTACAGAAAATAAAACTGGTAATGTTGTTGCAGTATTTTGTAAAATAAAAGAACCAACATTTGAACTAATTTTTTTCCAGTCAATACTATCAAACCAGCTTACGATAGAGTTAATACGATCTTCTGTAAGAATTGTAGGATATTTTACAGATAGTTCCTCTAAACTAGTTTTTAAGGTTGACAGTATGTGTGAAGCTTGTTTCACAAAATCAATAAGCTGATTAATAATAATAGGTAATAATACAAATATTAGTGATAGAAGTGCTATCAAAAATAAAATATAAACAATATATACTAAAACTATACGCTTAAGCTTGGTAAATTTTTGTAAAATGTTTACAAGAGTGTCAAGTAAATACGCAATGACTAGTGCAGCTAATATTGGAGCTATATAATCACCTAAAAAAGTTAAAACTAAATAGAAAAACAACATTAAACCAACAAATACTATTGGTTCATTATTTTGATATCTGTTTTGGTACCAATCTTTTATAGTTTTTAAAATCATTTAATATAAAAAAATTATTAATTAAAGTGCTGATATTGTAACAGTTTTACACAATATTTGAATATTTTTAGAGTGTCAAAGTTTTTAGAGATAATTAAGATTTATTTTTTAATGGTTATAACTGCTGGAATAATTAGTGTAATAACAATTCCTACAATAAGCATTATGTCAAAATTAAAAACTGACATTGCCATATTATCTATAGGAATAAATCCGACAATTATCGCTACTAAACAGCCAAAACAACCTAGTAATGCCATTAAAATAGTTCCAAAAGAGCCCTTACATATTTCGTATTGACCTTCTTCAAGTGGTGAGCTAATTTTTAGTTTTACAGCAGTGATAAACATCAAGATATACGCTATAACCGCTAACTGTGCAGTTAAATCACTAAGATACCAGTATGCTTCATTTACTGATGGCATAAAAATATATGAGAAGCAAAATACTGTAAAAACAAGTGCTTGAGTAATAAGCATAGTATCAGGAGCATCATTTTTATTAGTTCTACCAAATACTTGTGGCAAGATGTTGTCATTACTAACAACCATAAAAGCTCTAGATAATCCCATAATCCAAGCTGATGTTGTTGTAAATGCACCAAATATCAGTGTTACTGCGATTATATAAGTCATCCATGGCATATTAATCTGACTAAAGAAATAGTGGAAAGAAACCATTAGACCTGTAACGATATCAACATCGCCAATTTGTAATTGGCTACTTACTAATATTACCGCAATATTCGATAAAATCAAAGATCCTAATATTACAGAACCTGAAATTAGTAGGGCGCGAGGGAAATTTTTCTTAGCATTTTTAACATTTGCTGCATGTATAGCACTCATTTCTAAACCAAAAAGACTAAACATCACAGTTATAAATAAAGCCCAGCTGCTAATATTATTTCCTGATGGGATAAAGTCTGAAATTTTTGGCGCAATAATCTCATTAGCATGCGACATCGACCATATGATCGCTATTATGATAATAATAAACATCGGCAAAAGTGTACCAATAATAGCACCAAGTGTACTTACTGTACTTGATGTTTTGATACCAAATAAGTTAATTGCCGTAGCACTCCAAAACATTACTAAACTCATTGATATCATATACCAAGGATTAGCGACTAAGTGATTAGCATCTTGTCCTGTCAAAGGTGCTATGACATACGCAATAACTCCAGCAAAGAATCCACAAATCGATGGAAACCAAACTAAGTTATAAACCCACTGCAACCAGATAACTAAAAATCCCAGTCTTTTACCAAATGCCTTTTTAACCCAGATGTATATACCACCATTCTCTTGTGAGGAGCCAGTAGACATTTCTGCAGTTAGTAGCGCACATGGGATTAAAAAGAAAATTCCAGCTAGAATATAAAAAGTTATAACGATCCAGCCTGCTTGAGCTGTGATGGAAATATTTCTTAAGCTATCAACGGCGATAATATTTATCATTATTAGTCTGATAAGACCAAATTTTTTACTGCTAACAATTTGTTCCATTATTTTACTTTTTATTTCTTCAATACCACGCTTTAGTATATACTTAAAGGAATTTTATAACAACTAGAGTGTGTGTTACTTTTATGAAACGAAAGGTTTTTATTATTGGCCTGCTAGTTAGTTTGTTTAACTTAGCATATTCAAAAGATGAGTCATATATTTGTGATAATAAAATTCTTAAAAGTCCTATCACTGCTACACAAACTAGAACTCAATTAAATTTTACTAACTGGGCAGATTATATATCTCCGGATATAGTACCATGTTTTTCAGAACTATCTAATACTAGAGTTAAGTATATCTATACCTCTGATGATAATATGACTCGTGCGAAAATTATGACAGGATCATCTGGTTTTGATTTAATTGAGCAAGGTGCGTTATATTTAAATAGTGAAATCGCATCTAATGCTCTTGTCAAATTAGATAAGTCAAAATTACCAAATCTAAAATATCGTAATAAAGTAATTTATGATAAAGTTTCACAGATAAATGATCCAGGTAATAACTATGCTGTAGTGTATAGTTATGGAACAACTGGTTTGGCGTATAACAAACAAGAAATAGAGCAAAGATTAGGTAAAGGTGTGGTTCCTAATAGCTGGAAATATGTTTTTGATAAAAAATATCTTAAACAAATAGCTCCATGTGGAGTTTCATTACTTGATGAACCTGAGCAAATATTTGGAAATTATTTTTTCTATCATGGAATTGATCCAAATACAAATAGCAAGGCCGAGTATGAAAAAGCAGCTTTAGATATTATTAAAAATGTGCGTCCATATATCAAATATTTTGATAGTAATAAATATCAAAATGATTTCACTGCTGGTAATCTTTGTTTAGTTATGGGTTATTCTGGAGATGTAGTTCGATCTGTTGAAAGAGCTAAGTCAGTAAACCCTGATGTTACACTTGCGTATGTTATCCCTGAAGAGGGTACTAATATTTGGTTTGATATGCTAATGATACCAAAAGGCGCTAAAGATTTAGATAAAGCTTATGCTTTGATGAACTATATTATAGATCCATATGTATCAGCACAAAATAGTAATTATTTGTATCAGCCAAATGCCGTTACGCATAATGAAAAATACCTAGATGATATATTTAAGGATACGAATATTAGGCCTACTGATGAGATGATTAAAAAGATGTATGTACTTAATATTCATGATGCAGAGATGCAGAGTTTTATTAGTAGAATGTGGATAAATGTTAAATATGGCATAGAATTCACACCAAAATACTATAAGCCTCAATAAAATCAAGTGTTTATTGTAGATTGGTTATAACAGAACTTCTCAAATCAAAATCTCTGAATTTATGAAGTTATATTCAAACGATAATGAAAACCAAATCACAGATAAACATCAACAAGCATATAGGGTAGGTTACATAATCATATTCACCTATTTGAATTAGAAAGAAGTTTATACACAATCAAAAAGGATTTATAAATTAGTAGAAAGTTTGCATAGATATAATCATGTGATGACCTGTGCTGGACTATTTTTGCCAGCAGCCGGCGATCCAAGTATAGGAAACACTATTAGAAATTCCATTCTGAGTAAAGCTAAAATTCGGTTGAGCATCATTAATCCAGGAATTGGTTTCTCTTAACCAAGACGACATAGCCACGCTGCGAGAAGACGAAGCTGTTGTAGAACCTCCGAAAGGAGGATCTTGGTTGTCGATCCATTCATAACCTGTTTCGCACGTTATTTTGAGGGCGCCATTTTCTTCTGAGAATGTTCCGTGCGCATCTCTAGCGTTTGTATTAAGGTTGGTGACTAAATCTCCTATCGTGAGACCAGCTGGAAGGGTTCCAGATTGGAACACATGGCTATCAGCAACTTGGATTGTATCCCACAGTTACTGGTGGGACAGTAGAAGCTAAATCAACTGTTTTACCATTAACAGTGATAGTACCTGATACACTTATAGAGTTACTACCAACTTGTAAATTAAATGCTGTTGGGTTGGCATTTGCAGTACAGCTATCATTCTGACAACCTGAACCAAGCTGAGTTACTACATCTGTATTAGTAGCTAGTGTAGCGCCTGCTGGTGTATTCCATGTAATCGTTCCTTGGATATCTTGTAGTGGAGTTTGGCTTTCAACCCTTTCGATTGTCTTGCCTAATAAGTTAGTATAACGTGATACTACAGCATTAGTTAGCTCAAACTTACATAAATCATTGGCAGTATTACATTGATCTACTATGCGTAGCTGAGTGTCGGTTTCACTCTTACCACAACTACCTAAGATAGCTGCACTAGATAGAATTACAGTTCCTATTAATAGCTTCTTTTTTGCAGTCATTTTGATATTTCCTTAATATTACTTAAATCTCTACAGCTAAAAAGTTGTAAGCAGAATAGCAAAATAAATTTTAGTTGAAAAGTAGAAGTTTAGATTTTCATAAAATTGCAAAATGCTTCCATTTAATAAAAATAAACTTGCTTTATTTTTTAGGATTTATAGCATTAGTTTAATACTTCTATTTGATTGCGATGAAAAATTATTTTTATGAGATCACTTATTTTTAATTTCTGCTAATATTCTATGATAATTTTTAAATCTAACGGGGTTGATATGCCCTTGTTTAACTTGCTCGACAATTTGACAACCTTTAGATCCCTCTTCATGCGAGCAATTTCTGAATTGGCACATCCCTTTATATTTTTTGAAATCTAAGAAACCATCAAAAAGCTCTTCTTTTGTGATATGCCAAAGTCCAAATTCTCTGATGCCAGGAGAGTCAATTATACTAGTGGTATCATCTATCTCATATAAAGTAGAGCATGTAGTAGTATGACGTCCTTTTTTGGTAGAATCTGATACAGCAGTTGTTGCAGTGATTTTTTCACCTAATATTGTATTTAATGTTTCAGACTTGCCAACACCTGATTGACCTAAGAATATAGATGTTTTGTCTTTAAGTTCTTCAAGAAGGCTATCAATTCCTATATTGTTTTGTGCAGAGATATAAAAAATTTTATAGCCAATTTGTTGATAAACATTTGCTAAGTTTCGAATATATTGTTTATCTTCTTCTGTTTGATTATCAATTTTGTTAATAACTAAGACAGGTTCAATATTACTATTATGTAATGCAGCTAGATATCTATCAATATAGTGCTCAACTGGTGCTGGAGAGTGTGTAATAATTATTACAGCATTATCAATATTTGCAGCAATATTTTTATTCTTACGTTGGTATTGATTTGGACGAGAAATTAGATTTTTTCTATCAAGTAGTTTAGTAATTACATAGGTAGAATTTGTGTATTCTATTTCGACATTATCGCCAACTGTAAGTTCGCCCTTTAAGTGACTACGTTGTAATGCCGAAATTTTCTCACCAGAGGTGAGCTTTACACAAATATTACCACCAAAATTTGTTATGATTCTTGCTTGCAAAAAATATAGAAAAGTTATTTGTTATTAATTTAGATTATAAGCTTCATTTATAAAATTGTTAATAATAATATTAAGTATATTTGAATAAAAATCTCTTCTTTGTTACTATCGAGAAGTTAAACAAAAAAAATATATTTTTAAAAAAAGGAGATGTAATGAAAAAATCAAAAATCTTAGTTTCGATAGCAATCGCAATTTTTGGAACTACAACAATGTCTTTTGCAGCAGAAGCTGATAAGTCCAGCTCAGCAGATAGACTATCACCAGAAGGCTATTGGGTGCAGTTTGATGAGGATAACGATGCTGGTCGTGGTATGCCTGAAGGGATTATTCACACATATTTTGCTAAGAATGATAAGTATGGTAAAAAAGGTACATTACAGATGGAAATCGTAGTGCCATTAATGTATGTTGACTCTTCTGGTAAGCCTACTAAGCCAAGAACTACTTGCTATAATTGCTCTAATGGTTCTTATAATGGTTTTAATTACAGAGGTGAAAATGCTCCTCTAGAAGGTTTTGTGTTTGCAGGTAATATGCAACCAGAAGCTGGGACAGCTGTTGCTAACCAAAAGAGTGATATATATAAAAATGGTGGAGTAATAAATCCAAATGATGGTAAGGTTTATGCCTCAGAGGCTCAAGTTCAAGATGGTGGAGATACTATGTTTGCCAAAGCTGCTTATATTGTTTGGGGTAAAGAGTTAGGTAGTAAATCTGCGCATTGGAAGAGAATAACAAAAGCTGACTATGAAAAAGTCAAAGCAGATTGCGGTGTAACTGCTGATGGTCAGTATACTAATAGTGATGCAAAAGTCACTGCTACTTGTACTAATTACCCAGTTGCTCAGTTTGGAGTTAAAAGTCCAGTCTAATTAGTTTGTATAATTACAAATTTTCTTTATACTTTATTCTAAAACTTAATCTAAATAATCTTTAATAATGTTGCGTAATTTAATTGTTATAATTGTTGCTGTTTTTGTATTTTCTTTTGCTTATACAGAAGAAGATTGGCAAGGTCTTTATGCTACTGGCTACTGGTTGCAGCGCGATAATGTCACAAAAACAAATATCGCGGTAATTCATGCATATGAAAATCAAAATGGTAATTTAAATGCTGAAGTTTATGTGCCGCTATCAAATGTTGATGATGGTGTAATTCATGAACCAATTATTTACTGTGAAAAGTGTGGAAAAGGCGATGCTTATGGTAATCTTTATGATTATTCGAGTGGCAAAGATAAATATCAAGGTTTAGAATTTGTTTGGAATGCTAAAAAAACTGATAATGGTGATCCTGCTAAGGGTAAGGGGCCAATGTATACAGATGGAGCTGTTTTGAATCCTCATGATGGTAAGTACTATCATGTAAAAGCTCGTACAGTAGAGTATGGTAAAAAGATATATGTAAGAGCTTATTGGGGCTTTTTAGGTAAGAGTGAGCATTGGCAAAGAATATCTGCGGATCAAGCTCAAAAGATAAAAAAGCTATGCGGATTGACAGCTGATAATGTCTATACTTATGAGGATAAAAACGGTAAGGTTAACAATAAAAAGTTATTTAAAGAATGTGCCACCAGAAACTTTGTAAAAGATCCTTTATAACAAAATATGCAACCACAACAACATAACTATCGTCAAATAAAAATTTTACCTGAGAGTTTAGCTAACCAGATAGCCGCTGGTGAAGTTATCGAAAGACCATCTTCAGTAGTCAAAGAACTTATCGAGAACTCGATTGATGCTGGAGCAACTCAAATAACAATTGAAATTCAAGAGGGTGGTAAGTCACTGATTAGAATTAGAGATAATGGTAAAGGAATAGCGCAACAAGATTTGAAACTAGCTTTAGCAGCTCATGCAACAAGTAAGGTCTATACCTTGGATGAACTTGAAGCAGTGGCTAGTATGGGTTTTCGTGGTGAGGCCTTAGCAAGTATTGCTTCAGTGGCTAAGTTAAAGATTATCTCTAAATATCAAGATGCCAAAGACGCTTGGCAAATCAATAATTATACTAGAGAAGTTGTACCTGCTGCGCATGTTACAGGTACAACAATTGAAGTTAGTGAGCTTTTCTATAATACTCCTGCACGACGCAAGTTTCTTAAAAAAGATAATACTGAGTTTTTACATATCTATGATTTACTTAAGAAATATATGCTTTGCTATTTTGGTATAGCTTTTAAGCTTATTCATAATGGTAAAGAAGTCAAAGATCTACTATTAGCAGAAGATGTACAACTTAAATATAATCGTGTTTTAGATTTATATAGTCGTGAGTTTATTGAAAATGCTATTTATGTAGATAAACAAGTTGATGATGCGCATCTATGGGGATGGGTAGCTAGTCCAAGATTTAATCGAGCTCGTCCTGATATGCAGAGTTTCTATATTAATGGACGTATAATTAAAGACAAAATTGTTAGTCATGCTATAAAAAATGCCTATAAAGATGTGATGTATGGCAACCGCTATCCAGCATTTTTACTTTACCTTAATATTGATTATCGTGAGGTTGATGTAAATGTTCATCCGGCAAAAAGTGAAGTACGTTTTAGAAACCAGAAATTCATCTATGATTTTCTATTTGGCACCATTAATAAGGCTATAACTACTAATGCGGATATAAAAATATCTAGTGATCAACAAGTAACCAGCCAAGAACGACAAACTAGTAATAATAATCCACTTAATATTGGTAATATGAGTTTGGATATTAATATTCAAGATGAAGCAGAGAGTGATACGAGTGTTAATTTATTTAATAAATATTTTGAAAAACAAACTATTCAACAAAATCAGATTAACATTTCAGAACAGTCAAAATCTAGTGGCTTAGGACAGGCTATTTGCCAAATCCACGGTATATATATTCTCTCACAAGTTGAGGATGGTGTTGTGCTTGTAGATATGCACGCAGCACATGAAAGAATACTTTATGAAGAGATGAAAAAAACTTGGCATGCAGATACTGATAAATTTAAGCAGAATCTATTAGTACCACTAACTTGCCAGCTATCTAGTAATATAGTTGCAACTATAGAAGAAAATCTAGAGATCTTTGAGAAATTAGGTTTTGAGATATCTATAGTCGCTGATGATGCAATACTTGTTAGAGCAACACCAATATATGTCAAAAATAAAGATATTCAAGATTTAATATCAAATGTAGCTACAGAGTTGGTATCTTCTGGTAAGACAAAGAGTGTCGAATTTTATTTAAACCATATTTTAGCTACAGTATCTTGTCACGCAGCTGTACGAGCAAATGATAAGTTAAGTATCCCAGAGATGAATCATTTACTTAGACAAATGGAGACAGTAGAGAATTCAGGGCAGTGCAATCATGGGCGACCTACTTGGGTGAAGCTTAATTTTGCTCAACTAGATAGTTTCTTTTTGAGAGGAAGGTAACCCTCTATAAAATGTTGTCATCCGTACTTAAATAGTAATCTGTTTGCTAGTTGATAAACTTTCAACTTGCTTTATAAAATATACTTGGTGTAGAATCATTGTAAATATATCAATATCTCTATTTTCAATAATCAACATAGTCATCATCTGAAATTAAATGGTTAAAATGAGATAGGTTTTTAAATATGCTTAGTTATTTTAAAGCTAGAAGTAGACTATTTAGTAATAGTGCTTTTAGTTATGCTTGTATAATGATAATTTGTAATGCTGTTGTTGTCGGCATTGCGTATATTTCTATAAGTTGGCATTTATTATCTTTACGAAATAGTATAGAAGTAATTATGCTATTTATGTTTACTTGGTGGATATTTGCGGTTTTGTTATCACCACTTACAGGTTATTTTGCTGATCTTGTACCTAGAAGGATAATCATAATTTTAGTTAATATTTCTAGAGTTTTATTACTTTTAGCATTTATATTTTTAGGTAATCTAGACTCTCTTGGTCTGGTGTATTTATTTACCATTGGGTGGGGGATTATTTTAGCATTTTTTATGCCGGCAATGATGATAATGTCGCGCGAGTTATTCGCTAGTGATGATGTTTTGCTCTATGCAAATAGTACTGTTGATGGACTATTTGAGTTTGGTATAGTCATAGGAATGTCTTTAGGAGGAGTTCTGGTTGCATATCTTGATATGCATGAGATCTTGATGGTAATGTTGATAGGAAGCTTACTAGCAATGTTATCTAGCTTTAAGATTGTTCCAAGAAGAAATGTCAAAAATACAACAGTAGGTTTTTTAAAAAATTGGCAAGAAGTAATTAGTTTTCTTAACCAAAATAAAGCACTATACTGGTGTTATTTAGCTCAAATTGGTATGACATGTTTGTATATGATTGCTCCGGTATTTATTTCTCCATATGCAAAAAATATTCTTAAAGCTTCTCCATTAGAGTTTGGTTTAATTGAAGTAGCATTTTCAGTAGGCTTTATAGCTGGAAATATTTTACTGCCATACATGATAGAGAAAATATCACCTAAACAGACTTTAGTTTTTTCAATGATTATATCAGCATTGATGTATTTATTATTAGGACTAAATGAGAGTGTATTTTTTGCAAGCTTATATTATTTAGCTGCTGGTATATTTATATCTGCATGGGTAATAATTGTTACGATAGCTCAGAAAAATACTCCGATAAAATTACAAGGTAAGATTCAGGGTATTTGTTATGGCTTGTCAGGCTTAGTGGTGATGTTTATTTATCTAATATTTTTTGTAATTAATTATCTATATCCATTGCCTAGTAATAAGTGGTTCTACATCCTAGCAATATTAGCTTTGAGTACTTTGTGGCCAATATCTAAAGGTTTAAAAAATCTTAAATTTGAGCACTAAATAAAGTATAAGAAATATTAAGGATTATTATAGTGATTCTTTTGATAAACTGATATACCGCGAATTATAAAAACTGCAGCTAATAATGCTAATATAGACCATATCAAAAGCATTACAATACCACTATAGAAATATGAATTAATATTGTTTGATAATTTAAAAATCTTATTGAAATCATATGAGATCAGAAATGAGAAGATTATTTGTCCAGCCATTGCGCCTAATACTACAAATAAATTATTAATAGATATTATTAATCCTTTATCTTGGCTATTAAGATATTGTATGATAAAAAATCCCAGAGTAATACCAGAGCCTGAAATACCACATAGAATAGTTATAAGTATAATCATAGGATAGCTGAATAAAATCGGTATGATAAATATTAAATGAGCTATGACACCAATTAATGTTAATATAATTATATATTTCTTAGCTTGCTGTATAATATTTGTACATGCCCCAACTATAAGAACAGCAACCAAAAAACTTATCCAATATATTTCCTGTATTGATAATGCATATTCTTTGCTGTAGCTATGCATATTTATATAATAATTTTTACCCCAATATCTAGCAAAAGTCATAATAATTCCCCAAGTAAGGAAAGAGTATATAAATATTGCTATATTTGTGGGTTTTTGCACTAATCTGATTATATGATGAATAATTTCTTTAAAAGATACTTTTATTATATTAGCTGCAGGTAGAGTGACTTTTATTTTATATAATTTTCTAACTAAAAATACAGAGTAAAAAAATAGCAAAGAAATCATAGTTATTGTAATTAGATTAGACATATGCCAACCTAAGTATTTAAATGTATATAAATAAATATTTCCTGCAAAATAGTCACCAAGTCCTACTGATATCTCCCCTACGCTTATGAGTAGAGGAATTATAGATTTCTTAAAATATGTAGTAGCTATGAATATTACTAGTATATATGAGCTTGCACATCCTGCCCCAATAATTATTCGACCAATACCTATAAAAATGTGGTTATCACAACGCCAATATATGAGAGATCCTATTAAAACAACAAATATACAAGAAGGTAATATCTTTTCAAAACCTTTTGAATCTATAAGATATCCATAAGGAACTTGTAATAAAGCATATGATAAAAAATATAGTGTTGATAATTTGACAAATAAATCTTCGCTAATATTAATTCTTTCCATTATAAAATCACCATTAACACTAGGTGCTATTTGCAAAAAAGCCGAAACCATAGTAAAAAACAAGGCAACAATAAATATTTGAATACGAAGATAAGTAGACATTATTTTAGGCTAAATAAACTGTCATACTTTATATTCTAAATAAAATCTTCTTAATTGAACATTATGCTATAGCTAATATTTAATTTATATAGTGAAATGATATTTTATTGACCTAGATTATCTAAATATTTTTCTGCATCTAATGCAGCCATACAACCAGTACCAGCTGAAGTAACTGCTTGTTTATAAATATGGTCTGCTACATCTCCAGCAGCAAATACCCCTTCGATATTTGTCTGTGTAGCATCACCAGTTAGTCCCGATTTAACTTTAATATAACCATTTTCCATCTCAAGCTGCCCAGCAAAAATACTAGTATTTGGTGTATGACCAATAGCAATAAATACCCCCATAACATCAATCTTAGATTCTTCGTTAGTTTTGACATTTTTAAGGCGTAGAGCATTAACGCCCATATCATCACCAAGAACCTCTTCTAATGTAGTATCCCAAATGATATTTATATTGCCGTTTTCTGCCTTTTCCATAAGCTTATCGATAAGGATTTTTTCAGATCTCAAAGTATCTCTACGATGTATTAGCGTTACAGACTTAGCAATATTTGATAAGAATAAAGCCTCTTCAACAGCAGTGTTTCCACCACCAACTACGGCAACATCTTTATTTTTATAAAAGAAGCCATCACAAGTAGCACAAGCAGAGACACCTTTACCCATAAATTTTTCTTCTGATTCTAATCCTAGGTATTTAGCAGTAGCACCAGTTGCTATAATTAGAGCATCACATGTATATTGTTCAACTTCACCAACTAGCTTAAAAGGTTTATTTTGTAGATCTACAGCATTAATAGAGTCATAGATTATTTGCGTTTCAAACCTTTCTGCTTGTTTTTGTAACTTATCCATCAGCTCAGGACCCATGATACCATCAGGCTCACCAGGCCAGTTGTCTACATCTGTAGTAGTTGTAAGTTGACCTCCTGGCTGCATACCTGTGATTATCACTGGTTTTAAGTTTGCACGAGCTGCATATATTGCTGCAGTATATCCAGCAGGACCAGATCCTAAAATTATTAGTTTATGATGATTTGCCATTTTTAAAAGTTCTTCAAAATACGATTGTGGCAAAATTATAGCATAGTGCTTGTTCAAGTGAAATTTTGAAATTACTTTCTTAAGATGTATATTTTCTATTTGTTTTTGAAACTACTAATCACTAATACGCGTTTATTTCTTTGACAAGGTTTTTAATTTCTGCAAAATCATCAATATAAGCAAAGCTATCTAGGGATTCTAGATTAACACCGTTATGATAACCATAACCCACTATTATAGTTTTTACATTTGCCTCTTTAGCACATAAAAAATCATTTAAAGAATCGCCAACCATTAGGCTTTCTTCTGCTCTAGCATTTAGTTTATCCATAGCAAAAAGTAATGGTTCTGAGTTAGGTTTATAACTAGGGGTTGTATCACCACCAACTATAAGTTTAAAATAATCAATCAAACCTAAGTGAGTTAGGGATTGAATAGCATCTTCTTCATGCTTGTTAGTTACGACAGCCATTTTGATACCTTGTTGCTTCAAGAACCCTAATGTCTCAATAACATTTGGATATATCTTGCTATTTGCACTATTTAAATTCTTGTATGTTTGGCTAACAATTTTGACACCTTCAACAGCTATAGATTCAATATAATCTTTATCAGTAAAATCTAATCCTAGTACTTTTCTGACGGTAGTAGGATAGCCTTTACCAATAATTTTAGCCAAAACATCTTCAGATACTGGTTTAAGTCCAAAATGCTGACGCATAGTATTTGTAGCAACTGTTAGATCACCTATAGTATTTACTAGAGTACCGTCTAGGTCAAAGAATATATTTTTTATCATTAATATAAGAAATTAGCTTTTGTTAGTCAAGATTATATCTAAGTTTGAATAATCTTTCTAACTTTTGAGTTTTGAAAAGCTATCTACTATAAATTCACTCAGTACTCTTATTCTATACGGTTGAAAAAGTTTAGAAGGATATACTATGCTTATCATATTTTCAGGCTTATCATTTTTGTTTAGGGTCACTCTATATTTTGGTAAAACCTGTATCAATCTTCCTGATTCTAAATCTTGCTTAACATCCCAGTATGATTTTTCACTAATACCGTTTCCACTGAGACACATTTGTCTACTTATATAACCATTATTAACTATGTAAGATGGCTTTATGTTAACTTCATGTTTGTTATTTTTCTGATCAATTAAGTACCATTTTTTGATTGTGTTAGAGTTTATTTTTAATGTTATGAAATCACAGTTTTCTAATACCTTAATATCATTGATATTAGATATATTCATCTTTTTTAGGTATTCAGGGCTAGCACATAACATTCTATAGTTATCGACAAGCTTTTTTGCAATAAAGTTACTATCTGGTAAATTGCCATATCTAATTGCTATATCAAAAGGAAACTGGTTATAAGAGATTACATCATCAGAGAGATTTATATCGTATTGTATGTTGGGATTTTTTTCTTTGAACTGATCTAGAATTGGTAGGATTATCTGCTTACCTAAGTCAAAAGGAATCGTTATTTTAATAACACCTTCTGCGGAGTTTTCATTATTTTGAATATCTTCTTCGAGGTTCTCTAGTTGCTCTAATAATTTAATAGCAGTAGTATAAAGCTTTTCTCCTGCTTTAGTAGGCTCAATCTTTCTCGTAGTTCTTATTAAAAGCTTGGTTTGATAATACTCTTCGAGGGCATTAATTTTATTACTAATACTAGCTGGAGATAAATAAAATTCTCGTCCAGCAGCAGATAAGTTAGCGTAGTTAATCACAGCTACAAATAGTTTGAGCTCATATAACATTTTCATTTTTTAGTTTTTATAAAAAGTCATTTGCTATTTTTGTATATTATCATTTAAAAACTTAAAAGTATAATCGGTGTCAAGCAATGAAAGTTTAAATTTATAAGGAAAAGATTATGAAAAAAGGTTTAATTCCACTAATGCTAGGTGGCCTTGCGATAGGGATGACAGAATTTATTATGATGGGAATACTTCCTCAGGTAGCAGGGTATTTTAATGTGAGTATTCCAGAAGCTGGGCACTTAATAAGTATATATGCATTAGGTGTGGTTGTTGGAGCACCGTTATTAATATTTTTCTCATCAAGATATAGTCCTAAAAAGTTACTTATAGTGATAAGTATTATGCTTGCATTATTTAATGGTTTATCAATATTTGCGACAAATTATGAGTTTTTAATGATTACGAGATTCTTATCAGGTTTACCTCATGGCGCGTTTTTTGGTGTTGGTTCTGTAGTTGCTATGCGTATAGCTGATCGAGGTAAAGAATCACAAGCTATAGCTTTGATGTTTGCTGGATTAACTGTAGCTAATCTTCTGGGGATTCCTTTGACAACATCTTTAGCACTGATGGTAGGATGGCAAATAGCATTTGTGATAGTTGCTTTGATAGGCATTATGACAGTTATTACAGTATTGTTGTTTATTCCAAATCTTGAGCCAGAAAAATCTGAGCAATCTACTAGTACATCAGATAAACATATATTATTAAAATCTAATAGCTGGCTAGCATTAGGTGTAGTTTCTTTAGGTTTTGCCGGATTATTTGCATGGTATAGCTATATATCTCCATTAATGATAAATGTAACACAGCTTTCAAATACAACTATCCCGTACATATTATTCTTAGCTGGGTTAGGAATGTTTTTTGGGAACCTATATGGTGGTAAATTAACTGATAGATTTGGTGCAATGAATGCTACAGTTGTTACTTTAGTTGGTCTTGTATTAGCGCTATTATTGATGTACTTAAGTGCTAACTTTAAATTCTTTGCAATAGTTATAAGCTTTGGATTAGGGTTCTTTGCATTTGCGTTAGTTCCTGCTGTTCAAACTTTGATAATAGAAGTGTTCAAAGGGTCTGAAATGTTGGGTTCTACTCTAAGTATTGCAGGTTTCAATATTGCTAATGCAATAGGTGCCTTTGCTGGTGGTTTACCAATTGCTTATGGTTTCTCATACTCAAGTAGTGTGGTTGCAGGTATGATAGTTTCTATATTTGGAGTATTAATGATATTTATGCTGAAATATAGACTATCAGTATCTGTTAAGAGTGTTTAGGATATAATTTAAGTTTAATTATTAAGATTTGATTTTATCGCAATCATTTCATCAATCTGGCTAACCTTGATCTCTAAAGCAGAAGTTGGGAAAGCTATAGAGTTAGCGTCTCGCAAAATTTTCTTAGAAGCAGAGCAGTGAATATTTGTTACTTTTGTAGTTTCGAGTATTTCTTTTACATTATTTGAGTTAATTCCACCACCAGGCATGATTTGGATTTGGCTCCCAAACTTTTCTTGTAGTGATCTTATAGTTTCTAAACCAGTTATTACATTAGTAGCTGTTCCTGATGTTAGAATCCTATCAAAGCCTAGATTGATGATTTCTTGAGTAGCTATATATATATCTGTTGTTAAATCAATTGCTCTATGAAAAGTTAGTTCTTTACCAGCTTGTTTTGTAAGTTCAATAAATGGTTCTAAGAATTTTTTATCAATTTTATTTTCTTTAGTTAAAGCACCAATTACAATTCCATCTACATTTAGTTCAAGCATTATTTTTAGATCATCGAGCATAATTTGCTGATCTATCTCATCATAATAAAAATCACCTACACGATGGCGAACCATAGCCTGTAATGAACCTGTGAAATTTTCTTTAGCAAAGTTAACCAAGCTAGGAGAGGGTGTAAGTCCTTCAACTCCAAGTGCAGAGCATAGTTCTAATCTATTTGCACCAGATTTTTGAGCATTAATAATTGATTGATAGTTATCTATACAGATTTCTAAGGTTATCATAGATGAGAAAGTTGATCTAATTTTAGTGATATATTATAAGTTAAGTTAAAAAAAGTCTAATAAGTTTAAGATAGTTTTGCTACTTAGTGCGTAAGTTATAGTTACATACTTTTTCATGGCAGCGACACCCCACTATCAAGATAGTATCCCTTTTAAGAGGGGAATTGTATGCAAAAAGCTTAGCACTACGCTATCGTAGCTTAAAACAAATGGAAAATAAAAAACTCACTTTACTCAGATAGTTTTATTTTCTAATTGTTTGTTTTTGAAACTACTAATCACTAATGTGCAAATAATTAGCATGACATTGGTAAAAAAAGTTAGATATACTTTACTTAAAATAAGTAAATTTAGAGAATTTCATGAGTCAATTATTTATAGTTTATCTCGGTGGTAGTGCTCCAAAAGCAAATATCGAACTACATGATGTACAGTTTGTAGTAGGTAATACTATCGAAGATACTTACGAGCAACTTAGACAAAATTGGTTTGGAACTATTAAAGGGTTGCATCTAGATAGTTATAAAGCTGTTAAAGGAGTAGATGGTTATAAGATATCTATAGAAGATAAACCTCAAAGTTTAGTAAAAAGTTATATTTTGTTAATTTTGGAGGTTATGAAGAGTCTAAGCTAAATGAGTTACATGAGTTTGCATTGTTTGTTGCTGCAGATAAGACGGAAGCAAAAGAGAAAGCTAAGAAAAGCTTACTAAAAAACTTATTACATCAGCATAAAGATAATCTTATGGAAGTTGATGATTGTTTAGAGCTTAGTTCTATAGATGGTAAGTATATCCACTTAACTCCAGATAATGAAAAGTATGATTTAAAACCTGATTGGTTTGGGTATAGGGTGATTGGGTAGGTATTGATTTAGCTACTTACTAAGTAAGTTATAGCGACATACTTTTTTTATAGCAGAAAAAGTATGCAAAACTGCTTAGACTATGCTATCGTAGTTTAAAACAAATTGAAAATAAAAAACTCACTTTGTTCAAATAGTTTTATTTTCTAATCACTTGTTTTTGAAACTACTAGCCGCGAATCTGCGTTTATTTATGAAATGAGTTCAGCCTGTTTCTTAACAGGCTCATCCATATCATCAGTCCAAACCCAGTAGAATACTGGCTCACTACCTTTGAAACTAGCCACATAATAATTATCTTGATTATCAATAGCATGAATCGTTAATTCATCAAGGTATCCAGTTTTCAGATGGCGTAAGTCTTTAGTTGCCTCTAATACAGCATCTTTTACAGACATTCCCATTTTTATATACAAGACTACAGATCTAGCTGTACCACAACGAATAGCCATCTCACCAGTATGTGTACATGCACAAGCACCATATCGAGAGTCGGCATATGAGCCAGCTCCAATAATTGGGCTATCTCCTAATCTACCAGGATAGCGCCAAGCCCAACCAGAAGTGCTTGTGGCAGATGAGATTGTATTGTTATGATCTTTTGATAAATATACGGTAGTATCAAAAACTTTTTCAGGGTCTATAGCAAATTTGCTAAGTTCAATTAATGGAATATTTGGAAATTTAGCTCTTTGTTCGATAGTTAAATGCTTATCTAAATGCTCTTGCCATACTCTCTTGATCTCTGGTAATAAGTTATCAATTTTTGTAGCATTGATTTCATCAGCAAATTTATTAGCTCCATCAGCAACTAATATCTCATGGTGTAATCTTTGCATAACCTCATAAGCGACTTCAACAGCATTGGCATAACCTTTAAGAGCTCCGATAGATCCGGTGCGTAAGTCATCACCATCCATTACAGATGCGTCTAGAGTTACATTACCTAATATATCAGGCCAAGAGCCTCTACCTACAGTTTTAATAGTAGTATCATTTTCGACAAGTTTGATACCTTCTATAATAGCACGAAGACCATTTTCTCTATTTTTTAGTCTTTTAAAAGCTTCAGTTACGCCACCACGACCTTCATCATTTGCAATTAAAATCATTTTTTATACCTTAGTTTTAGTTAGTTTTTTTAATATTGGGGTTAAGGCAAATAATATAACAGCCATAATAATTGCTGCAATAAAAAGTTTGAAGTATCCTGAGGCAAAGCTGCCAGCAGGCGTATTTTTAGTAACAGCAATATGAGAGCTTATGATACCACCAAAAAATCCTGCATAAGCACTAATCGTCCACCATACACCCATCATCGTAGATTTTAGATGTTCAGGAGCTAGACGAGTAACTAAGGCTAAACCAACTGGAGAAATACATAGCTCACCAAATACAAGCATTAAGTAACATAGTAGTAACCACATAACATTTGAGTGCCCAGCATGAGCTGCTATAGATCCCGCTATACTCAAAAATAAAAAGCATAGTGCAAGAAATACTAAACTAAAGACAAATTTAAGTTCATCAGATGGTTCTTTGTTATATTGTCCTAATTTTTGCCATAGAATACCAAAGAAAGGATTTATGATTATTAGTAATGTTAATTGTGTTGCCATAAGTGTAGTCACAGGCATATCAAAACCTAAAATATGCAGATCAATGTTACTCTTTATAAATAAAGGTATGCTAATAGATGTTTGGTTACTTAGTGACCAATAGAACAACATAAATATTGAAAGTATTAATAAAATCGCAATATTAGTCTTTTGAGCTTTTCCAAGAGATTTCCATAGAGAGACTAGATAAACTAATAGAACTATTCCAGATAATGAAATTATTACCATTGATTCTGTTGGATGAGCTATTAGATAAGCAAAAATACATGCTGAAAACATTACAAATAAAATAATTGCTTGCCAAACATTTAGTCCTAAAAAAAGTCTTCTTTTCATAATGTTATAGTTCGGTTCATCACAACTTTTAGGAAAATGTTTTTTGCCAAGCTCAAAACAGAGCAATCCTAGAGCCATTCCAAAAGCTGCTAGACCAAAACCATAGTGCCAACCAATTTTTTCACCAACAAAGCCAACAATAAAAGTTGCTAGAACAGATCCAAAGTTAATCCCTGTATAAAAATAAGCAAAGCCACTATTGCGTAGAGCTTCTTTATCATCATAAAGCCTACCAACCATAGTAGATACATTGGATTTAAAAAAACCTGTACCAGCAGATATACATCCCAAGCCTAGAAATAATGCTGAGTCATTAGAGCCGGACAAAGCCATAATTATATGTCCAGTCATAATAGATATTCCACCTATCAGGACACAGCGCCTATAACCGATGATTCTATCTGCTAATATCCCACCAACAGCTGTAGTGATATAAAGAAAAGTCACATAACTGCCAAATATCAAAGCAGAGCTAGCTTCGCTGAAATTTAATCTTTGAGTCATATATAAGATTAAAATTGCTGACAGTCCGTAGAAACTAAAGCGTTCCCACATTTCTGCGAAGAATAAAAATTTAAGTCCTTTAGGGTGTTTTAAAGATTCCATTAGCTAAAAAAAATAAATACATTAAATCCATTATAGCCAAACTTTTTAACTAAATCATATTATTAAACACTATATTTATTTTCTTATATTCTTTGACTAATGAAAAAGATTTTTGCTTGTCATAGATTTGTTTTATAAGCTTAATTATATTTAATAATTGTTATCTTTGCTAAATCATAAGCTTTTGATATGATGATTTTACTGAATTATATAGTTAATGCAGAGGTATAAAATATATGTTTAAAACTACAACTAAGAGAGTACTAATAGTTAATCCAGGCCCATCTGCAGAGTATACTATAACCGAATTATTCAAAAATGATGTTGAAATATTTATCATAATAACTTTAGATCCTATTGTTATCTTAAAGCTTATAGAAAAAGTTATAATCAAAATAAAAAACATTATTATTGCAAGCGAGGATAATTTTGATATCAGTTACCTCGAGTCATTAAATTTTGACTACATTATATGTGGACAAGAAGAGTCTATCCTAATATTTGATAGACTTATGAATAAATTACTTCCGCAATATGCAAATAGTCTTAATACTAGCTTAGTTAGAAAAGATAAATATCTTACCCATGAGGTTCTGAGAGCTAAGGGTTTAAACTATATAAACCAAAAACAAATCAGTTATGAAGATTATACTGAAGTAGATATGGATTATCCTTGTTTTATCAAGCCTTTAGATGGTAGTGCAAGTATAGGTGCACAACGTTTAAACTCCGATTTTGACAAAGAGAATTATATGAAACAGCGCCTAGTATCACCAATGGCTAGGGTTTATGATAAATTTATTATTTCTGAGTTGATTCAAGGCAAGGAATATTTTGTAGACGCTTTTTCTGTTAATGGAAAACACTATATATCGTCAATTCAGAAGTATGATAAGATAATATTTAAAGGTACGCCTATTCCTATATCATCAGAGCTTGAAAAAGATCAAGTTATTCTAGATATAATCACTCAATATATAAAGCCAGTACTTTCAGCATTAGGTTTAGAAAATGGCTTCTCTCATAGCGAACTTTTTCTTACTGCAGATAATAAACCGGTATTAATAGAGTTAAATCCTAGAGTATCAGGAGCAACTGGAGCTGCAAATATTACCGCTGCATTTACTGGTAATAAAACTCAATTAGATATATTTGCCGAGAAGATTTTAGCTAGAAATATACCACAAAGACAAGCAATGTTTGCAAAAACATTGTGCTTGTATAATTTTACTAACAATCCGTTAATTGATCTTAACACTTTAAAATCTACGTTTTCATCCATAAAAGTAGTTAATCAGCTAAAGCCAGTTGGTTATGTTAGAAATAATGACTCAAATTTATCAATACTTGATATTGTTGCCTTTATGGTATTACAAAATGATAATTTTGAAGAATTAGAAAAAGATGCTCAACAAATACTTAGGTACGATATCGAAACTGGTTATACAAGTATATAATTTGTATAAGTATATAAACAATCAATAAAATTCAAGTTTTGATTTAAATCGTTTGATTCTTGTAATATGATGCTTAAAAGGAGTTAGATGTAAGCAAAATTTTTTGCTTATAAGTTGTACAAATCTTTTGTAATATAGCTTTTTTAGTATTCTTGGTTGTTCATTAGTTTTTCAATACCTACAAAAGCCACATTAAATATTACTGGACCAAGAAATATTCCAATAAAACCAAAAGCATGAATACCTCCCATAATACCTATTAGTGAAGCAACAAAACTAAGTTTAACTTGTTTGTTAATAATTTTTGGTTGCATAATATTATCTGTAAAAATATTTAGACTAAAACCAATAATCAAAATAATAATAGCTTTTGTTGCACCATATATAACAAATACACTCGCACCAATTAAGATATAAACTATACCAACCATAAATGGAACCATTGAAGCAATAGCGGCGATAAATCCAAATAATATAGGGCTTGGTATACCTACCATGGAGAAAGTAATTGTCATGATACATCCGACAAGCATTGCCGTGAGAAATATTGCTAAACTAACTCTACGAGTTGTCACAATGGCTGCTGATATAAAACTATCACTATCATGAAAATCCTTTAGCACAATTTTTTTGAGAAATTTTTCTAAACTAGTACTACTTACTAAAAATTGATAGACTAGTAAAAGCGTTATTAAGAAATCAGTTACAAGACTTACTGATGTAAAGCCGATATATCTTATTGTTGGTAAGATTTTTCCAAGATTAGAAATTATCATATTTTTATCTTGATTAACCATGTTGAGAAGTTTATCAAAATGTTCTTGAAGAGTAGTACCAATGTAAGGAATATTTGCTATTGATTTGCTTAATTGTGAAAAAGTTTGAGATAGAGATTCGCTATGCTGTAAATATGAAATAATCTCTGTAATCACATAAGATAATACGATGAGTAAGGGTATAAAAATACATAATAAGATAGCAATCACAATTAGAAAACTACTTTTATGTCTTCCAATATGTTGCTCTAAGTATAATTGTAAAGGTGCAAGGATTATCGCAAGTAGTCCAGCAAATAAAATGGGATAGATAAAAGGATATAAAACCCAACCGATTAGTGCGCCAACTAAACAAATAATACTTAATTTCTTGATAGTCGTATAAGAGGTCATTTTAATAACAATAATTATTGAAGTTTATATTCTTTGACTAAGAATAACAGTTTAATTTTTATTATTAAAGTTTATGCTATTAATTTACCATGGTTGTTGGTTTCTTTGGGCATCTAAAAATTTCCCAGAATCTTTATGACTGAGATTTTCAATAAGATTAGTCATTGCTTGGATGCTATCACTAATTTCCAAATTAGCATTATCTCCACCCATAGCAGTTTTAACCCAACCTGGTCTTAGGCTTATAGTTATTATTTGAGGACATTCAGCAGCAAAGGTTTTGGTTAGCATATTAAGAGCCGCTTTAGAGATACGATAAGCATACCCAAAACCAGCTTGTGTTTGACTAATAGATCCTGCTTGACTACCCATATTGATAACTATAGGTTTTGTTGATTTCAGTAAATTATCTTTAAAATTATGTATAAGTTGAAAAGGCCCAAGACAGTTTATTTGAAAAGCATTATTTACCCAGTTTGGATCAGTTTCAGAAATACTGAATTTTTGATGATGTTCAGGATAAACACCGGCATTGTTTATTAATATATCAATAACTATACTTTTATATTTCTGAAGTAATTGCTCTTGGTTTGTAGGACTACTAACATCAAGTTTTTCTATAATAAGATTTTGATATTCCTTAGAAAGTTCTTTTAGGTCATTTGCTTTAGCTGGATCACGGCAAGTTGCGATTACATTAAAGTTTTTTCCTAAATAGTGTTTGACGAAACCAAGACCTATACCTCTATTTGCACCGGTTATTATAATAGTTTTTTTATATGGAGATGGCATAATTTTATAAGTTAGTTTTATCTATGGTTTGTTATTATAACATTTTATATTTTTTAATATTGATAGGTAATAGAATTGATCTAGAGAGGCTAAGGAAGATTTTTAAGATCTGCTAGTTATAAAAATAATCAAATAAGATTTAAGAATTCATTTATATTTTGAACAACTTGATTGCAATCTTCGATATGTGGCATATGCCCCACATTGTTTGATCACCTGTTAGTCCAGGTAGCATAACAAGAGGAGATCCTTGACAACAACACTATAAAAAATTTTTGTACCATTTTTTTCGATCATTGCTATATTATTTCTCGCTTTTCTATTCAATGTAAGCTTAGTAATTCTAAGGATTACAGAATATTTGAAACTGATTTATGATGTTATCATAGTAAATTTCTATTAAAGTTATTTAGGTATTTATATAAGATCGCAATCATCTTTTGTTTTTTGTGTTAGGCTAGATGCTGTAACTGATGGTAGCTCAACAGCTCCTACTCCTGCACCTAAAACAGCTCCTGAAATAACAGCTCCACCTATTTGAAATGGCTGTATAAATGAGTTTTTACTTAAGCCACCACTATCAAACATCATCGGGGACATCATAGCTCCGCCAGCCATTCCTCCTAGCAAGCCTACAGGCACCATTAGAATAGTTCTTACTCCTATACCTATTGCTGAGATAGGAGTCATAAGGATTGTAGATAGTGTACTACATTCTTTATTTTGTTTATGATTTTCATTTTTTAATATTTTTGGTGTTACAGCACTTATATTTTTATTCTCTGATAAACAATATCCTATGTTTGTAGTTAGGAGTAGTATTGTGATATTGAAGAATAAAACTATATTTTTTAGCATAATTTCACTAGTAAGGTAATAACTTATATTAAGTTATATTATCACCTTAAATTAGATTTTTGGAAATTATAAAATTGAAATATGGATAAAGAAAAAAGTTTAGAAAATAAAAATTACCAACCAGTAACTTCTTTAAGCTTTTTACCAATCTCAGCAGGAGATCTAGTATAAGCAATACCAGCAGCTTCGAATGCAGCAAATTTTTCTTCAGCTGTACCTTTACCACCAGAGATGATAGCACCAGCATGACCCATACGCTTTCCTGGAGGAGCTGTAACACCAGCGATATATCCTATAACAGGCTTAGTTACATTATGCTTGATATATTCAGCAGCTTCTTCTTCAGCAGTACCACCAATCTCACCAATTAAGATGATCGCTTCAGTCTGTGGATCATTCTCTAGAAGTTTAAGAGCTTCGATTTGGTTCATACCTGGGATAGGGTCTCCGCCTATACCGATACAAGTAGATTGACCAAAACCTAGCTTAGTAGTTTGAGCAACTGCTTCGTAAGTTAAAGTACCAGAACGAGAAATGATACCAACTTTACCTTTCATATGAATATGACCAGGCATAATACCGATCTTACACTCACCTGGAGTGATGATCCCTGGACAGTTAGGACCAATTACTCTTACATCTTTATCTTTTAAGTACTCTTTAACAACTAGCATATCTAGAGTTGGAACACCTTCAGTGATGATTACAACTAGCTTAACACCAGAATCGATTGCCTCAATTGCAGAATCTTTTACAAACGGAGCTGGTACATAGATTACAGATGCATCTGCACCAGTAGCTGCAACAGCTTCAGCCATTGTATTAAAAACAGGTCTATCTAAGTGAGTAGTACCACCTTTACCAGGAGTTACACCACCTACAATATTTGTACCATAAGCAATAGCTTGTTCTGAGTGAAAAGTACCATTTTTACCAGTAAAACCCTGTACTAAAACTTTTGTATTTTTATCAACTAATACGCTCATTATTTAATATCCTTTTAACTGTTTTAATTTATTAACCTAGTGATTTCACAACTTTATCAGCAGCATCAGCTAAACCATCAGCAGGTATTAGTTTTAAACCTGAATCAGCTAATATTTTAGCGCCTTTTTCTGCATTGTTACCTTCTAGACGAACAACTACTGGTACAGTTACGTTTACTTCTTTAACAGCTTCGATAATTGCTTCAGCGATCATATCACAACGTACGATACCACCGAAGATGTTAATTAAAACAGCTTTTACATTTTCATCATCTAGGATTAGTTTAAAAGCTTCGATTACTCTTTCTTTAGTAGCACCACCACCTACATCTAGGAAGTTAGCAGGCTTACCACCGTATAATTGGATAATATCCATAGTAGCCATTGCTAGACCAGCACCGTTTACCATACAACCGATGTTGCCTTCAAGAGCTACGTAATTTAGCTCATGCTCAGAAGCTTTAAGTTCTTTTGCATTTTCTTGAGATTTATCTCTTAGAGCTAATAATTTAGGGTGTCTGTAAAGAGCGTTTGAATCAAGGTTGATTTTACCATCAACACAAACGATTTCGCCGTTTTCTCTAACAGCAAGAGGGTTGATTTCAAATAATGCAAAATCACACTCAACAAATGCTTTGTAAGCACCTAGCATAGTTTTAACGAAATCATTGATTTGCTTGCCTTCAAGGCCAAGTTTGAAAGCTACTTCACGAGCTTGGAATGGTTGAAGACCAACTAATGGATCTACTTCTACTTTAAGGATTTTCTCTGGAGTATTGTGAGCTACTTCTTCAATATCTACACCACCTTCAGTTGAAGCCATGAATGTTACTTTACGGCTAGATCTATCAACTACCGCACCAAGATATAACTCACGCGTAACAGGGTATACATCTTCAAATACACCTACAGAATTAACTGGCTGACCTTCAGCATCAGTTTGGAAAGTAACAAGATTTGTACCGATTAGGCTTTCTGCTACTTCACGAGCTTCTTGAGATGATTTAACAACTTTTACACCACCAGCTTTACCACGACCACCAGCATGTACCTGAGCTTTAACCACAGCAAATTTACCACCAAGTTGGTCAAATGCTTGAGCAGCTTCATTTGGGTTATGAGCTACGATACCTTTTTGAACTTTTAGACCATAGCTTTCTAAAAGATCTTTAGCTTGATATTCATGTAAGTTCATTGATTTTCTTCCTTATTTGATAGTTTGATGAAAATTTTTATTAGATAACAAACAAAATAATAACTCATTTATATTATTTTTTCTAATAAAAATACTTATTTTAATGTTTGAATTGCCTATAATATGGTAATGTTAGTTTGGTAAAATTACAAAACAAAGGTAGTTAAAAATGTTTGATTATATATTCAACAAAATTAAGGCGACGGTTTTCTCGAAAATTACCCCAGCTCAATTGCTTCTTACAGCTGTTTTAGCGTTTGTATTTGGGTTTGTTCCAGGTATTGCTTATTCACCGTTACTTTTTATAGGAGTACTATTTCTAGTTATAATCCTAAGAATAAATATCGGTGTATTTGTTTTTATTGCAATTATTGCTAAAGCGCTCTCTTATATCTTACAAGGAGTTAGCTTTGCAGTGGGGACATTTTTACTTGATGGGTTCACCCAGCCGTTATTTAAAATTTTAGTAAATACTCCTGTAGTTGCATATGCAGGTTTTGATTATTATCTTGTAACAGGTGCATTTGTTGTTGCTATAGTTTTAGGGGTGATATTTGGGGTTATTATTGCAAAGATTTATAAAAAAATAGTTGCAAAAATGGCAAAAATCCAGTCTGGTACAGAGCTTTATAACAAAATTACAAAAAACCTTTTTGTTAAAATTGCTGGTTGGATTTTCTTAGGTAAGAATATTGCTAAAGTTAACTGGGTTGAGATGCAAAATCGCAAGTTTAGGCAGCCATTTAGATTAACAGGTGTTATACTTGTAGCTTTAATTATTGCGGCTTTAATATACTCACCAAAGCTTCTAGAAACATCGTTAGTATCAAACATCATCAAACAGCAGCTAACTAAAGCTAATGGAGCAACGGTTGATTATCAATCTCTAAATCTAGATTTAACTGATGCTAAACTAGAGATAACAGGTTTGGGAGCAGCAGATCCTAATGATCTTAATAAAGACAGATTCTACGCACAATCTATCAGTGCTAGTATAAATATCTCAAACCTGCTAACGCGACAAATTACTCTAAAAAATGTTGTTGTAACTGGAGTGGCTTTAGATAAGCAAAGAACTACCAAAGCCAAACTATACATTGATACAAAATCTTTAACTTCAGAACAATCTAAGGTTAGTTCAGAAACTATAAAACAACAGGCTATTGAGACTGTTGGTAAGGTTGGTGAAAAATTACAACAAGTTGACCTTCAAAAACTTAAAGAAAATAGTCAGCAAGCTAAAGATATTGCTAATGGTATTAAACAAGTAGCAGAATTTTTATCTAACTTTAGGTCTAGTGATACTGCTGAATCAGGACAAGTGAGTCAAGAGATTACTCCAAAAGCTGAGGCTAGGGTATATGGTTATGCAAATGTCAAAAATGAAGATTTGCGTGATAAATATCCAAGTTTTGTGATTCAAAATATTGATATTAGGGACTATAAGGATGCAGGAACTATATATAATGCAAATATAACTAATATATCAACAAATCCTGCTTTACTAGGATTGCCGACTACGATAGCTATTAAATCAACTAACAATAATGATTTTGATGCTAATATTGTTATTTCTAACAAGCAAAATGTTGATAATACAGTTAAGTTTAACTTACAAAATATTACTGGTAATGATGTTAAGGGGTTAACTATTCAAGATGTTAGTTTAGATGCTGATAGTTTAGCTGTATCAGGTCAAGGAACATGGCAGTTTAGTGGCATAAGAAACATAACATTTAATATCCCACTTCAACTGAAGTTTAATAATGTAGCAGTTATTTTCAAACAGTTGAGACAAAATGTTTCTGATCTAACCTTAGGTGGAGTTATATCGGGAGATTTAAATAAACCTAACCTTAGTGTTGATGCATCTTCTTTAAAGAACTTACTAAATGTTGATACTGTTAAAAATGTTGCAAATCAAGTAGCTAAGCAGACAGGGTTAGATAAGAAAGCTCAACAAATTATTAACAATACTAAAATTAATGGTAAATCTATCCAAGATTTAAATGCAAATGATTTAAAGAGTATCAATAAAAAAGATGTCCAAAATCTTGCTTCTCAACTTGGAATCAAAATTAATTGATAAATTTCTTATAGTTAACTTTCTATCAAAATGAATAAGTTTGTGATTTATTCAATAGTTTTTTATAAAATATTTAAACATTAAATAATTATCAAACTGAGATTAAATAGACTATTCTATTACTCAAAAACTTCTAAAGCTGTTAAAAAAGTATCAACATTAGCTTCTTTTTTTGTAGCGTTTTCGCTTAGATAACGACGATATACTTTAGCATTAGGTAAACCATTAAATAGGTTTAAGGTATGTTTAGTTATATTGTTAAGTTTTATATACGGATCATTATCCATTTGGACTTTTATATATTCAGCCATCTTATAAGCAATTTCTAGCGCTGATATATCAGTGGTAGGTTGATTATAGAAAATATTATCAAAATCTTTAAATAACATTGGGTTATGATATGCTTCTCTACCTATCATAACACTATCTACACATTTAAGGTGCTGTTGAGTTTCTTCAATCGTTGTAATACCGCCATTAATCCCTAGTTCAAGATTTGGGAAATCTTTTTTGATACTGTAGACAATATCATATTTAAGCTCAGGTATGGTACGATTTTCTTTTGGTGATAGACCGCTAAGCCAACCTTTGCGTGCATGAATACAAAGATAATCTACTCCTGCTTGAACTTGTTTATCAACAAAATTATATAGCTCTTCATAGCTATCATTATGATCATAGCCAATACGACATTTAACAGAAATTGGGATATTTAGGTTATCTTTCATCGCTTTGACACAGTCTGCTACAAGCTCTGGTTCTGCCATTAATGATAAACCAAAATTACCTTTTTTAACTCTTTCACTTGGGCAGCCAACATTTATATTAATTTCATTATAGCCAAGTTCTTCGGCGAGTTTGCCACAACTGATAAAGTCCTTTGGAACACAACCACCTAACTGTAGTGTCACAGGGTTTTCTTGGGGATTATATTTAAGTAAAAATTCTTTATTACCATGTAAGATTGCGTTTAAAGTAACCATTTCAGTATATAACATTGTATGCTTGGTGATTAGACGCATCATGTAACGATAGTGCCTATCAGTCCAGTCAAGCATTGGTGCTATGCAAATTTTTCTAGTTGTTATTTTCATTTTAAAATCTATGAGAAATTTAAGTTGTTATAAATTATAGAGGATCATCATCAAAAGTTAAGCGGCGAATGATTTTATCAATTTGTGGACGATATTTTTCAGTATCTTGTGAATATCTGCTATAGCGAGGGTTTGAACGGTCATATAACCAGTTTGCTAGATCCCAGTTATATGTTGTATCGAAACAAAGTTTACCAAATTCAGTTAGGTTAAATTCCGCTTGAGTCTGTAGACATCCTGTCATAAAAACATCAGCATATGTCTGCAAAATCGGATAGTTTTTATTTGGAAATTCAGCATCTTTAAAATCTTTAACATACATCCAAAAATCGCCTTTTGGTAAACTCTTGATACCTAGAGGTACAATATCTTTGCGTGGTATTTTTACACGACAATATGATGCTTCTCTTAGATCTGTAGCTGAGATATCCTTAGCATCGGCTTTATAATATATTGCGTTCATTGCATAACCTTTGTTTGGAACTGCAAGTAAGAATGTGGCACGAGATTTCTCACCACGTGAAGCCCATAACCTTTCAAAACCACTGACTAAAATTGGTGCAGCATATGTGGCATTTGGAACAGTTATTTGCCTAGAATCTTTATTCATAAGGCTGCCATAACCAATTACATAGTTATCTTTTTTTGGATTAACTTCAGGGCGACAGTTCAAACTATCTTCAGGTGTTTGAGATAGTTTGCTTTGTTCAAGTATTCTAAGTTCACTTTCATGAATTGACTCAGCTTTATTAAAACCTGATTTTTTTCCTAGTAAAAAGCTTGCTGCTATAACAACAACTATTAATATTAAGATCAATATGTTTTTTTTTTTCAAAATTTTAAAATGAACCTATCTGCAAAACTATTAGAGTTAATATTAGCATTTTTGGATAAAATGAAAAACCCTCAATGTTTATTAACTCACATTGTTATCAACATTAATAATCAAGATTTATTTGTGGTATAATACTTAATGGTTGAATTTTAAAATATAACGATAAATTTGGAGCTTATTAATGTCTGAGAATAAAGCTTATGACTCATCGAGTATTAAGGTACTTAAAGGTTTAGATGCTGTTAGAAAAAGACCTGGGATGTATATTGGTGATACCGATGATGGTAGCGGCTTACATCATATGGTATTTGAGGTTGTTGATAATGCTATCGATGAAGCCTTAGCTGGTTATTGTGATGATATTAAAGTTATTATAAATAAGGATGGCTCTGTATCTGTATCAGATAATGGTAGAGGTATTCCTACAGATATTCATAAAGAAGAAGGGCGCTCTGCTGCAGAGGTTATTTTGACTGTGCTGCATGCTGGTGGTAAATTTGATGATAACTCTTATAAAGTATCAGGTGGTTTACATGGTGTTGGTGTATCAGTTGTTAATGCGCTTTCAGAACAATTAAAGTTAACAATTTATAGAAACGGTATCGAGCACTATCAAGAGTATGTTCATGGAGTACCACAGTTTCCATTAAAAGAAGTTGGTTCAACAGATAAGACCGGAACACTAATTACTTTTAAACCGAGTAAAGAAACGTTTTCATTTGTAGACTTTGATTATGACATATTGATGAAGAGGATTCGTGAGTTATCTTTTTTAAACTCCGGTGTCAAAATTGAGCTTATTGATAAAATTAATAATAGGTCAGAAATATTTAAGTATGATGGTGGTATAGTTGCTTTTGTTAAGTATTTGAACAATAGCAAAAAACCTATTCATGAAAATGTTATAGCTGTCAATGGTATCAAAGATGATATTCAAGTAGAGCTTGCTTTGCAATGGAATGATTCATATAAAGAATCAATTTTTTGTTTTACAAACAATATCCCACAAAGAGATGGTGGTACGCATTTATCTGGTCTTAAAGCAGCAGTTACTCGTACGATGAATAACTATATTGAATCAGAGGGTTTAAATAAAAAGCTAAAAGTTACTTTAACAGGTGAAGATACACGCGAAGGTTTAGCGGCAGTATTATCTGTGAAAGTTCCTGACCCAAAATTCTCATCACAAACTAAAGATAAATTAGTATCATCCGATGTTAAATCAGCTGTAGAGTCATTAGTTAATGAAAAGCTACAAGAGTTTCTTTTAGAAAACCCTAAAGAAGCTAAAATTATATGTGAGAAAATTTTAGACTCAGCAAAAGCGCGTGAAGCCGCTCGTAAAGCGCGTGATATGACGCGCCGTAAGGGTGCTTTGGATATTGCTGGTCTACCTGGTAAGTTAGCAGATTGCCAAGAAAAAGATCCGGCATTGTCTGAAATTTATCTTGTTGAGGGAGATTCTGCAGGAGGATCAGCAAAGCAGGCTCGTGATCGTAAAACGCAGGCAATTTTGCCATTAAAGGGTAAGATTCTTAATGTTGAGAAAGCACGTTTTGATAAAATGCTTGGCTCTCAAGAGGTAGCTACACTTATTAAAGCTCTAGGTTGTGGTATAGGTGCGGAAGATTATAATCCTGATAAAACTAGATATCACAAAATTATCCTAATGACGGATGCTGATGTTGATGGCTCGCATATTAGAACACTTCTTTTGACATTTTTCTATAGACAAATGCCAGAGCTTGTTGAGAGAGGGTATCTATATATTGCTCAACCACCTTTATATAAGGTAAAAAAAGGTAAGCAAGAGACATATCTAAAAGATGAAGATGCTTTAGCAGAATATCTTGGTAATATAGGTCTAGAAGGTGCATGTATCTATTTAAGTAATGGTAATGTTATTTCTGGTCAAGTTTTAGCTAACTATTACGAGCTTTATCAAAAGTCACAGAAAGTAATTAAAAAATATACAAAAACATATCCTGAGAAACTTCTTAGAGTTATGGCATATGGAACTAAGTATGTTGATGAAAGTGCTGATATCTCTGAGTGGTGGCAGAAAATTGTTGAGAAGTGTAATCAAAAAGCTTTATCTTATGAGCGCTTTGAGCTTATCCAAACAAAAGGTATAGGTGAGGATAGTAAAGAAACTATATCGTATGGGGTTAATCATTATATTAATGGTTATGATACTGATTATATAGTTAAGAGTAGTTTTTTTAGTACCAAAGATTATGAAGATTTAGTTACATATGGAGATGTTTTATCAGATATATCTTTTGAAGGTGCTTATGTGGAAAGAGGGGCTAAAAAAGAATATGTTGATGATTTCGAATCAGCAATTGATTGGTTGCTTAAAGAAGCTAGAAAAGGTAATGATGTCCAGCGTTATAAAGGTCTAGGTGAGATGAACCCTGGTCAGCTTTGGGAGACTACTATGGATCCTGATAATAGAGTTTTATTACAAGTATCAATAAAAGATGCGGTTGAGGCAGATGCATTATTTACTACGCTAATGGGTGATGAGGTTGAGCCACGCAGAAACTTTATTGAGTCAAATGCTCTTAATGTGGTTAACTTAGACGTTTAATCATATCTAATTTTTTTAAAATTATCTTATATCATTTTTAAATCTTAACAAAAATTAATTTATCTATAGCACCTAAAAAAATTATAATTATTTAAGTTAGTTAGTATGACAAAATTAAGGGAGTCAATAATGTCAGATATTAACATAAAGATAGGTTTAGCAGAGATGTTAAAGGGTGGAGTTATCATGGATGTTGTCAATGCTGAACAAGCAGAAATAGCTCAGCAAGCTGGGGCAGTGGCTGTAATGGCTCTTGAGAGAGTCCCTGCTGATATTAGAAAAGATGGCGGTATAGCTAGGATGTCTGATCCTAAACTTATCAAAGAGATAATGTCCTCAGTTTCAATACCAGTGATGGCAAAAGCGCGAATTGGTCATTTTGTCGAAGCACAAATTCTAGAGTCTTTGGGGGTTGATTTTATTGATGAAAGTGAGGTTTTAACTCCAGCTGATGAGTTAAATCATATTGATAAAGATAGCTTTAAAGTACCATTTGTATGTGGCTGTACTAACCTTGGTGAAGCTTTACGAAGAATAGGCGAAGGTGCAGCATTGATTCGTACTAAAGGCGAAGCAGGTACAGGTAATATAGTCGAAGCAGTAAGGCAGCTAAGACAAGTTAATAAAGATATAAACTATATCAAAAATGCTGATAAATCAGAGCTTATGGCTATAGCAAAAAATATGCAAGCACCTTATGATCTAGTTAAGTATGTGCATAAAAATGGTAAGTTACCAGTACCAAACTTTTCCGCAGGAGGAGTAGCAACTCCAGCAGATGCAGCATTGATGATGCAACTAGGAGCTGAGTCAGTATTTGTTGGATCAGGAATATTTAAATCTGCAGATCCTCTTAAGCGAGCTAAAGCAATAGTTAGTGCAGTTACATATTATAATGACGCTAAAATATTAGCTGAAGTTTCGCATGATCTTGGTGAACCGATGACAGGAATTAATTGTGATTTTGAGAAATTCTCACAAAGAGGTTGGTAATAATGGCGCAAAAAGTCGGAGTATTGGCGATTCAGGGTGGGTATCAAAAGCATATTGATATGTTCAAATCTTTGGGAGTTGAGGTAAAACTAGTTAAATTTGAAAATGACTTCGACAGTATTGATAAGCTTGTTATTCCAGGTGGCGAGAGTACAGTCTTATTAAATCTACTAAATAAGCATCAAATTTTTGATAAGCTATATGATTTTTGTAGTAATAAGCCAGTTTTTGGTACATGTGCTGGTAGCATAATTTTGTCAAAAGGAGAAGGTTATCTAAACTTGATAGACCTAGAGGTTCAAAGAAATGCCTATGGGCGTCAAGTAGATAGTTTTGTTGCTGATATTGGTTTTAACGATAAAAATATTACAGGTGTTTTTATCAGAGCACCAAAATTTATTGTAGTTGGCAACCAGGTTGATATCTTATCCAAATATCAAAATTTGCCAGTGTTAGTTAGACAAGCAAATATTCTTGTAAGTAGTTTTCATCCTGAATTAACTCAAGATCCTACTATACATGAGTATTTTCTTGCGATGTAAGGTTATTTTTGACACTTTTTACAGAAAAAAGTATTTCTCTGACCTATAACTAAACTTTCAATTCTTGTATTGCATACATAGCATTGCTGGTTTGCTCTACCATAGACATTTAATTGTTGAGCAAAATAACCAGGTTTACCCTCAGTATTTTTATAATCTTTAAGTGTGGTTCCACCTTGAACAATAGCTTTCTCAAGTATTTTTTTAATAGAAGACACTAATTTCTCTGCTTCTTTTTTAGTAATAGTATTAGATCCTCTTATTGGTAAGATATTACTATCAAATAGCGCTTCACTAGCATAAATATTACCAACACCAACGACAATATTATTATCCATAATAGTTTGCTTGATTTTTCTAGAGGTTTGCTTGAGTTTAGAAAGTAGATAATCACTATTAAAATCAGCTGTTAAAGGTTCGACACCATGCGATACTAAAACTCTATGTTCAAGCGGTGTGTGATTAGTATTTACTAACCAATAGCCAAATTTGCGTGGATCATTGTAAACTAAAGATAGATTATCTGATAGCGTTACAACGATGTGATCATGTTTGATTTTATTGTAGTTTGTTGAGTCTATAACCTTAATAACTCCAGACATGCCCAAGTGGATAATTAATTGTAAATCATCCTCAATGACAACTATTAAGTGCTTGCCTCTACGTTGAATTTGCTTGACTATTTTATTTTTAATTTTTACTAACTGGTCTTTATCAATAGCATAACGAAGCTTATCTGTATTAATCTCAATATCAAGTATTTTTTTGTCGATAATATTTTTAATTAAGCCTCTTTTTACTGTTTCTACTTCAGGAAGTTCAGGCATAAGATAATTTTATTATAAAAATTAAAGTGAGTATATGATAACATAGTATCTTATCTATAAGCTTACTATTTATGATTTGATACTGGTAGGAAAATGAGTTTAAAAAAGCTTAAATCTTCAATACATAAAAGGCTAAATCAGCGTTATATATATGACTGTAATAAAAATATTGATTTTGAAATCTTTAAAAACGGCTCAATAATTGTAGCTAATGATACTACTATAGTTACAGTATTAGCATTGAAAACTTACCTTGAAGATAAGCATATCACAGTTTTAGGCGCTTTTGATGATAGGGCTAAGGGTCTTGAGAAGGTTATGGATAGGATTGGTATTAAATATATCGATCATATTAGCTTTTGGGATCATCAAGGCGTACTACTAGTTAATAAAAACTTAACTTCTCAAGTTGAGCAAAGTGACAATAGATTTATATTGTTTATCTGTGGTCCAGAAATGCCATATTTTTCACAACGAAGAAATTTAGATAGACAAATCTATTTTGATATTGCTAAGTTAGAAAATCTTAGATGTTTGAATGAAGAGATCGAGAATCTTTCTGTAAAAACATGGGAAGGGTATCTAAATCAACTCAAAGCACCTGCAGAAATATGGTTTAGACAGATGCTTAATGCTAAAAATAATCTAGTCTTGACAGATACAACAGGTGTTGCATTAGATGGCTATAAATTTGCTACTGGTGCGGTTTTAATGTCTAGAAAGCTTCAAGAAATTACCCAGCAAGAGGATAATGTCGGTGTATGTTTGCCGACAAGTGGCGGAGGTTATTTAGCGATTTTAGCACTGATGATGAGTGCTAAAGCAATAGTTAATCTAAACTATACAGCTTCTGAGGAGTCATTAAGACATTCTATTAACAATGCTGGAATAAAAACTATCATTACTTCAAAAGCATTTGTCGAGAAACTAACACATAAAGGCTTCTTTGTTGAAGAAGTTTTTTCGATGTGTAAGATTGTTTATCTTGAGGATATCAAGGCTAAGATTACTAAGGCAGAAGCAATTAAAACATTCTTACAAATTAAAGTTTTGCCTGCTTCGTGGTTAGTTAAAAAATATCTCAAGTCAACTAAGCTAGATGATGTTTCATTTATAATATTCAGTAGTGGTAGTGAGGGCGTGCCTAAGGGTATAGTTATAAAGAATAAAAACCTCTTAGCAAATGTGTATCAAAGTACAAATGTTATCGAATGTAAGGAAAATGATTCTGTAGCAGGGATACTGCCAATATTTCATGCGTTTGGGCTTACTATTTCGTTAGTATCACTATTTCAAGGTGGTTATATCGCGTGTCATCCGGATCCAACAGATGCAAAGGGTGTTGCAAATTTGATTAGAAAAAATAAAAATACAGTGCTATGTGCTACGCCGACATTTTTGCGAATTTATACTAAGAATAAATCGGTCAAGAAAGAAGATTTTGCTACACTTAGATTGATTATTACAGGCGCTGAGAAGCTTTCAAAAGAAGTCCGTACAATGTTTGAAGATAAATTTGATAAAGTTATTAACGAAGGTTATGGTACAACTGAGCTTTCACCTGTGGCTGCTGTTAATAGACCAACTAAATCACCAAACAAAATAGGTACTGTTGGGCTAACGGTACCAGGGGGACAGTTTAAGATCATTCATCCTGAATCGCATGAAGAGCTTCCAGTTGGAGTTGAGGGTATGATTATATATAGGGGTGTTAATAAGATGGATTACTATCTTAATGACCCTAAAAAGACAAATGAAGTGATGATACAAAAATATGGTCATACATGGTATATAACTGGCGATAAAGGCAAAATTGATGGAGAAGGTTATTTGACAGTTGTTGATAGATATTCTAGATTTGCTAAAGTTGCTGGTGAGATGGTGAGTTTAGGCTTGCTTGAACAAAAAGTCTATGATGCCTTAAGAGAAAAAGGCTATGATTCACACAAGATAGATTTTGAAGTTTTAGCAGTAGCAACCTCAGATACAAAAAGAGGTGAGATAATTAGTTTACTTTATACTCTCGAAGATCTTGAACCATCTGATCTTAAAGAGATTGTGAGACATTCTGGTATAGAGAATTTATATAAGCCAACAAACTACTTTAGGGTTATATCTATACCTAAACTTGGCTCTGGTAAAACTGATTTTTCAAAAGCCAAGAAGTTAACTAATGAATTAGTCAAGGCATAATCTAGATGCATTATTCAGTATTATTGCAAGAGTCTATTAACGATTTGAATATTAATCCTCAAGGTATCTATATTGATGCAACTTTTGGCAGAGGTGGACATTCAAAAGCTATTTTAGATAAGCTCACTACAGGGCGTTTAATAGCTTTTGATAAAGATCTTGATGCTATCAGTTATGCTAATCAAAAATTCCAGTTTAGTAATTTTGAGATAGTTCATGCAAGTTTTGCTAGTATTTATGATTACTGTTTACAGCATAACCTTCTTGGTAAAATTGATGGCATAATTATGGATCTTGGAGTATCTTCACCACAATTAGATAATGCTGCTAGAGGCTTTAGTTTTATGCATGATGGTCCACTTGATATGCGTATGGATGTTTCTAAAGGTATTACAGCTAGCCAAGCTTTAGAAGTTTTATTAGTAGATGAACTAAGTTATATATTTAAAGTTTATGGTGAGGAGCGTTTCGCAAGAAAAATAGCATTGCGTATAAAGGATTATATCCAACAAAATGGCAGTATTAACACCACACTAGAACTTGCAGAACTTATTCGTATGACTATTGGTAAGAGAGAAAAGAAAAATCCAGCAACGCGCTGTTTCCAAGCTTTGAGGATTTATGTCAATAATGAACTTAAGGATTTAGAAGCTTTGCTGGAAAATATTTTAGCAGTTATTAAAGCTGGTGGTAGGATAGCTGCAATATCTTTTCATTCATTAGAAGATAGGATTGTGAAACAAAAATTTAGCGCGCTTATAAACCCAAAACAAGAGCTTAACAGAATTACAAAGATGTTACCGCAAGATAGTAGCCAGACAAAACTAAAATGGATTACAAAAAAAGCCAAAGCTAATGATGATGAACTTAATCAAAATGTTCGTTCAAGAAGCGCTATCTTAAGGGTGGTCGAAAAACTATGATGTTAACAAACCGTCAAATAAGGATAAGGTTATTCGAATCACTTAAAAATAGTTTCTTAAAAAAAACGGTTGGGATAAGTTTTGGATTATTGTTTATATTACTTATTACTGCATTTAGTCTTATAGTTGTGCGTTTTGAATATAAATTGCAATTAAATGAGCAAAAAAATCTAATTCTTGAGGATACTAGATTGGATGAACAATGGAGTCAGATTGTATTAGAATATGGCTCTTTAGCAACACCAAATGCTGTAGAAAGGTTTGCTCAAAAAGAAAAAATGGCATTGCCAACACGTAAAAATATAGGTTTTTTAAGCGAGCAAAAAGAGGAGTTAAATGATGAGTAGTTATCGACCAAAACTGCGTCATCTTGTTATAATAATTTTGCTGTTGCTTAGCTTTATTATTTTATTTGTTAAGCTTATCTATATGGAAACTGTTCAATACCCTAAACTTAAGCAAGAAGGGGATAACCGCAGTGATAGAAGTATAGATATAAAAGCGTACAGAGGGATAATTGTTGATAGAAATGGTAATCCTTTGGCAATAAGTACTCCTGTTGATACAATTTGGGTTGATCCTTTTTATGTTAGTGCCGATAGCCCCGAGCTAAATAAAATTATGGATATCTTGAATCTATCTGAAAAAACTAGAGAAAAAATAAAAAGACAAGTTAAGGTTAGAGAAGGAAGAAGTGGTTTTGTCTATATTGAGAGAAAGGTTCAACCATATTTATCACAAAAAGTTAAGGATCTTGATGTTACAGGTATTCATGTAATAAGAGAGTTTAAACGTTATTATCCAATGGCTGAGGTGGCATCACATATTGTAGGTTTCACTAATGTTGATGGTAAAGGGCAAGAGGGTTTAGAACTTGAGTTTAATAAGTTTTTAAGTGGTCAAGATGGCTATTTTGAATACAAAAAAGATCTTCATGGTGGAGTTGCTTCTAAGGTTGAGGATAAATATGTTGATCCTAAGAATGGTCATAATCTACAAATAAGTATTGACTCTAGGCTACAATATATTGCATATAAATATCTCAAAGAAGGAGTTATTAGGACTAACTCTGAAGCAGGTTCTGTGATAGTTGAAGATATTCATACTGGCGAGATATTAGCAATGGCAAATTATCCTTCGTATAATCCTAACAGTATGGCTGATGCCTATCCTGATAGGAGAAGAAATAGAGCTATTACAGATGTCTATGAGTTAGGTTCGGTAATGAAAACTTTTGCAGCAGCGACAGCTCTAACTTATGGTGATAATGTAACTGCAGATGAGCCTGTAATTGATACTCATCATCCAGGATTCTATCGTATCGGTAAAAACACAGTAAGAGATGAGAGAGATTATGGTGATATTAATCTAAGACATATCTTAATGAAATCTAGTAACGTTGGTATCTCGAAGATGATTTTAGGTTTGACAGAGCCAAGTATATTAGAGTCATCATTAAGAAATTTTGGTTTTGGTAGTAAGACTGGGATAAAACTACCTGGTGAAAGAGATGGTTATGTTCCAACTAAAGATAAATGGGGTGATTTCCAACTAGCGACATTATCTTTTGGTTATGGTATGAATGCTACTGATTTGCAGCTAATAGCTGGTGTATCTGCAATTGCTAATAATGGTCAGTACATCCAAGCCAACTATCCTAAAAAGAAGACCTGGAGAAGAGATCGAAACAAGACCTATCATATCAGAGAAGAATTCAAAAGAAATGATAAGTATGATGCAGTCCGTAGTTGAAGACCTAGGAGGAACTGGTTCTAAAGCGCAAATTCCTCTTTATCATGTTGCTGGCAAAACAGGTACAGCTAGGATGCTTTCTGGTGGTAGTTATGGAGCAAAATATTTAGCAAGTTTCGTTGGTATTGTTCCCGCAACTGATCCTAAACTAGCTATAGTCGTGACAATCAAAGATCCTAAAGGTGATCAATATGGTGGCGGTTCTGTAGCTGCGCCAGTTTTTGCGGATGTTGCATTAAATAGCTTACAAATACTAGGTGTTAAGCCAGATAAGATTACCAACTAAACTCTTTGTTTTTTTATAGTTATAGTATATAATCACCTATTGGTAAACTGTTCCTTTGTGCGGTTTGCTATATGTTAATTTAATCAAGACAAATGGAGTAAATTTATGTTAACAACTCAAGATAAACAAAAAATAATTAAAGAAAATCAATTAGCAGAAGGCGATACTGGATCGCCAGAAGTGCAAGTGGCTCTTTTAACTGCTAGAATTAATGATTTACAAGGTCATTTTGAGACTCATAAAAAAGACAATCACTCAAGAAGAGGTCTTTTAAGATTAGTAAGTCAACGTCGTAAGTTATTAGACTATCTACATGATAAAGATGTTGAAAGATACCGTAGTCTAATCAAGAAATTAAATATACGTAGATAATAAATTTCATCTTAATCGTTCTTACATCATTAAATTCAAAAAATAAGGTTAAACTGTGAAAATATTTAGAGAAGTCTTTGAGCTAGGTAACAAAGAAATAGTTCTTGAAACAGGTGGTATGGCACGTCAAGCAGATGGGTCAGTAACTGTAAGTTGTGGGAATAATGTTGTATTGGTAACTACAGTAGTTAAGAAATCAGTAGCTGATGGTGCTGACTTTTTTCCGTTATCAGTGCACTATTTAGAGAAAACTTACGCTGCTGGTAAAATACCGGGCGGTTTTTTAAGAAGAGAAGGTAGACCTTCTGAAGAACAGATTCTTATTTCTAGATTAATAGATCGATCTATAAGACCATCATTTCCAGATGGATTTTTTAATGAGATTCAAATCGTTGCTACGGTTTTATCTTATGATGGGGCCTTTTCGCCTGATATATTAGCCTTAATAGGTGCTTCGGCATCTTTAGCAATATCTGGAGCACCTTATGATGATGTTGTTGCTGGTGTAAGAGTGGGTTATACAAGTGGTAAGTATATTCTTAATCCAAATAAGCAGGATTTAAAAGATTCTGATTTGGATCTAGTAGTTTCTGGAACAGATGATGCTATTTTAATGGTTGAGTCTGAAGCTAACAGCCTTCCAGAGTCTGTTATGCTTGGTGGGATCTTATATGCGCACAAGCATTTAAAAACTATTATTAACTCGATTAATAGACTTGCTAAAGTTGCATCTAAGCCACGTATAGAATATTCTATATATCAAATCAATAAGTTTCTTAAATCACAAATTAAGTCACAATTTTTTGGTGAAATTAAGAACGCTTATACTATAGCATCAAAGCAAGAAAGAAACTTAAAACTTAATGTGATTAGAAAAAATGTTCTAGAGTATATTTTTTCTAGTGATGTTGATGGTAATGAATATACTGAAAAAGAAATATTAGAAGCTTTCCATGATATTGAAAAAGATCTTGTAAGATCAAATATTCTTGAAGGTAAGCCAAGAATAGACGGTAGATGTACCGAGACTATTCGACCTATTAATGTCAAAATAGGTGTTTTGCCAGGTGTACACGGCTCTGCTTTATTTACACGTGGTGAGACTCAAGCTTTAGTTGTAACTACTTTAGGCAGTGATAGAGATGCACAGCTTGTAGAATCTTTAGATGGTATAGAGAAGTGCCGTTATATGTTGCATTATAACTTTCCACCATACTCAGTAGGAGAATGTGGTATGGTTGGTATGGCTCCAAAGCGTCGTGAGATTGGTCATGCTAACCTAGCTAAGCGTGCGACTCAAGCAGTATTTCCTAATGAAGAAGCATATCCTTATGTTGTTCGAGTTGTCTCTGAAATTCTAGAGTCAAATGGTTCAAGCTCTATGGCGACAGTATGTGGTTCTTCTTTATCAATGATGGATGCTGGTGTACCAATTGCTGAGCCAGTAGCAGGTATTGCTATGGGACTTATTAAAGATGGTGCAAAATATGCTGTGTTATCAGATATTCTAGGCGATGAAGATCATTTAGGCGATATGGATTTTAAAGTTGCTGGTACTAGATATGGTGTTACAGCATTACAAATGGATATTAAAATCAAGGGTATCTCAAGAGAAATTCTTGAGCAAGCTCTAGAGCAGGCAAGGGTTGGTAGATTACATATTCTAGGAATCATGAATGAAGTAATAAAAGAACACAAAGAAGCAGTATCTGATGTTGCGCCACAAATTCATGTGATGAATATTAATCCAGCTAAGATTAAAGATGTTGTTGGTCGAGGAGGTGCTACTGTAAAAGGTATAATCGAGAAGACTGGGGCACAAATTGATACTAGTGATTCAGGTGAGGTTAAGGTTTTTGCTAAAGACAAAAAATCTATGGATATGGCTGTAGCGATGATAGAGGAAATTGTTGCAGAAGTAGAAGAAGGGCAAGTTTACAAGGGTAAAATAGTTAAGCTTTTAGATTCTGGGGCATTTGTTAATCTTCTTGGTAGTCAAGATGGATATTTGCCATTCTCTGAAATTGAACAAGCTGGCATGAAAACTAACTCGTTAGTAGAAGGTCAAGGCTTAGAAGTTTTGGTTCAAAATATTGATAGAGGTGGTAGAGTTAAACTTTCTCTTCTTGTAGCGAGGTAATTATTATGAGTTAAACTTTCTCTTGTAGCGAGGTAATTATTATGAGTGAAGAAGTTCAAAGCGTTGATCCGATAAATTTTACAGAGGCTGCTTCTTTAAAGGTCAAAGAACTAATTGAAGAAGAGGGTGATAATTCTCTTAGCCTTAGAGTATATATCACCGGTGGGGGTTGTTCTGGCTTTCAATATGCTTTTGCTTTTGATAATGAAGTAAAAGAAGATGATATGATTATTACTAAAAATGGTGTTCGTCTTTTAGTAGATTCTATGAGTTTTCAGTATTTGGTTGGTGCTGATGTTGACTACAAAGATGATGTCGAAGGCGCATACTTTGTAATTAGAAACCCAAATGCGAAAACTACTTGTGGCTGTGGTTCATCTTTTTCGGTATAATTATTGCAAGTGTGTTTAAATAAAAATCTTATGAAAATTGCTAATTTTGAAGTAGGAAATGGTAAGCCATTTTTCTTAATGTCAGGGCCTTGTGTTATTGAATCTGAACAAATGGCTATGGATACTGCTGGGTATCTTACTGAAGTAACTAATGATCTCGGAATAAACTTTGTTTATAAATCATCATTTGATAAAGCTAATCGCTCATCTATAAACAGTTTTAGAGGGTTAGGTGTAGATAAAGGTCTTGAAATTTTAGCAAAGGTTAAAAAAACTTATAATATACCTGTTGTTACAGATGTTCATGAAGATACACCGTTTGCTGAGGTTGCTGAAGTTGTTGATGTGTTACAAACTCCGGCCTTTTTATGCCGACAAACAAACTTTATCGTTGAGGTTTGTAAGCAAGGAAAACCTGTAAATATCAAAAAAGGTCAGTTCTTAGCTCCTTGGGATATGCAGAATGTAGTAGCCAAAGCTAAATCTACAGGCAATCAGCAAATTATGGTTTGTGAAAGAGGAGTGAGTTTTGGTTATAACAATCTAGTTTCAGATATGCGTTCACTTGAGATTATGAAAGCTACAGGATGTCCTGTAGTATTTGATGCTACTCATTCGGTGCAATTACCAGGAGGGCAAGGTAGCTCCTCTGGTGGACAGAGAGAGTTTGTACCAGTTTTATCAAAAGCAGCTATGGCTGTTGGTATAGATGGACTTTTTATGGAAACTCATCCAAACCCTGATGAGGCAAAAAGTGATGGTCCTAATTCGTTCCCAATGTATAAAATAAAAGAATTTCTAAGTTTGCTAAAAGAGCTTGATCATTTAGTAAAAAGTCAACCAAAAATAGAACTATAGGATATAAATAATGGCTGGTAAAGGCGATGTTTTTATAATAGGTATAGTTGGTGGTTCTGGCTCAGGTAAAACATTATTTTCGAATGCTATCATTAAGAAATTAAAATCAAAGCATTTAAATAAAATTGCGGTAATTTCTGAAGATAGATATTATAAAAACTGGGGAGAGATGGTTGGTTTTGAAGAGGCTTGTAAAATAAACTATGATCATCCAGATGCTTTCGATCATAAGTTATTAAGAAAAGATTTAAGTAATCTAGTTCAAGGCAATGATATCTATATTCCTCATTACGATTACACTACTCATTCAAGGATTGAAGAAAAAGCCGAGAAAATTGCTGGTGGTGTAAGTGTAATTATACTAGAAGGAATTATGCTTTTTAATGATCGTAAATTATTAAAGATGATGGATTTTAAGGTATACATGGATACACCTGCTGACTTGTGTTTTATTAGGCGCCTGATGCGTGATCAAAATGAAAGAGGCAGAAGTGTTGAGAGTGTTATAAATCAGTATCTAGAAACAGTGCGACCGATGCACATCAAGTTTATTGAGCCATCAAAGAGAAAAGCAGATATTATAATTCCTGATGGTGCGCAAAATAAAACCGTAATTGATATAATATATAATAAAGTAAGACAATTATTGAAAAAAAATGGAGTGAAAAATGGCTAGAGTAACAGTAGAAGATTGCTTAGATAAAGTAGAAACAAGATTTGATTTAGTAGTTTTAGCTTCTATGCGAGCAAATAAAATACTAAAAAATGGCTACTCTGAATCTATGGAGAATGAAAAAAAAGAAAAGGCTACAGTTGTAGCTTTAAGAGAAATTGCTGAGTCAGAAATTACCCCAGAACAAATCTTAAGAAATGAGATAGAAGGATAATTTTTCAATCTTTTGAAAAAATCCTTGACTTGTATTAAAAGCTCTATATAATTCTTTGCTATCGGGTGCTTAGCTCAGCTGGGAGAGCATCGCCCTTACAAGGCGAGGGTCGGGGGTTCGAACCCCTCAGCACCCACCATGATTTGAAAAGCGACTTAGGTCGCTTTTTTTATGTCTAATATTTTCATGTTTAAATTTATCTGTAATAATAATTAAGCTTTTGTGTGCTAGAATTTGTATATATAGTTTTGTTAGGAGATTTCATGAAAAAAGTATTGCTAAGTTCATTGTTATTATCATTAGGCATTTGTTCAGTATCCTATGCGGATTATACAAAAGATTCAATATGTCCTAATGACTTAAAATATCAAATTATTAATATGAGAGATATGACTTTTAAATATTCACAATATAAAAGTCATATTTGTGGTATTTTAGAAGTTAATCTTAATAAAAATACACAATGGCAAGAAAAAGGTAGTGGTTGGTTTGCTGCTGGCTTTGGAGCTAAGTCTATGAAGGGTTCGAATATGTTTATATTTGTGCCACAAAAATCTCAATCTCAAGATGTACATTACGATGTTTTTGCAAATATTGGCGGAGCATATGGTCCAACTAAACCTTTAGATACTAAACCTCAAAAAGGACAAATAGAGGTTTTATCATCTTCATTAGCTAAGGTTGAGTTTGCTTTATATCCACAAAAAATACCAGGTTTAGCAAATAGTGGTAAGATAGATATGATTTTTTCACATTCAAAAGCTGGGGTTTATCAGTTTGCTCCAGGTCATGTTGCAGCATATGACAATAAAGCTATTAATCTAAAATAATAAAAGCCAATGCTAAGTTTTGTTATTAAGTTGTATTTGTGATTTGAATTAAATACAATTGTCGTAATATTTTTTTGTTTAATCATTTATGGGAAGATCTAGACGTCATAATAAGCTAAAAGAGGGAATCTTTGAGGCTGAAATTACAGCATTAAGTCATGATGGTAGAGGTATTGCAAAAGTTGATGGTAAAACTACTTTTATACCTTTTACATTACCTGGTGAAGTAGTTAAATTTGAATATACATTCACAAAATCAAAATTCGATGAAGCGAAAGTCGTTGAGTATGTAAAGAAATCATCTAGCAGAGTTAATCCGCCTTGTGAGCATTTTGAAGTATGTGGAGGTTGTAGCTTACAACATATGTCTACGGATGCGCAGATTGAGCATAAGCAACAAACTTTACTAAATCAATTAAAATATATTGGTAATGGTGTTGAGCCAGAGAATATTTTACCACCACTACGCACAAGTAATACTGAAGGATATCGTAATAAAGCACGTTTAGGTGTTAGGTATGTCAGCAAAAAAAGCAAAATTCTTGTTGGCTTTAGAGAGCGTAATGGTAGGTTCTTGGCAGATATAGATAAGTGTATTGTTTTAAATCCCCTTGTCGGTGACAAAATAACAGAAATATCTTCATTTATAGAGACGTTATCTATATATCAACATATAGCACAATTAGAAATAGCAATAGATGATACAAGACCCGCTATGATTGTGCGTCATCTAGAACCATTTACAAATGAAGACTTAGAAAAGCTAAGATCATTTGCACAAGAAAATAATTATTGGATATATTTACAATCAAAAGGTCCAGATACTATTTTTAGATTATACCCACAAGGTGATGTAGAGCCTAAAAAGCTAAGCTATCAGCCTGCTGCTGGAATAGATATTGGTTTTGAGCCAAATGATTTTACTCAAGTTAATAATGATATTAATAGGAAAATGATAAAAAGAGCAATTGAGCTTTTAGGTATATCAGAAAATGACTCTATTATTGATTTATTCTGTGGTTTAGGTAACTTTACACTGCCAATTTCTCAGCATGCAAAAACTGTAATTGGCGTAGAGGGTGAGCCAACGATGGTCAAAAGAGCCAAAGAAACTGCTGATAATAATAATATAACAAATGTTAATTTTTATGCGGCAAACCTTTTTGAGAGCTTTGAGGATAAAGAATGGTTTAATAATTTTGAATATAACAAGATGCTTCTAGACCCACCTCGAGCAGGTGCACAAGAATTATGTAGCAATATTGAAAAGTTTAATGTTGTACGTATAGTGTATGTTTCATGTGATACAGCCACCTTAGCACGTGATGCTGGTATTTTGGTCAATAGCAAAGGTTATAAACTAATAAGTGCCGGTGTAATGGATATGTTTCCTCATACAATGCATGTTGAGTCAATAGCTGTTTTTGAAAAGGTTTAATCATGTATTTAGGTTTAGATATTGGCGGTAGTAATATTTCAGCAGGAATTTTTGATGAACATAAAAATCTACTTAAGACAGCCAAAGTAAAATCAAAAGGCAAAAGTGATCCTGATGTAATTCTAGCGCAGATTTTCAAAGTAATTAATAAACTACTTGATAGTTCAAATAAAAATAAGATAAAAGCAATAGGAGTTGGTATTGCTGGTTTTGTTGATTCAAAATTAGGGGTCTTAAATTTTAGTGCTAATATAAACCTTAATGGTATAAATATTGCTCAAGAAATTAGCCAAAAGTTTGCAAATGTACCAGTATTTATCGAAAACGATGTTAATGTTGGGGTTATCGGTGAGTGGAAATATGGTGCTGGTAGAGGTCACCAAAACATTGTTGGTATATTTGCCGGTACTGGTATCGGTGGCGGTCTTGTCATAAATAATCAATTTTTATATGGAGTTACAGGTGGAGCTGGTGCTGTTGGACATGTAACTATCAATAGCCAAGGGACTTATTGTCAGAGCTGTGGTTCACAAGGGTGTTTAGAAACTTATGCTGGTAAAGTTGGTATTGAAAATAGACTTATGAATTTGCATAAAAAAGGTATAAAAAGCATCTTAATAGATTTTGTTTTAGAAAATAAAGGTAAGCTCAAAGGTTCTCATCTTAAAAAAGCTTTAGCAGCTAAAGATAAAATTGCAGAAGATATAGTGACTGATGCAATGTCTAATCTAGGAATTGCTGTGGCAAATTATATTAATCTTTTAAATCCATCAATGGTTTTATTTGGTGGTGGAATCATGGAAGCAGTTGGACAAAAATATTTAGATACTATTTATCATACATGTTCAAAATATGCTTTCAAAACGATGCTAGATGCTTGTGAACTAAAAATTGCGACATTGGGCGATAATTCAGGTGTATATGGTGCTATGGATATAGCAGTTAATCGATTAGAAGGAAATTGGTAATGTTTATAGGTGTCGATATTGGTGGCTCAAATATGGCTGCAGGCTTGTTTGATGAAAATAAAAATCTAATCACAACAGCGAAAGTTAAATCAAAAGCTAAAGAAGCAACCGAAGTTGTGGTTGGGCAATTATTTAAAGTAATTGATAAGCTAATAGCAGAAATACCAACTAATAAAAAACTAATAGGTATTGGTATAGGAGTTGCTGGACTTATAGATAAGAAAACATCAGTTGTGCGCAGAAGTGTTAATATCAATATTAATGGTGTTAATCTAAAACAAATTATACAAGATAAATATGCTGTCAAATCTGAGATAGATAATGATGTAAATGTTGGAGTCTTAGGTGAGGCTAAATATGGAGCAGGTGTTGGCTGTGATGATATTATCGGTGCCTTTGTAGGTACTGGTATCGGCGGCGGTTTGGTGCTTAATGGTAAGTTATATACTGGAAACAGTGGTTTAGCAGCTGAGTTAGGGCATACTATTATCAAGCAAGGTGGCGCATATTGTCCAGGTTGTGGTTCGCAAGGATGCTTAGAAGCTTATGCTGGTAAAGTTGGTATCGAAAAGAAAATAGAAAATTTAGCAAAGAAAAATGTTCATAGCACTTTGATTGACCTAGTGATCGAGAATAGCGGTAAACTAAAGAGTAGTCATATTAAAAAAGCATTAGATGAGCAAGATGAAATTGCTATGGATATATTAAGTGAAGCTATGGAGTATTTAGGTACAGGTCTAGGGAGTACTTTAAATATGATAAATCCATCGATGGTAATATTAGGTGGAGGTGTTATGGAAGCTATTGGTGAAAGATATCTTGATCAGATTAAAAGAGCAGCAATGAAAAATTCATTTGCTGATATTTATGCAGAATGCGAATTTAAGTTAGCTAAGCTCGGAGATCAAGCAGGGATTTATGGAGCTATGGAGCTTGTCGCAAGTTAATTTAGTTGGGAACATGTTGTATGATTACTCAAGTTATCAATAATTTTTTTTCACAATTAGCAAATTATTTCAGAGGATTTAAAAATATAAAGCTTTCAAATATTTTTAATGATTGGAATATTTTTGAAATATTGTGGCTAGTGATTTCTGTAACTAGTCTAGGGATTATAAGCATTCTAACGACAAACGATTATTTAGTTATTACTACTATAGCTACCGTTACGGGCATGCTAAATATTTTACTAGTAGCTAAAGGTAAAATTCTTAATTATTTTTTTGCATTTATTAATAATCTTACTTATGCTTATGTTTGCTATGAACAAGGTATTTATGGGCAATTTTTACTTTTTGCTTTTTTCTTTTTTCCTATGCAGTTTTATGGTTTATATACTTGGACAAAACCACAAAATACTAGCGAGAATAATAATATCATTACAAAAAATTTATCAGTAAAGCAGAGAGCATATCTTATCATAGCTATAATTATTGCAGCGTACATCTATGGGAATTTTATTTTAAAAGGTTATTTTAACCAACAGGTTGGTTTGATTGCTGATTCATTGACTGGCATAGTATCTGTTGTAGCTATTATATTAATGGTCAAGGCCTATATTGAACAATGGGTTTTATGGATTATTATAAATACTCTTTCGACGATTATTTGGTTGCAACAATATTTTTCTGGTACAGGTGAGGGTATAGCATTTTTAGCTATGTGGCTTATCTATTTATTAAACGCTTTATATGGCTATATAAACTGGATAAAATTAAAAAAGATTGATTAAATTTCTTTGTAAAACTTTTCCTATAACTAGCTTAACTTAATTAAAAGCTTTCTATATAATTTGCAGTATTGATTATATCTTTCTTTGGAGGTTAGAGCGGTGACCGTTAGACAGACTTTATTTATTATTATCACACCAATAATCGCAATGTGTGTATTATCATTTGGCAATGGTTTTTTTACAACTTATTCGTCTATTGAGCTAAATGATCTTGGTCGCTCTAGTTTAATGATTGGTATAATTTCAGCAGCATATTTCTTTGGTATGACTGCAGGATCTTATTTTTCACAGTTTACTATAATTCGAGTAGGTTATATAAGAGCTTTTGTGCTGTTTGCATCTCTTATGGCTATCAGTACCTTAATACTTGGTGCCGATAAAAGCGTTGCAGTTTGGATATTATTTAGATTTCTTTGTGGCTACTCATTAGCAGCCTTATTTATCATTATAGAGAGCTGGTGTATATTATCATCAGATAAAAAAAATAGAGGTTTGATTTTTTCAATATATCTTTTTGTATATTATGGTACACAAGCATTGTCACAATTGATGATAAATATTCACTTTAGTAATGGATTGTTAGCATACTGTTTCATATCATCATTATGCAGTATTGCGATTGTATTAATGGCTTTTACAAAAACAGTTGCTCCTGTCCCTCACTCCGAAGAAATTTGTTCTCCTGCTAAAATCATCAAAAAAGTTCCTTTAGCAATGGTTGCTAGTGTTATTGGCGGTTCACTATTAGGTTCTATATATACTTTATTGCCTATATTTTTAGTAAGAGTTGGTAGTGATCATGACATGATATCGGTATTAATGATGACTACGATTCTCGGAGGAATGTTATTACAAGTACCTATTGGTAAATTATCAGATCTTATTGATAGACGTAAGGTAATATTTCTAGCAGGAGCAGGTATTTTTATTACCTCAATATTTATATTTGCTTTTCATACATCGTATTTTATATTTGCCATAATTATGTTTATTTTTGGTGGTAGTGCTTTTGTGATATATCCATTATCTATATCTCATGCAAGTGATTTTCTTAGTGAACATGAAATACTAGGAGCAATAGGCGTTTTAACAATCGCATATGGCTTAGGATCAGTAATCAGCCCTATAGTAATATCTGGCGTAATGTCTATTTTTGGACCATTTGGATTTTTTATAATTACAGCGTTGCTAAGTATTAGTTTATGCTTGTACTCAGCATATAGAATATCAGTGCGCAAATCCGCTACAGATACAGCTACATTTACAATAGCAACTGCTGAAAGCCTTAACTTCACTGAGGCACAGGAAATCATCTCAGAGAAATCATCTGAAGAATAATCTTCAAATAAGTATATTAAATTGCAAAGCATACATAGCTAGCTTATAATTGATAAAGTTTTTGAAAAATTGATAAAAGACTTAATTTATCTAAGGAGTTTGTAATTATGTCGTCACAAATAAAACAAGTTTTTGCCAGACAGATATTAGATTCGCGTGGTAATCCTACAGTTGAAGTAGATGTGGTTTTGGAAAGCGGTGCTTTTGGTCGTGCTGCTGTACCTTCTGGTGCTTCTACAGGTATAAGAGAGGCCCTAGAGTTAAGAGATGGCAATAAGTCTCTTTTTCTAGGTAAGAGTGTATATAAAGCTGTTGAGAATGTTAATACTAAAATAGCTCAAGCAGTTAAAGGTTTAGATGCATTAGATCAAAGATTGATTGATAAAACTATGATTGAGCTAGATGGTTCTGAGAATAAGAAAAATCTAGGTGCAAATGCAATTCTAGGTGTTTCATTAGCTACTGCTAGAGCTGCAGCATCACATCTTAGAAAACCTTTTTACCGTTATCTAATGGATGTCAAAGAATATCTAATGCCAGTACCGATGATGAATGTCATTAATGGTGGTTCACATGCTGATAATAATGTCGATATGCAAGAGTTTATGATTGTTCCAGCTGGCTTTGATACATTTTCAGAAGCTCTAAGATGTGGTACAGAAGTTTTCCATATACTTAAAAAGGTTCTAATTGCTGATGGTTATAGTGTAGCTGGTGTTGGTGATGAAGGTGGTTATGCTCCTGATCTACCATCAAATGAAGCAGCTATAGAAGCTATATTAAAAGCGATTAAAGAAGCTGGTTATGAGCCTGGTAAACATGTATTTATCGCTCTAGATCCAGCAAGTAGTGAATTCTACAAAGATGGTAAATATGAGCTTAAGTCAGAGAATAAGTCATTAACAAGTGAAGAAATGATTGATTATTACGCTGCTTGGGTTGAGAAGTATCCTATAGTATCTATAGAAGATGGACTTGCTGAAGAAGATTGGCAAGGTTGGAAACTTTTAACTGAAAAGCTTGGTAACAAGGTACAATTAGTTGGTGATGATTTATTTGTTACTAATCCAAGTATTCTTGCTAAAGGTATCGAAAAAGGTATTGCAAACTCAATTTTGATTAAGCTAAATCAAATTGGTACTTTAACAGAAACTTTTGAAGCTATGGCAATGGCAGGTCAAGCAGGATACACTTGTGTAGTATCACATCGTTCAGGTGAAACTTCTGATACTATTATTGCGGATTTGGCTGTAGCGACATGTTCAGGGCAAATCAAAACAGGCTCATTATCTAGATCTGATCGTATAGCTAAATATAATCAGTTACTTAGGATCGAAGAGGAATTAGGTGAAAATGCAATTTATCCTGGAATAAAAGCATTTGTATTTAATTCTGATGAAGAAGTGGAAGAGGATGTTCAAGAAATTATTGTAGAAGATAGTCAAACTGAGAAAGTTGTAGTTCAAGTAGAAGAATAATTATCTCATGGATATCAAGTCTAATTCTTTTTTTTACATTTTTATTTCGGTAGTTTTGTTACTAATTGCTATATTGCAATATGATCTGTGGTTTAGTAACACAGGTTTTATCAAGTATCAAGCACTAAAAAAAACTGTAGCCAATCAACAAAAAGAAGTTAAAAATAAATCTCAGACTAATGCGCAATTATATTCTGAAGTAGTTTCATTACGTCAAAATAGTGAGGTGCTTGAAAGCTTAGCTCGTGAGAATATGGGCCTAATCAAGCAAGGAGAAGTTTTTTACAGTGTCAAGTAAATATGTAATTATTCCAGCTGCTGGAATAGGTACTAGAATGCAGTTAGATATTCCTAAACAATACTGTAAACTTAGTAATGGTAAGACTATTCTTGATAATACCTTAGCAAAGTTTATTGATAATCCATTGTTTGATAAGATATTTGTTGCAATTGCTGCTACTGATAATTTTTGGAATGATTCGTTATATTATAATCATGACAAAGTAGTAGTCTGTAGTGGTGGTAAAACTAGATTTAATAGTGTTTATAATGCTCTTAAAGCTATTGATCAACGCAAAAGTGATGATTGGGTTTTTGTTCATGATGCTGCCAGACCGTGTGTTGTTATTGATAGTATTATCGATTTGTATGAGCGAACTAAGGCATCACATTCACAAGCAGGTATCTTAGCAGTAAGAGCCTCTGAAACAGTTAAACAAGTTACAAAGGATATAATTATCAAAACACTTGATCGTAATAATATTTGGCTTGCTCAGACACCACAGTTATCTAGGCTTGGACAGTTAGAGAAAGCTTTTGATTTTTGTTACTCAAATAATCTTATTGATAAAGTAACTGATGAAGCATCAGCTTTAGAAATATTCGGTATAAACCCGATTGTTGTTGAATGTTCAAAGAAAAATATCAAGATTACAACCAAAGATGATTTAGAGTATGCTAATTGGCAATTAAGCTAATAAATTACTTTAAAAGTAAACCTATTACATAACCAAATATAATTATTAAGCCCATTATAAATAACATAGAGTCTAATATTACGCGTCTGTAATCTTTGCAGTGAATATTTTTATAAATTATTATTACAGGTAAAACATATAGTAAAAAAGCTACTGTAGGGGCAACTAATATACCTATAATATTAAGTATTTTAAAATTACATATTGTACATATCCAAAGAACTATAAATATTAATCCAACACAGATTTTATTTATTAGTGAATCAGAAATTTCGACTTTATAAATATTTTTAAAAAATATTTAAATAGATATTTTAAAGCTTCTTTTGAACCTATGTAACAGCCTATAAATGAGCTAATAATAGCAGTAAAAACAATCATAGGCGCAAGGATATTCAGCAATGCTCCCGGATGTTGCTCTTGTATGAGTGTTACTATTGATAAATTGTTTGTATTAGCTCTATTAAGATCCGGTATAGTAGTGCTAAGTAAGCAAGATGTTACAAAAAGTAGTACAAATATAAAAAGAACTAACGCATTAATTTTAAGTATTTTATAGACTTTATATTTTTCTTGTGAGCGCTCAACTTTTACATAGTCACGATAAAAAATTACTAGACTAGAAATAACTGGCGAATGATTCATCGATAATATCAAAATCGGTAATACCATTAATACACCTGTAATATAACCAAGAGTATCAAAATGACTATCAGTTACAAACTCAAAGTTCCAGTAAGGTATTATATATATAGATAATGTCACTACTAGTACAATCAATAGTATAACTATAAGCTGCATAAACTTTAGAATTATATTGATACCTAAAGAAACTATTATCAATAAAACAGCTAAAATACTAAAACTAAACCATATATGTGTTGATAAATTAGTCTTTACAATATTATAGTTTAAAAGAAAATTACTTAGTTCGCTATTTAGACCAATAGAGTACATTGGCATATTTAGGAATATCGCAAAGAAATATAGCACTACACAGGTTAACCCAAAAAATCTACCAAGATTGTGGGTAAATACATCTGTAATACCACCATTATCTGTGCAAAGTACAATATTTGACATATTTTTATGTGAGTAATACGTCAAAGGTAAAGCAAAAATAAGTACTGTTACAAAAGCCCAAAGACCGCTATCTCCTGCTTGGACAGGTAGATAAAGTAACCCTGCACCTATTGCTGTACCAAATAGAGTAAATACCCACTGAATATCAATTTTTGTAGTATTTGAGTAATCTGGCTTTTTCATTCTAGCTGCTCCAATCCAGTATCACTTTACCACATTGACTACTTTTCATTATCTCAAATCCTTTTTGGTATTCATCAATATGAAGTCGATGTGTAATAATAGGGTTCATATCCATACCAGCTTGGAGCATACTAGTCATTAAGTACCATGTTTCAAACATTTCTCTACCATATATCCCTTTGAGAGTTAGACCTTTAAATAATATTGCTCCCCAGTCAACAGAGATATCACCCGCAGATATGCCTAGAAGTGATAATTTACCACCATGATTCATAACATCAAGCATCATTGAGATCGCAGAGTTAATTCCTGACATTTCTAGACCAACGTCAAATCCTTCTGTCATACCTATCTCAGACATAACTTTGCGCATTTGTTTTACTAGATCATCTTGATTCTTAAATGGAGCGACATTCAAAGCGACAGTTGCACCAAAATCCCTAGCCATTTGTAGGCGATACTCATTAATATCTGTGATTACTATTCTGCGTGCACCACAGAATCTTGCTATTTTAACAGCCATTAAACCAATAGGTCCAGCACCAGTTATAAGGACATCTTCGCCAGTTAAGTTAAAAGAAAGAGCAGTGTGAATAGCATTGCCCATAGGATCAAAGGTACTAGCGATATCATCACTGATAGAATCAGGGATTTTAAAAACATTGACAGCAGGCATAACCAAATATTCAGCAAAAGCCCCTTGTACATTGACGCCTATACCTATAGTTTTTCTACAAAGATGGCGTTTACCTGCTCTGCAATTACGACATTGCCCACATACAAGATGGCCCTCACCTGATACTCTATCACCGATATCTACGCTTGTAACACCATCTCCCTTAGCTACAACTTCACCAGCAAATTCATGTCCGGTAATCATTGGTACAGGTATGGTATTTTGAGACCATTTATCCCAATTATAGATATGTAGGTCAGTACCACAAATTGCAGTTTTTCTAATTTTAATCAAAACATCATTGTAGCCATATTCTGGTATTGGCGCATCATCAATCATCCAAATACCAGGTTCTTTTTTCAATTTAGCAAGTGCTTTCATAGTTTGATTCCTATTAACTATATAATACCTAATTCTTTGGCAGCTTTTGTAAAGCCATCAACAGCTTTGTCGATTTGTTCAAAAGTATGAGCAGCAGACATTTGTGTTCTAATTCTTGCTTTACCCTTAGGTACCACTGGATATGAGAAAGCAATTACATATATACCATAATCTAGTAGCTTATCAGCAAATTCAGCTGCTTTTTTCTCATCATATATCATTACAGGAATAATAGGGTGTTCTCCTGGAATTAAATCAAATCCAGCAGCAGTCATTTTCGATCTAAACCTTTGTTGGTTAGCTTGTAATTGTTCTCTTAGTTCATTCGAGCCTTTAGTAATTTCTAATGCTTTTATAGAAGTCTTGGCAATTATTGGTGCAAGTGAGTTTGAGAAGAGGTATGGTCTAGAAAGATTTTTAAGTAAATCTACCACTTCTTTTTTAGCACAAATATATCCACCTGAAGCACCACCTAATCCTTTGCCTAGAGTACCAGTTAGGATATCAACTCTACCCATAACATCACAATGCTCAATTGAACCTTTACCATTTTTGCCAACAAAGCCTGATGCGTGAGAATCATCAACCATAACAATAGCATTATATTTATCAGCTAAGTCACAGATAGATTTCAAGTCAGCAATAATACCGTCCATTGAGAAGACACCATCTGTAGCAATCATTTTGAATCTTGCTCCAGCTTGATCAGCTTCTATAAGTTTTGCTTCAAGGTCTTGCATATCATTATTGTTATATCTAAAACGCATTGCCTTGCACAATCTAACACCATCAATAATACTAGCATGATTAAGAGAGTCGCTTATGATAGCATCTTCTTTTGTAAGAAGCGTCTCAAAAAGTCCAGCATTAGCATCAAAACATGAAGGATATAGGATTGTATCTTCAAACTCGAAGAACTCACTTAATTCTTTTTCTAGTTGTTTATGTACAGAGTTTGTACCACAGATAAATCTAACTGATGCCATACCATAGCCACATTCTTCAATATGGTTTTTTGCATAAGAGACTATTTCAGGATTATTTGCAAAGCCAAGATAATTATTTGCACAGAAGTTAATTAGTGTTTTACCATTCTCTAGATTAATCACAGGCTCTTGTGGTGTTGCGATTATTCTTTCACTTTTGTATGTGCCAGCCTGTTTGATTTCTAGTATCTTAGTATTAATATTTTCATAGAAATTTTTATTCATGTAGAACTCCTTTAAGCATTTAATTTTTAAAATTATGAATTTAATCAAATATAGATATTAACTAATATTAGTTGTTTTTTGAAACTATTTGATATCAAAACTGCAAAAAGAATACTTAGCTTAGAATATATTCAAAAATATTCTTAGCTAAAACTTAAAATATAGCTAATATCTGTGAAAAGTTTTTATATTAAGCATTAATTTTTACTAGGACCTATTATTTTTTGATAATTTATTAAATATTTATGCGTGTTATATTTTAGATCAAATAAATAAAACATAGAGGTCTTAAAGGAATATTAAGTTTTATTTATGATTACCATAATAATAAAGCATTTAAGTGTTTTTCTTTTGCTTTGCTTTTAATTATGGTCATATAATCATAATGTAAGCATTGTGCCTACATTTGTTAATAGTTGTAATAAGGAGAAATACTTATGAACAAAACAAAATTAGTTTCAGTAGTATGTGCATTAATGGGTTTGGGATCATATTCACTGCTAGAAGCAGCGCCTGTGAATGACTCTAAAACTTATGATTTTAAAGCACCATTTAAGGATTATAATAACAAAATAGTCCTAAGTATTAACAATGTGCCATCTGCAAAAGTAGTTGAATTTACTAGTAACTTCAAACCAAAAACTGGTTGGGGTAGTTGTTTTGGTGCTCGAGCAGATCTTGTTAATTTTGAAACAACACAGCTAAGTAATGGAGAGTACCTAACAAGATTATCTCTTAAAGATAGTGAAGGTTCGTTAGATCTAACTCAAACATGCGACATCATGGGTACTGATTCTGGTAATGCAATAGTATTGCCAGGGGTAGTTGTGCCTATCGTTAGTAGTGTAAAAGTTGACGGCAAAGAACTAGAAATAGAAAGACCATGTGCAGATAATGTTTGCGAAGATCCAACACCAGGATATACTAATGCTGCATACTATGCTCAATGGGCTGTGTGGGGTCGTAAATATAATCCATATGACTTCAAATATGATAAGTTAAATACAATAATCTACGCATTTATCGGTTTTGATAAAAATACTGGTAATATTAAGACGCTAGATGCTTCAGCCGATTCATGGGGCCTTTCTGCAGCAGCAAGAGCAGCTAAAAAATATCCTTATCTAAAATCATTCTTATCATTTGGCGGTTGGACTAATAATGGTGTGACAACAGCACCAATGTTTGAGCAGTTAGCTTCAAATCAGCAAAGTATGGAAAATTTTGCTAAGCAGTCAGTCGAATTAATGCGTAAGCTTGGTTTTAATGGTATTGATATAGATTGGGAGTGGTGGTCAGACTATGGTGATGACGTTGCTCCTGCTAAAAAGATGTTAGCATTCTTTAAGGTTTTACGTGCTGAGTTAGACAAAGCTAGTAAAGTGGATGGTAAAAAATATTACCTTGCCATAGCTGTAAATGGTGCGAGAAGTCGTATTGAAGCGATGGAAAATCCTAATAATCCAAATAGCGTAGCAGATTTCTGGAAGCAAACAGGTGAGCTTATGGATGAAATTAATATTATGAACTACGACTATCAAGGTGGTTGGGGTACTGGTGCACCAGCTTGGTTCCAAGCATCAGCAGCATTCCCGAATATCAACTTCTCTCCTGAGGTTGCTAATTCAATTGGTAAAACAGGTGGCTGGTCAGTACAAGGCTCGGTAGATGCTTATATTAAAGCAGGTGTTCCAGCTAAGAAACTAATAGTTGGTTTACCACTATACGCTAGATCAATGACTGTAGCTAGTGATACAGATGGAGGTTTATTACAGACTATCACAGCACCTGGATTTGGCGACTATGAAGCGGGAGTATTTGATTATAAGTGTTTAGTTAATCCTGTAAATGATCCTGTAAATGGTTGCGGTACTGCAAAACCTATCAGCGGTTTATCAGATCTAGTTTATTATGATATCAGTTCAAATGTTGATATCTTCAACAAGTACGGTAAAGTAGCAATGCAACCATGGGCATATAGTCCATCAACGAAGACTTTCGTGACTTTTGATGATGTATGGTCTGTAAGTGAGAAAACTAAGTATGCTAAGAGTAAAAATCTTGGTGGTACTATGTTCTGGCAAGCAGATGGTGACTCAACAGATAGTAATAAGTCATTGATTAATGCTGTAGCTAAGGTTTATGCTTCTGATACTATTAATGTATCTGTTAGCGATGTTACTGAGAATTCTGCTACTATATCTTGGAATAAGCCAGAGTTAGATGGTTCTATCAAGTATAGAGTATTGCTAAATGGTGAAACTATAGCAGAAAATATCACTAGCCAAAGTTATGTGCTTACAAACTTAAATAAAGGTACTAGATACACTATAGAGGTGATTGCAAGTACATCAAACACTTCAAGAGAAGATAGTATAACTTTTGAAACTATTGGTTCAGATGATCAAAACAATGATCAAAACAATGATCAAAACAATGATCAAAACAATGATCAAAACAATGATCAAAACAATGATCAAAATAATGATCAAAATAATGATCAAAATAATGATCAAAATAATGATCAAAATAATGATCAAAATAATGATCAAAATAATGATCAAAATAATGATCAAAATAATGATCAAAATAATGATCAAAATAATGATCAAAATAATGATCAAAATAATAATGCTGGATCAGCTGGTAACTGGAATGCAGAAGCAGTCTACAATAAGGGCGATAAAGTTATTGTTAATGGCGTAACTTATGAAGCTCAATGGTGGACACAAGGTGAAAATCCTACGCAGTCAGGTCAGTGGGGAGTATGGCGTGTAACTAGTAACCAAAATAATAATGACCAAGGTAATGACAATTCTTCAACAGTGAGTACATGGAATCCTCAAACTGTATATACTAAAGGTGATGAGGTGACTTATAATGGTCAAAAATATGTTGCTCAATGGTGGACACAAGGTAATAATCCAGCTGATGGTGGTGCATGGAAGAAACCTTTTGTTTCAGGTGAGGTATGGAACCAAGGTCAAGCATATACTGGCGGCCAAGTAGTTACATACCAAGGCGTTAAGTACAAAGCTAAGTGGTGGACACAAGGCGATATTCCTTCAAACAGCAACGTTTGGGAAAAACAATAATAATAAACTCTTATATCTAAATCTTATTAAATTCTACTAAAATTTATCACTTCTTTAAAATCCTTCTATAAACATAATTTATAAAGAGGGCTTTATATTATTTATCAAATCAAAATTTCAAATCTATATAAGCTAATTCAATAGACTTAATTTGAATAAAGATTTGTTATAATAAGATAAATTAGTCTGTTTTGGAGAGTTATGAAAGTAGTAGAAATAAATCATCCTATGGTCAAACACAAGCTTGGTCTTATGCGTGCAGCAGCTATAAGTACACAAGAGTTTAGAAGATTAACAAAAGAAATTACAAGTCTTTTAACTTATGAGGTGACAGCCGGTTTTGAGCTTGAGAAAACGCAAATTTTAGGGTGGCAAGGTGAAGATATTGAGATCGATCAGATTAAAGGAAAAAAATTAACAGTTGTACCTATTTTACGAGCAGGTCTTGGAATGATGGATGGGGTTTTTGAGCATGTTCCAGCTGCTAAAGTGAGTATGGTTGGTATGTATCGTGATGAAGAAACAGCTAAGCCAGTAGCTTATTTTGCTAAGCTTTGTGATAAGCTTGATGAGAGAGTTGCTTTGATAGTTGATCCAATGTTGGCAACGGGGGGATCAATGATCGCAACTGTTTCGTTACTTAAAAAAGCGGGCTCAAAAGATATCAAAATTATAACTTTAGTTTCTGCACCTGAGGGAATACAAGCATTAGCCAACGCTCATCCAGATGTTGAGTTATATACAGCTTCTATAGATAGTCATCTAAATACCAAAAAATATATAATTCCAGGTCTTGGAGATGCTGGAGATAAAATATTTGGAACTAAATAAATCAAAAATTTAGCTAAAAATCTAACTAAAATAATAATTATGTATTATAGTTTATTATTAATTTCTTAAAAAATATATAAAATGCAAAAGTATCGATTACTGATTGAAACTGATGATCAAAAAGGTTTAGTTTATAAAGTTTCAAAAATTATCTATGAAAATAATCTTAATGTTGAAAGAAACTCAGAGTTCGTTGATAAACTACATAATAAGTTTTTTATGCGTACAGTGTTTTCTGGTGAAGTAAATATTCAACAAATGCTTATAGATTTACAAAATACTTTGCCTACTAATTCAGAGATTAAGCTAGTAGATTCTTCTAAAAAAAATATAGTTATTCTAGCTACAAAAGAAATGCATTGTCTCGGTGATCTACTAATAAAACATGCCGAAGGAAAACTTGATGCAAATATTACAGCAGTAATTTCAAACTATGATAATCTTAGAAGCTTGGTTGATAAATTTGATATACCATTTGAGCATATTTCTCATGAGGGAATTTCTCGAGAGGAGCATGAGAGTAGAGTTTGTGATATTATAAAAACTTATCAACATGATATTATTGTACTTGCAAAATATATGCGAATATTATCACCAAACTTTGTAAAATATTTTCAAGGTAAGCTATTAAATATTCATCATTCATTTTTACCAGCATTTGTTGGTGCAAATCCATATAAACAAGCATATGAAAGAGGCGTGAAAATAATTGGTGCGACTAGTCACTTTGTCACAGATGATTTAGATGAAGGACCAATTATAGCTCAAGATATAATTAGGGTAGATCATAGCTATTCATGGCAAGCTATGCGAGATGCTGGTCATGATGTCGAGAAAAACGTTTTATCAACAGCTCTAAAGTTAGTACTTAAAGATAAAGTTTTTGTTTATAACAATAAGACGGTAATTTTGTAAGTTAATTATTCGTAGGAAAAGACAAAGTTTTGGTCGTAAAAATAGATTTGTGTAAGATATATTTTATATATTTCTTACACTGTTATTAATGTCACCATTAATAAAATTAAATAAAGGAATTTAAATGCCACATATAATTTTAGAAGTACCTCACCAATTTGACATAGAATTAGCAAAGAAGATAATAGATTTAGCGCAGCAATTCTTAGTAGAGAAGTTACCAACTAAATTAGGAACTTTTAAAAGTAGGGTTTATCGCTATGATTTTAGTAGTGTGGGTGGTGATGAGCTAGGTCTGATCCATATGCAAATTAAGGTTTTAGCAGGACGAGAGCAACAGCATTTAAATAACCTTGCGCTTGAGCTGAAAAATCAGCTTATAGACTTACTAAATGCCTATATTGATATACTCAAATACAGATTGACATTAGAAATTATCGAGCTTTCACCTGCTTATGTTAATTAGTATTTGATTATCTTAATGATTTTAATAATATATATAAAAATATTTAAATTTTAATAATTGATGAAAAATTATAATAGGCTGTTGTTTTCAACTTTAGGTGCAGCTTTTGAATACTATGATCTGGCAATATATTCTGTATTTGCTGTAACTATTGGAAGTAAGTTTTTTGATAAAAGTAGTTCTATTAGTAATACCTTATTAGTCTTTTTGGTCTATATTGTAGGCTATCTTGTACGCCCACTTGGTGCTTGGGGATTTGGCTATCTTGCTGATAAGAAAGGTAGAGCGTTTATATTAAGATTAAATATGATCTTACTATTTTTCTCAACTCTAGCTTTAGCTATATTACCTACTATTGAAAGTATCGGAGTCTTAGCAACTATTTTATTTGTTGGTTTGCGCTGTGTACAGTCATTAGCAGTTGGAGCTGAAATACCTGTTTCTGTAGTATATATAGTTGAGAATTATCCAAAAAGACAAGGCTTAGTGACAAGCATGGTATTTTGCTGTTTAAGTATAGGTATTATGATGACATCACTAGTGTTGTTTATTTTGAATCATTTTACTAGTCAGATATTTATACAAGATTATGGTTGGCGTATAGGATTTTTCATAGGCGCTTGTTTTACATTTATACTATTTTTCTTAAGAAAAAATATTATTGATATTCCACAAGTTGTTGATAGGTTAGATAAGCCACGCTCTGAGAATTATATTTTCATTATAAAGGTAATTATTGGTATAGCCTTAGTTGCTTGTATTGCTATGCTAACTACACAGTTATATATGTTTTTACCAGCATATCATCAGATGTATATACAAAGTAGCTATGATGTTTCTGATTTACTGTTGATAGGTTCTATAATTATGGCCATTAGTTGCTTGATAGGCGGATTTATTAGTGATTATGTATCTAAATCTAAGATGATGGCTTTATTAATATTAATAAGCATAGCAGTAGCACCAATTTTTTATAAGAATATGATTGCAGGGACAGATGTTTTTGCATGCTTTATTATTTTATCTATAGTGATGGGCTTTTTTGCACCAACTTATAATGTAATTATTACAAATTTCTTTAGGTTAGAATACAGGTGTCGTGGCTATGGTATAGCTTATAACCTAGGTTATTTAGTATTTTCTGCAGGAGTTCCAGCATTGACAATATCTCTTATTACGGCAAATAGTAGTCTATTGGTACCGGTATATTTAATCGTATTTGCTGGAGCAGTATCTTTTATTGGAATAGTCGCAGCAAATTGGTTTATGAAAAAGGCTTAAAAATCATTGCTGAAGGATCAGATTTAAACTGATTATAAAGTTCGATTATATAGCGGTCAGTCATAGAAGATATATAGTCGCTAATTATTCTAGCTTTACCTTGAAGACTAATTGTATTATAAAATATTGCACCAATATCATCTGGCAATAGACTTTCATCAGGTGTTGAGCTGATTAGAATATCAAAAATTTCTGAGATTATCTCTCTACCTCGATATCTAAGCACATTTAACTTTGGTGATTTTATTATTTTAAATAATATATATTTTTTAAGTACTTCTACTTGCTTTCTTATCATGTCATTTAGATGAACTTTTGAAAGGATAGGGATATCTTGGTTAAGCTCTAATTCAATGTTTTGGATACAATTATTAACTAGCTTAGATGTTAATTTTGTCCTTAGTAAGCTGTTGTTAGCGATGTTTTTAGAAAGTTTATAAATATCTCTGCTATCAGCACTAAAATCTATATAATCTGAAAAAATATCTTTTAGGATATTTCTAATTTCGCCTTTGGTAATTTCTAAGTCACTTGGCATTGCTTTGAAAACTTTTTCAAGCAGCTTATCATCAATACTAGCCATAGAGAGTGGATCTATAAATCCACCTTTAAGAGCATCTTCGACATCATAAGTTGAGTAGGCAATATCATCTGCTACATCCATAATATAGCATTCAATCGTTTTGAATTCACTATCTATATTAGCTACACCATACGGTTCAAGAAGTTTGTGTTTGATATCAGCTACTAGATGAGCTTCTTCACTGTAGTAGCCTTTGGTAAGCTTGCCTAAATCACTAATAGCTGGGATAAGGCGATCATATTTTATTGTTGCTGCAAGAGTTCTGTAAGTCAAATTTAATCCAAAACTTTGCTTTTGATCGATATCTTTTTTTGCAGTATGGGATATTAATCTCAGAGTTTGCGCATTGCTTTCAAAGCCACCGAATTCTCGCATTTTTTTGTTCAAAGCTACTTCACCGTTATGACCAAAAGGAGGGTGACCAATATCATGACAAAGTGCAGCCGTTTCAATTAAGTCATAATCTAAATTTAGATTATATTCAGCATTAAGTTTAACAGCTATAGATTTAGCTATCTGAGCCACCTCTAAAGAGTGAGTAAGCCTATTTCTAAAAAAGTCATTTTCAAAACTTGGGAAAATTTGTGTTTTTGCTTGTAATCTACGAAAAGATGAAGAATGTACAACACGAGCATAGTCTCTTCTAAAAGGAGAAAAGTTATCTTTTTTTGATATATTATTATTTTGTCTTAGATAATCATTTTCATGATAAAGGTTTATTGCCATATATAATTTAATACTAATTTGTAATTATATGTTAAATATTAGAGTAAATGATTATATATGCAATATTTTAGTAGTAAGAAAGATAAAGAGATTAGTAATAATTATTCTTGAACATCAAATCTACCAAGCATCATAACTTTATGCCAAGCTTTTGCAAAGTCATTGACAAACTTCTGTTGATTACCATTTTCAGCATAAACTTGAGCTACTGCTTTAAGTTCTGAATTTGAGCCAAAGATTAGATCTACAGAAGAAGCAGTCCACTTTTGCTCACCAGTTTTTCTATCTATACCAATGTATTCGCCATCTTTTTTATCAGATTTTTTCCACTCTGTAGACATATCAAGTAAGTTTACAAAGAAACTATTATTAAGCTGACCTGGAGTAGTAGTTAATACACCTTCTTGTGAGTTATCATAATTGACATTAAGAGCACGCATACCACCAACTAATACAGTCATTTCAGGGATATTTAAATTAAGCATGCTAGCTTTTTCTACTAAAGCTTGAGGTAGCTTGTTAGATGCTAGACTACCATCACTATAGTTTACAAAACCATCAGCTTTTGTTTTTAGATAGTTAAAAGACTCTATATCAGTTTGAGCTTGAGTAGCATCTGTTCTACCAGGTACAAATGGTATCTCTATATTATAGCCAGCTTGTTTAGCAGCTTGCTCAATACCAACATTACCACCTAGTACGATTAGATCAGCTAATGATACTTTTGTACCATCAGTTTTGCTATTGTTAAAGTCAGTTTGAATCTCTTTAAGCTTAGCAAGAACAACTTCAAGTTTAGCAGGTTCATTCATTTGCCAATCTTTTTCAGGAGCTAAAGCAATTCTTGCACCATTTGATCCACCTCTATAGTCGGTTTTACGATAAGTAGAAGCTGAATCCCAAGCGGTTTTTATAAGTTGCTGATTAGTTAATCCAGAGTTTATAATATCTTGCTTAAGTTGAGCAATATCTTGTGTAGATACTTGCTTATAGTTAGCTACAGGAACAGGGTCTTGCCATATAAAGTTTTGCTCAGGAATCCAAGGACCTATATATCTAGATTTTGGACCCATATCTCTATGTGTTAACTTAAACCATGCTTTAGCAAACTCTTCTTTAAACTCTTCAGGATTATTATAGAATTCTTGAGTGTATTTATTAAAACCATCGTCTTCTTTTAATGCTAAGTCTGTTGTAAACATAATTGGTTTATGTTTTACACCTGGTTTGTGTGCATCAGGAACCATATTTTCTGGCTTAGCATTTGTAGGGGTCCATTGATGAGCTCCAGCAGGACTAAGAGTTTTTTCCCAATTTAAGTTATATAGGTTATGTAAGAAATCATGGTTCCAAAATGTTGGTGTAGAAGTCCAAGAGCCTTCAAGGCCACTACCCATAGTATCATCACCATTTCCAGTACCATAGCTATTATGCCATCCTAGTCCTTGTTGCTCGATAGGCGCTTTATCTGGAGCAGGGCCAATATCTTTTTTGATATCTTTCTCTGGAACTGCACCATGAGTTTTACCAAATGTGTGACCACCAGCAATAAGAGCTACTGTTTCTTTATTAGTCATGCCCATAGCTCTAAAAGCTTGGCGAATTTCACTAGCAGCACCTTTTATATCAGGTTTGCCATCTGGACCTTCAGGATTGACATATATTAGACCCATTTGAGTTGCCGCATAAGCTGGAGCAAGTTTACCATCTTTGACATTACTAGACATTAGTTGTTCAGGAGATATACCCCAGTTTGTATCATCGCCTTGCCAATCATCTTCTCTACCAAAGGCAAAACCAATCGGCTTCATTCCCATTGACTCAAGAGAAACAGTACCTGCTAAAACAATTAAATCTGACCATGATACAGCATCACCATATTTTTGTTTGATTGGCCATAAAAGCTGTCTTGCTTTATCAAGGTTAACATTGTCAGGCCAGCTATTTAGCGGAGAGAATCTTTGCTGACCACGATTAGCGCCACCACGACCATCTGCTAATCTGTAAGTACCAGCATCATGCCAAGATAATCTAATAAAGAAAGGACCGTAATTACCAAAATCAGCAGGCCACCAGTCTTGTGATTGGGTTAAAAGATCTTGCATATCTTTTTTAAGCTGTTCAGTATCTAATTTTTTGAAAGCTTGATGATAGTTATAATCCTTATCCATTGGACTATCAAGCTTGTTTAGATTACGTAATGGCGATAAATCTATACTTTGAGGCGTAGCTGTTTCAGTATTTTTGTCATCAGCTATAGCACTGTTAGATGCTAATAGCATTCCAGACATTCCTAGTGCTGTTACAATTTTCTTTAGCATGGTGGTTTCCTCGCTATAAAGTTAACTTATAATACAAGATTCTTCTTATATTTTCTAAATTAAACCAAACTCTATCTTTAAAATAAAATTAAGGCTTATAAGTGATTGTATTTAAACAGAAATTTTTAGTCAAATAGTAAATAGTTATTTAGTAGATAAGTATTTCTTATATAAAAATTATTAAGTTTCAAAGATAATATTTTTATGTTGTAATATATAGTATAGATTATTAAATATTAAACTTATTAAATATGATTTATAAAAATCTTTTAGCAATGCCTAAAGCAGAGCTTCATCTCCATATAGAGGGAACATTAGAACCTGAGATGATGTTTCAATTAGCACAAAGAAATAAAGTAAATCTTAAATATGGCTCAATAGATGCGATAAAAAGAGCATATAACTTCAATAATCTTCAAGATTTTTTAGATTTATATTACCAAGGAATGTCTGTGCTAATAACAGATCAAGATTTCTATGATTTGACTTATGCATATTTAGACAAAGCAAATCAAGATAATGTAACTCATACTGAGGTATTTATAGATCCTCAAGCTCATCTAGAGAGAGGAATAGCTTTATCAACTATATTTAGTGGTGTGACTGAAGCTATTAAACAAGCCGAAAAAGATTTTGGCATTAAAGCTAGTATAATAGTTTGTTTTTTACGTCATTTATCAGAAGATCATGCACTACGTTCTTTTGAAAAAATAATGAATTTTCGTGAGCATTTTATAGGTATAGGTCTAGACAGTAGTGAATTAGGAAATCCCCCATCTAAATTTAGAAGAGTTTTTGAACAAGCTAAAAAAGAGGGGTTGTACTTAGTTGCTCATGCTGGTGAAGAGGGTTCTGTTGAGTATATTTGGGAAGCAATAGATATATTAGGAGTTGATAGAATAGATCATGGTAATGCTATTTTAAGTGATGAAACATTAATTCAAAGAATCATAAAAGATGATATCGCTTTGACCATGTGTCCATTATCAAATAAGTGCTTAAAAGTTACTACTGATCTATCTAAACATCCTGCAGCTAAACTTCTAGAAAAAGGTGTTAAAGTAACGATTAATTCAGATGACCCAGCATATTTTGGTGGTTATCTTAATGAAAACTATAGGCAGATAGCAGAAGCTTTGAAGTTATCTGAGGCTCAAATTATTAGGCTTATAAATAATAGTTTAGAGGCGAAGTTTATCTAGTCTGAATATTGCAAAATTAAAAATATCTGAAGCATTTTAGAAAGAAGATTATTTTATTAAACTAGAAAGGGAATCTTATTTGTATAAATTTTATAAGCCACCAGTGATATCAATAATAGTCCCTGTGCAGTAGTTTGCACCATCTGATAATAGCCATATAACTCCGCTAGCAATTTCTTCAGGATAACCACCTCTTTTAAGTGGGATTTTATATTTGATCTTATTAACTCTATCAGCATCGCCTGATAGTTTATGGATATCCGTATATGTAGATCCAGGTCTTATACAATTTACAAGAATCCCTTCATCAGCAAGTTCTTTTGATAAGCCTTTTGTAAGAGTATCTATAGCACCTTTGGTACAAGCGTAATCTATATACTCATTAGGCGAACCTGAGCGAGATGCGCCAGATGATATATTAATAATCTTACCACCATTGTATCCATATTTTTGCGACATATTTTTTATCGCATGCTTTGCACATAGAATATTACCGATAGCATTTACTTGGAATACTTTTTGCAGACGATCAACACTCATATCTTCTAAGCGACAGGTATGAAAAATTGTACTAGCATTATTTATAAGAGCATATATAGAACCATGATGAGAAATAAATTCATCAAACATTTTTTTGATATCTTCTTCATTTGCTATATCAGCGCAATGAGTAGAAATATTGATATTATAGCTAGATAGCTGAGTTTTTAGCTTATCGATATTTTGATGATTTTTATTATAGTGTAAGCCAACATTATAACCGGCTTTTGCCGCTGCTAAAGCTATAGCAGAACCAATTCCGCCATTAGCACCAGCAATTAGAATATTTTTAGTCATTTTAGAGTTTATTAAATTATTATGTTGTAATATTAACAGATACTCTCAAGCAAATCTTTCTCTAAAACCAAAGCATTTGATTTTTGTGAGTTTTTGAGATTATTAATCAGTATTGAAAAAATATATTGTTTACTATTAGCATAGAGATAACCTGAAAGAGTAACGGCAGTTGTTTCAGTTCCAGTTTTTGCAAATACTTTACCTTTTAATAGTTTGCTTGAGCGATTTTTAAGTGTGCCAGTTTCTCCATATATTGGCAGTAAACTTTTAAAAAGCTCAAAGCTCTTATTTTGTGACATTTTTTGTAACAGTTCAGTAATAAAATCAGCAGATAATAAATTATTCTCAGACATTCCAGCACCATCTTCGATTTGAATGCTATCAGTGTCAAGTTTAAGCTTAGTTTTTAGTATTTCAATAATGGCATTTTTACCAGATACAATACTGCCAACTTGATTATAATAGTAACCGATAGTTCTTGTAATTGTTTGAGCATAGAGATTATCGGATGTTAAAAGCATGTACTTTAATAGTTTAACTAAATCTGCTGATTTATGTTTTGCTAAGAGTATTAGATTATTGGGTAGCTTATTAGTAGTTATTATCTGATTACTTAATGAGATTTTAAGTTGTGCTAGTTCAGCTAAAACAGTTTGTTGCATGAGTTGCTGTGGATCTTCGGTAGCAAAACTAAAATTATACCTATTTGAAGGTAAACAGCCACTAAGTATCAGAGTATTATCTTTATAATAGGAGTTAAATTGACAGGTCTTTAGCTGCTCTACACTAGCTATAAAAAGGTTGTTGATAAAGTTAATTCTCTCACCAGAAGTTTGGGTTACTTTAAAAGTATTTAAGCTGGGTGTGAGTTGTAAAGTTATCTTATTTTCATTTAAATTATATATTGAGCTTGGAGCACCATAGCCAAATATGGAGCTAGTATTACTTTGATTAATTGGGGTATCACGACCTTCAAAGTAGCGGTTCACAAAATAGATATTGTTTATATTCTTTATATTGTTTTTGTTTAAGCTTATCAAAAGTTTATGTAAGTCTTCACGAGTAAAACTTGGATCCCCCGAAAACTCAATATAAAGATTATCAATATTATGATTAGTAATTTTGTCGTAATATAGCTTAGTTTCGAATCTAAAATCTTTACCAAGAAACAATAACCCTGCAATTCCAGTAAGTAATTTAGTATTGCTAGCAGGTATGAAGTTTTTGTCGGCATTTCTTGACAAAATCACAGTATTTTTTTGAGAGTCAATAATCTTAACTGCAATCTGAGCTGACTGAAGGTTATTCTGCTTTATAGAGTTATCTAATACTTGGTTTAATTCTATTGAATTTACTGCTAGTGGGTATGCTATAAAGGGTGCGAATATAAAAAATAATAATAATGATCTAGGTAATTTTGTAAACATTGCTACTCTAGCATTTAATCACCGGAAGCTTGATTATAGCTAAGATTCCAGCAAACAGCTAGAAGTGCTACAGCAATTATACAGGAGCCTAATAAGAATATAAATACAGCATCCCAACCTAGCATAGTAGCGATGAGACCAATTACTGCTTGAGCTCCAACTGTACCTAAGAAATAGCCAAATAATCCTGTAAATCCAGCTGCAGTACCACCAGCTTTTTTAGGCACCAAGTCCAAAGCTAATATTCCTATCAAAGCGACAGGTCCATAGATAAGTACACCCATAGCAGATAATGAAAGTAGTAATATCCAAGCAGTGTCGCTGTACCAGTATACGAATAAAGCACAGATGAATAAAAGCATACATATCACACCCATAGGAGCTCTACGACTACCAAAATATTTATCTGTTATCCAACCAATTATTATAGTTCCTGGGATTGCAGGTAACTCAAACAATGCAAATCCCAAAAGTCCTGTTGTTGTTGACATGTGTTTTACATGGACAAGATAGTATGTTGACCAGCTTAAAAGACCATATCTAGCACAATAAACAAAAGCGTTTGCTATCGCGATTAGCCAAACCCATTTATTGTTTAAAACATATTTAAAGAAGATTTCTTTAGCTGAAAACTCTTGCTCATGATGAGCTTCTGAAGTTGTATAGCCTTTGTATACTTCTATAGCTGGTAAGCCGACTGATTGAGGGGTATCAGCACCAAATATCAAAACTAAAATAGATACAAATATACACATTGCACCAGCGACATAAAAAAGACCGTGCCAATCATCATGAAATAGTAATAGCCCAATAGGCACAACTGCAATGGCTAAAAAGCCTGCACCAACATTATGAGCAGTATTCCAGATTCCCATTTTTGTACCGCGCTCATTAGCACAAAACCAATGTGTCATGATACGTGCACATGCTGGCCAACCCATACCTTGAACCCAACCATTTACAAGCATAGCAATAAACATTACTAGTACGCCTAATGACAATAAGCTAGGCAGCAGCAGGTTTATAAGTCCTGTGATAAATAATCCGATAGCTAAAAATACTTTGGCATTACTTCTATCAGAAATATTCCCCATCAAAAATTTACTTATACCGTAAGCTATACCTAAACCAGCTCCAATTAGACCAAGTTCATCTGGAGTTAAGGTTGTAATATACTGTTTTGATACATCGAAACTACTACGACCGAAGTAATATGTAAAATAACCAATATAGGCTACCAAAAACATTCTTAGGCGCCAATGGGGATATGTTTTTTTAATTTGCTCTTTAGCTAATAAAGGCAAAGCTTTCGCAGGTTTAAGAAAATTCATTTTTACTTAGTAAATATTAAACACTAGTAATTTGCTAGTTTAGTTTAATTTTTGGTATTCAGCAATATAAATTAAGTGTTTAATTTGGATGTTTTATGTAATGATTAGAATTTTTTTGGAAAAGGGATATTAGGATAAGCAGGCGGTAAATCTAAACCTTTTGCTGCTTCGACACCTCTTAGTATATCTGGTCTATCAGTGATGATACCATCAACTTTCCAATCGATTAAGTTATTGATAACTTGATAGTTGAAATCGCTACCTTCATCTTCTGTCCAGCCCCAAGTCACGACTTTGACACCTAGTTTATGAGCCTCTTCAACATCTTTTTTAGTTAGATCTTTCTCGTAAGGTTCCCAGAATGTACCACCTAATTTTTTGACCATTAATGGATAATTATAGTTATAATCTTTAGGATCAAGAGGAGCTGTCCATTTTTGGTAATCTGTCATCTGCTTTGCTTGTTCAGCATTCATTGGCTCTGTTGTATGATCTGTTAGGTAGGCTGTTTTAACTTTTGGATTTAATTTCTGTAAATCTACTAGAGCTTGCCATTCAAAAGATTGTACTTCAACATTATCAGTCATACCTGTTTTAAGTAAAACTTTATTTAAAGCTTCAGCCATTTCTTGTGCTGTCCAACTTGCATTTGGATCATAAGGATTCGTTTTTATTTCAATCTGTAGACGAACTCTACTACCAACATTAGCTTTGACATAATTAATTACTTCTTCTAGTGTTGGCATGTGAACATTATCCATACCAATGTGATTTGGGTACATCTTAGCAGTAGCAGAGTCAGGTTTTATATATCCAACTGTGTATTTTTTGACTTGATCTAAAGTAAGATCTTTTATTGGAGTTTTTTCTGTTATCCAATTACCATTTTCATCTTTTGTCAGGTCAGGATTTAGTGTCAGATCATGTGTTACAACTAAAACTTTATCTTTAGTCATATTTATATCCATATCAATAACATCTACACCAATACGCATAGCGTCAGTGTAAGCAGGTAGAGTATTTTCTGGAGCAATAGGTCTATATCCTCTATGTGCATATATATTAATAACATCAGCAGTAGCTATACTAATACTACACACAGTAAGAGCAGTTGCGGTAATTTTTTTGAACATTTTGATTTACATGATTTGGTTGAAAGCACAAGTATAATTATCTTTTTATTATCAAATTGCAATATTTTTATATCAGAAAAACAGTTTTTTATGATAGTTGTTTACTTTATAATCACTGTAGTGATTTTTATCTTTGATTAGCGATGTCGATTAGAAAAAAAATTATAATTGTATCGATTATATTTGTTATTTTTGTCTTAGGATTTATTTATTATATTAGTAGATCGAATATTAAAGTAATTCCTGGTTATATTAGTACAGATGTCAGATATATATCTTCACAAGAGAGTGGTCGGCTTCTTAGATTAGATGTAAGTCAGGGGGAGTCTGTTAAAGAGGGTCAGGAATTATTTCTAATTGATTCATCAAAAAATCAGACTTTATTAGATTCAAATAAATTTCTGTATAGTGCATCTCAAGCTGTCTCGGAAAATATGTCTAAAGGTAAAAGACAACCATATATAGAAAAGACAGCCATAGATATATCTAGTGCTAAAGCAAATTTAGCTGTTGCATCTAAAGAGTATCAGCGTCAACAAATGTTATTAAAAGATGATAGTACTTCTCAAAAAGAATTTGAACAGGCGCAAAGTAAATATATCCAAGCAAATAATCAAGTTGAAGCATTAGAGGTAATGCAAATTATTAATAATTTACCTGCTCGAGAGGATTTGCGAAATGCAGTTGACTTTATGTCAAAATTTATCAATAGTAATTCTAAATATTTACAACAAAAAATCAGTTCTGCAGATGTTAAATCATTAGAAAATGGTTATGTTTATCAGATTTTTTATCACAAAGGTGAAGAAGTGCGGGCGTATAGTCCAGTAATGACTATTATTAATCCCGAAGATGTATATATTGTATTTTTTTTATCAAAAGAAGATCTTGCTAGACTATATATTGGCCAAACTATTGATTTTATTACACCTAATAATAAGCTTTTAGAAGCTAAAGTTAGTTATATTTCACAAAGGGCTGAATATACACCACCACTATTGTATGGCATAAACTCTGACTCGGAAATTTCTTTTGAAGTGCATGCTAAGGTTGATTACTCCGCAAATAGCTCTGAAATTCATATCGGAGAGCCTATAAAGGTAGAGCTGAGATGATAAGTGACAAAGAGGATCAACTGATAATAGATGTTAAAAACCTTACCAAAGTCTATGGTGATAAAACTGTAGTTGATAATATCTCACTTCAAGTTAAGCAAGGAGATATTTATGGATTTTTAGGACCTAATGGTTCAGGTAAGACAACTTCTATAAGAATGGTATGTGGCTTACTGCCAATAACAAAAGGTGAGGGTACTTGTCTTGGTTATGATATAGGTACTCACGCGAGTATTATAAAACAGCAAGTTGGCTATATGACTCAGAAATTTACACTCTATCCTGATCTGACAGTTAGAGAGAATCTCAAGATTTTTGCGAGACTTCATAGTCTAAAAAATATTAAAGAAGCTGTTGATAAGACCATAGATAACTTACAAATAGGTAAAGCTAGAGCAAATCAAAAAGCTTATGAGTTATCAGGTGGTTGGAAACAAAGATTAGCTTTGGGTGTGGCTACGATTCATGATCCTAAATTATTACTATTAGATGAACCTACAGCCGGAGTAGATCCAAAAGCACGTAGAGAATTTTGGGACTATATCTCAACACTATCAAGTAAAGGTATCACAACATTGGTATCAACTCACTATATGGATGAAGCTGAAAGATGCAATAAGTTGTCATATATCGCTTATGGAAAGCTGTTATCGAGTGGTACCCAAAAAGATATTATTGATAGCTGTGGTATCAAAACATACAATATTTCAGGTAAAAATGTTTATAGCCTTGTGTTAGAGCTTCAAGATAATACTGAAATTGAGCAAGTGTCAATGTTTGGCAGTAGTGTACATCTTAGTGTTAAAAATAATGTTGATATTATACACATTCAAACAAAGTATAATCAATTTGAATGGCAATCAATAGAAACATCACTTGAAGATGCTTTTATATATTTGATGAGTAGCCAAAAGGATAACTTTGCATGAAGTATTTTGATATTAATAGATACTATGCGATTTTTCTCAAAGAGGTTATTCATATGCTTAGAGATAAAGTCACAATTGGATTAGTGATTGGTATACCACTTATTCAGCTAATACTATTTGGCTTTGCTATAAATATGAATCCAAAGCATCTAAGTACAGCAATAGTTAATGCTGATAAGACACTACAAACAAACTATCTAATTGAGAAAATTAATAATACTGGTTATTTTGATATCAAATATCAAGAGATCTCAAGAGATGATGCGACAACACTAATGCGTAAAGGTAAGGTACAGTTTATTATAGATATACCGCCTAATTTTACTAAACAAGTTTATCGTGGTGAATCTCCAAATATTCTAATAATAGCAGATGGAGCAAATGCAACTTCGAACTCAGGTGCTTTACAAGCTGTTGATAAGATTAAAGAAATATACAGTCAATACTTTTCTAACAAACAAATACCTCAGCCACAGCCTTTTAATGTTGTAATCCATAATAAATATAATCCAGAGAGTAAAACACAAAATAATATCGTACCAGCATTGGCAGGAGTGGTTTTGACTATGACCATGGTTATGGTTACATCTTTGACAATCACACGCGAGAAAGAGTATGGAACTATGGAATCTCTACTCGCGACACCTGTCACATCTCTTGAGATTATTTTCGGTAAGATTACTCCATATATTGTCGTTGGTTATATTCAATTATTATTGATTATTATATTTGCTAAGGTAATATTTGGAATTACCATAGTTGGTAGTATTTTATTATTACTTATTGCAACTTTTCCTTTTATTATTGCAAATCTCTTGGTGGGTATTACATTTTCAACTATTGCGGATACTCAGTTACAAGCAATGCAAATGACATTTTTCTTTTTCTTACCATCGATATTGCTGTCAGGTTTTATGTTTCCATTTGATGGTATGCCAGAGTGGGCACAAGTCATAGGTAATATTTTACCCTTAACCCATTATCTAAATATTGTTCGAGAAGTTCTTCTTAAGGGAGGAGGTTTTTTTGATATTCTAAATAGTATTTACCCATTATTGATTTTTATGATTGTGGTTTCGATAATATGTATTAAAAAATACAAAAATACTATTTAGATTATTTAGACGAACTTTAATTCTACTTAAATACAAATTTCTTTTATGGTATCTTTAAGGCTTAAAAATTAGAATCTAAAAATTAGGAAATAAGTTTGTTAAATTATAAAGAGAATTTTATTGGCAGAAATATTAAGTCTGATGTGTTATCAGGCTTTGTGGTTGCTGTTGCTCTTATCCCTGAAGCTATAGGCTTTTCATTTATCGCTGGAGTATCTCCTACAGTTGGATTATATACAGCATTTATATTAGGTCTGATAACAGCTCTTATAGGTGGTAAACCTGGGATGATCTCTGGAGCAACTGGAGCGGTAGCAGTTGTATTAGTAAGCTTAGGTATTCAAGTTAAAGCATCACTTTCTCCTGAGATGTTAAATTCACTTACCCAGTCTGGTGAACTAAGTAGCTATATTTTACAATACATATTGTTATGTGCGATTATGGCTGGTGTTATACAAGTTATAATTGGGATACTTCGCTTAGGTAAATTAATTCGTCTAGTACCACAACCGGCAATGTATGGTTTTGTTAATGGTTTAGCGATAGTTATCGCGTTAGCACAAATACCATTATTCCGAGGTGAAGGAATTACAATGTATGTACTTGTTGGCGTAACTATGTTGATTGTTTACTTCTTACCTAAATTTACTGATAAAGTGCCTTCAGGTTTAGTTGCAATTATTGTTATAACTGCTGTAGTAGTATTCTTCAAACTACAAACAAAAAATGTCGGAGATTTAGCAGATATCTCTGGAGCATTTCCAAGTTTTGCATTGCCTAATATTCATTTGACTATGCAGTCATTTCTTATAGTATTACCTTATGCTGTGATTGTTGCACTTGTAGGGTTAATTGAATCACTTCTGACATTATCAGTGCTTGATGAGATGGATAATAAGCGCGGTAATGGTAATCAAGAATGTATTGCTCAAGGTACTGGTAATATTGTTTGTGGTTTCTTTGGTGGTATGGCTGGTTGTACCATGATAGGCCAGTCAATAATTAACTTCACAAATGGTGGACGCGGGCGTTTATCATCGTTAACAGCAGCATTGCTACTTATATCTTTTGTAGTTGCTCTATCTGGGTATATATCTTATATTCCTGTCGCGGTGTTGGCTGGTATTATGTTTATGGTGTGCATTAATACTTTTGAGTGGGAGAGTGTTAATCGTATCCGTTATATGCCAAATTCAGATAAGGTTGTTTTAGTAGCAGTTACAGTTATTACTGTATTTTCAGATTTAGCGATTGCCGTTATCTCTGGTGTGATTATCTCAGCTTTAGTTTTTGCTTGGAAGAGTTCACAAGTACACAGTCGTACTCATAGAGAAGATCAAAATATAAAAGTGTATGAATTTTTTGGGCCGTTATTTTTTGGCTCAACATCTTCGTTTAAAAGTTTATTTGATGTAAATTATGATCCAGAAAATGTTATATTAGATTTTGCTAACTCTAGAGTTATGGATATCTCCGGAGCTGAAGCAATAGATGATATTACTAAAAAATACTTAGATTTAGGTAAGAAAGTTACGCTTAAACATCTAAGTGAAGATTGTCGTAAAATACTTAAAAATGCAGGTCCATACTGTGTTTTTGAAGAAATAGATCCAACTTATAAACTCGCGAGGGATGTCTAATGAAAAAGATTAAAATAAATACTACTAATGCACCACAAGCTATAGGTTCTTATGAGCAAGCTATAAAAGTGGGAAACTTTGTTTATACTTCTGGGCAAATAGGTCTTAGAGCTGATGGAACAATGTCTGGAGAGTGCATCAAAGAGCAAACGACTCAAGTTATGCAAAACCTAAAGGCAGTTTTAGAAGCAGCGGGCTCAAGTCTAGATAAAGTAGTAAAAGCGACTATCTTTATCAAAGATATGACGGAGTTTAAGATAATTGATGAAGTCTATAGTTCATTTTTTGATGGTAATTTTCCAGCTCGTTCATGTGTTGAAGTCGCAAGATTGCCAAAGGATGTAAGAGTCGAAATAGAAGCAATTGCAATTACTAACTAGAAAATTACTTAGTTTTATTTTTAAAATTTCAAATTAATTTAGTTAAAGATATTTTCTCTAATTCATATCCAAAAAGTTTACTTAGGATACTAATATAAGCTATATTTTTATTATGACTTATAATTTTAGGGGTTAGTATGAAAATTTTTCGTCACCTATATGCTCAAGTTTTGTTAGGGATATTTATAGGAATATTACTCGGAATTTTTACGCCTAACTTTGCGATAGCACTCAAACCTTTTGCAGATGTTTTTGTTAAGCTTATTAAACTTATGATAGCTCCGATTATTTTCCTTACTTTGGTTTCTGGTATCGCGGCAATGAATGATCTGAAAACTGTAGGTAAAATAGGTGGAGTAGCATTATTATATTTTTTTATTATGACTATTGTAGCTTTAGCAATAGGGATGCTCACAGCAAATATACTTCATCCGGGTTTGGGGTTGAATATTAATCCTAACTCTTTAGATGCCAGTGCTGCAAAAGCTTACATGGGAGATGTAGAGCAAACTAGTGGAATTCAAGATTTCTTTATGAGTATTATCCCTGAATCGTTTGCGGGAGCTTTTACTGGTGGAGATATTTTACAGGTACTTTTTGTCTCAATACTATTTGCTGTTGGATTAGTGATGTATGGGGAGTCAGGAAAACCAATACTTGATGGTATTCAAAGTCTATCAAAAGTGTTTTTTAAAATAATACATGTCATTATGTACTATTCACCAATAGCAGCATGTACAGCTATTGGTTACACTATTGCAATGTATGGAACTGGTACTTTGATAGGGCTTATAGGCTTATTATTATGTTTTTATATTACCTGTTTAATATTCATAGTAGTTTTTTTAGGGATTATATTAAAGTTATATTGCGGTATAAATATTTTTAGGTTATTAGGATATATCAAAACAGAAATATTAATTGTTTTAGGTACTTCATCCTCAGAATCAGTTTTGCCAAATTTGATGGAAAAATTAGAAAACTTGGGCTGTGATGAATCAGTTGTAGGTCTTGTGATACCAACTGGATATTCTTTTAATTTAGATGGTACAGCTATTTATTTATCATTAGCGGCAATATTTATAGCACAAGCATTAGGCATAGAGCTTACTTTAAGTCAGCAAGTTTTTATGTTATTAATTATGGTAATTAGCTCAAAAGGAGCTGCTGGAGTTACAGGCAGTGGCTTTATAATATTAGCGAGTACTTTGAGTGCTTTGGGCGTAGTACCAGTTGCAGGTATTATGATTATCTTAGGTATTGATAGATTTATGTCAGAAGGGCGTTCAATTACAAATATGATTGGTAATACTATAGGAACTATTATTATATCCAAATGGCAGAATAAGTTGGACTTTGATAAGTTAAATAGTGAGTTGAGAGGGTAAACAAACATATCCTGTCTTTTTCAATACTTCTAGCAATCACAAAATCAATTAAATATAATCTTTTGTATAGATATATAAATATTTTTAATCTAAATGGCTCAAGCAAAAAACAAAGCAAATACCAAGTCTATGGAAGAGACTCTTTGGGATAGTGCAAATAAACTCAGAGGCTCAGTAGAGTCTAGTGAATATAAACATATAGTTTTAGGGTTGATATTTCTAAAGTTTGTTAGTGATACTTTTGAAGAACGCCGAGAACAACTAATCGCCGAAGGCAAAGAAGCATTTATCGACATGGTAGAGTTCTATACTATGGAAAATGTCTTCTATTTACCAGAAGAATCTAGGTGGTCATATATCAAGCAAAATGCTAAACAGGATGATATAGCTCTCAAGATAGATACAGCGCTATCAACTATTGAGAAAAATAACCCAAGTTTAAAAGGAGCGTTACCAGATAACTATTTCTCAAGGCTAGGACTAGATGTGAGTAAGCTCTCTAGCTTGATAGATACTATAAACAATATTAACACTATAGCCGATAAAGGTAATGATATAGTGGGACGAGTGTATGAGTATTTCTTGAGTAAATTTGCGATAGCAGAGGGTAAGGGTAAAGGTGAGTTCTACACGCCAAAATCTATCGTAAATCTGATAGCTAATATGATAGAGCCATACAAAGGTAAAATATACGATCCAGCTTGTGGTTCGGGTGGTATGTTTGTCCAGTCTATCAAGTTTATAGAAGCTCATAAGGGTAACAAAAAAGACATCTCAATCTATGGTCAAGAGTACACGGGTACTACATATAAACTAGCGAAGATGAATCTAGCAATTCGTGGAATTTCGGCAAATCTTGGTGATGTACCAGCAGATACATTTTTCAAAGATCAACATCCTGATTTAAAAGCTGATTTTATAATGGCGAATCCACCATTTAACCAAAAAGATTGGCGAGGAGCAAATGAGCTACTAGATGATCCGCGTTGGGCGGGATATGATGTACCACCTAAATCAAATGCAAACTATGGTTGGATACTCAATATGGTTTCTAAACTATCGCAAAATGGTGTAGCTGGTTTTATCCTAGCGAATGGTGCTCTAAGTGGTGGCGGTGAGGAATACAAAATCCGTAAAAAACTCATAGAAAATGATTTAGTAGAAGCTATTGTAATATTACCGAGAAATATGTTCTACACAACAGATATTAGTGTGACTATATGGATACTTAATGCTAATAAAAAACAAATAGAGTTTGAGCAAAATGGTAAGCAAAAGAGCCATAGAGATAGAACTAATGAGATTTTATTTATGGACTTACGCCAAAAGGGTGTGCCATTTGAGAAGAAATTTATTCAGTTTGATGAAGAAAATATCCAAGAAATATCAGATACTTATCATGCTTGGCAGTCAGTAGGAAAAACTACCCCGTCTTGCTCTGCAAGCCACCCCTTCAAGGAAGGGGAATTAGTTTATAAAGACATCCCAGAATATTGTAAGAGTGTGACTATAGATGAAGTCATTGCTAAAGACTACTCACTAGTACCAAGTAAATATATCGAGTTTGTAAATAGAGACGAGAATATAGATTTTGATGAGAAGATGAAAAATCTTCAAACTGAATTTAGTGAGCTACTAAAGCAAGAAGAGCAATCAAAACAAGAACTTCTAACAGTATTTAAAGAGTTGGGTTATGAGATCAAATTATAAAAAACTTGGTAGCTATATCCAGCAAGTAAGCATCAAAAATAAAGATTTAGAAGTCTCAAACTTACTTGGTGTAAGTATAACAAAAGAGTTTATTTCATCTATTGCAAATACTGTTGGTACAGATATGAGTAAATACAAAATTGTTCATAAAGGTCAATTTGCTTATGGTCCTGTAACTTCTAGAAATGGCGACAAGATATCAGTAGCTCTTTTAGAAGATGATAGTGCTATTGTATCTACTTCTTATACTGTATTTGAAATAATTGATAAAAATGAGCTTCTACCTGAATATCTAATGATGTGGTTTAGAAGAGAAGAGTTTGATAGATATGCTAGATATATGTCTCATGGAAGTACAAGGGAAGTTTTTGGTTGGGAAGAAATGTGTGATGTTGAGCTACCAATTCCATCAATAGAAAAACAGCGTGAGATAGTAGCAGAGTATTATGCAATTACAAATCGAGTCAAACTAAATGAGCAACTAAACCAAAAGCTAGAAGAAACAGCTCAAGCTATCTATAAAGAGTGGTTTGTGGATTTTGAGTTTCCAGATGAAAACGGCAAACCGTATAAATCAAATGGCGGTGAGATGGTTTGGTGTGAGGAGCTTGAGAAGGAGATTCCGAAGGAGTGGAAGCATGGAACAATCAAAGATCTTTTTGAGCTTCAAAGAGGCTTTGATTTACCTACACAAAATAGGGTTATGGGTGAGTATCCTGTATATGCATCTACTGGAATCTCTGATTATCATAATGAATATAAAGTAGAAGCTCCATGTGTTGTAACAGGGCGTAGTGGTTCGCTTGGTGAAGTCTTTTATGTTGATGAAAATTTTTGGGCATTGAACACAACTTTATGGGTTAAATCATTTAATAACTCTACCCCCTTATTTGCATATTTTATCCTAAAATCTATAAATTTATCTGATTTTAATGGTGGATCAGCAGTACCTACATTAAATAGAAATCATTTACATATGAGTGATATATATGTTCCTAGTATGAATGTCATCGAGACTTTTGAATTAAAAGCTAAAACGATATTTGAGCATAAAAAAATCCTAAAGAAAGAACATTCTAATTTAATAAGATTAAAAGAGATATTACTTTCAAAAATGGCAACTGTGGAGGGGTGAGGGTGAGTTCTAAAAATAGTCTGATTTCTATTGCAATACAAGTTGTGGTAGCTTTAGCATTATCTATTTCAATTTCTATTACAGACTCTTATTGGAAGTGGTTATTTGTGATCATTTTTTGTGCGTTACAAATATTAGTTTTATATTTTGTTAATAAAAATATCACGCCTATCGAGAAGTTTAGGCTTTATTTAAAAGATTCTAATAATTGGGATCAAAATAATGATTACACTTTTTTTTATAAAAAATGTCCTGAATTTACAATGAAAGAAATAGATGATCATATATTATAAAGGCAATGAAAAAAATGAATGGGCTATGGGAGAAATAGGTTTTAACTATTGTAGTGGAAATGATACATCCGTTTGGGGACTATATTATTATTCTACTCTTTTGAAAGAGATTATTGTTGTTTATTTTGATAGTGGTAAAAAAACAATAGTAAATCCTAGATGGGAAACCATGAATAAGGGAAGAATATATTATTACCTTAAAGATAGTATAGATTATGAATTTCAGCAGTTTTGGTCTTCTCAGCATGGTAATAAAGATGATTCTAAGGATCTCAACACAAAAAATGCGAACTTTAATAAATTTGATATCCCCATTTTTAAAAATACTAAAAAATTAAATTCATTTCTTGAGAAAAATAATTGTGATGATGGGGAGGTTGAGTCTGATGTTAATAATCAGAGTAAAATATTTTATAAAAATATTGAGAGTTATATAAGATGGAAAGATTTAAAGCAAGTGAAATTTAATTGTAAATGAGACCACCCCACCACCTTACGGTGGCACCCCTCCAGCGGAGGGGAATTTGGCTTATAGCTAAAGTTTGGTTAAATTCCCCTTCTGTGAAGGGGTGGATTGCGAAGCAAGACTTTGCAGTTTTAATTATCTATGGTTTTACTTTAGTATAACTCATGATGTATAATATAACCGTATAGCATTATAAGGAGTATCTATCATGGCAACACAAATAATCAGAAAATCTGGAAATGCAAGTATAGTAAGTATTCCAAAAAAATTCTTAGAATTATTAGGTCTACATGTTGGTGATGAGATTGATATAGATGTAAAAGATAAACAGATAACTATCAAACCACATAAGATAGAAACATTAGAGTCATTATTGGCAAATAGTGATAAGGAGAGCTTTAAAGTATTAGATGAAGATAGAGATTGGCTAGATGCTAAACCAAAAGGTATGGAAATATGAAATATATTCCAGAGCTAGGTGATATCGTTTGGTTAGATTTTGATCCATCAGCTGGTACAGAAATTATGAAAAGACGGCCAGCACTAGTACTAAGTAGGCAAATATTTAATGAGCATACAGGGTTTGTTATGGTCGCACCTATTACATCTACAGATAGAAACAATGAGTTTACTATTAAGTTACCAAACAAATATAAGACTAAAGGTAGTATATTGTGTTATCAGGCGAGAACATTGGATTACAATGTTAGAAAAATAGCAAAGATAGAGAGTTTATCAGCTGAATATACTAGCAAAGCCGTAAATATTGTCAAAATCATGCTAAGTTAAAACATATATGAACAAATTCACAGAAGAAAAACTAGAGCTTGCATTTATTGAGCTACTTGAAGAGCAGGGTATTAGCTACCAGTTTGGTAAAGAAATTATCCGTGATGATAAAGATGTACTTCTCAAAGATGATTTGCGTGAGTATTTAGCTACTAGATATGCAGATGATAATATCACTGCTAGTGAGATTACAACTATTATCCGTAAGCTAGAGGCTTATCCAGCTAGTGATCTATACGATACTAACAAGACTATCATGGAGCTAGTAACTAGTGGTTTTGACTTCAAACGAGAAGACCCTAAAGCCAAAGATATTCGTATTCATTTTATAGATTATCAAAATGTTGATGCTAATAACTTCAAGATAGTCAATCAGCTAGAGATAATAGGATATGAGAAACGCATACCAGATGGCATAGTTTATATAAATGGTTTGCCTCTAGTAGTCTTTGAGTTCAAAAGTGCTATCCGTGAAGAAGCAACTATCAAAGATGCTTTTGATCAGCTAACAGTCCGCTATAGAAGAGATATACCAGAGCTTTTTAAATATAATGCTTTTTGTGTCATTAGTGATGGTATCAATAATAAGGCTGGTTCTCTTTTTGCTCCGTATGAATTTTTCTACTCTTGGCGAAGAATTACAGGTGATGAAGTCGATGTCGATGGTATCGCCTCTATGCACTCAATGATACAGGGGATGTTTAACCGTGAGAGATTAGTCGACATTATCCATAATTTTATCTATATACCTGATAAATCCCACAAAGAAGAGAAAATAGTTTGTCGCTATCCGCAGTATTATGCCACCAAAAAGCTCTATGATAATATTATTCAACATCAGAAACCTCATGGCGATGGTAAAGGTGGTACATACTTTGGTGCAACTGGTTGTGGTAAAAGTTTTACAATGCTTTTCTTAACGCGTATGCTGATGAAAAGTATTCATTTCTCAAGTCCTACTATTGTGATTATTACAGATAGGACAGATTTGGATGACCAACTTGGTAAGCAGTTTGCAAATGCTAAAAAGTTCATTGGTGATAATACAGTTGTCAGTGTCGAGAGCAGGGCAGACCTAAGAGCTAAACTAAAGGCTCGCGAAAGTGGTGGTGTATTTCTAACTACTATTCATAAGTTTACTGAAGATTTGGATATTCTCAGTGAGAGAAATAATATTATCTGCATATCTGATGAAGCACATAGAAGCCAGATAAATCTAGATCAAAAAATCAAATTCACAAAAGATGGTATCAAAAAATCCTATGGCTTTGCGAAGTATCTGCATGATTCATTACCTAATGCTACTTTTGTTGGTTTCACAGGTACGCCGATAGATGCAACTTTAGATGTCTTTGGTAATGTAGTTGATAGCTATACTATGACAGAGTCTGTTAGAGATGAGATTACCGTTCGCATAGTTTACGAGGGAAGGGCTGCAAAAGTATTGCTAGACAGCTCAAAACTGCAAGAGATTGAGAAATATTATCAAGAATGTGCCGAAGCTGGAGCCAATGAACACCAAGTAGAAGAAAGCAAAAAAGCTATGACAAACATGAGTGTCATACTTGGTGATATTGATAGAATTAGAGCGATTGCAAAAGATTTTGTAGAGCATTATGAGCAGAGAGTTTCAGAGGGTGCTACTATCAAAGGCAAAGTTATGTTTGTCTCTAGTAGTAGACAAATTGCTTATGCTTTATTTAAAGAAATCATAGCTTTGCGTCCAGAGTGGAATATCAAATAAGCTTGTGAAGATACAGCAGAGCTCACAGACAAAGAAAAGAAAGAGATACTTCCATTAGAGAAAATCAAAATGATTATGACTCGTAATCAAGATGATTGTGAAGAGTTATATAATCTACTAGGCACAAAAGAGTATCGCAAAACTTTAGATACTCAATTTAAAAATGAAAAATCTAACTTCAAAATAGCTATAGTAGTTGATATGTGGCTCACAGGTTTTGATGTGCCATTCTTAGATACTATCTATATTGATAAGCCAATCCAACAGCATAACCTTATCCAAACTATTTCGCGTGTTAATAGAAAATACGCAGGTAAAAATAAGGGCTTAGTAGTTGATTATATCGGTATGAAAACTGCGATGAATAAGGCTCTTAAACAATTTTCTAGTATTGATAGCCAAAACTTTGAGGATATAGAAGCATCTATAGTAGTAGTTAAAGATCAGCTAGATTTATTAGCAAAACTTTTTCATAAATTTGATAATAGTAAATATTTCTCAGGTTCACCAGTTGAGCAACTAAATTGTCTAAATTTTGCTAGTGAATATATCCAGCTAACAAAAGAGCTAGAAAATAGATTTATGTATATCGTTAAGAGACTAAAAGTAGCTTATGATATTTGTTGTGGCGCTGATGATTTTTCAGACCATGAGAAAGATCTTATACATTTCTATTTAGCTGTGCGTTCTATAGTTGTCAAACTAACCAAAGGCGAAGCTCCAGATACTGCTCAGATGAACAAAAGGGTAGCCAATATGATAGAGGAAGCTATCAAGAGTGAAGGTGTCGAGGAGATATTTAAACTTGGTAGTGATGATGAATCAAAGATTGATATTTTTGATGAGGATTATCTAAACAAGATAGATAAAGTAAAATTACCAAATACTAAAATTAAGCTACTACAACAGCTATTAGCAAAAGCTCTAGAAGACTTTAAAAAGGTAAATAAAGTCAAAGCATTAGACTTCTCTAAAAAGCTTAATTCACTTGTAGAAAAGTATAATGAGCGTAAAGAGCAAGATATTTTGGTTAGTGATGTTTTAAATGACTTTACAGATGAGATTGTCGATTTATAGATAACTATGTATAAAACTAATATGCATAACACTGTTCCACGGAGCAATTATGTTTTCTGATATATGCTTTTTTCTCAGACCATTTACTCTCTATTGGATTTAAATCTGGTGAGTATGGAGGTAAAAACTCTATAATATGCCCTGCATCACGAATCATTTTTAACATATCTATATTTTTATGGAATGTAGCATTATCCATTACTATAACAGTTGTAGTTTTTAAGATAGGTAATAAGAAATGTTTTACCCAAGTTGTAAACACAGTCGTATCAATATTGCTTGTAAATAGTCCAACAGCAAATAATACCTTGCCAATCAAAGCACCTATGACATTGGTTCGACCTCTAGCTCCCCAGTTGCATACCCCATAACATCTTTGCCCTTGTGTAGAGTAACCATGAGTTCGGGGCATATCTAAGGCATGACCAGATTCATCAAGATAACATATAGGTAACCCTTGATCTTTATAAGATTGAATCTTATTCCTGAATAATTCTCGCCTCTCTTCGTCTACTTTGGGGTGAATTAGAGTTTTTTTTATATGTAATATTTAACTTTTTAAGGTTATAGCTTATACAAAACTCACTTACGACCAACCTAGTAGCTCTTTCTTGTAAATAACTATCAGGATAATCTATAACGTCTTGTTTTAGCTTATTCATATCAAGTTTTGTATTAGGTTTATTTCTAGTGCCTTTAGGAAGATTCCCTTTTAACCATTGTTGGATACTTCTAACACTTATATTAAATTTATCAGCCAAGATTAGAAAACTCATACCCTCTGATTTTAACTTTAATACCTTCTTTATAAAGTGATGTGAATAGGCCATAGCTTAAATAAAAAATAGTATACTACTTTTATTAATAGTTAGCTATATATCATGCTCTTAAAAAAGAAAGAGAATCTTTTGGTGATCTAGGTATCGACTTTGAAGAAAAAGCTTTTTATGACATCTTAAAAGATATAGCTATTCGATATGAATTTGACTATCCAGAGGATAAGCTTATAGCTCTAGCAAAAGAAGTCAAAAAAGTAGTTGATGATAAATCAAAATATACTGATTGGAATGTTAGAGAAGATATCAAAGCTACACTTAAAGTTGAGCTGATTTTACTACTTGCTAAACATAACTACCCACCGATTGATAGAGATGAAGTTTTTAAAGAGATCTTTGAGCAAGCTGAGAATTTTAAGAAGAATAGGTAGTTAAAGCCTAACAACTCTATCAAAACTTTCCAAAAGCTTAGCATTATGAGTAATAAAAATTACAGTCTTATTTTGCATAAGCTTAACTAAGTTTTCAAAAACTAATCTTTCAGTCTCTTTATCAAGTCCTTCAGTTGGCTCATCTAGAATAAGTATAGGCTTATCTTGTAAGAATGCACGCGCTAAAGCAAGGCGTTTTTGCTGACCACCTGATAATTGTCTACCAAGCTCACCAGTCCAAGTATCTAGTCCTTTTGGTAGAGATTCAACATGTTTTTTAAGTTCTACTTTTTCTAATGCTAAAAGTAGCTCTTCTTCAGTTGCATTATCTTTAGCAATCTTTAGATTTTCTCTAATGGTTGTGTTAAAGATATGCGGAGACTGATTAATTACAGTCATTAAATTTCTAAGTTGATCTTCGTTAAATTCCTTGATATTTCTATCGCCGATAGTGATTTCACCACTATTAACATCCCAGAATCTAGCAAGTAGGTTAATAATAGTAGATTTGCCTTTTCCTGTTGGTGCAAATAGCGCTATTTTTTCATTTTGTTTGATTTCTAAACAAAAATCTTTAAGTACTGATTGCTCTGCATTATAGCCAAAATCAACATTATTGAAGCTAATACTATAGTTATCTAAGCTAATGTCAGAGTTTGTTGGATACTCAACATCTGCTTTAGCATCTGTAATATTTAATATCCTTTTTGAAGCAGAAATTGTCTTACCTAAATACTGATATGCTAGTGGTAATGGTATAATTGACTCAAACATCGCCATTATCGCCAAGAATATCAAAGCAATAAATGCACCACTTATATAGCCGCTTTGAGTTAGTTTAACTGCAAAAACTGTTACCATAACTACAGTTAATCCTAATGCCAAAGTCATTAAAGCACTACCAAAACCACTTATAAAGCTGATTTTTTCTTCTCGGCTTAATAGTTTAGAGTTTTGTTGCTTTATATTCTTGAGATGTTTATCTTCTAAGTCAAAGATTTTAAGCTCTGCTAAAGAGTTAACATGTTCTGTGATATTTGTTTTTAATTCAGCACTAGTGTGATTAAGATCTTGAGTTTTTTTCATGGCTAATAGGCTACTAACCAGTGGTATTACAAACCCTATTAACAGCAATGCTATAAATGTCAGTAGTGCAAGGCTTAAACTAAAGAAACTAAATAATATAGCTATAGTTATACTTGCTAAGACAAATACAACAGTTGGGGAAATTATACGAATATACAGATTATCTAATGCGCCAATATCATTGACTAGACGTGTAAGTAAGTCACCACTTTTATATTTGTATAAATGAGAAGGTGCAAGTGGTTCAAGCTTTTGATAGAACCACACACGGATATCTGTGATTATTCTAAAAGTTGCCTCGTGTGTGAGTATTCTTTCGCCATATCTGCTTAGTATTCTACCAAGTGAGAAAGAGCGTACACCAGCAGAAGGGTAAAAATAGTTAAATGAAGTTGCAATAGCATAGGTAGTAGTAGCTAAATAACCAGTATATGAGATAAACCAGCCAGATAGCGACATTAATCCTATGCCCATAAGTATTGCTGACCATGCAAGTAGAGTACCTAAGAGCATCCATTGAGTTTGATTTTTAAACAGCTTTATAAAAGGTATTAAATTTCTCATGCTGTTACCTCATTTCTATAGAAGTTATAGAACTCACTATTTTGATCGCTAACTAGTTTTTCAAATGTTCCTGTTTCAACTATTTTTCCATCTGCTAAGACTACAATTTTGTCAACACACTCTAGGAAACTTAGTTTATGAGTGAGCATAATCACAGTTTTATCATTCCAATTTGATTTAAGTGAGTTGATGATTTTTTCCTCACTATCTTTATCTAGACTTGCTGTAGGCTCATCGAGAATTAGGATATCATGAGGTTTTAGATATGCACGAGCTAAAGCTAATCTTTGTGCCTGTCCTCCAGATACTCCAATATTTTGTTCGCCAACTTCAGTATCTAAGCAATTTGCAAGAGAGCTTATAAATTCATTTAAATCGGTATTTTGTAAAGCTTGATTTATTTGCTCATCTGTTGCATTGCTATTAGCCAATAGCAAATTATCCTTGATAGAACCTTTGAATAATGATGAGTTTTGTCCTAGCCAAGAGATATTTCTAAGCCAAGATTTTTCTTCAAGATTTTTTAGCTCAATAGTGTTATTAACTAAGATATTGCCTTGATATTTTATAAAGCCAAGTAGCGTATTTATCAGTGTGGTTTTACCTGCGCCACTAGCCCCAACTATAGCTATTTTATCCTTATCTTTAATTCCTAGAGAAATATTATCAAGAGCTATTTTATCATCATATTTAACAGTCAGATTCTTAATACTTATAGAGCTTACTTTATCACTAAATATTTCATTTCTTTCTTGATGAGATGGTTGCATCTCAAATATTTTGGCAATTTCTAGAGCAGCACCAACTGCTTCAGCTTTTGCATGATAATGTGTACTAAGCTCACGTAATGGCATAAAAAATTCTGGAGCAAGTAGCAGTATAAATAAACCACCTTGTAAAGTTATATTATCTATTGACCACCAGATATTATTCCCTGAACCTGTATTTATGAAACCCATACCAAGATATATCGCAACTAGAGCGATAGAAGCGGCAGCAAAAAGCTCTAATACAGCCGAAGATAAAAAGGCAATTTTAAGAACTTTCATTGTACGAATTCTATAATTATCAGATGCTAGAAAAATAGTTTGACTATGGTTTTTACTTCTATTAAAAAGCTTAAGTGTAGTTAGACCTTTGAGCGTATCTAGAAAAGTTAGACTCATTCTAGCAAGTGCTTTAAAATGCTTTTGGCTTTCAGATTCAGCGCCTAAACCAACTAATACCATAAAAAGTGGAATAAGTGGTGCGCATATGAGTAGAAGAATTCCACAGACAATACTTTGAGGAAATATAAATACTAAAACAGCTAAAGGTAATAGTCCTGATAAAGTTATTTGTGGTAAAAACTTAGTCAAGAAACCTGTTAATCCTTCGACTTGCTCCATAGCACTGGTTACTATGTTGGCATTAGAAGTTTTATTAAGCTCAATAGGGCCTAGACTATTAACATGAGCTAAAATATCCTCACGAATTTGTTTTTTGACCATTGTTGCGGCTTTGTAGCTTACTATTTCTCGGATCCAACTTAGACCAGCTCTAATTAATACAATCACAATAATCAAAACAAAATAAGTGCTTAGTTGGCCTAATGTTGAATTTTGTAGATATGCCTCATAAGAAATATGAGCAAGTAAGTATAGTTGACCTATTAGTAGTAGACCACTTATGAAAGCTATTAATACAGTTAATTTAATCCATTTTTTAGCAGGATATGATATTTGTTTGAGCCATTTTCTAGCTACTTTTTTATCTTCTTGAGAAGCGTCTGAAAGCATTTAGATATTTGTTAATTTTAGTATTGTTTAAATTATACAGTATAAACTTCTTAAACCTAGCTAAACTCAGCTCCAAAATATAGTAAATTTATAAGTTTTATGATAATTTCTATATTAACCAAATAAAGGTTAAGGGGAGAATATGCAAAATAAATATTTATATATAAAGAATGATATTGATAGTGATTTAAAACCAGTGAGAAAATTGGAAAAATAAATCAAAGAACATGCATGATTATAAACAAAATTATTGAGATTTATAACCTAATATGAAGTTGTAGATAAAAAGTAAAAGGAGAGTTATTATGAAAAAAGTGGCTTTAACATTAATTACTACGATAGGTCTATCTGTATCACCAGTGTTTGCTAATGAAGGATTAACTAATTCAGCTACACAAACAGATTCATACCAAACGGGTAAGAAATTAGGTCAAAATGTCAGACAAGTACAAACTGATATAAAAACTACTGCAGCTGAAGTTTCTAATAGGTTAGGTCAAACTTCAACAGATGTTGAAAAAGATGCTTCACAAGCTGCTGATACATTAGTGAATAAATCCAAAAATGCTAAAAATGTGATTGATGCAAAAGCTAGTCAAGCCTCTCAATCATTAGGACAAATAGTAGATGATGCTGAGAAAGACACCTCGCAAGCTGCGACTACAGTAGTTAATAAAACCAAAGCTGCTCAAGCTAAGCTGATAGATCAGACAAAACAAAGCGAAGTTGCATTAGGAAAAATGGCAAATAATAGCCAAAATAAAGCACAAAACTTCAAACAAGGCTTCGATGATGGCAGTGATAATACGTTCTAGCTAAATATATTATGGTGATAGTTGTATGAAAAAATTACTTAGAAGGATTATCAAAAATATAAATATTCCTCTTGTGATTTTTTTGATAATTGTAGGAACTTTACTTTTAGTAGCAAATAGTAGAAGTGAGCCTATAAAAGCTGCTAAGGAAACAGTTAATAAAGCCGTTAATAATGTTTCAAAAACACTCAATAATGCTGCTACTAGTAGTAATTCTGTAGATTAGATTTTTATTTAATTATAAATATTGTTGGATTAATTTTTATCTGGGTAATTACTTTGTAAAGTAGATGAATATTCCAATATATCATCGATAAGCTTGAGGCAGCTGCAAGACCATATACGCCCCAATAAAGTGTAAAAATTATTCCTAGCACTATATTTATGGCTAGAGCTATATAGAAAGCAAAACAGGTGTTTTTTTCATATCCTGCCATATTTAGAATAGTAGCGACACAACCAGAGAGAACATTTATTATTTGCCCAACCATTAATATACAAAAAATAAAATATGATGTAGCATATTGTTTGCCATACATTAAAGTAATTGGATATCCACAAATAATGAGCCCAAAAATTGCAAATATTGAGAGTATAAAGATAATCCTAGTATAAGAAGTTATTTTATTTTGAAATTCTTCCCTAGAACAATTTTTATAGTCATCAGCAATTTGCGATAGGACATTTGAATTAACCGCATTTAAGACAAAACTAACTAATGCGCCAAGTTGTAGAGCAACACCATACAGAGCAACATCTGCTGGAGTTGCTAGGGCTTTTAAGATTATGATGTCTATTTGTGATAATAATAATAACCCCCATTGCATTAAAGCAAATGAAATGTTACTACCAATTGGCTTTGAGCTAGTAAAGGTATATTTTGAAGTTTGAATGAGCCATATTGATGTTGTATATATCGTCATCATAATCATCATTGAACCGATAAGCAAAGCAGTATCTTTTATATAAAAAGACATGAAAATTATTGTTAAAAAAAGCATGATAATTCTTAGACCAAGTTGAAGTAAGTTAGCGAGGATAACGACTCTTCTGGCAACAAAGAAAGATTGAAATATATTTGCCATAAAAAATGGTATAGCAAATAATAATGCAAAATTTTCTATTGAATTATCATGATGTTTAGAATGTTTATAAAAAATTATTATAGCAATTATTATAATTACTATAGTGAAGCCGCGCTTGAAATACCAATTATGAACTAAAAAAGTTTCTTTATTTCTTTCAAACTTATCGACTAAGTCCGATTTTCCCCAAGTTCGAGCTAGAATACCACCGCCACCCATTGTCGCGATTACAGCTAAAATAGTTGCAACTGTAACACCAAAAATATAAAAACCATAATCGCTAATAGTTAGATGTCTGGCTAAAAGAATAGCAGTAATAAATGCACAAGCTTGACCTAGGGCTTGGACAATCATTGTTTGTAGCGATCTTGATAATATGTGATTAGAACGGATTTTATTTATCAATGTTTTTATTAATGTAACTCTCGTGCATAAGAGTATAAGTAAATAATCTAAATAGTAATAGAGTTTATATTTTATTTTTGCAATAAATCTTATATAAAATTGAAAAAATAATTATCAAAATCATTCCTGAATAAACTACCATGCGTTGATCTGGGTCCCAAAACATTCCTAGTATTACGCAAGAATTAAATAAAATACTTAAGTACGGAATTATAGGAAATGCCCATGCTTTGAATTTCAAGTTAGCAATTTTTTCACTATTGAGTGATTTTCTAAAATAAATATGACATAAGCTTATAATAATCCATATCATACAACCAACCATACCAGATGAAGAGACAACTAATATAAATAGTTTTTCAGCACCTACGAATTTTGTAACCAAGCAAAGACAAGAAAGTATAGCAACAAACAAAACACCATATATAGGAACTTGGTTTTTACTAACTTTTGCAAACATCTTAGGTGCTTGATTGTCTGAAGCCATAGACCACATTAATCTTGCACATGTATAAAAACATGAGTTAACAGCTGATAAACTTGCTGATAAAATTACTAATTGCATAATAGTATCAACATATTTTATGTTTACTAATTGCAGTATTGTGATAAATGGAGTATTTGTAACCCCTGAGTCTTTATATGGAATAATATAAGCTATTATAAAAGAGGAAAAAACAAAAAATATAAGTATGCGGATAGCAACACTTTTAACTGCTTTGCGAATATTTTTTTCAGGATCTTTTGTTTCTCCAGCTGCAATACCAACTAATTCAGCACCTTGGAAAGTACATACTATAATTACTAATCCAAATAAGAATGTTTTAAAACCATTCGGAAATAGGCCATCCGCGTAGAAATTGACTAATCCAGATATGGGTTTATTGGAATGTAAAACTCCAGATATAATACCGATACCTATCACTATAAATACTATAATAGTAATAATCTTTATTGCAGAAAGCCAAAACTCAATCTCAGCAAAGATCCTAACAGTACATAAATTGAGCAGACTAACAATTATAATAATAACTAAACAAAATTGCCAAATACTAATTTCGGGGTAAAAATTATGACAAATAATACCGGCTGCTACTAACCCTCCAGCAGCAGCTGTTAACCAATTAAGCAAATATAACCAACCAGTTAAAAAACCTGAGTATGGTGATATAAATTTTGTAGCATAGGCTTGAAAAGAGCCACTTATTGGCATTGCTATAGACATTTCTGCAAGGCTTATCATTACCAGCATCATTATTATACCACCCAGAAAAAAGCCCAATACAGTACCAAAAGCACCAACTGAATTCAAAATACTACCAACACCTAGAAAAAAACTAGCAGAAATAGTTCCACCAAGAGAAATCATTACAATATGTCGCGCAAGAATATCTCTTTTTAATTTATTTTTGTTACTCATTATTTATTTATTTGAATTTGGATATTTTGATTATTCCACAGTTTTTTTATTAAAAGAAATAATTTTTTATAATGGCAATAAGTATTTTAAAGTTTGAATAAAAGATATACTATAGGCTGTTATAAGTTTCAAGAGCTAATGCAAGAGATCCTTTTACACCAGTGTTATCACCAAATGATGTAGGAACTATAAATTTAGTCATATCTTTTAATGCAGGATAATCAAGATAATTATTTAGGTATCTAGTAACATTTTTACGAATCATATCAAATAAGATTGTCTTATGCATTACACCACCACCGAGGATAATTCTCTCAGGAGAGAATGAGCATATATAGTTAACTAATGCTTTTGCTAGATATTCTGCTTCAAATACCCATGCAATATGATCATCATTAAGTGCTCCTGCATGAGCAACTTGCCACCTTTTATTAATAGCTGTACCAGAAGCTAAGCCCTCTATACATGTACCATGAAAAGGACAACAACCATCAAAGTTATCTTGTGGGTTTTTTGGTATTAATAAATGACCAATTTCTGGATGCATTGCTCCTTGAATTAGCTGGTTATTACAAATAATCCCGCCACCAACACCTGTACCAACAGTAAGGTAAATAAGGTTGCTAATATCTTGAGCACAACCCCATAGTTTTTCACATATTGCCGCAGCATTTACATCAGTATTAAAGCCAATTGGTCCTTTATATATAGATTTTATTGCTCCAACTATATCAAAATTTTGCCATGCTATTTTTGGAGTATTTGTGATATGCCCATAAGTTTCAGATTTGGTATTAATATCTATAGGACCAAAACATGCTAAACCAAGAGCTTTAATGTCAAAATTCTCTTGATAATTTTTTAAAATCTTAAGAACTTCAGACATTGTTTTTTCTGGTGTGGTTGTATCTGTGCGATGGCGTTCTATCACATTGCCATGAAAATCACCAATAGTTGTAAAAAACTTGGTCCCACCAGCTTCTATACCAGCTAAATACATATAAAATACTCATCAAATTTTTTAAATATAATGAGATTTTAGCATTAATTTGAAGTGAAAAATTATAAATAAGTGAAAAAATTAATTACAAAAGTTAGAACTTATGAAAATCATTTAATAACTGAAATTCCACCCATATAGTTGATAAGAGCATCAGGAACCATGATAGAACCGTCCTCTTGTTGATAATTTTCAATAATAGCTAATAGTGTTCTACCCACAGCTAAACCAGAACCATTTAAAGTATGGACAAGTTCTGGCTTTTTCATGCTTGGGTTTTTGTGTCGAGCTTTCATACGGCGTGCTTGGAAGTCACCGCACCAACTACATGAAGATATTTCTCTATAAGTATTTTGTGATGGTAGCCATACTTCTAAATCATAAGTTTTTTTAGCACTAAAACCCATATCACCAGTACATAGTTTCATCACTCTATATGGTAGATTAAGTTTTTGTAATACTTTTTCAGCATGTGATGTTAGTAGCTCTAGTGATTCTTCGCCTTTATCTGCAGTAGTGATATGTACTAGCTCTACTTTCTCAAACTGATGTTGACGAATCATACCTTTAGTGTCGCGACCATATGAGCCAGCTTCACTCCTAAAGCAAGGGGTATGAGCTGTATAGTATCTGGGTAAAGTTTCTGTATCTAAAATTTCATCCCTTACTAGATTAGTGATTGGCACCTCTGCTGTAGGTATTAGACTATATTCGAAATCCCCCTCAAGCTTAAAAAGATCAGCAGCAAATTTCGGCAACTGTCCAGTACCATATAAACTATCATTATTAACTAGATATGGCACATATAACTCTTCATAACCATGTTTTTCTGTATGCATGTCAAGCATAAACTGTGATAGGGAGCGGTGTAGTTTAGCGATTTTATTTTTAAGTACCATGAAACGGCTGCCAGTAACTTTAGCTGCAGCTTTAAAATCAATCATCTTAAGGATTTCGCCAATATCAGCATGATCTTTTGCTGGAGCTTCAGGATGAAATTCACGTGGTGTTCCCCATCTCCTTATTTCTATATTATCATTCTCATCTTTACCAACTGGTACATCGTCAGCAGGAAGATTTGGCATTGATAGTAGTGTTTGATTTATAGAGTCTTGTAGCTCTTTAAGATCTTTTTCAATAACCTTTAGTTCTTCATTGATTTGATTAACTTTAGCAAAGCTATCACTAGTATCTTCACCTTTAGCTTTTCTTTGACCTATTTCTTTTGAAATAGTATTACGCTGTGATTGTAGATCCTGAGTTCTTTCTTGTAAGTGTTTTCTTTTTTGCTCTTGGGCTTCAAATTCAGCTATATCAAATTGATAACCTCTAGTTGCAAGCTTTTCAGCAACTTGTTGTAAATTATCCTTAATATATTTAGCATCAAGCATTTTATTTAAGATCCTTATTTTTCAAAGTTAAAAATAGTTTTACCAGTCATTTCTTTAGGTTGAGCTATACCCATAACATTAAGTAGAGTTGGTGCGATATCTGAGAGTTTACCATTTTCTAAAGCGATTTGAGCTTTTTTATGTCCTACATATACAAATGGTACGAGGTTTGTAGTATGAGCTGTATGAGGTTTTTGTGTTTCTGGATTAACCATCATATCAGCATTACCATGATCTGCTGTGATAAACATATTACCATCATGCTCAAGTATAGCATCTTTTAATCTAGCAAGACACTTATCAAGATACTCAATTGCTTGCATAGCAGCTTCGTAATTACCTGTGTGACCAACCATATCTGAGTTAGCATAATTACATACTATACAGTCATATTTACCACTATTAATAGCAGCAACTAATTTATCAGTGACTTCTGGGGCTGACATTTCTGGTTGTAAATCATATGTAGCTACCTTTGGCGATGGAATAAGTATTCTATCTTCTCCTTCAAATTGTTCTTCCCTGCCACCATTGAAAAAGAATGTTACATGTGGATATTTTTCAGTTTCAGCTATTCTTAGTTGAGTTTTATGATTTTTCATTAACACTTCACCAAGAGTATTTATAGGTTGTTCTGGTGGGAACGCTACATTACATTTAAGTTTCGAGTCATATTCTGTAAGTGTAGTGAAGTTTATATTCAAATGTTTATTTCTTAGGAAGTGATCAAAATTCTCATCAGTAAAAGCATGCGAAATTTCTCTAGCTCTATCTGCTCTGAAATTCATAAAAATAACACTATCATTATCATCAACTTTTATCAGTTTCCCATCTTTTCTAATACATGTTGGGATTACAAATTCATCAGATTGATCACGAGCATACGACTGTTCTAATGCTTCTAGTGCTGAGTCATAGATAAAATCAGCATCAGCATTAACAATAGCATTGTAAGCTTTCTGTACTCTATCCCAGCGATTATCTCTATCCATTGCATAATATCTACCACAAACACTGGCAATATATCCTAAATTTAGATCTTCTAGTAACTTATCTGCTTTTTTAATCGATTTTTCTGCAGATCGTGGTGGAGTGTCTCTACCATCTAAAAATGCATGTAAATATACTTTTTTGATACCTTTTTGTTTAGCAATTTTTATCATCTCAAAAATATGCTCTTCATGAGAGTGAACACCACCTGGTGAGAGCAATCCAATTAAGTGTAGATTGGAGTCATTTTTGATTACATTGTCAATAGCTGCACAGATAGCTTTATTATCACCAAAGGTTTTTTCTTCGATAGCTTTATCAATTTTTGTTAATTCCTGATAGACTACTCTACCACAACCTATATTTACATGACCAACTTCAGAGTTACCCATTTGGCCTCTAGGTAAACCTACTTCTAAACTAGAAGCATTGATAAGTGTTTTAGGAAATTCTTGCCAAATACTATCCCAAGTTGGAGTATTTGCGTTTTTGATAGCGTTAAAATAGTCACTATCACTATAACCCCAGCCATCTAGGATTACTAAAAGAGTAGTTTTTTTCATAATTATCCTCAAAAACTTTTAACTTTTGAAATTTTTTTGGTACGCGAAGATAATTATAACTTTATATTTAGAGTTTGTCTGCTTTGATACAGAATTTTGAAGTGTTTTTAGGTTTATTGTATCTCAGTATTTATTAATCTTATTTATGTAAAGTTATTTTTCTTATATAATTTATTCAGCTTTTGTCTATTTTATACTTATTAGGATATTTTTTTCTATGAAAAAGAATAAGTTGCCTGTACTTGATAAAACAAATACTCTAAATGCGTTGATTAATACTTTTGCTGAAGAACTAAGAAGTAAGGGCTTTGAGGGCGATATTCATTCTGACTATGCTTCAAGAATATCTTCTTCTATGGATAATAGCGTATATTTTGTCGTTCCCGAGCTTGTGGTATTTCCTTATGGTAAGGATGATGTAAATAGGATTTTTGCCTTAGCAAGTAAGCAAGAATACCGTGAAGTCAAGTTCTCGCCTCGTGGTGGGGGAACAGGTACAGCAGGGCATTCGTTATGTGCTGGGGTAATTGTTGATACAAGTCGCTACATGAATAATATCCTTGAGATAGATTTTGAAAATGAGTTTGTTAGGGTTGAACCTGGAGTTGTTTTAGATCAGCTTAATGATACTTTAGCTGATTCAGAATACTTTTTTGCACCTAATCTTTCTCCGAGTAATCGAGCAACTTTAGGTGGTATGGTTAATACCGATGCTTGTGGCAAAGGCTCGAGGATTTATGGTCGTACCAGTGCACATATCTTAGAGCTTGAATGTACTTTAGTAAATGGTCAAAAAATTACGACAAAAAAAATTAGCTTTAAAGATATCGATAAAGAAGATTTAAGTGAAGTTGAGAAAGATATTTATGCTATAGTTGTTGAGCAAATAATTGATAAATATGAATTGATCCAACAAAAATTCCCTAAATTAAGTCGTTATTTAACTGGATATAATTTAGCTAAGACATATGACAAAAGTGACAATACAATTAATCTTAGCTATTTAGTTTCTGGCTCTGAAGGAACTCTTGCTTTTGTTACAGAGCTAAAGCTAAAACTAACTAAAAAACCACAATACAAAGCGCTATTTGCAATTTCATATGCTAGCTTTAATTTGGCATTACAGGCAGCGAGAGAATTACTATCTTTTGAGCCTTCTGCCATTGAGACTATTGATAATAACATTGTTGAAATTGCTAAAGGCGATGAAGTTTACCATAAGATAAAATATATGCTTGAGAAGAATCGTTCAATCAACCTAGCAGCTATAAACTTTGTCGAATTTATTGCAGATACTCAGCATGAGCTTGATAATAAAACATCACGACTAGAAAAGCAATTATTAGAGAAGCAGGTAACTTTTCATCTTACAGAAAGTCAAGAAGATATGGATAACTTGTGGGAATTGCGTAAAAAAGGAGTCGGACTATTAGGTGCAATGAAAGGTGATCGTAAGCCAATTCCATTTATAGAAGATACGACAGTTGCGCCAGAGATGCTTGCTAGTTATATAAAAGAACTAACAGTATTGTTAGACTCGTATGGTGTTAAATATGGAATGTTTGGTCATGCTGATGTGGGTTGCTTACATGTTCGACCTGCATTAGATATGAGTTCTCCGGAGGATTCACAAAAGCTCAAGCAAATAACTAAAAAAGTTAGTGAATTAGTTAAGAAATATGGCGGTGTTCTTTGTGGCGAGCATGGTCATGGTTATAGAAGTGAATATCTCAAAGATTTTTTTGGTGATGAGTTATATGAGTCTTTAGGATACATTAAAAAAGCTTTTGATCCATACAATCAACTAAATCCAGGTAAGATTACAGTCCCGAATGGTAGTAGTGATAAGCTTGTCAAAGTTGATGGACCATTTAGAGGCTATGCTGATGAACAGGTTCCTAAACCAATGCGTCAGCAATTCTCTGGAGCATACAATTGTAATGGTAATTCACAATGTTTGAACTATAATCTAGATACAGTTATATGTCCATCTGCTAAGTCTAGTAGGAACTGGTTATACTCACCCAAAGGAAGATCAGCAGTATTGCGTGAATGGCTAAGCCAGCTTACTGCAGCAGGGTACTCAACAGTTGATGAAGTTATTAACACGGGTTTTGATAAACCAGAGGATTTTCTAGATGATTTTTCTCATCAAGTTTATGACTCATTAGATAAATGTCTTGGTTGTAAAGCGTGTGTTACTGGCTGTCCTATAAAAGTTGATATTCCGACAATGAAATCACAGTTTTTATATCACTATCATTCAAAGTATAAAAGACCAGGATTGGATTATTTTGTCAAATATAGTGAGGCTGTATTAAGAGTTAATTTATACATGCCAAAAATCTTTAATGATATTTTTAATACCCAATTCGTTAGAGCTGGTTTGGCTAATACAGCAGGGTTTGCAGATACTCCACTTATTAGCGCATTAAACTTAAGATCACAACTAAAAAAAAGAACCGCTCCAGAATTTAATTTAGAGGAAATGAAAAAATTATCGCCAGAGCAAAAGAAAAAAACAGTCTGTATTGTTCAAGATATTTTTACATCACTATATGATACGCATATTGTTTTGACATTATATGATTTTCTAACAGCTTTAGGTTTTAGAGTTTACTTTGCGCCATTTAAGATAAATGGTAAACCAGCCCATGTTAAAGGATTTCTTAAATATTTTAAAAAACAAGCCTTAAAAGCTACAAAACTATATAATCAGATAGCTGAAACAAAAATAGAAATGATCGGTATTGATCCGGCGATGACTTTAGTTTATCGAGATGAGTACCAAAAAGTTTGTGGTGATCAGGTAAGATTCAAAGTTAAACTAATCCAAGAATGGCTAGTTACAAAACTGGATACTTTGCCAATAATGCAAAGAATGCTTGATAAAGAGTTTAGCCTTTTTAATCACTGTACGGAAAAATCATTATCAGCAATTTCCATAGTACAGTGGCAAAAGATTTTCAAACATTTTGGAGTCAAAACAAAAATTGCAAAAGTTGGTTGCTGTGGGATGTCTGGAAGTTTTGGACATGAAGCTAAGCATATAGATATGTCAAAACATATATACAACTTAAGCTGGAAAGATAAAATTCAAGAATGTGGAATAAGATCAGCTATTGCCACAGGTTTCTCATGTCGCTGCCAAGTAAAAAGGATCGAAGGACATACAATTAAGCATCCTGTAGAAATTTTAGAATTAAATCGAAAAAAACAACAAAAAGTGTTGACACTGAGATTAGGATAAGTATAATTATCAACATTCGCCGGGTTGTTAGCTCAGTCGGTAGAGCAGCTGGCTTTTAACCAGTTGGTCACAGGTTCGAATCCTGTACAACCCACCATACTTATTTCTCATACCGTTTCATCCGATATCACAAAGCTAACAATAACAGTAGTTTTAGATATCTTTGTTGTATCATGCTATATCATTTAGACTTATTTAATCCTTGATAGTAGAGTACATTGTAGTGTACATTAAGAGTACGTACCCATTTTTAATGTACACTCATGGCTAAGATAAGTAAGCAATTTATAGAAAAATCAAACGAGCTAAAAAGTTTGAAGACTGAGAAAAGATATAGTGATGATAATTGTACTAATCTATGGTTTATTGCTAGACCTAGCGGTATACATTCATGGTTATATAGATTTAAACTTAATGGTAAACCTGACAGTTTTACTATTGGTAAGTATCAAGATGTATCTATTATTGAAGCTAGAGAGTTAGCAAGAGATTACAATAAGATGTTAGCTTTAGGTAAAAATCCTAAAATTGAAAAAGAAAAAGCAAAATATCAAGATAATAGTAGTTTTAGAAATATAGCAGATAAAGCTTTTGAAACTAAACATCCAAAAAATGCTTATGGGTGGAGTAAAGATAGTTATAACAGGAATTTATCAATATATAACAGATTAATATTGCCTAAACTTGATAATTCAAATATACAAGATATAGAAGCTTGGCAGATAGCTAATATACTTGATGGAAATACAGCAAGTAATCAAGAAAAGATAAAGAATATTTTAAATATGATATTTAGCTTTGCAGTTGGTAAAGGTTTGATTAAATATAATATAGCAAGAGAGATTAAAGCAGATAGCAGAAATACCAAAGGCTTTGGTTTTATCGATCCGGTAGAAAAGCAATTGGATTTTAGTAAACTACTTAATGATATAGAGCAATATCAAGGTAGTTATAATATTAAAAAAGCACTACAATTGGCTATATTGATAGGTTTTAGACCACAAAATATAGTTAGTTTAAAATGGCAACAAATAAGCGAAATAAATGAAGATAATAAAACTATTCATATCATTACAGTAGATGAGGAAGATATGAAAATGAAAAGGAAATTTAAGCAACCTCTAAGTAAACAAGCTTATAATCTACTTATGGAAGTCAAAAATGTTAATGGTGGTTATAATTATGTATTTCCATCTAATACTAAATCTAAACATATATCTAAAGACTCATTATCAAAAGCATTAAGAGAAAATCTAGGTTATAACGGTGAAGACAAGCCAAAACAGACTACACACGGCTTTAGAAAGTCAGTAAGAACATATATTAGCAGTCAGCAAAGAAAATATAAATGGGATAAAGATGCTATTAGAATGATACTAAGCCACTTAAAAGGCGACAGTATAGATAATATTTATGATAAATACGAGTACATACCAGAAAGACAAGAAATGTTACAGCTGTGGGCTGATTATGTAGACCATATCAAAGAAAATGCTAATGTAATAAGAATACAAGATATAGGCTAATTAACTCTTTTTTTTCATCTTGGTTGCTGCAGCAATAAAACCACATGATTTAGTATGATACTTGATAAAACATATGAATAGTTTTATTATATATACATACAAGTGATGTATAACTTATGTATAAGGTGGTTATTATGAGTGGAAGATTAAACTTAACTATATCCGATGGATTAAAGCATTTAGCAGAGTTAAAAGCTCATGATTTAGGTTTATCTGTATCTGCTTATCTAAGACTATTATTATCAAAAGATACTCAAGACTATAGAGCTAAAGTAATTGATGATTATGTATCCGATATAGAAAAAGAGGGCTTTAGTAAGCCAGTATCTAAAGATGATTTTTTAAATAGCTTAGATAATCTATAGTTATGTTAGAAATATCTTACTCAAAAAGATTTAAAAAGAATTTCAAGAAATACAAAAATAATAAAATCATAAGAAAAGAGCTAACTATAGTTATTGATTTATTGGTTACTAAAAAAGCCTTTACCTAGCAAATATAAAGACCATGAATTAAGAGGTAATAAAAAAGGAATTAGAGAGTTACATTTAGCTTTTGATGATTTATTGTTGTATGTAGTCATAGAGGATAATAATTTACTAAAACTATATGATATTGGTACTCATGCAACTACATTAAATATTTAATTAATTAAGCATTGTCTAGGGTAGCTCCCGAAAGAATACAGCCCAAGTATTTTGGCAATGCTTAATATTTTGGGGATACTGTGGGGGTATTGGTTTGAATGAATAGAGATTTCTATAAAGAGCAACTAGAAATACATATACCTAGAGCAAAAAAAAGAACTATATTAAAAAATAAAATCAAATGTAAAAGCTTAAAATTATTAATAAATGAAATTTTAGAAAACATAAGTAGTTTAAGCAAAAAAAAGAAATTTATATATTCTCTTAAATCTAAATTAATTGATTGGAGTTTTACACTCCCTACAATAAATGATATGACTATAGGAGATAATCCATACTCTCAAATAAATTATGATAATAGACAAAAAGATGTCAAAAAAGCTAAAGAGTATATTTCTAAATTAAAAAGTATCTATGATAAGTATGTGTTTGAGTGTTTGCCAACTGATTATATTGATGGTTTAAATAAATTTAGTGAATTTATAGAGGGAATAAATTGTTTACAGACTAGAGCAGTGAAGAGAGAGTATATAGAAAGTCGTAAAAAAGAAGTCATTAATGATATTTTATCGACTTTTATAGAAAATAATCTTACTAATTACATAAAATTATCAACTATCAATAATACAACAGGAGAAGAGTACTTTTTCCATAAGTTTTGTAGATTATCCATAAATTATAAATATGAGTTTATTAATATCTTAGATGGACAAGAGATTAAAGCTTTTAAGAAAGTATTATCTAATTTTAAGACTAAAAATATTCAAAATAAAAAATAAGTCATAAGCTATAAGCAAACTTTATATCTATTATTCTTACCAAGTATCAACTAGAACTACTTAAAATCAGCAGTTTTTAAACGGTGCTAATCTTTAGTTGCTGCAGCAATTAGAAAAATAAAATAATTGAACTAAAGAAAAGGATATAGAGATATGAAAATATTAAGACTAAACCAAGTAGTAGAGCTTACAGGAACTAGCAAAAGTACTATCTATAGATGGATTAATTCTAGTCAATTCCCAAAACCGTTAAACCTATCTAGTAGTAGTGTAGGTTGGTTAGAAACTGAGATTAACGACTGGATACAGTCAAAGATACAGGCTAGGGGGTAGGTTATGGCTACTATTACTACTAGACAAAATACAAATAATCTTTTATCATCTTACTTGTTAACGGGCGTGAGAACCCTAATACCAAGTAGTGATATAGCCACTATTAAGAGCTATGATAAAGTGAATTGTAATAATAGCCATGATGATATAGATAATACTGTATCTATCGGTAGCGGGCTTTATTATGCACTTTTAAGATATGTTAATCAATATATCTATCACATAACGGCTAAACTCTTTTGTTTTGTCGGGAGGTGTAGGGAATACAATAGCCAATTTATTGGTAAATACCTACAGCTAGGCTTGGTACTAGTCTCAACCGCCCCGATACTTTGAGAAAACAACCAAGAGGAATATAGCCATGTCTAAAAACAATCAAAATATAGAAAACTTATTTGGTATCAAAATAAAAAATGATGTTATGAGTAATTCAGCTCATGACAAAAACCTAATCAAAGGCGACTTTGTAATATTTGATAAGACTTTTAGAAGCTAAGCCAAATAGAGTCGCTATAGTTGAAAATAAATATAATGATACTTTCATAGTCTTACTAGACAAAAACCCTAAAAATGAGCTTATAGGTAGGTTTATAAGTGAAGATTACAAAGATGTAGTAATACCAGTAGAGAGAGTACTTGGAATTGCTACTAAAAAGATAAGTAATATTAGATATTTCTAGGGGAAAAAGACAATGAATATAACAAAGTTTAATGATTTTATTAACTCTATTGGCTATCCATTGCCTAATAGCTTTAATTATAGCATAGGTATTGGGGAACTGATTAGGTTTAGTGATAAAAATAAGAAAAATAATAATAAAAACTTATGGTTAAAGAATATTGATAATAATATCTTTGTTTTTGGTGATTGGGTAACAGGTGAGAAGTATACCTATATAGATAATGATAAACCTAAATATGAGCTACAAGACTTTTGCAGAGTTGGAAAAAGCAAAGAGAGGCGATAGAAAAAAGACAGATAGAGGAGATTAACCAAAAGAAAGATTTAGCTACTAAATTAACTGATTTTTATAAGTCATTACCATTGGCTAATGATGATCACCCATACTTAGTAAAAAAGGTATAAATAATCATCCATTAATACGCTTGTATAAAGATGTTTTGATAATCCCATGCTTTGGTACTGTAGAGCCTTTTAATAATCAAATACAGAGCTTACAAGGTATATATCCAAATGGCTTTAAGAAGTTTTATAAAGATGCTCATGCTAAAGGCTCATGTCTGATATTAAATAAATCATCTAATGATAGTTTTATCTTTGTAGAGGGTTTTGCTACTGGTATGAGTGTATTAAGCCTTGTAGAGCGTTTTAAGGCTGATATATCGGTTATATGTGTATTTAACTGTAATAACTATATTCATGTTATAGAGAGCTTTTATAGTAGATATCCTAATGCTGAATTAAATATATGGGCTGATAAAGATAAGCACGGTATAGGAGAGAAAAAAGCTATTGAGGTTGCTGCAGCAATTCCAAATATTTATATCAATCCACCACCATTAACAGCTGAGCAGATGGATAAAGGTTTATCAGATTGGAATGATTATTTAGTTACTAAAGGGGATTTATAAGATGAGTAATGTAGTAGAGCTAACAACGCTAGATGACAATATAGAAATACTAAAAGGTAAGCCTAGAGAGTTACCAAAAAAGGATAAGCAAATACCAATATTTGATAAGGTAATGCTACCTGAAATTATAGGCGACTATGTATATGACTTAGCTAATGTAATACAACAACCAGTACAATATGTAGCTTGTGCTAGTTTAACTAGTTTAGCTGGCTTACTTGGTAATAAAGTTAGATTAGATATTAATGAGAAAAGAAAAGTTACTCCAGTGTTATGGAGTATGTTAGTTGGTGAAAGTGGAACTGGTAAAACCCCTAGTATTCAAGAAGCTATTAAACCTTTAAAAATGATAGATGATGAGTTCTATGATAGATATTTAGAAGAGCTGCGAAACTATAAGATACAGCTAGAATTTGAGCAAAATGAAATTGATGAGTATAAGGCTAAGTTAAAGAATTATGACAAGCTAAATGAAAAAGATAAGACCTTGATTAGTAAAGATGATTTAAAAGCTAAGATTATAGAGTTAGAAAAAGATAAAACTATAAAACCATATTCAAGAGAGGTATATATAAACCAAGCTACCAAGGAAGCCCTTATTAAGCAATTATCAGTTGATAGTCCTAATGGTTTGCTAGTTGATATTGATGAGCTTATAGACTGGTTAAATAGTATTACTAGAGCTGATAAATCAGACGATCACGGTTTATATGTATCTGGTTATAATGGACATTCTTATAAAAGTAAAACAGTATCTAGAGATACGCAAAAAGTAGATAGTATCACTTTATCTATTATTGGCGGTGTGCAAACTAATAGACTGTTAGAGTTTACCAAAAAATACAGTGGTAGTGGATTGTTAGCAAGGTTTCAACTAATTCCTATAGCTGAAAAAAGTTTAAGAATATATAAAGAAAAAACTTTAAATAGTGCTATAGAATCTAGATATATAAATCTAATTAATAATCTTAAAAATATACCTGAAAGATTTAATATTGTGGATAATGAAATAGTAAAGTCTGAACCTAATATTTATCAATATACAAGTGAAGCTAAGAGCGTATATATTGAGTGGTTTAATGAAGTTCAAAAAGATATACAAAGAAGCGACCATAGCGACTTAATGATAGAGTATCTAGGTAAAGCTGATAATACTTTTCATACTTTGGCTTTAATCTATCACTTAGCAGGTAACCAAGATACTAACATCATAGCTAAAGATACAGTAGAGAGAGTTGTTTTAATGATGGCTTATCTATATGAATGTGCTAATTATCTATATGGTGATGATTTTGATGAGGTAAGAAATGTAGCTCAAAAGATTATAGATAGAAAAAGCAAATTTAATAACAAAAACGGCTTTAGTGTAGGAGATGTTGCAAGACCTAAAATATTCAGAAAACTAGATAAAGAGTTATTAGAGTCAGCTTTAGAAATGCTAGCCAATTATAACCATATTCAAAAAACTAATAGTATGGGTACTAAATACACTAAGTATAAATGGTTATATTAATTTCTCTTTGAGAAAAATGGACACTTTGGACACAAATACCATAAAAGCTATATATATCAATACTTTGAAGTGTGTAGGTATTAAAACACAACTAAACACTAGGGACACAACTATATATTTAATTAATCTAATTGAAAGCTATATATACCGATGGTTACAAGATATTAATACTTTTGTATCCTTTTCTATAGGTAGTATAAATCGGATATGTATTATGTTTGTGTCCTTTGTTTTTTTGTGTGTCTTTGATAAAACACGGCTTAAACCCTTATGTATCAATGGTTTTAGTAACTTTGTGTCTTATGTGTCCACTTTTATAAAATGAAAATTTAGGAGCTAGATATTTACTATGAGAAGCTTACAAGAAAAACTACAAGAATATAAAAATAAACATCAAGATAAACCAAAAGAGAAAATACAACTACAAGATATTAGAGAGATTAAACCGGTATTCACCCCAAAAGGTGAAGCAAAAAAATTGCTGCAGCAACTACCACAAGATAAAGATGAGTATTTTAAAAGATTTACTATTGAAAGTTATTTATCAGATATTCAATTACCGCCTAAAAATATCCCCTGGATAGAACACTTACTTAAATGGAAGCCAAAGGCTAAACAGTACGAGCTTTTAAAGCAATATAAGGAATTGTATTTACAGGCTTATAATGATACGCCTTTAGAACATCAAAAGATTAATGCTGGTACTCTAAAGGCTAATACTTGGTTGAGAATATTGATTACTGGTGAGTAATAATAATTATTTCTCTAATAAACTATTTTTAAAATCGCAAATAATCGCATTAAATGGTATAATGAAGTCATATATAATAAAGTTAAGGATTTATATTATGGCTTTATCAGTAAGATTATCAGATGACTTAGTAACACAAGCTAAAGCAATCGCTAAGGTAATGCACCGCTCTTGTGCAAGCCAAATAGAGCATTGGGCTATGATTGGTAAGATAATGGAGGATAACCCTGATTTACCGTATGATTTTGTCATAGGTAGCTTAGTAGCAAAAGCTGAGATGGATAATAATATGGTAGATGATTATGAGTTTGAAGATTAAGCAAACCAATACATTTAAGAAGTATATAAAAAAGTTATCCATTAGAGATAAGAAAGAAGTTGATGGGGTTGTTAAGTTAATAGCTAAAGATCCTTTTATTGGAGAGCAAAAGAAAGGGGATTTAGACTTTTTAAGAGTGTATAAGTTCAAGCTAAATAAACAGCTTATATTACTTGGTTATAACTACAATGATGGACTTCTTACCTTAACACTTCTAAAAATAGGCTCACATGAAAACTTTTATAGAGATATAAGAAGATAATCATAATAATCTAATTCAAAAATACTATTAAAATCAGCCAAATTCATCTCATTATATAATTACTTCTAACATTACATAACTAACAAAATGTAGTACTAATAATGACAATCAATATACAAAAAGAAAGGTTAAAAGATGGATAAGATACTAAATTTTAATGAAAAGCCCACGCCTATAGAAAATTTATCAATAAGCGAGATATACGAAATTTTATACCAAAATGGTTTAGAGCATATACTAACAGATGGTACAGATAATCAAAGAGATATATTAACAGCAATTTTGCTAAATATTCTAAGTAAAGATTTAGGTTTATTACTTGATTTACTTTTTGAGCTTGGAGATGTAGCAGATAGAGAGTATAAAGATAACAACATTAAGAAGTTAGAACTTAAACAAAGACTTATTAAATTATTTGGTTGTATGGAGGCTATTTAATGGAGGGCTTAAGAGAGATAGCTTGGAGTAATGGCTATACATTACCTGATAACGTAGAAAATCAAACTATGGCTAAATATAGATGGTTTGATAAGAGCAAATATATAGTAAGGGTAGACTGGAATAGCTTTGTTTTTGGCGATAAAAGAACAGGCGAGAGATACAAAGTAGTTAATGGCGAGTTAGTAGAAAAAGAGCAAGGTATAAAGATATGAGAGAGCAAAACTATAATATAGACTTTAAAACCAAAACTATACCAATAACATTAAGACTTAATGAAAACGAATTGCAGCAACTTAAAAATACAGCTAGTCAACATGGAGTAGGCTATAGTGTAATAGTTAAATCATTAATCTATAAATTCAATAGAAACTTAATTAACTTTTTGTAGGTGGAAGTATGACAGAAGAAAAGAAAATAGAGCTGGCAAATAATTTATTAGATGGGTCAATAAAATTGTTTAATGATAGGTTTTCATCTTTCAGTAAACAGTCTGCTAAGGATTGCATTATAAATATAAAAAATCTAAGTCATGCAACAGGTAAAAAAGTAAAGCTTTATATAGTAGACAGTGGGGGTAATGAATAATGAAGTCGAATTTAACAGCTAAACAATTAGAGTTTTGCAAATACTATCTACAAAGCGGACATATCACGGAAGCCTATATACAAGCTTATGATACTGAAAACATGAAAGAGCAAACAATATATAACGAGGCTAGTAAATTACTCAAACATGAAAAAGTAGCAGAGTTTATAGAAACTATCCAAAAAAGGGAAATGCTAGGAGCTTTTAATACTAGGCAAAAGTATTTAGATAAATTAGATGAGATTATAGATAGTGATGATAGTACTATGGCTGAAAAGATACAGGCTATTAATACAGTCGCTAAGCTCAAACAGTGGGATAAGAGAAAAGCAGGTTTACAAATTGATTATCAAGAGGAATACGACCTAATACAAAGAAGACTAGCAACTGGTTTATTAGGCGACCTTGACAAATACCCTATAAAAGATATCTAATTACCGCTATTTTGCCATTAGGTTTTATAATCTTATAAAAAAAGAAAAAAATATAATTGCTACAGCAATCGTAAAAATGTCAAAATATACGGGGTACTTCGCTCCAAGTGTATCCTAAATAGTATCCTAAAATTATAATTTAGAATATCATCCATTGTAAATAAAAGGTTTTAGCTTATTGTTAGAGTCCGGCCCCGACCATTGTTTTTCCTACAATTATCTGTATTATTCGTTAAGACATCATTTAGTAAATAATTTAGTAGTTTATAGTTAATGAATTCTATATTGTCTCATTAGAAATTGACATTTATTTTACTAATAGTGATTTCTTATAAAGAGTAATTTTTTTAGAAGTGTCTGATATTAAAAGAATTAACAACTCTACCGATTATAACCGCATCGGTGGGAGATTTGATCTCATCATTATTTTGAAACTTTGAATTTAAAGGCATCAAGTACAAGCGGTTATTATCTTTGTATAGTAGTTTAACTGTAGCTCCATCAGAGTTTCTCGCAACCACAATTTTATCAACTAAATTTTGAGGGCTAATTTCATTAGGGTCAACCAAAATATTCTCACCTTCGTAGAGAGTATATTTAGCGTATTTAGGACTAAGCAGTTGAGATTCTGAAGAGTCATAGAGCATACTTTCGCCTTGTACTCGTAAAGAGAAGCCATTTTTAGGCACAAGATTATCAGGGATTTGTAAATAATCTATCGGATCTATATCTTCTTGAGATTGTGTAAATTCACCAGCCTGAACATAGCTCAATACTGGTACATTAGCAATAGCTACTATAGATCTAGCATTAGGATGGTAATTATCTTCTAAACCTAGTATTTTCATAACTTCTATATGTCCATCGTAAGAAGGACAGTTTGTACCAGCAACCCAGCCTTTAATAGTGCGATCACTTTTACCAAGCTTTTTAGCTAGGTCTATTTGTTTCATACCTATTCTTTTTAAGGCAGGTTTTAGATCGGTTTTGTAGTCAAACATCTCTAGTCCTAAATATAGTAATCTCAGTATAAGTATATTTATGTCTAATCAAAGGTTCAATAATTTTTTACAAAATAGTGCAATAATACTTCCCTTTATGGCAAAAAGTAGTTAGTATTGAAGGTGTAATAAAACTGCACTTTTATAAGTTGAGGGAGTCAAACAAAATGATAAAAAAAAGTATTTTAGTAGAAAATCAGGAAATTAAAGATTTATTGTCTGTTATTAAACAGCACTATGTATCTGACAATAGAAATACTATTCAAGAAGTGAGTTTGAACCATGTAGTAAATAAGGTATATAAAGAAGATATAAGAAAATATATAGTTGAGCATTGGCACTCTCTAGAAACTAAAGTTGGACATCAAGTTACTCTTTTAGAAAATAACTATAATAAGAGTATTATAAATAAATTATACAAAAAATCTCGGGATTTAAATTTTGTGATTAAGACTAGACCTGATGATTCATCAAAAGAGTTGCATAATTCAATTAAGAAAGCGTCTAATATAGATATAGTCATAAGAGAATTTTCTTATAAAGCAGAATATATTTATGCTGTACCTTGTTGTTTTTTAAGTACTTTTTTACCTAAATAGACAGAAAGAATTATAATAAACATTCCCACAAGCTGTTGTATTGAGAATGTTTCTCTAAATAGGACATAGCCATATAGCAACGCAAATACTGGGCCAACTAGTAAAACTAAGGAACTCATTGCTAGTGATATGTGCTTGATACGACTAATATATAGTATATTCCCAAGTAGATGTCCAAACAGAGCTATAGCAAATAAAATTACAACACCTCTAAAGGTGGTTGGAATTATCTGTTCATTGAAAATAAAAGCTAATATAAATAGTACAATCGAACCACTTAATGAGGCGATAAACATCATTCTAAAAGTTGAGCAAGAGTCTCTAAGTTTCTTAGAAAAGATAATAAAAAGAGCATAGAATACGGCAGATATAATCGCCAGCCAATTACCTAAAAGGTGCTGAGAACTTAGACCAGCTTGGCTCATAAGAAGTAATAAACCAATAAATGCTACCAATAAAACTAAGTAATATTTAAGAGATACTTTTTCTTTGAGAAATATTATAGCTATAAAAGTTGTAATAAATGGGCAAAGGTTCGTTAAAAGGCTAGCCTCTGCAATAGATGTATAAATCAGGGATATACTATAAAAAGCTAAGTCTAATGCTAAAAAAAAGCCAGTTAATGTTGCGATATAAAGAGATTTTTTTGATAATTTCTCTTCATCTTTAGTAATAGCTAAAAATGAATATAAGAAAATACAGGGTAATAATAATCTGTAGCCAAAACTTGCAATTGGACCTACTTCTGAATATCTAATTAATACTGATGCAACAATAAGGTTTGAAAGAGCAAATAGTATTATGAAAAAATCTCTATTCATAATAGTTTCCTAAGTAAATGACTATTAAGCAGATGATATCATGAAATTAGCTAACTAAATATGTGCTAATTAAATATAAAATGTTATTATAAGAGAAGCTTAGCGATTTTATCTTTGTAAGATACATGCTAAATTAGCGTTAGAGTCAATTTTTTTCAATAAATTAAGGTTAAAGTCAAATGCACATAAGTGAGCGCCGTAAATGGTATATAGGTTTTGCTGTCTTTGTGATAATAGTCTTATTATCACTTTCATTACTTCACGCATCAATATGGGTTAGTATAGGATTTGTTGGTGTTTTGGTAGTTATAGGAATATATGATGTTACCCAAACAAAGCATTCTATTCTAAGAAACTTTCCTATAGTAGGACATATGCGCTATATACTTGAGTTTTTGCGCCCTGAAATTCAGCAATATTTTATCGCAGATAATGAAAGTGAGAAACCTTTTGGTAGAGAGTTACGTTCGACAATTTACCGTCGTGCTAAGGGTATTAATGATACCGCTGCCTTTGGTACAGAGAAAGATATTTACAGGGTTGGTTATGAATGGGTAACACATTCGCTTATGCCTAAGCATATTAATGAGATTGAAACGCGAGTTAAATTTGGTGGCTCTGATTGTAAGCAACCTTATATGGCATCTCATCTGAATATATCCGCGATGAGTTTTGGAGCATTATCTGCAAATGCTGTTATGGCTTTGAATAAAGGAGCTAAACTTGGGGGTTTTTATCAATGTACAGGTGAGGGTGGTTTGACTAAATATCATTTACAAGGAGGTGACCTTGTATTTCAAATTGGTACAGGCTATTTTGGTTGTCGTACAGAAGATGGTAAGTTCTCAGCAGAGAAATTTGCTGAAAAAGCAAATTTAGATAGTGTTAAGATGATAGAAATTAAGTTATCTCAAGGAGCTAAACCGTCTCATGGCGGGGTTTTACCAGCAGCTAAGATAACTCCAGAGATTGCTGAAATTAGAGGAGTTGCAATGGGTAAGGATGTACTATCACCTCCTGCGCATAGTGCTTTTTCAACACCGATAGAGTTTTGCCATTTTATTAAACAGCTAAGAGATCTTTCTAATGGAAAACCAATTGGTTTTAAGCTATGTATTGGTAGTCATGTCGAATTTCTAGGTATTTGTAAAGCAATGCTTGAGACAGGTATCAAACCTGATTTTATAACTGTCGACGGTGCCGATGGCGGCACAGGGGCAGCACCACTTGAATTTTCTAATCATATTGGCATGCCATTAGAAGATAGTTTGATATTTGTACATAATGCTTTGATTGGTTGTGGGTTACGCGATGAGATTCGTATAGTTGCAAGTAGTAAAGTAGCTACAGGTTTTGATATGGTGAGGTTATTTGCTATGGGTGCGGATACTTGTAACTCAGCTAGAGCAATGATGCTTGCTATCGGCTGTATTCAGTCACGTCAGTGTAATAACAATACTTGTCCAGTTGGTGTGGCTACACAAAATCCACGCCTTGAAAAGGCTTTGGTAGTTGAAGATAAAATGTATCGAGTTTATAATTTTCATAAAGCCACAATTCAATCTTGTTTAGAAATTATTGGAGCTATGGGACTTACTTCGGCTGATGATGTTGAGCCAGAAAATCTTAAAAAGCGTATATCTGTAAATGAGATTAAGTCATATGCGGATTTGTATGATTTTATTCCAGAAAATTGTTTGGTTAATGGTAATATCCCGCCAAGTTTTGCAAGATCTTGGGAAAAAGCTCGGGCAGATTCTTTTTAGTTTTTGAGTATAAATAATAATTTTTATATGTTCAATTTGCTAAAATAGCTTGTACAAGTATTCTGATTAATCAAGCATGGCACTGTACACGTATCCATCAAATAAACTTGAGTATCTTGTTCAAGTTTTATCTAAACTTCTAGATGTTGAAAAAAAAGATTTGTTCACACCGACACAGCTAATAGTTGGTAGCCGTGGTATGCAACATTGGTTAAGTATGCAATTAGCACAATATCGTAATATTGCCATGAATCTTAAATATGACATGATAAATGGCTATATACTTGATATCTGCTATGAGCTCACAGCGAAACAAGCATATAAAAAAGCATACACAAAAGATATTCTAGCTTGGAGAATTTTTAGAAGTTTAGATAGTATCAATAATCCTAAACTTCAAGAATATTACCACAATAGTGATCTCAAGAAATATCAATTATCCGTTAAAATAGCCGAGATATTTTCAAAATATATATCATATCGAAGTGAGTGGTTGCAAAAGTGGGAGCAGGGCGAGTATATAAATCCTGCTAAACCAGAGAGTGATGAAGATTGGCAAATGCTACTTTGGCAGGCTCTTGTTAAGAAGGTTCCAGATACTCCATACAAAGTTCAAAGAGAAGCACTCAAAAAGCTCGGTCGACAAAACTTAGAAAAACTAAATATACCAAGTGATATTTATATATTTGGGGTTAATACTATATCTCCGAAAAATCTTGGCTTTGTATTTGAATTTGCTAAATATATTGATATCAATATTTTGTATATTAATCCATGTAGTGAGTATTGGTATGATTTACACAAAAGTAAAATCTCAGCATGGTTAGATAGTGATGACTATGAGCTTCAACCTCTATTGGCAAATCTAGGTCAACAAGGTAAAGAATTTTTTAACCAGCTTCTAGAAAATCAAGAAAAGCAAGAATTAGAAATCTTTGAAAAGTTTGATAAAAATTCGTTAGATTTTGAGAAACTTGCTGATAATAACCAAACACAGCTAGTAAGCCTACAGCGAAATCTATTGGAACTTGATTGCCAAAATCATGCCAAGCAGAAAGATTTAAGTATCAGTATTAATTCATGCCATAGTCCACTTAGAGAAGTGCAGATTCTACATGATAAGCTTTTGGATATGATCAAGGCAGATCCAAGTATTAAGCCTCGAGATATTTTGGTAATGTGTCCAAATATTGAGGATTATTCGCCATATATTGATAGTGTGTTCTCAAGGTTTCCAACAGATAAAAAGCTCCCATGTTCGATAGCAGATAGGACATTGCTAGATTCAGAGCCTTTAGCTGCTAGTTTTATAGAATTATTGCAGTTGCCAGAGAGTAACTTTGAAGTTAATAAGATACTTGATTATCTAGCTGTACCAGCAATTCAGCAAAAGTTTAAGATTACCGATGAGCAATTAGAAACTATTCACTATTGGTTAAAAGAGTCATGTATTCATCATAGTAATAATGGTCAGACATTCTCTTGGAGTTGGGGGCTTAAGAGATTGATGCTAGGGTTTAGCTATAGTGATAGTAACTATATCGTCGATTTAAAACTATCCCGTCAGTCTGTGACTGCCACCCCTTCGTACCAAAGAGGAATATCTATCAATTATCAAGAGCTAGATCAATTGATGACTATACCTGTGATTGAGGGTAGTGAGATTGTCGAACTTGGTGGCTTGTATGAGTTGCTAGAGCTGCTAGAAAAATATTCACAAGAGCTGCTTAAACCAAGAAGCTTAGAAGCTTGGCAAGAGTATCTTTTAGCGATGTTTGATGATGTCTTTGATATAACTAGTGATGAGCAATATATCACTAAGAAAATCAAAGATATAATCGTAAAGACAGTCACTACAGCTAAAGATGTATTGCTATTAGAAGAGATTGATTTGTATACAATTAGATATTGTTTGATTTCGCAGTTATCTGAACCAATTATTAATAACCATTTTTTAAATGGTAAAGTAACATTCTGCTCAATGACACCAATGCGTAATGTTCCTTTTAGAGTGATAGCGATGCTGGGATTAAATAACGGTAAGTTCCCACGCCAAGAATCTGCGATTAGCTTTGATTTGATGGCAAGACTTGGAAGATTCAAGGGTGATAGAACTAAACGAGATGATGATAGATATTTATTTTTAGAGGCTATTACATCTGCGCGTGATTATTTGTATCTTAGTTACATTGGTAGAAGTGTCAAAACTAATGTTGAGCAACAGCCAAGTCTAATACTCAAAGAGTTAATAAGTTATTTGCGAGCAAACTATAATTGGCAAAAAGAAGATATTAAAGAATATCCATTGCATCCTTTTAGTTCTAAATGTTACGCTGATGAGTACAGAAGTTATGATGAGGCTTGGTTGAGGTTGTTACAGTCAGAGCCTAAGGTATTTTATGATCCAAAGTTATTAAATAATGGTGTCAATCTACCAAAGAGTTTAAGCATCTCAAAACTTGTCAAAATCTTTGATGATCCTATTAAAGCTTATACAAATTACGGCTTAGAGCTATATTTAGAGGATGACTTTGAAGAGTTAGAAGACAGTGAGCCATTTGATATAGATAGTTTAGGTAAACATAAATTTAAACAAGATTTATTAAAGACTCTTGAGAATGAGAAAGACAAAGAATTAACCATAAAAACAGCCAAGCTAAGTGGCAAGCTTCCAGAATCTGTACTTACTGAAAATGAGATTAATAAGGAAGTAGAGAATATTCAAAAGCTATTAGATAAGGCGAGTTTAGCAAATTATGAGTCTAAATATTTTCATCAAGAGATATTGGGATATGAGTTAGAAGCTAGCTGTTATATTAATAGTGATTGCGTTATGCTATCAACACCATCAAAGTTAGGTATAACAAAAAAGTTTGAGTTATATCTGACAGCTATACTTGTAGCATATTATGAACAGAAAGATATTTGTGCTATCTATTATGGATTAGATAAGGATAAGGTCGATACTTTTAAGATTGAGAGCATTAGCTATGTAACAGCTAAGCAAACTTTAGAACATTATTTAATGCAAGCTGAGAGAATAGTATCTAAGCCTATGTTGGTACATCTATCTTTAGCTGAAGCTGTTGGTGGTTCTGATGAAAAAGTAGCTAAGCAAAAACAAAAAAACTGGGAAGGCGTGATAAAGTCTTCGGAGCATAATTTTAAAGCATTAGAAGATAATAGTTATTTCAAACTTTTTTATAATGAGCATCCAAAAATAGAAGACTTTGAGGGTCTACAAATATATCAAGATTTTTTTGAGGTTATTAATGAAAGTCAATCATAAACCTTCTAATATCCCACAGCTATACAAAAATATTTATATTAGCTTTGAGATTGCTCTAGCTGCCTGTATATGTTTTTTGTTAGGATTTTATATGTCGAATTTGTTACATCGTGGTCAGTCTGTAATTGGGGGTTTTTGGTGTTTGATTACAGTTTCTACAATTTTACAATTAAGTATTAGAGATTCTTATTTAGCAGCTTTTCAGATATTAGTTGGTTCTGTTATTGGTGGAATTACAGCATTTATTTTTACATCCATTTTAGGTTATCACTATTATGTTATGATTTTAGCTGTGGCAATTAGTGTTCTTATTACAGCTAGTCTACATCTTGAAAATGCTATCAAAATGAGTAGTGCAAATGCTGGGGTGATTGTTGCATTGGGATTGTATCAACCAAGTTATTCACCTTTTCTAAATACTGGTTTACGTTTGATAGAAACATTTAGTGGTACAGCTATAGCATTGTTTTTTATATTTATTAGTAGGATTTTTAGGATAAGGACAGATGATTAATAATATAGGCTTAACTATTTAATAGGATTGAAAAATAGTAATGAAAAACCTAGATGCAAACACAATAACCCTACAAGGTCGCCATATTATCGAGGCTAGTGCTGGTACTGGTAAGACTTTTAATATTACCGAGTTATATATTCGTTTACTTCTTGAGCAGAGGTCGGGAAATAGATTATTACCCAAAGATATCCTTGTAATGACATTTACCAAAGATGCTACCCAAGAGATTATCGGTAGAGTAGAAGCTAAGATTAGAGATGTACTAGAGGATATTTCTGAAGGCAAAGAGGTCAAAGTTTCTATAAAAGGACAAGAAACACTGATACAAAAAGGTGATCAAAATTATAAGCATCTTAAAAGATCATTACTTGAGATAGATGAAGCAGCTATTTTTACCATTCATGGTTTTTGTAAAAAAGTTCTAAGTGAGCAAGCTTTTGCTAGTGGTATGGAGATGGATGTCTCTATGGAGGTCGATACTTCTGATATTTTACAAAAGGTAGTAGAGGATTTTTTTAGAAAACATATCAATAAAAACAAAACCAATTTTGAATATTTGCAAACATATAAGCTACATACTCCAGATATGTTTTTGGATAAGTTAAGAAATGTTGCTAGGTCCAGTTATGAACTTTTAACAAAGCAAGCTATGAGCTTAGATGAATTTAAAATACTCAAAAAGCAACAACTGGAATTATTTTTAAATAATCAAAGTATTGTGGATGACTTTTTATCTAAATTAGGAAAAGATGAGCCAGAGGGCAAGAGAGTAGATGAGTATCATAGAGTTTTAGAATGGTTAAAATTAGATAATCAAATACTATTCCCAGATGATATATCTATAATTACAGATGGCAGAAAGATAAGTGCAAAACTAATAAAACCGATTTTTATTGGTGTAAAAGAATTAAGAGACTTACAGGAAGAAATAAAGCGAGCAAATGCAGCTCAATTCATCAAACAAGCTTGCCTAAAAATTCGTCAAGATTTTATAAAAGCAAAAGAACAAAAGGGTGTTTTAGATTTTGATGATTTGATTACTAAACTTTGTCATAGTGTCAAAAAGTCTCCAGATTTAGTCAAGACTTTACAACATCAATATCCAGTTGCTCTTATTGATGAGTTTCAAGATACCGATGCTGAGCAGTATGAGATTTTGGATACTATCTATCCTCAGAGTAATAAAATACCCCATCCCCCTCTTGAGAGGGATGCCGATAGGCGGGGTGTGGTGTCTGTGACTGACACCCCTTCGTCCCAAAGAGGAATAGATGATTTGTTATTGCTAATGATAGGCGATCCAAAGCAAGCAATTTATGGTTTTAGAGGTGGAGATATTTTTACATATTTAAAAGCTAAAGATAGTTGCTCTAATGACAATCAGTGGAGTATGGATACTAACTGGCGCTCAACTAGAGAGATGATAAAAGCTTACAATAGACTTTTCTATAAACAAGATTATCAGCCAGAAGAAGCGGGACAAATTGGGACTAATATTTTTAGTGATGGTATAGGCTATCAGCTTGTCAAAGCATCACCAAATGCTGACAAAAAAGCAAAAGACTTTGATGATAAACTTAAACCAATAAATTATTTCTATTATCAAGTGGCCGAAGATGATAATAAAAGTGATATCGATAGTAATTTATCAGTATGGACAGCAAATGAAATCGTTAGACTATTAAATTCTAAAAAAGTTGTAGAAAGTGATATCGCAATTTTGGTAGAGAATGGCACGCAAGCAAAGATTATTCAAAAAGCTTTACAAGCTAAGAAACTAAGCTCAGTATATCTAAGCCAGCGCGATAATGTCTATCATAGCCAAGAGGCTAAAGAAATATTAGCTCTTATGGAAGGTATAAACGATCTTGAAAATAAATCTATGCTAAAGAGAGCATTATCAACTAGTTTACTTGGTGGTAGTGCCGATAAATTTATTAGATATATTGATGAAAATGATGTCTCAGCATGGGATGAAGAGATAGAAAAAGCTAAATCTCTAAGACAACAATGGCATAAATATGGTTTTATGGCATTTATTATCCAGATTATACATGAGAACTTCATTCAAAGATCAGATTCAAAAGAGCGTGTTATCACAAATATTCTCCATTTGGCCGAGCTTATAAAAGTAGCTGAGAATAAATATAAACACCCAAATCAATTAATTAAGTGGTACCGTCAACAGTTAAATAGTTCAGCTACAAGTGAGGGCGAACTTAGATTAGAGAGTGATGATAATCTGATTAAGATAATTACAATTCATGGCTCAAAAGGACTTGAGTATTCAGTTGTATTTATACCATTTGCAAGTTATGTAAGTAAAAGGAAATTTGAGACAAGTGATTTCTCTAAATACTATGATAAAAATCTTAAACAGACAGTCTATAAAATTGGTAAAGATGACAGTATAAAACCACAGATAGAAAATGAGGTTATAGAGGAGTTGATGCGCCTATTTTATGTGGCTGTTACACGTGCAGAGCATAGATGCTATATTGGAGTTGCAAAATACCAAGATAAAAAATCTGATATTTCATTTAGAAGTCCATTAGCAAGGTTTTTAGATTATCAAAAAGATGATAATTGGTTAGAGAAAATCCAAAATATAACAGCAAATCCTACTAATCAAAGCTTGCTTATAGATATAGCTACAAGTCATTCTTATGAAAGTGAGAATCTAATTACAAATGACCAATTCGACCATGATGCTTTACAAAACCTCAAAGCAAATGATATTAATAAGTTATTAAATGATAGTTGGGAGATGTTGTCTTTCTCAAAAATTTCAAAGTCAAAAGTTGAAAATACTGCATTAGAAAAAGAAAACGATGAGTCTGAAGATGATAGCGCTCAAAAATCTCAGCAGGAATTGGAGTTTAGATTTACAGCTTCCAAAGGAGCAGATATTGGTAATATTTTGCATAATGTTTTAGAGCATACAGATTTTAGCCTAGGTAAGATAGATGATAATCTTTTACAAGAGCAAATGGATAGATATAAAGTAGTTGCTGCAGAAGATTTTGATAACCTTAAAGTATGGTTAGAAGAGTGTTTAGTTGCATCTATACCTTTTATAGAAACTAAAACTTTTAGTTCTAATGATAATATTCAATATGGTTTGTTTGATATCAATAATAAAGATTTTTGTCTAAAAGATATTCCAAATACAAAAACCTTAAAAGAAGCAGAGTTTTATTTTCCTATAGCAAATGAAAAGTTATATAAGAAAAATATTATCGAAATTTTAGCAGAATATCGTAATCAAACTATTGATTATGACGAATTTGCAAGTCAAAAGATTTTTGGTATGCTTCATGGTTTTATTGATTTGATTTTTGAACATGATGGTAAATTTTATGTGGCAGATTATAAGTCAAATTATTTAGGTGATACTTTAGAAGATTATAATCAGCAGACTATGCAAGAGAAAAATCAAAGTAGTTTTTATGATTTGCAGTATCTGATATATAGTGTTGCTTTAGATAAGTACCTGCGACAAAACATTGAAAGTTATAATTATGAAAAGCATTTTGGCGGAGTATATTATTTCTATCTTAGAGGTATGAAAGATGGCTATGGAGTTTATCGAGCTAGACCAAATTTAGAGATTATCAACAAACTTGCTAGTTTATTTAATGGAGATGATAATGTATAAGACTTTCCATCAAGCTTGTGAGCAATTAGCAGATATTAGAGCTATAGATTTTTTCTTTGCTAAAGAGGTGTTTGATTTAGTCAAAAAGACTATCCCGTCTATGACCACTTTATCAAGTGAGTCATATCTACCCCTTCACGGAGCAAAGGGGAATGATTTGGAACAAAAAAGTAATGAAATTTTATTTCATATTTTGATGAAGCTTATGCATGTGTATAGCCATGGTCATAGCTGTTTGAAGATAGCGGATATATCAAATAAAACTATTTTTGCTTTAGAACAAACCAATCAAAGTGATGCTAAAGTAGGCTTTAAAATTCCAAGTTTTGATGAAATTGTAAGTATTTTAGATAGTTTAAATTATGATGATTTACCTATACATTTTGCCAAACAGTATGATTCTCTATATATCAAAAGATTTTGGAATTATGAGAATGAAATGGCTAACTTTATAAAATTAAGAACAGTCCAAAATACTCAAAAAGATAACTATATTGAAGAAGTCGTAGACAAACTATTTGAACCTATTAATGAGATAGATTGGCAAAAACAGGCAGTTATCAAAAGTCTAAATTATAATTTTAGTATTATCTCAGGTGGACCAGGCACAGGTAAGACAACTACAGTTGCAAAACTTTTACTTGCTATACAAATTCTTAATCAAAATCAGCAAAGAATAGCGCTTTTAGCACCAACAGGTAAGGCTGCTCAGAGAATGACAAAATCCTTAAATAGTGCATTAAGTAAAAGGGCAGATAGTGATAGTTATTTAGGATTATCTAATTTAGAAGCTCAAACTATACATAGATTTTTAGGTTTACGACCGAATTCTACTTATGTTAAATATAACAAACAATCAAAAGCACCATACGATGTGATCATTGTTGATGAAGCTTCGATGCTAGATATGAATATTTTTATTAAGTTGATTAGAGCAGTGGCCGATAATACCAAGTTGATACTAATAGGTGATACTAATCAGTTACCCTCAGTTGAGGCAGGAAGTCTACTAGCAAATTTTACACACCATAGAGATGGTAGCATTACGCCATATACAACATTACTTATCAAAAACTATCGTTCACGACAATATATAAATAATCTTGCAGCCTCAGTTTTAAAAGGAGATATTAATATTGATAGTCACCAAAATGAGAATATTAGTTTTCATAGTCAAAGAAATTTAGATACTTATCTAAAAGAGTATGCAAAGAGATATTCAAAGCTTGAAAAGTGCAGTGACTATAAAGAGGCTCTTATCGAGCTAAATAAATTTAGAATACTTGTAGCTAACAAAAATTTAGAAATTGGTACAGATAAATTAAATCAGAAAATTGAGAAGTTTATGTCTAAACCTATAGATTCTAACTATAAGGGTAAACCAATTATGATAACCCAAAATAGTTATTCATTAGGTTTATTTAATGGAGATGTAGGGATTATTTGGCCAGATGATACTGGTAAACTTCGTGCATATTTTGATGGCAAAGATACTAAGGCATTTAGCCTAAATATGCTACCAAAATATGAAAGTGTCTATGCTATGACAATTCATAAAACTCAAGGTTCAGAGTTCGATGAAATTGTAATTATTCTTCCAGCAGAAGATAATGAAGCGCTAAGTAAACAACTTTTGTATACAGCTATCACTAGAGCGAAACATAAATTAACAATTATATCTGAACAAAGTAGCTTAATAGATATCGCTCAGAAAGATATTAAGAGAAATTCAAATATTAGTGAATTAGTTAGCTTGAGCAATTAATATACGGCTAAAATTATATAAAAGTAGTACTTGATCAAATAGCTTAGATCTAAGCTATTTGCTAGATTGTGTGGTCAAGCCTGACACAATGACGTACTAACTTTTTAAACATAGTAGGCTATCGCTCAGAGATTATTTATTCATTTGCCAGATTATTCTAAGTCCATGAAGTAATAAATCAGAGATAATTACATCAAAATATTGTTCTTTTCAAATAAGTGAGAGTAACCTCCAGTTGCGATTAATACTGGTGGTTTATCTGAGAAATTTTCTTGAGAGATTCTACTAACTATCTCTTTTATAGCACCTAATTGACCATATATAAGACCTGATTGGATTTGGGAGATAGTTGTCTTACCTAACGCAGAACTAGGGTGAGAGATAGTTACATTAGATAGTTTTGCAGTCTTTTGTGATAAGCTCTCCATCGAAAGGTTAATCCCTGGTAAGATTGCGCCGCCTATATAGGCTTTATTATCCGAAATAGCACAAATAGTTGTTGCTGTGCCAAAATCAACAATGATAATGTTCTTTGCAGGAAAGTTAGAGATAGCTGCAACTGAGTTTGCAACACGATCTGCACCTAAATCTAGAGGGTTTTTGATATCGAGTTTTAATCCTG